>JABCON020000001.1 GCA_013333595.2 Candidatus Saccharimonadota bacterium
ATTTTGCTGCCCACCCAGAAATTAAATTGATTGTTGTAGCCGGTAGCGTTGGTAAAACCAGCACCAAGACGGCGCTGGCAACGGTACTCAGCCAACAGTACCGTGTGCGTATGCACCCAGGCAACCATAATACCGAGCTGAGCGCTCCTTTGGCAATCCTTGGTATTGAGTATCCACGCAATATTAAAAGTATGAGCGCCTGGCGGCAGGTTTTCAAGCAGGCCAAGGAGCGAATCGCTCAGCCAGCAACGGTGGATGTAATTATTCAGGAGCTTGGGGTTGATAAGCCAGGTGATATGGCTGTATTTGGCCGCTATTTGCGCCCGGATATTGCCGTTGTCACTGCCGTCACGCCGGAGCATATGGAATACTTTGGTACCCTCGATGCGGTGGCGGCCGAAGAGCTGAGCGTGGTTAATTTTAGTAAAGTTGGCGTTATTAACCGTGATGATATTCCCAGTAAATATGCGAATTTGCTTACCAATGTATCTATTAGTACCTATGGCACAACCCCCCAGGCAGAGTATTCGTTCGTTATAGAGGATTTTACGGTCGAAGATGGTTACACAGGCCATTTTACCAGCCCGGAACTTGGTGATAGACTGCGTGCGCATGTACATGTACTTGGTGAGCATAGTTTACGCCCGGTCAGTGCGGCTGTGTGCGTGGCGGTTCGATTCGGTATGAACCCACAGGCAATTATACGCGGTATTGAATCTTTACGCCCGGTGAGTGGCCGTATGAATGTACTGAAGGGTTATAACAATAGCATGATTATTGACGATACCTATAATGCCAGCCCAGCTGCTGTGGCTAGTGCACTGGCAACGCTTGCAGCGATTCGGGCACCGCAAAAGGTTGCTATCCTAGGGAGCATGAATGAACTTGGTGATAGTACTGCCCAGGCGCATCAAGCAGTTGGCCAGCAGTGCCAGCCCAGTGTGGCTGAGTGGGTCATTACCGTTGGCCAGGCTGCGCGCCAGTTTATCGCCCCGGCTGCCCAGGCGAATGGCTGTATTGTGTATTCGTTTGATGATGCCATTAGTGCCGGGTCGTTTGTAAAGAGTAAGCTCCAGCCGGGTGCGGTGGTGCTTGCAAAGGGTTCGCAAGGTAATCTATACGTAGAGGAAGCAGTGAAGGTTTTGCTGCGTAGTTCGGCAGATACGAGTAAATTGGTGCGCCAGGATGGACACTGGCAAGAGATAAAGGCGCACTTCTTTTCTAAATTTTAAGGTATAAACCGCGGAGGCAGGAGTAATGGTACAATCACACAAACAGCACCGTTGGAGTATGAAACGCTGGCAGGTTGCGCTGGCGGTGCTACTCCTTGTGCTTGTACTAGCTGGCGTGTATGTGTTTATGGTGCTAACTAAAACACCATCAGCTATGCTACGCGATAGCGTCTTTGCGGCGGTTAGTGCTGCGCCAGTGAGTGGCACAGCCGAGGCAAGCAGCGCTGTTGTCGGAACGATTACACAGACCGATAAAAGCCGGGTGACATTGGCAGGTAACCAAGCCCAGTTTGCAAGCCGTATTACCACTACGTTGAGCCCAGATATAACGCTGAGCTATGATGCAGACGTTATTGCGCTGGAGGACCGCAGCCTTCTTGCCAAAACCACAAATATCACCAATAGTGAGCACGTCGCGGCTAAGGATTTACGCCGCAATGAAGGCAAATGGGTCAAGCAAGCCAATGCACGTACGATTGGGCGGTTTATAGGCGCTGGTATGTACGGGTGCGTGGTGGATTTGCGCGCCACTGTGCTCCATATGAAAGATGGCTTAGCGCAGTTTAAGCGTAGTTACCAGCAGCAGCCATTTTTGCAGGTAGATGAGGCTCACGGTGAGCATGATGGCTGGTGGCGGGTTACTTTTGACAAGCAGGCCTTCAACCGTCTAACGACGAGCCTTGGTATTACCAGCCAGCAACTACCGAGCTGCCAGCAGCTTAACCTGGCCAAGCCACAGATAGACGTACAATTTGCTCAGCCGACGGGCTATGCCCACAAGCTGCGTGTCCGTAGCGGTAGCACAACCATTAGCACTGAGCTTTCGTTTGGCTCTGGCAGTATTACAGTGCCACAGACCGATACGTAGCCCCATGTGGCGGTGCCTGGTGCTAAGCTATGGCCCAACTAAGGCAATTTGCTATAATAGCCAGTATGAAGCGCTATAATCCAACCGAAATTGAACAAAAATGGCAGCAGCAATGGGAAGAGGATAAAACGTACCAGGCTGACCTTGATGATACCACCCGCCCTAAGTACTATGGGTTTAGTATGCTACCTGGCATCACTGGTGCGGGTATTCATATTGGCCATGGCCGCACCTACCAGTTTTCTGATATTAAGGTGCGTGCAAAGCGTCAGCAGGGGTATAACGCGTACCATCCCATCGGTTGGGATAGTTTTGGATTGCCGGTAGAAAACTACGCAATCAAGGTTGGTAAAAACCCGCGCCAGGCGCACGATGATGCCAAAGTTCATTTTAAAACGCAGCTCAAGCGGCTGGGTTTTAGCTACGATTGGAGCAAGGAAGTTTCGACTGCTGACCCGAGCTATTACCGCTGGACACAGTGGATATTTACCCAGCTGTATAAGCATGATTTGGCGTATCAAAAGGAACAGCTGCAGTGGTGGTGCGAAACAGACAACACCGTGCTTGCCAACGAACAGGTTGAAGGTGGCAAGTGCTGGCGCTGTGGTAACCCAGTTAGCAAAAAGAAGCTCAAGCAATGGTTCTTCCGCATTACGGCGTACGCGGATGAAATCCTTGAAGCAACTGATAGCCTTGACTGGACCGATATGGTCAAGACTATGCAGAAAAATTGGATTGGCCGTTCACAGGGTGCGGAAGTCCGCTTTACGGTCGATGGGTCGGATGCAGTTATACCGGTCTTTACAACCCGGCCAGATACGCTGTTTGGCGCAACATTCTTGGTACTAGCACCGGAGCATGAGCTCGTTGATACGCTCACCAAACCTGATGCTCGGCCAGCCGTTGAGGCGTATGTTGCAGCTGCCGAACGCAAGAGCGATGTCGAGCGCCTGAGTGATTCACGCCAGAAAACCGGTGTCTTTACTGGTAGCTATGTGCGCAACCCGGCGACTGGCGAACGGATGCCTATTTGGATTGCTGACTATGTTTTGGCGGGTTACGGCACTGGTGCTGTTATGGCCGTCCCGGGGCATGATGAACGTGACTTTGCCTTTGCAAGCCAGTTTGATTTGCCAATTATTACCGTCATCGAAAAGCCCGAAACGGTAGCCGAGGCTGGCTTTTATAGTGGCGAGGGTGTGATGATCAATAGCGGCCATTTTGATGGTATGCGCTCTGAAGAGGCTCGCGAAGAAGTGGTCAGTTGGCTAGAGCAGCAGAATATTGGCACCAGCAAAATTACCTATAAAATGCGTGACTGGCTGATTAGCCGGCAGCGCTACTGGGGCGCACCAATCCCTATCGTCCACGTGCCAGGCTACGAGCCAATTGCTGTGGCAGATGAATGCTTGCCGGTGCTTTTGCCAGAGGTCGATGACTTTAAGCCAAAGGGCGGCAATACCTCGGTGCTAGCCGATATTGACGACTGGGTGCGCGTATGGGTGAACGTCGAAACAGGCCAGACTGTGCCAATTACCGAGCCAAAGCCAGAGGGAAATGCCTGGCACGAAGGTAGGCGCGAGACTGATACACTTGATGGTTACGCCTGCAGTAGCTGGTACTTCTTACGTTACCTTGATCCACACAATACCCAGCAGGCTTGGGACCCAGCACGCGTGGGCCAGTGGGCACCAGTTGACTTTTATAATGGTGCCGACCACGCGGTAGCACACTTGCTGTATAGCCGTTTTTGGATGCGCTTCTTCTATAAGCTTGGCCTGGTGCCAACGCCAGAGCCATTTAAGCGCATGATGTACAACGCTTATATTATGGCGCCAGATGGCGAAAAAATGAGTAAATCAAAGGGTAATGTTATCGACCCAATGCAGATTATGGATAGTGGCTACGGGGCTGATAGTTTGCGTTTATACGAGATGTTTATTGCACCGTACGACCAGGATGCGCCGTGGGATACACGCGGGGTACCAGGGAGTTACCGTTTCTTAAACCGTGTGTGGAATTTGGTGCAGGAGTTTATTACTCATGACATGCAATCGGGTGCCCAGGCGCAGCCAGTGGCAAGCGCTGATCGTGTTACCAGGGCTGCTCATGCTATTGCTAAAAAGGTGACGCACGATATCGAGAACGAGAAGTTTAATACAGCCATCTCTAGTATGATGGAAACAGTTAATACGCTCTATAAAATCAAAGAAGCCGATGGTGGTATGCAGTCAAATGCTACCTGGCGCCACGCACTCGAAACGCTGCTTATGGTGCTGGCACCGTTTGCACCGCATATTACCGAGGAGCTGTGGCACCAGCTTGGCCATACCGATACAATCCATATTGATCACTGGCCAACCTGGGATGATACTATTCTGGCGGCCGAAAGCCACGATATACGCATTCAAATTAATGGTAAAATGCGTGCTCAGGTAACGGTTCCGCGCACTGCCACGCAAGCTGATATCGAGGCCGCAGCGCTGGCAAATCCGCGTGTACAGCAGTATGTAGCGGGCAAAGAGCCACGACGGATTATCTACGTGCCGGGCCGGCTTATCAATATTGTTGTGTAGCTTTTCACTAGGCGTATAACGCATCAGCGCCGCCCACGGTTACTCATGGGCGGCGCTGTATTGCTATAAGGCAAGGTGTATTATTTGTGGGCTGGTTGGTACGACACTTTTTGGTGGTTAACCCACACAATGCCATCGTTGTCTTTACGGAGGGCGTCGGCACTACCGGGGAGTGTTTTAGCTAATGTTTCAGCTGGCAGGCCAACCCAGTCATCGCCCTCAGCAGTAACGTGAACGTAGACAGTATCGCTTGGGTCAAGTTCAACTGGGATTTTATACTGACGCGGTAGGTCGCGGCCAAAGTCTATCTGGCTGAGTAAGTTGCTGGTACCCTGGGCACGGTCGTCATTAATCTTGGGATCTTGGCGTAGTCGGGCGCCGTTTTCGATTTGGATATCACTAATGGAGGCAATGTCGCCCGCGTAGGACGGTTGCTCTTTGTTGCTGGCGTATGCCATGTGTATGGCTGTGCCGAGCACAAGGCTACTGGCGGCTACGCCAATGCCAAGCTGCTGGAGGCGCCGTTTGGCGGGAGTGGTGGTCTGTTCGTGTCGTTGGTTTGCTTTCAGCTGGTTTTCAGGTTTCATGCCTGCATAGTAGCATAAGCCTATTGCAAAGTCAATAGTTTTACCAGTTTTGTCTAGGCTGGTCAAATTTTACTTGAGTATTTAGGGAAAGTACGCTATAGTTGAAAGCAAGTTTTAGTTTATGTAGTAAAAGGAGAGTCTGGTATGGCACAGCCAAAGAAACAGAGCAGTCCACGAAAGACGGGTTTGCGCCGTAGTCACTTGCGGCTTAAGCTCGCGCGCATGGTTAATAGCAAATCACCAGTTAAGGTGTATACCACAAAGCGTGCATCTGGTAAAAAACAAGCCTAGCTCGGGTTACCCGCTAGCTTGTTCCATTAAATAATAAATAAAAGAAAGAACGTAAACGACATGGCCTCGAATCGTCATTTAGGCAGGATTGTCGCTCTACAAACTTTGTACGAAGACGAGTTCCGTCAGTCAGACGAGTCGCGGCAGCCACTCGCTGCGGTGACCGTCCGTAATCTAGAGCGCTATAAGAACGAAATAGGCGACACTGAATTTGTATATAACTTGGTGAATGGCGTAACGGCAGCGATTGCTGACCTTGATGCTCGCTTGCAGCCTTTAGCTCCGGACTGGCCAATCGAGCAGATCGCCCGAATTGACCGTACTATTTTGCGTATGGGTTTGTATGAGCTTGTGTATTGTAGCAACGATGTACCAGCCCGCGTGGCCATTAACGAAGCAGTTGAGCTTGCAAAGTCGTTTGGTTCTGATAATTCAAGCAAGTTTATAAACGGTGTACTTGGCACTGCTTATAGGATGCTTGGTGAGAGTCAGGCACATGAGCGCAACACCCAAGTTTGATAGGTTCAAAAAATATTTTAAAAAGAAGCCCTCGATCCAAGAGATTGTGCGTGAGCCAACTGCTGGTGGCATTGTGTTTCGGCGCAACCAGCAGGGTGCTGTCGAGATTCTGTTGATTCAGGATGCCAAAGATCGCTGGACAATCCCCAAGGGTCACATAGAAGAAGGCGAGACTGCCCAAGTAACGGCTAAGCGCGAAATTGGCGAGGAAGCTGGGCTTAAGGATGTTGAGGTCCTGCACTGGCTTGGTAAAATACACTTTCGCTACCGCCGGATTGATAAATTGGTGCTTATGACAACCCAAATTTACTTGGTACGCGCGCGTGGTGATACGAACGCCATCGAAAAAGAAGAGTGGATGAACGATATCCGCTGGTTTAGCTTCCACGAAGCCCTGGATGTGATAGAGTATGAAGACATTGGCAAGCTTATGCTGCTTGCAATGAAGCGAATTCGTCAGGAGAAATTATAGAATGAGTGGCATGCACACAGCGCCGTACCAGGAGTTTGCCCAGCAAAAACTTGGCTTTAGCTTTCGTAATATCGATACGCTGATTACAGCGTTAACCCACCGTAGCTACGTGAACGAGCACAAAAAAAGCGTTAGCGAGCATAACGAGCGGCTTGAGTTTCTTGGCGATGCCGTTCTAGAGCTGGTCGTTACAGACTTTTTGTACCGTAATTATAATGAGCCAGAGGGGATTCTCACGAGCTGGCGGGCTGCTCTGGTGCGGACTGAAAGTATTGGTGCAGCTGGTGATAAGCTTGGTTATGAACCATTGGTGCGTATGAGCCGTGGTGAACGCCATGGCAGCGAGCGTGCACGCCAGCAGATCCTAGCCAATGCCTTCGAGGCTGTGATTGGAGCAATTTACCTCGAGAAGGGCTACCAGGCGGCGGCAGATTTTATCGCTGCGCATATTCTTTGTAAGCTCGAACAGATTCTTGCAGAAGGGAGCTGGCGTGACCCGAAGTCACATTTGCAGGAGGTCAGTCAGCGTGTCGATGGTTTTACACCGCAATATAAGGTGCTCGGTGAAGTTGGCCCAGACCACGATAAAGTGTTTACCGTCGGTGTGTTTGTGGGCGATACGCTGATGGGTAAGGGGAGTGGCCCTAGCAAGCAAATAGGCCAGCAGCAAGCTGCCCGGGCAGCACTGGCTCGTTACCAGCATCAAGCATCAGAATAGCGGTTCTGTAGCGATACCGGCCGTAAGTGATTGACAGCCTTTGTAAAACAAGGTAGAATGGCCTAAGATATTGACATAACCAAGAGTTAAAGAAGGAATCGTTATATATGCTCGCAATTCGTTTGCAACGCCTTGGCCGTAAAGGCTACCCGGTTTATCGCTTGGCTGTTCAGGAGTCACAACGCCACCCATCGAGTGGTCGCGTGGTTGCCTATATTGGCAGCTACAATCCGCACACCAAGCAAGCTACTATTCAGGTAGAGGCTGCCCAGAAGTATTTGGACAACGGTGCTCAGCCATCACCACGAGTTATTAAGTTACTCCAGGAAGCTGGGGTATCGCTGCCAAAGTGGGTGAAGCCACCGGTAGCAACTAAGCACAAAGCAATTAAAAACGCCGAGAAACTGCGCAAGAATCAACCCAAAGAAGACGCAGCTAGCAGCGAATCATAAGCATCAGTTTACGCACCCCTTTAAGGGGTGCTTTACTTTTTGGGTCATATAAGCATAGGCGTTATACCCAAAAGGCACAAAGTATGGTATTATATAAAACGATAAAGACGACAAGGTAAGAGGCCACAATCGGAACGGAGGGCAAAATATGTCGACAATAGATCAGCAGTTTGTAGAGTATATCGTGACATCACTGGTTGGTAATCCAGACAGTGTACAGGTTGACCGTATGATTGATGAAAAGGGCGTGCTCCTGACACTCACCGTTCACCCAGATGACCTTGGTAGGGTGATTGGTAAGCGCGGCGTTACTGCTCAGAGTTTGCGCACATTACTACGTGCACTTGGTACAAAAAACGATGCGCGCTATAACCTTAAGATTGTTAATAACGATACCCCACAAGGCGAGCAAACCGAGCCACGTGGAGACACTGTGGATACCACAACGCCTGATACTGTGGAAAACCAATCAAGCTTTGCTGAAAATGCGCGAAAAGAGCTTGCTGAATTAGACGACTTAGATATATAATAAGATCAGTTCAAACAAAACCTTGAACTGCGAGAACAAAGCTCTATGCGAGCAACTTTTATAAGAGTTGAGAGCCTTATATGTCTACAAAACCACTCCATTAGGGGTGGTTTTGTGGTTGCGACTTTGCTACACTGATGGTAATGAAGAAGTTCCAGGTAATTAGTTTATTCCCCGCCATGATGGAGGGCGTGTTCGCAAGTAGTATGATGTATAAAGCCCAGCACAGTGGCCTGGTAGAACTGAGCACGATTGATCTGCGTGAATTTGGCCTGGGGCCCCGCCGCCAAGTCGATGATACGCCCTATGGTGGTGGTGATGGTATGTTGCTGAAGCCTGAACCACTCTACGCAGCGGTTGAGCATGCAAAAACACGTGACCCGAGTGCACGTGTTCTACTGATGACGCCACGTGGCCAGCGCTGGCAGCAAGCACAGGCGCAGGAGTATGCAGCCAGCGAAACGGGCTATATCTTTATTTGTGGCCGCTACGAAGGCTATGATGAGCGCATTGTGCGTCTTGTGGATGCAGAACTACGCGTGGGTGACTATGTGCTGACTGGTGGTGAACTGCCAGCTATGACGATTATCGATAGTATTGTGCGGCTGATTCCTGGTGTGCTTGGCGGCGAGGAAAGTGCAGTAATTGAAAGTTTTAGCGATGGGCAAACCCTAGAGTTTCCGCAGTATACGCGGCCAGCAGTGTTCCGGGATATGGCAGTGCCAGAGGTGTTGCTAAGCGGTAATCACGCTGAAATTGCCAAGTGGCGCCAAGCGCACTCCCGCCAAGTACAAGATTAGTAACTGCACATACAATGCCAGTAGAACGCAACACCCCTGGTAGACTCCAGGGGTGTTGCTATTGTTGTGGTGGGTATATCGTAGAGCGAAGTGCAAAATAATACTTTTTACAGCGTGTTTGTTTTTGACGTTTCGCTACCATTAACTGTACGCAAGATTGCCAAAAAGCACAAGCCTAATGGACAATTTAACAACAAGTGAGTATACTAGTAGCTATGGAAGATCAACCGAGTCGCTTACAAACCCTCATGACGATTTGGCCAGTGAGCCTAATAACCTGCGCGCTGGTTATACCACTGGTAGCTGTGATTGTTGGCCAGCTGTTTACAGTCGATGGAACAATATCAGTGCTGTATGCGGTTGGCAAGCCGCTTGCGGTGCCAGTGTATTTTGGGTTGGTCGCTGGTGAGATTATGCTGCTTGCGTATGCCTTGTGCTTATACCAGGGTAGTGTACTACACCGCTGGCTTGGCCGCGTGACATACTTTGTGCCGCTCGGCTGGCTGCTCTTTATGCTCTGGGTGAGTGGTAGTGGTGTTGGTGTACTCGGCGTGCGCCTTGGGAGTGTGCAGGCGAGTATCGTTGCCTTGCTGTACTTAGCAGCACTCGTTGTGATTATAGAGCGGCAACGTCTTGCAGAACGCTTGAAGAATCGAACGTAATTTGCTACCATAGTAACTGCACCAGAAACAACCAATGTATTGGGGATTAGCCAAGCGGTAAGGCAGTGGGTTCTGGTCCCATGATCGGGGGTTCGAATCCCTCATCCCCAGCCACGATATTATTGATACACAGCTCTAACCAAAGGGCTGTGTTTTTTTATAGAGACTAATAGTAGCCGGCGTGGCTGCTTTTCAAATCAGGCTAAACCATGTATGCTAGCAAGTAGTATGCTTATGCTCGCGAATATAGGCGCCGTACAGTGGCGCGAAACTGGCCGCCTGGTGCTGGATAATCCGCTTATCCAGATATTGCTCACCTTTACTATTACTTTGGTGGTACATATTGTGCTGCGAGCAGTGATTGGTATGGTTGTGGAGCGGCTGGCCCATCAGCACCAATACCGTAGTGAGCTTGATGAATATAAACGCGCCAAAACGCTGAAGGGTGTTATACGTACTTTGGTAGCGGTGCTGCTGTGGATTGTGGCAATTTTGATTATGCTACAACAGGCCGGCGTTAATCTTGCAACGCTCGCAACCGGTGCTGGGTTGTTTGGCGTTATTTTTGGCTTTGGTGCCCAGAGTGCTGTGAAGGATTTTGTATCAGGGCTGTGTATTATTGGTGAAAATCAATACCGGGTGGGCGATATTATTAAGCTGCAGGTCGGTAGCGTAGCAATTTCTGGTACGGTAGAGGAGCTAACCATTCGCATTACACGCCTCCGTGACTTAGACGGGAATGTGCACACTGTGAGCAACGGTACTCCAACAGCCGTCACTAACTTGAGCTATGAATACGCCAATGTGAATATTAATATTGGCGTGTCGTATGATGCCGATATTGACACTGTCGAAAAGGTGATTAACCAAGTTGGGCAAGCTATGCTGCAAGATGAAAAATGGGCGGCCGATATTTTTGAGCCAATCACGTTCCTACGGGTGGATGATTTTGGTGATTCGGCTGTGCGGGTTAAAGCTCTTGGCAAGGTTGAGCCAGCTGCTCAATGGGCCGTAGCAGGTGAATTCCGGCGCCGTATTAAACCAGCCTTTGACGCGGCAGGAGTAAGTATTCCATATCCGCATATGGTGGTTCAGCAAGTAGCCAGCCAGCAGGGTATAAAGAAGTAGAAGAATAGGAGGCAGTGGTGGGAGTAGGACTGTGGCCAGGGGTAAACGCGTTGTATCAAATTTACCCACGCAGCTTTTACGATAGCAATGGTGATGGTATTGGTGATATACCAGGAATTATTCAAAAGCTTGATTATATTAAGAGCAGTCACGGGACGAGTCTTGGGATTGACGCTGTGTGGCTGTCGCCTGTGTTTGCCTCACCCCAAGTAGATTGCGGCTACGATATTACCAATTATTACGATATTGATCCGCTATTTGGGAGCCAGGATGACATGCGAATGTTGCTGCGTGAAGCCCACCAGCGGGGTATCAAAGTGATGCTTGATCTTGTACCAAACCATACCTCGACAGACCACCCTTGGTTCCAGGCGGCTCGTGTACCAGGTAGCCATTTACGTGATTTTTATATATGGCACCCAGGGGCGGCAGATGGTGGCCCGCCAAATAATTGGTTGAGTATGGCTGGCGGTAGCGCATGGCAGTACGATGCACGTGCTGGGGCTTACTATTTGCATAGTTTTACCCGCCAGCAGGCTGACCTGAATTGGGATAATCCACACGTGCGCCAGGCGATATATAACGTAGTGCGCTATTGGCTCGATATGGGTGTGGATGGGTTCCGGGTTGATGCCGTCTGGCCACTGTCTAAGGACCCACAGCTCCGCGATAACCCGCCAAACCCAGGCTATGACGGAGGGCCAGATGACTATGGCTCGTACCGTAATTGCTACAGCAAGGGTGGGCCCTATATGCTGGGGTATTTGCGTGAATTATCGGACGTTCTGCGTGATTACCAGGACCGTATTATGGTGTTTGAATTCTACCCCGATGAGCAGTTGGGCGATACGATGGAGGCAGCGGTCAGCATGCAGTATATTAATCCGTGTGTGGCAGCGACTTTCTACTTTGATTTATTCCAGCTGGAATGGTGGGCGCGGCGCTACCAGGAGCGATTGAATCAATTTATGCGCCGTGTACAAGATGTGGCGACACCGTTTATTGCACTTGGCAACCACGACCAGCCACGGATTGTGAGCAAATACGGCCCAGAGCGGGCTCGTTTGCTGGCCGTTATTAGTATGAGTTTACCTGGCAAACCGGTGGTTTATTATGGTGAGGAAATTGGTATGGAGAACGGTACGATTGAGTCACACCAGCTGGTAGGCAGTTACGGTGGGCACACTACGTATGATGGCCGCGATCCTTTCCGGACGCCGCTCCGGTGGGATAGCAGCCCCCAGGCTGGCTTTAGTACTGGCCGTCCTTGGCTCCCGGTTGGTGCGAGTGGGCCAACCATCGCTGAGCAAGTCGACCAAGCTGGTTCGTTCTGGCGGCTATATCGGCATTTGCTATACGTTCGCTCCCATAACCAGGCTTTGCGTGATGGCCAGTATAGCACCTGGTGCGAGCCCGAGGACGAAGTGCTGATGTATAAGCGCACCTATCACCAAGCGAGCGTCTATATCCTTGCTAACTTTACCGACCGGTCGGTGGAGCGCACTATTCCGGCGCGTGGACGCTTGCTTATCAGTAGTCACCATGATGCGCAACATAGCACGGTAGATCAGCAGATTGTGCAGCTTCAGCCGTTCGAGGCGGTGATTATTGAAGAGTTGGCTCCGCAGTAAGCATATGCTATAATGGCGCCTGATACTATCGATAAGGGAGTTTATACACAAATGAAAACACTTGTACACATTGCGCTATTTGTTGGTGCCGTTATCCTGACAGCGAGCTTTAATCCTCAGACATCGACCGCCCAGGCAGCTACCAAACCAGCTACACAAGCATCGAGCGCCAGTTATACCTACACAGCACAGCCTGGTGACACCTACACGCAGCTAGTTCGCAAAGCGGTACAGACCTATGGCCTGCAAGAGAAGAAGAATATTGGCAAAGCCCGCATTATTGCGATTGAAACCAAGGTTGCTAGCGAGCGCCAAAACCCAGAGCTAAGCACCGGCCAAAAGGTAAGCTTTAGCAAGGCAGATGTAAAAAAATGGGTAGACGAGGCTATGAAGCTAAGCGCTGGTGATGTCGCAGCTTGGAACACCTACGTACCATTTATTGATTTTGATACACGCGCTGTTGGCGAGGCACGCAAGTAATACTGCATCTAAGCGAAACCATATAGAATACCCAGTCTACAGGCTGGGTATTTTGGTGTGGTATAATGGCAGCATATGCAAATAGTGGGGTTATATGGCACGGCATTGTTCGTGCTGATAGGCGCAATTGCGCTTGGGTATTTGTTTGTGCAGCTACCGGCTATTCGGCGTAGTTTTTTGCCGGCTAGTGTGGCAGCAGGGTTGCTCCTATTGGTGCTGGGGCCAGAAGTAGCTGGCGTTTTCCCAGGTACAGAGTGGGCAGCAATTACACATGATTTATACCACGTGTGGGAGCCGCTACCAGGGACGCTGATTAGCCTGGTGTTTGCTATGCTGTTTTTGGGCCGGCCGCTGCGGTCTATAAAGGGTATGTGGCGCTTAGCGGCACCGCAGGCGACTTTTGGCCAATTGATTGCCTGGGGGTATTATGCAGTTGGTGGGGGCGTGACGCTCCTGGTATTGCAGCCACTCTTTGGCGAGCACGCGCTGGCCGCAGCGCTATTAGAAATCAGTTTTGATGGTGGCCATGGGACTGCCGCCGGTATGGCGCCAGTGTTCCAGGAATTTAACTACCATGCCGGCCAAGAAATGGCCGTTGCCCTGGCAACAACCAGCCTATTTGCCACCCTAGCGGTGGGATTTATTCTGATACAATTCGGCCGCCGCTTAGGACTGATAGATAGCACACGGCCACCGCACGAGCACGTAAGGGGTACCACCTACCACCGGCGTGTGTTGCGGCAGCTGGCCCAGGCTGGCGTTAGCTTGCGCCAGGAGCTCAACCTCCTGACAATTGCGAGGCACGTACTTCTCATTGCCCTGAGCGTTGGCGCTGGGTTAAGTCTACATGGATTACTACTGATTGCCGAGCAGCATACATGGGCGCACCAGGGTATCAAGATCTTTGGCTATATGCCGTCGTTTATGTTTTGTATGTTTGGCGGAATGCTGATGCAAGCAGTGTGGCGGCATGCATTGCACCAGCGTATTTCGCGCCCGCTGGTTGAGTTGATGAGCGGTATGATACTCGCGGTGCTTGTTGCAACAGCTATTGCTACCATGAAGCTTGATTTTATTGCAACTAATGGACTGACCTTTATCATACTGGTTGTAAGTGGTGTAGTATGGGTGCTGCTGTGTTTTGTGATTGCGGCGCGCATGATATTCCCGGCTGCATGGTTTACCCATGGCCTCATTACAATCGGCCAAGCTATGGGCACAACGGCGACGGGGCTGCTCTTTGCGCAGATTGTTGACCCAAAACAGCAGACTGGTGCTGTCGAAAGCTTTAGTTATAAGCAACTGATGTTTGAGCCATTTATGGGCGGGGGAATTGTCACGGCACTAGCCATGCCGTGTATCATGGCGTACGGGTTGCCGCTACTCACGGCCGTCAGTAGTGTGGTTGCTGGGTGCTGGCTTATCTTTGGCGTGATTGCCTTTGGTCGCCGCGCGTAGTATAGTGTTAAGCATGAGTAATCTTTTCGTTCAGCTGATTGCCGATTGGATGGTGTTTGCGATTGTGGCAATTGCTGGCGTTGCGCTCCTTATTGGGGTGCCACATAAGCATAAAATAGCTATCTATAGTCGGATCCTGATTGCTGGGCTAGTGGCGTACTGGCTCGCTAAAGTGATGGCGGCAGTGTACCAGCCAAGCCAGTTGCGGCCGTTTGAGCTGATGGGTGTGCAGGCTGGCGCATCGTATCTGAATAACCCTGGCTTCCCGTCGGATCACTCCCTGTTTGTGTGGGCAATTGTATATGCTGTGTGGTATGCACGGCCATCGCGTTGGCTAGTAGGGCTGCTCGTTGTACTAGCGTTGATGGTATCAGTTGGGCGCGTAGTGGCGCTTGTTCATACGCCACTTGATGTTATTGGCGGTGCTATTGCTGCCAGTCTTGGTGCAAGCGTATATCTATGGGGTCGGCCAAAAAATTTGCAAGAAGCCAAAAAGTAGGGTAGAATAGCGAAAAGTACGTAAGAATAATTTGGAGTACGTCATCGTTATGCCCAGCTATGGTGTTGAAGAATCAAAATCAAATATTATAGAGCAGCCAGCCAGCACGCCGCTGAAGGTGGCGGCAGTTGCAGCGGTGATGGGATTGCTCGCGTGGGTATTCACCTATATTCTGCAGCACTATGTGCTAAAAAATATGGTGTGCGGCGGGAATGCCTACTGCGCGGTCGGTGTAGCGCACGCCGGCCATATTGCAAGTGTGATGGTGGCCATTATTGCTGTTACAATCCTGGTGCGCTTTGCTGTGTATCGGCCGCTATTGGTTGTACTAGCGGCAGTGGTGGCACTCTGGGGCCTTTCAAGCTGGCTTAGCACGGTTGGTACAGTGCTCACGGTGGTGTTTACCATGCTGGCCTATGTATTTAGCTACAGTGCCTTTGCATGGCTGGCACGAATTCGCAACGTTGGCGTGATGCTCATGGTGATTGCGGGTGTGATTGCAATTGCCCGAGTACTGGCCGTATCGCTATAGTAGGTAGCCGCCTGCTATACTAGGAGTATGAATAGTATAGCGATTATAGTAATTGGGGGATGTATTATTGCTGGATTTATACTGGCTGGTTGGATGGTGCGCCGGCAATTGGCTGAACTACACCAGACTGATGCAACCGATACAATCCAGGCAAATCTCCATGAACTCCAGCGCGCCATGGCTGATATGGAACGCCACGTGGGCGATGTGATTGATAAAAACAATCAGCGCATGCAGACTTCGCTGCAGCAGCAGTTAGGGCAGAGCGCGCAGATTATTCGTGATGTCAATATCCGCCTTACCAAGCTCGATGATACGAACCGCCGGGTGGTTGATGTGGCGGATGAGCTTAAAACACTCCAGAATGTCCTGCAAAACCCTAAGCAGCGCGGTGTATTTGGTGAATTTTACCTGCAGAGCGTGCTCGAAAACGTACTACCACCAAAGCAGTTTCGCTTGCAATATAAATTTCAGGATGGTGCCCTGGTGGATGCGGCTATCTTTTTAGAGCGTGGTAAAATCCTGCCGGTCGATAGCAAGTTTAGCCTAGAAAACTACAACCGCATGGTTACGATTGAAGACAAGGCGGTTCGTAAGCAATGGCTTACAAAGGTGCGGGCTGATTTAAAAAACCGTATTGATGAAACCGCCAAATATATCCGGCCAGATGAAAACACGATGGATTTTGCCTTTATGTTCATCCCCTCGGAGTCGCTGTATTATGATTTACTGATTGGCGATGTTGGGACTGGTGCGAGTGCTCGTGATTTGGTTGAATATGCCTTCCGTGATAAGCGCGTGATTATTGTGAGCCCGACGAGCTTTATGGCCTACTTGCAAACCGTCCTGCAGGGACTACGTAGCTTGCAGATCGAAAAGCAGGCCAAGGAAATCCAAAAGCGTGTGGCGCTGCTTGGTAACCACTTGGCTCGCTACGAAGAGCTGATGCATAAGCTTGGTAACTCGCTGGGCACAACGGTTAATCACTATAATAATGCCCATAAGGAACTTGGTAAAATTGATAAAGATGTGGTAAAGATCAGTGACACCGAGCGCAGTGTGGACCCACTCTTGATTGACCGCCCGCAGCGGGATGAGTAGGAATTGTTTGGATATAAAATACCCCGGTTTGTGAGCCGGGGTATTTATGTGTGGGTGAGTTATTTATAGCTCGTCGGTAATAAGCTTGTCGTCGCCACCATCGCTTTCGGTACGGATCAGGTCATAGATGAAGAAGCCGAGCGTCCCGCCAATGAGTGGTGCCAAGATGTAGACCAGGAATGGCCACAGCTGGCTGCTGATATTGTTCCAGTCGATTGCGCCAAGTGTGAAGGCAACTGCTGGGTTAAGGATAACATTGGCGCTAGCGTATGAGGCAGCTACGCTGGCAATAACAAAGGCCGCACAGAAGCTAAAGCCGTAGGTAAGGGCTGTTGCAACGCGGTCGTGCTTTTCGCGCATGGCGCTAGAAAGTGCGAAACCTAGGATAGCGGCGCCAATCAGCTCGGCAACCAGCACGTAGACTTCCTTGCCACCGGTGAGGTCAGCAACTTCAAACAGCTGGGTTGCACCCTGGCCACCATACATAGCAGCCTGTGCGCTGAGGTCATTCTGTGGGGCAGCGCTAATAAACCAACCCATTACAACCAGGGCTAGCATAGCACCGATTACTTGGGCGGACAGGTAGGCAACAGCACGCAGACTGCTGATTTTGCGGGTGGCCCAGGCGCCGAGTGTAACAACTGGGTTAACGTGGGCACCAGATAGCGAGCCAAGCATCAGCACAACGCCAATCAGGGTGATTGTAATGTAGAGCGGTGAGCCTTTTGATAGAACTGTCGCGCCTGCCAGTACAAACATGCCAATAAATTCGGCGATTGCAGCACCAAGTATGGCGGTACGATCGGTTGCTGGCTTGCTTACTTTTGCGGCAGATTTGACGGCCGCTGGGGCAGCTGTTTCTGCTACGGTGACCTCAGCTACTTTGGTGGTGACTGATTTTGCTTTTGCAGCTTTGGTGGTTTGCTTCGTTTTTTTGGTCGAAGTGGCTTTTTTAGTAGCCATATACATCCTCCTTATAGTTCACAATATGGTATAAGTATATCATAAACCTCCCAAGAGGTGCTATACTAGGCCTATGGCATTGTATGTAAAACAAGATCAACAACGGAGCGAGCTGCGCGAACGCATTGCGGCTGAAATGCGTGCCAAGGCCGCAGCCGCTCAGCAGGATGAACCAGCTGCTACGCCAGCCCCACATGATAGTGTTGAATCATTTAACGATGGCACGAAAACCTCGTCACCGCTTCTGGCGGTATGGATCATCGTAGCTATTGCTGCTGTTGTGGCTATTGTGTGGCTGATCGTCAATTCACAGGGGCAACCAGGTATATAGGTAAGTTATGGATGAGCTAACAAAGGTAGAGCAGCAGCTAAAAGCTCGCATTGCAGAGAGTGATGCACCGCGTACAGTCCTGCGGGCACCAGAGCTGCGAGCGCTCTATGCTGGCATGGGTAGTATACCGCCAGCCGAGCGTGCCGCGTACGGCAAGCGCATTAACGAACTGAAGCAGCAGTTGACGCAGGCAGCTGCCCGGCGCGAGGATGAGCTAAGCCAGGAGGCACTGGCGCCGATTGATATGACTGCACCAATGGACTACAATACGCCGCGCCCGCCGTTGCTACCAGCAAGCCAGGGGTCAATCCACCCCCTCATGCAAGAGATCGAGCGAATTGCTGATATCTTTTACCGCATGGGGTTTGTGGTGGAGGAGTCGCGCGAGATCGATGATCAGTTCCATATGTTCGAGAGCCTCAACTTCCCCAAAGGC
>JABCON020000002.1 GCA_013333595.2 Candidatus Saccharimonadota bacterium
GCAAATAAAAGCAGTTTTAAAACCATACAATTTCGTAAAGGTTTTAATATAATCATAGCCGACCGCGACCAAGATTCCAGCGACAAACATTCTACCAATGGCTTAGGCAAAACGCTATTGCTGGAAATTGTAAATTATTGCCTGGGAAGCAAGCCATCAAAAACTCTCAAAAAAGAAGAGATGAAAGACTGGGTGTTCAGTCTAACTATCGAGATAGACGGAGAAGAGATTGTTCTTAAGCGGGCAGTAAATGATCACAAAAAATACATAGTGGCGCTAGGGGTTGAAGATATTAGCGCAGATGAAGTTTGCCTAACCCTAGGAGAAAAATTGTTTGGTCTCAGTGTGCGTGAAGTAAAAGACAAAAGTAATCATCCTACGTATCGTACATTAGCATCGTACTTCATGAGAACTGATGACGGCGCATTCTCTGATCCTTTCTTATGCTTTGCTCGGCAGAAGGCGCTATCTAGAGATAACAATACTGCTTTTCTGCTAGGATTAAATTGGCAGCTATCTGTCAAATTCTCACAGCTCAAATCTGAATTTAATAAATTAGATAATGCGAACAAAGTCATCGAAACGGGTGCTTTCGACGCATTTGGGGGTACGGTGGGTGATTTGAACTCAGAAAGGATAGACGTTGAATCGCAGCTTGCAGATAAGATGAAAAGACTCGAAAGTTTTCAAGTTCACGAAGACTATAGAGGTATACAAGCTAAAGCAGACACTTTGACCAAAGAAATCCACGATATTATTAATGAAATCACTATAAACTCTCAAATTGTAGAGAGATACAAAGATAGTTTAAAAAACGAAAACGGTGATGATATAAAAATAGAGCAAATATACGAAGCAGCGGGCGCCGTCTTTGAGAAATCCTCTCTACGTACACTCGATGAGGTGATTAATTTTCACAGAGACGTGGTGCTTAACAGGAAAAATTATCTAGAAAGCGAGATCGAGCTATACGTAACAAAAAACAGAGCTTTGGATAGCAAAATGGAAAAACTCTCAAATGAGAGAGCTGGCTATTTGAATATACTAAAGACACATGGAGCTCTTGATGAATATACAAAACTTCAAGATGAAGTCAACAAAATCAAGGCTAAGATAGCGGACATAGAGAGCAGAATTTCTCGACTCACGGAGATTAAGTCAAGGATTGATGACATACGAATAGAGATTAGCGATATTATATCAAAGATGCGGCAGGAATATAACGGAGACCAGCCGCTAATATCAACAGTTATAGGCTTATTTAATTCAAACTCTCGATTTTTGTACGAACAGCCTGGTTCACTCTCTATCGATGTAGATAAAGAAGGATATAAGTTTAAAATTGATATTAAAAAAGCTGGCAGCGACGGCGTTAGTAGTATGAAGGTGTTCTGTTACGATCTTATGCTAGCTGAATATTGGTCTACTATACGTCACAGAGAATTTCCTTTATTCCACGATTCAAAAATATTTGCAGACGTAGACCCTAGACAGGTAGCAAAAGCTCTAGAAATTTCTAGTAGCAAAGCCGAGTCGTCGGATTTTCAGTATATTTGCTCCATGAATTCTGGGTATATGCCGTACGACTATCTACCGAAAGAATTCACCGACAACCTTAGTAAATACACTATCGCAAGATTTAATGACAAGGACGAACACGGCACACTATTGGGCGTAACTTTTTAATACACCGTAAGTCTCTATTAAGAATCGCTGTCCTGTTTCTTGTATTTATCCAAAAACCCCTCAAAATCAAACCCCTCACTCTTGCTCGCAACATGCGCAAATCGCTGCATGAATTTCAGAAATCCGACTGCGTATTCGCGATTAGCGTTTTCCGGGTCATGAAGCTCCAAGTAGTGGATCGTTTTCTGAATCGCTTCTTCGTCTTCGTACAGATGAAGATTCTTGATCGTATCCTCGTCGTTCATGATTATTTTACCTCCATAAATTTATTTAAGCCGATAAAATCTATCAACATTTCCGCCTCAAGCGCGGATGTTGTCCTTCTCATTATCTCACAGCTGTCGCGATATGATAAAATGTTTAGGCTGCCTTCGTAAATAATTTCTCTGTCAATGATGGCTAATTTGCGGTGATGTTTGACCGTAAAAAGCACTTCGACACCTACTGATTGTAGTAAACTTAGAGATTTTTGGGCTTGTAGTTTGTATATTTCGTCGTGTTCTTCAAGTGGTTTTGTGTTAAGCAATATTTTCACACTACGCTTTTTGAGACGATGAAATAGTGGAATAAATCTTTCGACTCGGGCAGTTCTGAGAAACGGACTTTCGATGATAATACTTTTTCGGGCTTTTCGCAAGTCGCGCATGAACTGGTCGTCAAAAGTGTTTTGGTCGTAGAGTTTTGAGTTTGATTTTCGCAAATTAAACATCACGCTCCTCCAAATCCGGCAAATACACCTCGCCATTTTTAATGACCATACCCAGCTCCTTGAAGCGATCTCGCAGCGCAAGCAAATCGCGAAAAAGGAGTTCCATATTTATATTTGTAGGCTCACCATGGTATTATTCCCCGCTTACTGCCTGTGCAGGAGCGGGTTTTGTATGTGGTATATAGATGGCTTGTCGTACTGCCAGTAGGTGCGCGGGCTAAGAGTAATGAAAACCCCCGCACATAGCGTGTGGGGGTGGGAGGATTTAGGTAGTGACGGGTTTTGACAATTCGATTATACTGCCATCTGTGGCAATGAGACGATGATTATGCCCATAGCGTCGGAGTAGAATACCTTCGGCTTTAATCTGAAACTTATAATGTTCATTTGCGGCTGAAGCAGCCTTATCCGGGACCACAACTGTTAAGATGCGGAGTTCAAGTTTTTGAACCTCACGCTCCAAGCTTGTGCGTCGCATATTTGCTTTAAGCTCCATCTCCTGAGCCTCGATATAAACATCTTGGCAATCGAAAACTTTTTCGTAACCTTGTTCGATGCTGGTAAGCGTTTTAATGTATTTTCTCCCGGCCTTGCTACGTTTTTGGCGTAGTTTTGCCATACCGGACCTTCCTTCTTGATCCGGGTTAGCCTTTTTGAGCGCCTCTTTAGCCTTTGCCAAGCCTTTGGCAGCTTCCTCTCTTTCGAGATTCTTCTGCCACATCTCGTTATCGGCCATGTTTAAAGCGCGCCGAGCGACGGCACGTTTATGCTGCAGTGAAGGCAAAACCTGCCCACGAAGCTGCCTGAGGTCATTGAGCTTTTCAATGAATTCAGCCACTAGTCGCGGGGCAACTGTCTGTACGGTCATATCAAAATCCTTCCAGTCATTCCACAGGGACGTTCCCTGTGGTGGAGGTACAAGCCATCTACATCTGTTGTAGAAAGCTGATATATATATATCACTAAAAGGAATAAAATGCAAGGCTTTTGCCATAAGCTGCCTGGAGCCCAGGTTGCGGGCGGCTACTTCCAGCTGACGCCGCCGCCTTGGTTAGCAGGCACGGCGGTTATCCAGGTGGTGCCACGGGCGAGCTTAAAGGGCGCGCCGTTTTTATCTTTAAAGGTGAGCTGGGCTTTGCGGCCGCCTTTGGCCCAGGTGACCTCATGCGCCTGGCCGTTCATAAACACCACGGCATCGCCGCTGCCGGTGGTTTTGTAATCTTCCCGCACGCCGTCTTCCATGATTTTGTTCATATCCATCTTTAGCACCACCACAACCTGTGCACTGATTTGGCCCTTTTCGCGGTCGGTATGGGGCTCGCCACCCTGGCTGCGGGTGTAGCTGTTAGCGCCGGCATCGTACTGCCAGCTGCTATTGTAGAGTGGGCCGCTCATGGTGACGGTGATGCTGGTGGCACCAGGCTGGGCGGCCTTTTTGGTGGTTGCCCGGGCTAGCGGGGTTGGGTTAGACTGCTTGTAGTTTTTGCTGGCGGTGAGGGCGTCTAGCTTGGCGAAGCTGGTGTAGACATTGTGTGGAGCACGCCGGTCGCTGGCCCGCCAGTAGCTGCTTTCATTAAAGAACTGGTCTAGGTCCCGGTAGGCGCCGCTGCGGATTTCCTTCAGCGCATGGGCACTACCACCCACATGGGCCACGCTGGCATCATACGGCGCTAGCCAGTCTACGTAGTACATGCGCAGGCTGCGTACGGGGCCAATCAGCTCTGGCTTGTGCTGCTGGTAGAGCGCCAGAAAGCGCGTAATGCCACCTTCGGCAATGGCCTCGTAGACGACCTCGGCATCCTTCAGCCCAGATTGCGGCCGAGCGCTAGGGCTGTTTTCTATCATAATAGCGGTGATGGGCTTGGTGGTGGCGGCTTCATCCCCTACCTTTTGGCCCGTCAGTGGTGCGTAGTAGGTGCGGGCCGGTGCGGGTGGTTTGGGCTTAGCCGCTTGTGGCTGGTTTGGGTGGCGATTCATAAGCGCATACACCCCCAGGCCAAGCGCAATACTAAATAGCACCCCCACAACCGCGAAAGATACAACCCGGTGCGAGCGCACAAAGCCAACCAGCCGGGCCCAGAGCGGTGCTTTGCCAGGTGTGGGCGGCTGATACGGGCGGTATGGCTGGTGATTATTCATGCGTGCTATCCCCTTTGCTTATGCTTATAGTATAGCAACCATGCAGGGGGCGCGTAAACCCCACCACCGCGCGGCAGGGGCAGGTTCCGCCATGGGGGTGATGGGGTGTGTGGTGCATGTGAGTTGGGCGTTCGTACGCTAGACTGCTAGAGTAGCAGCCTGGGCTAGGCGGCTGAGTGTACGCTCGCGGCCTAGGAGCGCTAAGGTATCGGGCAGCTGTGGGCTAAAGGGCGCCCAGGTGGTGGCAATACGCACCAGGCTAAAGAGGACGCCTGGCTTGCGGCCAGTTGTGGTAAGCAGATCATTCAGGCAGGCTTGAATAGCCGGTGCGCTCCATTCATGGCTGGGGATGGCCGCCAAGGCCTGCTGGGCAGCCGCCAGGAGCTCGGTGCGCTCAGTAGGTGTCAGCTTTTTAAGCTGCTTATTACCAGTAATCAGCTCTGGCACGGGCGCAGGCTCAGTAAAGAAGTAGCGGGTTAGGCCTGGTAAATCTGCCAGCGTTTTGAGCCGATCCTGGGCGAGCGCTAGCACCTGCTTTTTGTAGGTTTCATCAGCACCGCTGGCTTCTACAGGCCAAAAACCATCTGACCCGCCAGCACCCGCCTGGCTGACGCGCTGGTATAGGTCGTCAAGTTCAAGCCGGCGGATACATACGCCGTTCATCCATATCAGGCGCTGCTCATCAAAGCGGGCACCACTGCGCTGCACGCGCTCGAGGCTAAATTTTTCAATCAGCTCATCCTTGGTAAAGACCTCTTGCTCGGTGCCATCGTTCCAGCCAAGCGAAGCCAAAAAGCTCAGCATAGCCTCGGGCAAAATGCCATCATCGCGGTACTCGGTGGCGGATTTTGCGCCGTCGCGTTTACCCAGCTTTTTATTGCCGGCTGGTGCCATGATATGCGGGGTGGTTGCGAGCACTGGTGGCGCTAGGCCGAGGGCCTCGTATAGTGCCAGGTACTTTGGGGTTGAGGCAATATATTCTACGCCGCGCAGCACATGGGTTACACCCATTTCGGCGTCGTCTACAATATGGGCAAAGTTATAGGTTGGCAGGCCATCGCTTTTTATAAGAATAAAGTCATCCAGGGCTTCGGGCCCAGCGCTGAGCTCACCCATAATGGGGTCATGCCAGGTGTAGCGCTTTGGGTTGGTGATTTTAAAACGCAGTGGCTGGCTGCCATCCCACGCTGGTGGGTTGGCTGGGCGGTAATCGCGGTATAAAAAGGCCTTTTTATTGGCCCGTGCCTCCTGCCGGAAGGCGGCCACTTGCTCTGGCGTGTAGGGGTCGGCGTAGGCTAAGCCTCTATCGATTAGCTTTTGTGCCCACTGGTGGTAGTGTGCGCGGCGCGCAGTCTGGTGGTAGGGGCCATAAGCGCCGGTTTCGCCGCCGGTTAGCTGGGGGCCTTCATCCCAATCCAGCCCCAGCCAGCTGAGGGTTTCGAGGATCTTGCTTTCGGCGCCTTCTACAAAGCGCTTTTGGTCGGTATCTTCGATTCGCAGAATAAACCGCCCCCCCTGCTGCCGAGCCAGCAGCCACGGGAATAAGGCGGCGCGTAAATTACCAATATGAATATAGCCGGTGGGGCTGGGTGCAAAACGGGTTCGTAGTTGTGTCATAATTACCCACCATTATAGCATAGAACACCCCCATACTGGCTGCATGGGGGTGGGTCGATTGGCTATATGGACAGAATGACCGTGCCCCCATTGGGGCCCGGTGTGAGCATGTCGGCCGGGAGGCCAATCTTGCCAAATAAGGCATTGACCTCTGCCACCATGGCGGCGGTGCCGGCTTGCTCTAGGGCGTAATTACCAACTTGGTAATTCGCCCCGTTCCAGGTTTGGTGTGTTTTCACAAACACATCGTTTGTGCTATACACCAGCTGGAACGGTCCAGCTTTTGTGCGCTCAGTGGCACATAAAAGCTGGAGTTCAAACACTAGATTCACCAAGATATGTTGGGCAGCTCGGTGGCTGCTCACCACCTGGCAGGTATGAGCAAAATCCTGCTCCCTACCAGGTATGAACAACCTCCCGATCGACTCCACCACAAACCGCTCCCAGCGGCTGGCGAAGCTACTAATAGTACCGCCCCAGCGTAGCTGGTTCCCCTGCAGTATATACTGACCACCCCGGAGTGATGGGTGGTCAGTCCAGCAGAGTTCCATATACTCTTCGAACTGGCCCCGAAATATGGCCAGCTCTTCTTCCGCTGCTGCGAGCGGTTTGAGTATATGAAACCGGCAGGCTGTATCGATTGCGTGACACAGCCTGTCCACCGCAGTGGCTTCCTGCTGCGCTTTGCCTTCGCGGACAGCCGCGAAGACCTGCCTTGCGAACCTAATGTCAATCTTTACCATGTTTCCTCCAAGGGAATTGTACCGCTCCCCCACCCCGTGTGCAGGCTGCACAGAGGGCGGGGGAGCCTTGTAATAGGTGCTACATAAATGTAATCGTTAACCTATAGGGGTACTCCTTCCCTTGGTGGTACGTGGTCCTGACATGGCCACGAAGGACCGGGCAGTCTGTGGTGACTACCTGGCTAAGCGTGGCCATATCAACCCCCTGCCCCGGCACGTATGCGAGCGTGCTCGGTGGCAAGGGGCCATCGGCAGCTGCCAGTATATACTTAGGCAAATTGCGCCGCCGCGGCCCATAGAGGCCAACGTAGGGCGCTGTGTGCCGGTAATACACCGTGCTGCCGGTTCGTGCGACGCGGTGGGGCTCCGAGCTCTGCACAACAGCCCGGAGTAGTCCCATAAAACTATCCATGCACACAAATGCCAGCCGCGCCTGTACGTATGCATCAAGTGCATACTGCTGAGCGCTGCCCGGCGCACTGGGCAAAAGCCTATCAATGGCACCCGTAGTGCCGAGGCTTAAGCTACTATGTGCCAGTGTGTGGATAGTTTCGGTGGTAGAGGGCTGCCCTACCACCGTTCGCCGGTAGGTACGAATTGCCTGCAGTAATCTGCTGCGGGCTGTTTCATAAACTGGGCCGGCGGTTGCCAGGGTGTCGCGTGCCCTGGCTCTGGCTGCAGCGTTCCTATCCGCAGCCAGGATTTCATCCATAATAACCTCCTTATAATGTACGCCACCTGCTGCCCACTGCCCCTATTCGCAGTGGGTGCCTGCCGGGTGGCAGGCGGTGGTTTAGCTATTATACGGGAGCCTAGCGTGCAAGGCAAGCTAAGATTCAGCACTTATACAGTTTGGCATATGAGCCCAGTGTGTGACGTGTGGCTATGGCGCGCCGTATCAGGCGCCGCCAGCGGGTAAAAGCCCCCACGGCCGCTACAGACTATGGGCAATCCGGCGGATTGTACTGCTACTAAGGCCAGCATTACCGTGGAGACTATAGAGAATACCACCACTTACCCAGGTAGCATTACCCTGGTGGTAGTACAGGGTGAGCCCCCCAGCGGTGCTGGTTTCGAAGGCGCTGCCCCAGGTGGGCTTGACGTAGTTTTCGAGCAGGGCGTTGGAATCCCAGCCGCTTTTGGTTTGGGCAATGGTGTAGTGCTGGCCGTGGCTATTACGAAAACGAATTTCAACGGTGCCACCGGTGTGCTTGGCCAGGCCATCTGCATGGTAATTGCTGGGGTGGTAATTTGGGTAGCTAGCCCGCACACCAGCTTGGCTACCAGCTAGATTGGTTGCGATATAGGGTAGGCTGAGCCATAAAAGCCATGCCACAACTACCAGAATAGCTGCCAGGCCGGCGCCAGCAATCACCCACTGGGCTGGAATAGCCGTGTGGCGACTACTGCCATGGGCTGCTGAGCTGGTGCTGGAGCTGGTCGAACTGATCATAGTATGGTTGGCGGTGCGGCTTGCTTGGTTTTATATCGAAATAGCGCCCCGTACTTGGTTTTGGCACAATGCGTGTGCGGCGGGCCGGCCGTTTTGGTGGGCGCGGCGCTGGGCTTGGTGTCTCATCATGCTGAGTATACGCCATTGGCTCTGGTTCTGCCAGGGGCTGGGCTACTGGCTGTGGTGCATGGTAAGCCGGGTCGGTCGGCTGCACAATGCGCCGGCCACGCTGGTGCAAGCCAGTTTGCTGCGTGGCTGGTGTCCGGCGCGGCCGGTTGTGGAAGCCATCAAGCTGGACGCTTTCGCCACGATTAACCGTTGTATGGTGCTCGGCTGGGGCGGGAGCTTTGGTGCCCACCAGCTCGCGTGGTTGGGTGTTGATCTGCGGTAGCTCCGGCGTGTATGGCGACTCAAGCGTGCGTTCACTGCTTGGGCGATAGTCGTAGCTGGCCACGTGCGGGGTGCGCTCCGGGGCGGGTGGAATATCAAGTGCCGGTGTGTTGGCGCTGGTTGCTAGCGGTGCATTGGTTGGCTCAAGCTGGAAATCATCGTAGTGGCTATATGGCGCGGAGTCAGTCAAGAGTGCCTCACCAGGCGTGTGTGAGCTTAGTTCATCCTGGCCCAGGCTTTCGGGCGCGCTGGGGAGCTCACTGGCGAAGGCACTGGCCTCAGTCTCGCTTATATCCATATCGGCAAATAGGGCGTCATTCGGGTCGCTGGGTTGGTGTGGTGCCTGGCCTTCGCCCATGTGCGGCTCGGTGGTATTAAGCTCACTGGCAAAATCAAGGTCGAGCTCGCTTTCGAATTCAGCGATCTCTTGGGCCGCGCTGCTCTGCCGGGCGTCTACTAGCTGCCCATTATGTGCAGGTGGCTCTGCTTCTGGCGTTTCGAGTGCCCGAATGGCGTCATCAATAGCCGCAAATTCCTCATCGATATCACTCCCCTTGCGCCGGCCGCCATGGCCTTGTAGGCGCTGCAAGGCGCGGCCAAAGGCGTCATCCGTTAGGTCATCACCAGGGGCGGCGGTAGGCTCGTGGTATGGTGCTGGGGTTGGCTCAAACCCGAAAGGTTCAGGGGTCAGGCTGTAAGGGTCTGAATCAGGTGCTGGCGGTAGAGTAGCCGGCTCTGGGGCAGCGGAATAGGTATCGTCAGTGAAGAGAGGCTCTGGGATAGCTGCGCTACGGGAGCTACTGCCCGGGTCAATCGGCACGTCAGCCATCCGGGCTGGGGTTGGCTCTGGTAGCGGTACTGGCAGAGTGCTGGCTGGGCGCTCCGGAGCGCTAGGTTGGTAGCTATGCAGCTGGCCAAAGCGGGCTCGGCTGGCTGGGTTAGTAGCTTGGCGCTGCGGTGGTGTGGCGAGCTCTGGCGCTGGGGCCTCGGTAGCTGGTGGCTGAGTTTCCGGGGCTGGGACCGATGGACGGACGGGCTCAACGGCCGGGCGCGTATATGCTGGCGCTGGCTGGGGCATAGCTGCTGGGGTCGGCTCTGGTATGGGTGTACTGGTCGCGGGGTTCGGTTGCGGGCGGTGCGGTGCGTAAATACCCCGGCTGTCTTCCTCGTGCAGGGCGGCAGCCACGGCCTGGGTTACATCGGCAGCAATTTGCCGGCGCTGATCCAGCAGTTGGGCTGGGGTTGGTGCTGGCGGTTGCGTTCGTATAGGGGTAGGTGGCTCAGCTGGTGTACTACGCGGCGCTGGTGTGGCAGTAATGGGCGGCGTGGTTGGCTCTGGCCGGGACTCTGGGGTGGCCGCGGCAATAGGGCGCTGGTCGGGGCTATCCGCATAATGGCGGGCTGGTGGCGTCACAAGCTGCTCGGTGCGGTGCTCGCGCTGCTCTGGCACTTCTCCCCTATGGCGTTCACTCGGCTGCTGGTGATTATGCATACTTGCAGCTGGCGCGCTGGTACGCGGTAGATGGCTTGGCCGGCGCACCGGGGCGGGCGTACTAGTAGCAGGCTGTGGCTGGCTGGCTTGTACTGCCTGCATGCTGCTTGGAGTGCGTAGCCGTGCCGGGGCCGCTTGGGGCGCGGCAGTGCTCGGCGGCGGTGTGTAGGGTGTAAAAGCAGTAAATGGCTTATAGTCACTTGCAGCAATCGTTGGCTCCACTGGTGGGAGCGGAATCGGCTCATAGCGTTTGCTACTGAGGGATGCACTGCTTGGCGCGGCCGTTGGTGGCATGGCCGGCGCTTGCGGGGTGCTTGTGGAGCGCTCCGGTGTGGGCATAGCGGCAGGCCGCTCTGGTGTCAGTAGTGTGGGGCCTGTGGCTACTGGTGTAGCTGTTGGGAGCGGCGCGGCAGGGGCAGCATCGGCTGGCAGGGGCGGTAATGTATAGCTCGGTGTGCCCTGGCGCATGGCTTGGTGGCCAGTGCGGGCAACATCAAGCGGCAAGCCGGTATGCTTGTCGTATTCACGTCCGTTAATGGTAACTGTTGCCTGTGGCATATGCCCCCTAATTTTATGTGGTGATGGATTCGGCGTAGTTAATACTACTAATGCTTACATAATAGCGGATGTCGCTGCTACTTTGCAAGCCCAGGGCGGTGACATTTTTTGCAAGGTTAGCTATAATAAAGGGGTTATGGCATTATTTACACAACGTCGCATCGCATATCTTAAACGGCTGCTGCAGCTTGTTTTTGTACTGGTAATTGTTATTACCGGTGTTACTATTCTGACTGCCCTGACTCTGGGCTATAGTTTTAACCGTAAGGATGGCAAATTGGTCCAGGGCGGTTTGCTGCAATTTGGCAGCACCCCAAGCGGTGCTAATATCATTGTAAATAACACACCGTTTGGTGCAAATACGCCTAATAAGCAGCTTTCTAACCCTGGTGAATATACCGTTAGCTACAGCCGCGAGGGTTACCGCGATTGGAAGAAGACCGTGCCAATTAAGGCCGGGCAGATCACCTGGCTCACCTATGCCCATCTTATTCCCAAGGATACCTCGCCGCAGGTAATGGCGCAGCTGCCTGGTACACTGGCGGATGGCCTGCCTTCTGGCGGTAGCCGGCGCTATGCCTTCCTGCATGCTGCCAGTAAGCCAGAGGTCAGCGTGGCGGCGCTGGATGACGAGCAAGCCCCGCTTACCAAGGCTACCCTACCAGCCGATAAGTTTACCGCCCCAGCCGAGGGCCAGGCCAGCACCTTTAAGCTGCAGCTATGGAGTGGTAACGAGCAGTACCTACTCCTACGCCATACTTACGGGGATAAAACTGAGTGGATTTTGTTCGACTACCGCCAGCCAGCCAAGTCGATTAATATCAGCCGCCAGCTTGGGCTCGAAAACGCCACCAATATGGTATTTGGCAGCAGCGATGGCCGCCAGATGTATGCCCTGGTCGATAACACCGTGCGGCTGGTGAACCTGAGCGACGAAACGGTCAGCCGCCCACTGGTGAGCGATGTTGAGCGCTTTAGCCTGTACGGCGATAATTATATCCTGTATGTGACTAAGCCAGATAGCCACAATATGCAGCAGATTGGCTACACCCGCCGCAACTACGAGCAGCCCATTCCCATCAAAAAGCTACCTACCATGGCCGATAGCCCAGTGCGCTTTGCGATTGGCAAATACTACCACGATTACTACGTGCTGGTAGCGCAGGGCCACAGCGCGCAGCTGAGCAAAATTACCGAAGGCAAGCTACCAGATACCCCAAAGCAATCTATCACCCTCAAGAAGATAACTGATATAAACTTGGGCGGTACTATTACCCGTGTGCGTATTACCTCGAACGGGCAGCTCGCTATGGTGCAGGATGGTAATTCCTTCGCCACTTATAACCTCGAGCTGGGGCAGCTTTCTACCACGACCCTAGCCGGCCAGAGCCGCGAGCCCCGCTATGTGCGCCACTTTGACACTCACCTGCTGTGGGCCGAAAACGAAGGTAAGCTGCGCACCTACGAGTTTGACGGCGCTAACCAGCACGACCTGGTGACTCACGATGCCCGCTTTGATGCTACGCTGAGCCCGTCGCAGAAGTATCTCTACACAGTGCGTAAGCAGGGCGAGCGCTACCAGCTGGTGCGCGTGAAGATGATTCTGTAGCCGAGAGTGGTATGCTCATATGGTGCAGCCCGGGTCATACCCGGGCTCTTTCTATGCTAGGCTCAATCTGTGGTAGATGGGACTATATATGTAGACCCTCGTTTGCGTGACCGAAGCAGGGCGCTGCCCTAAAGCCACCAAGGCAGGGGCAAAAAAGCTTGAAAAGCTGAATGAACCGGGACTGACGCGCCCGCGCAGGCGCTCTAGCGTGCCCCAAATAGCCGCTCAAGGAAGGTTGGCGGAGTGCCGGCCATGCCACCGCTGCTGTTGGTGCTGGCTGGCTGCTGCTTTTCGGGCTTTTGGGCCTCGGCTGGGCTTGGGCTGACCTGCTTAGCGAACACCAAAAGGCGCTTTTGGGCTGTACCAAGTGGCGTACAGGTAATCAGGGTTAGGATCGGGTCCTTACCGGTATAATTAAGCGCACCAACGTCGTTCGGGCCAACTACCTTGGTTTCGTACACCTTGTAGGCGTAGCGCTTAGAATTATAGTGGATGTAGATAACGTCATCCTTCGTTAGGCGCTCCAGCTGCACAAAGATAAACTTATACTCACCAGCATCTGCCCAGTCGCTACTACTGTGGGCCGAGTAAACGCTATTACCAACCTGGCCCGGCAGAGCGGTAGCGCCAGGGTAGCGCACGTGGGCAATACCATTGGCCATAGCTTTGAGCTGGTCTTCGTTGGTAGGGCCAACATTATAGACCGTAGGGGCATCGACGTTGATCTTTGGGATAATCATACGGTTTTCGGGCCCAACCGGTATGTTGGCAGATGGGTTAATGATGATATTCTGCGCCTTAAGCGTGCCGGGTGAAACGTACGCCTTAACTTGGGCTACAATGACTTGGTTATACTGCATCAGCGCCACCACAGCCACAACCGAAAGCGCCAGGGTAATTGGCCAAAAGTGCCGGCTGCGGCGGATTTTGCGAGCGCGCTCCCCGGCTTTGGTAATAATAGTGTTGCGTAGCTCCTGCAGGGCAACCTGCTTTTCGTACTGGCTGTTATTCACCAGGGAGTCGCCATCAATCACGCCATTGCCGCTGCTATCCTTAGTGCCGGCTTGGTTGCTTGCGGCGAGGCGCTGCTTCATCTGGGCCATGTAGTACTGCTCGTAGTACTTTTGGTAGTAGTTTTGCCAGGCGGTGTGGTAGCGTTTCCATTGCTCGGCGCTTTCTTTACTGAGCTGCGGATTGGCGTGCTGCTGCTGGTATTGGGCAGGGACGCTGCTGTGCGCGGCGGCTGTGTGCGTAGGCTGTGGTGTGCTAGTAACGGCTGGCACACTGGCTGGGCGGGTTTGGTTTGGGCGCGGCGTTGGTGTGGCGGTATGGGTAGCGCTTGGCCGGCGAATATCCTGAATGGCAACACCACTGCTAGCGGGGCTGGCTGATTGGCTAAGACCACCTGGTACTTGGTAGGTTGGCTTGGTGCTTGGTTTATAGATAACCCGGCCGGTTTGGGCGGGCGTGCTGGTGCTTTGGCTGGCTGTAGGTGTGGCAGCTGGGCGCGGTGTACTGCTGTGGGCTGGCGCGCTACTGCTACTATCAGTGCCGTAGATGGCCTCCAGCTCGCTGCGCATCAGGCCCAGGGCGGCTTCGCGCTGGGTATCGCTGGCGGATAGTAAACTAGACCGGGGGGTACGGCTCGGTGACGATTGGCTTGGTGAATATGGTGAATTCCGTGGGTCCATAAATCGTATCTTCCTCTTAGTATACTATAGTTTGCAGCCCACATAAAGCATATGGCTAGGTGCCGCTGCCCTGAGCTAGCCGCGGCCCAACCCCAGGGTAGGCAGGCTAAGCTGCGTGGCCCGGCTGGTAGGAATAGTAGGTTACCCAGGCGTAGAGCACCCCACCAATTGCCGCAACCAGGCGGGTTATATCGGATGGAACACCCAGGCATAGCACGGCCGTCCCGGCGATGAAAGCTAGCGCCCACAAAGTCTGTGCGGTGGGGTGATACGGGTGTCGCTTAGCTTTGCGCAGTGCCCAGGCGGTACAGATCACCACCCCGAGGCCATACCACAGCGGGTAGAGCCAGAAGCCAAAGAATCCACCCCACCCCAAGCTACTGACTACGCTAGAAGCATAAATCAGCAAGCTGGCACAGGCGAGCTCACCAAAGGGCATAATTTCCCAGCTGGTATAGTGGCGTGGCTGCGCATGGGGCACCCGGCTTTTTGTGCGTGCTGTGCGCTGCGAGCGGGTTGTCGTGGTGGCTTGGCCGGGTGTGCGGTGCTTGGGTTGCTTGCTCATGGGTCCTCCTTTACAAATTACTACTATTAGTATAACACAGCAAAACCCGCCTGACCTATGTGTGGCAGCGGGTGCTTTGTAATTATACCTGTGGTACCGCGAGCCGGACTCGAACCGGCACGAGCATACGCTCATCAGATTTTGAGTCTAACGTGTCTACCAATTCCACCACCGCGGCGTGTGTTTTAGCTGGTAGCTGCTACGGATTATACCGGCCTAGCAGCTGATTGTAAAGGCTCACCCTATAACTCGCAGATGGCAGTAGTGGCTGCGTGCAGGGGCTGGCGGGGGCTCCATAGGTACCAGCTGGCGATATGAGCGGCTGCTTCGCCGCGCCACAGCAGCATTGGGTTGGCCCACTGCTGCGTTACCACCTGGCCGCCATGGGCGATCACCAGGTTGTCTTTGTGGAGCGTTACTACTGTGGTGGGGTACGTAATGGTGAATTTATGCAGGACGTCTACCAGCTGGAGCAGCTGCATGCTAAAAGTAAGCATTTTGGGATAATACACACTGGTAAGGAGTTTTTGCACCTGGGCAAAGCTGGCCACGAACAGCGTGTCGGGGCGCTCTAGTAGCTGCGGGTGGCTGGCGGCAACCAGATCGATGGCGTCCCGCGTCAGGACAAGCGGGCCGTGGTAATCGCGGATAAAATCATCGTAGGTAATGGCCGTTTCGCTGCTACGCCCGGCGTCGCCAGCCAGCAGAATCATACCGGCCCAGGCGCCGAGGGCACGCATCTGGCTGATGGCATCACGCGCCAGGCTGCCACTGGTATTGCTGGGTGCAAAGGTGGCTTCGACCATACTTGGCGGCAGGGATGACTGTAGCGCTTGGGGCAAGAGCACGCGCACCTCCCCCACCCCAGCCGTGTGGGCTGTGCTGTAGGCACTGGCCACGCCAGCAAAACCAAGCTTATTCCCACCAATAATCCCAAGCCGGCCTGCCTGCGTTCGCTGCTCGGGCTTATTCCAGGCGGTGGCGCTAAAGAGCGGCTGCCCCGGCTTTTGCACCTGCCAGAATGGGAACTGGGATCGAGTGGGTGGTTGCATACCCCTAGTGTAGCACACCGGCACTGGCTGCTTGGCCCGCAGATGCCCCGTGCGTGGTGCCTAGGCTGCCACCTCGTCCAGCGTAATGCTAACCGGGCAGTGGTCGCTGCCCATTTGGCTGGCGTGGATGTGGGCGCTGGTGATGCGTGGGGCGATTGCCGCCGAGGCTAGCCAGTAGTCGATCCGCCAGCCTACGTTGCGAGCCCGGGCGTTGGCCCAGTGTGTCCACCAGGTGTAGACATCGGTTTGGCCGGGGTGAGCGGCGCGGAAGGTATCGACAAAGCCAGCGTCTAGGTAATGCTGAAAGCCAGCGCGCTCTTCGTCCGTAAAGCCGTGCTTGCCCCGGTTGGCACGTGGGTTGGCAAGGTCGATTGGTTGGTGGGCAACGTTCATATCCCCGCAGTACAGCACCGGCTTGGCCGGGCCGTACTGGCCGACTTCCAGCCCCTGTAGGTAGGCCAGCATGCACGGGTCCCAGGCCTGGGCGCGCAGGGCCAGCCGGCTCAGGTCGCCCTTGCTATTGGGTGTGTAGCACGTCACCAGCCAAAAGCTGGCAAACTCCGCTGTAATGACGCGGCCTTCATCATTCGGGCTGCCGTAGCTATCGGCCGCCAGCTGGAACTGCTCTACCAGCTCGGCCGGCAGGCCATCGCGCCACTGCAGCGGTGCGGTTTTGCTAAAAACTGCCGTGCCGCTATAGCCCTTCTTGGCCGCGCTATAAAAGTGCTCGTAGTAGCCCGGCAGGTCAAGCTCTACCTGCTGGCGCTGCGCTTTCGTTTCTTGCAGGCACAGGATATCGGGGTTATGCGCCGCCATAAAGCGGGCAAATTCGCCCTTATTAATTACCGCACGGATACCGTTGACGTTCCAGGAGTATAAGCTAATCATAGGGGTAGTATAGCACGCCCAGCTAGGCCACTGCCACTGCTCGCTACCGGTGTGGCTACTGGGCTTGGGTACGTTGTGGATGATATATCCAAACTTAGGTATTGACATTTGCGAGCAAGAGGAGTATTATGAGCACACCGCGCGGAATTCCCCGTGCGGCGTATCGTTTTGGCAGGTTCCCTAAGCCTGCCACGTTCCTGAGAGGACTGAAGTGTCTGATATTCGTCTGATACTCCCCGCTATCAACAAGCCAAAAATCAAAGATCTCCAGGCGGCGCTGCGGCGCTACCTGGAGAGAAATCCGTACAATGCGGACCCCAAGCGGGGTCGGGTTAATGTCCGGGTGTCCCTGGGGACGCTCGGTATTGGTCCGCTGTCTCTTACCCTACGGGGTGAAGGACAAGCCATTGTGATCGACATCTGCCGTATGAGCAGATGCGAGTTCGACGAAACCGGCAGCAAACTTTGGCTGCGCACTAACCGCTACCGCAAAATGAAGCGGTCTGCGGTTATCTGCATCAACTTTAGTGAAGGAACGGTCACTGTGGACCGCGACTTCAAAGAGTTCCTTGATTCACATCGAAAGGAGGTGACACCAGCCCTCACGCCAGCCTAAAATACTAGGCCTTCCCCACGCTCTATACGCGTGGGGTTTTCTCTTTCTATGGCGTGGTGGCCGCGGCCCTACTGGTGTGCCGGGCTGCTTACGAGGTGCTCCTACTGAGGCTTACGGGGCGTTGTGTGCTGCTGCAAAACCTGCCGGTATAGCTGGCAGTAGGCAGTGGCGGTTGCTTCGGGCGATAGATCGGCCAGGGCATGCTGCGCCCCGGCAGCCAGGGTGTGGCGGGTGCTATCATCTGCCAGTTGCTGCATACCAGCCGCCAGCTGCTTGATACTTGGGCCCACTAGCAGGCTATTGGTCGGGCTTAGGCCAACATCCAGCCGGTCATCGCAGTACAGGACTGGCAGGCCGGCCGCCAACGATTCAGGGATAACAATCGGCTGGTTATCGAACCGGTACGAAGCCAGCACAAAAGCGTCGGCATCACGCAAGGCCTGGGCAATATCCTCCAGCCGCTGCACTTGGCCAGTAAAGGTAATGCTGGGCTTATGGGTGCCCCTCAGGCTCTTAAGCTTGAGCTTGGCCTTGGTTTCGAGCCGGCTGCGTTCCTGGCCATCACCAATAATGACGAGCTCGCTGCCAGGGATATTGGCTTTCGTAAAGGCACTAATGACGCGCCCCAAGCGCTTTTCTTTCACCAGCCGGCTAATGCTTACAAAGCGTAGACCGGTGCCGCTGCGGCGGCGGTGGGTACGCTGCAAAATACGCTGAAACGTGCGGTTGTAGCCGGTGGGGATTGTTGTGCCGGTGATACTAACTGGCCCGGCGGCAGTGCGAATATAGCGTAGCATGTAGTGCGATGGCGTGGTAACAGCCGTGACGGCCTGGGCCACAATCGCCTGCGACCGCCAATCAAACCGGGCAATGGCGCTTTCGCCTGGCAGTGTAATACGGCCTGCCCGCTGCGGCCGGGTGCGGTGGGCGCTCGCCAGCATATAGGCAACTAACCGGTAGCCCAGGCTACTTAGGCAGGTTAGGATGGGCTGCGTGCGGTGGGCGCCGGCCATATTGGTATGGAAGGTGTGCACGTGTGGAATACCAAGCTGGCGGGCCAGGCGAGCGCTGAGTAGCAGCGCACCGGTGTCCGTTTGGCTATGGATAATATCAAACTGGTGCTGGCGGGCCAACTGGCGGGCAAAGCGCCGGCTGCAGCGCACAATACTGGTGTGGCGCGGCAGCCCCGGCAGGCGCCGTGACGGCAAGGCAATGGTGGTAATACCCTGGGGTGGCTCCAGGCCGGTGGCTGGTGCCAGTAAGGTTACCTGGTGGCCCAGGGCAGTGAGTTCTTCGAGCTGAGTTTGGACGCTCCTACCGACGCCGCTGCTGGCAGGGTAGATATCATCAATCACAAGGGCAATCCGCAGGCGTTTCATGGCACTTATTATACCACGAGTGGCCGCCCCAGCGCAGAATACGCTATAATGGGTATATGTATGAACCCCAGTCGCTTGCAGCTATCTACGATGACCTTGGCTGTAGCCAGCACCAGCAGCAGGGTGTTGCCTGGTATGAATGCAACCCCCAGGGGCGCCGGCGAGTTGTGCTCCTGCATGGTGTGACCGGTGGTAACCGCGATATGCTGCCACTGGCGCGCTGCTACGTTGCGGCCGGCTATGGGGTGGTGATGGTTGGCCTGCCTGGGCACGATGGCACCCAGCTGCCAGAGCTCGCCAGCTTTACGGACCTGGCTGATTGGCTGCGCCACGCCCTGGGCGTGATTGGCCAGCCGGTGGATGCAATTATTAGTAATTCCTATGCCTCGGCTATTGTGTACCAGGCTATGCGCCAGGGCTATATCCCGGCTGATACACCAGTCGTGTTGGCCTGCCCAACGCCACAGCCGTCATCGATGGCTAATTTGCTACAGGCGGTATCGAGCCACGCCCCAGAGCGCGTTGTATGGACGGCCTACAATAGCACCCCGGTGCGCTCGGCTCGCACATCCATCCTGCTCCAAACAAAGAACAAAACCGCCCGGGCCTGGCTACACGAATCCGAAAAGCACAAGGCTGCTTACACCACCCTGCGGGCAACGAATCTACTTACCTCCCTACTCTATAACGACAACCCGTACCACCACCCCTTACCGCCTGCTTCCCAGGCAGCTACCATCGTTATTATGGGCACCAAGGACAATGTGGTCACGGCGGATTCCCGCACCCATATGCAGCGGCTCATGCCCCATGCCCAGTTTATCGATGCCCACGGCGCCGGCCATATTCTGCACTTTGAGGCGCTAGAATCGTATCCTATGGTATAATAGCCCCATGAGGATTGGGATCTTTATAGATGACTACCTGCCATCTGTGCACGGTGTGGCTACGTCGACAGCTGCTTTAAAGCAGGCGCTGACTGATTTAGGCCACGAGGTGTTTATTATTGCTCCCAAAAGTGAGGACTACGAGGATAACGACGACCACGTCATTCGCCTGCCATCGGCCAAAAACTACGTGTTCGATAAGCGCGAGACGGCCGTTATTTACCCGGGGCTGGCCCGCAAGCTGGATGAATATAAGTTTGATGTGGTGCACAGCCAAATGCAGTTTTATATGGGTGTGCTGGCTCACAGCGTGGCTCGCCGCCAGAATATTCCCCATATTACGACCATCCATACACTATATAGCGAACTGATTGATGACTACCCCTTTATGGTGACTGCTGGGGTGATTGCCCTGACGGTGGCCTTCCCGGTGGTGTTTCGCACCAAGCCGATTCTGCCGGTTAGCTCGCGCGAGCAGCTTTCTGGCATGGGCCGCGGGGCAATTAAGGATATTCTTTCCCGCCAGGGTTGGCGCCTGACGGCTGCCTTTGCCAACCAGTGCGATGCTTGTATTTCGCCGTCGCGCCACCTGGCCCAGCTACTGGTAGATGAGGGCGGCCTGCAGGTACCGTGCCATATTATTCCGAATGGCATCCCTATGCAGCGCTACCGCCAAGCGCGGGTTGGTAATTCACCAATTACCAAGCACCGGGGCGAAAAGTTTATTATTTCTGTAGCCCGCCTCAGCCCAGAAAAGCGCCAGCAAGCACTGATCGAAGCCCTGCCGCACATACCCGGCCAGCATATTAAGCTGGTGCTGGTTGGTGGTGGCCCGTTCGAGGCCGAGCTGCGCCAGCGCGCCCAGGAACTTGGCGTGGCAGAGCGCGTGATCTTTACCGGTATGCAGTCGCCCGAGGCCGTGGCGGCGCTGCTTAAGCAAGCCGATGTCTTCTCGCTGGCTTCGTACCATTTTGATAACCAGCCGATGACCTTCCTCGAGGCAGCATCAAGCGGCCTGCCGATCGTCTACTGCGACGAGCGCATGACCGAAGGCTTAACGCCGCACAACGCTATTCTGACGAGTGGCATTGAAGGCCAGGATTTTGCGACCGTCTTTAATGAATTATTTGCCGACCCAGAGCGGCTGAAGGCACTCGGCCGCGGCTCGCGCCAGGTAGCTCGCCAGTTTGATGCTAGCATGCTGGCGCGCAAGGTGGTGGCTGTGTACCAGGAACTAATCGACGCCCGCACTGCCGCTTAGCGCCACTGCCGCATGGCGCGGCGGCTTTCGCGTTCGGCTTGGCGGCGCTTAAGGGTTTCGCGCTTATCGTGCTGCTTTTTACCAATACCAGTGGCAATCACTAGCTTAATGTAGCGCCCCGTCACAATCATGCGTAGGGGTACAATGGTGCTACCCTGCTGCTTGCTGGCAGCCAGCTGGCTAATCTGGCTACGGCGGGCTAGCAGCTTAATGGGCTCGGTGCTGATACTACGGGCACCCGGCTTGCCGCGCTCATTGAGGCGCAGGCTAAAGCTGGCGTTATTCAGCCATAGCTCGTGGCCACGGATGGTTACAAAGGCGCCCTTTAGCTGCACGTGGCCATCGCGGGCGGCCCGGACTTCGCGCCCCGTCAGCACCATGCCAACGGTTAGCTCATCCCCCAGGGTATAATCAAACCGAGCCCGCCGGTTGGTGATGTGCGGTGTATTGGTGTGGGTGCGTGGGTGGCGTGACATATGGGTTTATTATAGCACTGCCGGGCGATTCTAGCACTCCCCCCACCCACCTGGTATACTAAAAGTATGCATACACGAATCTTACTGAAACTTTCTGGTGAACAATTACAAGGCAAATTTAGCAGCGGTTTTGATGCCGAGCGCGCAGTTTGGATTGCTAACGAAGTCAAGCACATTATTGATGCTGGTACGCAGCTAGTGGTGATGATTGGCGGCGGCAATTATGCCCGTGGCGCCCAGCTGGCGGGCAATGGCATTAACCGCGTTACGGCGGATAATATTGGCATGCTGGCCACCACTATGAACGCCCTAGCCCTGGCGGATGTATTTAATGCCCAAGGGGTGGAGGCCCGCGCGCTTTCGAATATCAAGGCGGACCAAGTGCTCGACCAGTTTACCCACCGGCGGGCACTGAGCCACCTTACCAAGCACCGCGTGGTGATTGTGGCTGGCGGCATCGGCCGGCCTTACCTGACGACCGATACAGCTGCGGTTAGCCTGGCCCTAGAGCTTGACTGCGATGTGATTATCAAAGCTACCAAGGTGGACGGCGTATACGATAGCGACCCCGCTACCAACCCTGCCGCGACCCGCTACCCGCACCTAACCCTACAGCAGGCGGTAGAGCGCCCTGATATTAAGGTGATGGATAAAGCCGCCATTGCCCTGGCAGCGGACTACGGCCAGCCGATTATTGTGTGTAAGCTGCTCGAGCCCGGCACGATTGCCGCTGCTGCCGCCGGCCAACCGGTGGGCACGCATATCACCAGGCAGTAAGCACTGCTTTGACTTCATGCTAGATTTATAGTATAATTTGGCACGTGTAGTGGCCCTGTATTACCCAGGTGAGCCGCTACAGGTTGTTTGATAGGTTTTTATGTTTACACGGGTGCCGATGGTCGGTGCCCAGCTTTTGTAGAGGAAGGTGAAGGATAATGTCTTTCGTAAAACGGCTGCGCGCTGGCGTAGCCGCCTTTAGTAACCCCCCGAGTGAGGGGTCTGCGGCGCCACCCGGCGCTGCGGCCACCCCCACCTCAACGCCGGCCCCGGCTGCTGCGCCGGCCCCAACGGTCGGTCCTTGGCTGGACCGCGCCCGGCGCGGTACTGTCAAGGCTATTCTTGTCCTCCTGGCCGCAGTGGTTCTGCTGTGGTTGGGGGGTAAATTACTTGGGGGCTTTTTGGGTTTTATAACCCTGCCCCTCAGCTGGATCGACCCCCTCGATCCGGCGTTGAGTTTGCTCTATCTGAGCAATCTCAACGTTGTGTTTAGCCTATTATACCCGGTGCTAATTGCACTGGGTATCATCTACGTAGTCGGCCTGGTCTTCGAGGGCCGCGTCGTGGTCTTTAATGACCGCGACAGTATCTGGCCCGGGCTGCCCTACCTCACCATTTTTTTGGTAGGTGGGGTAAAATGCGCCCATACTGCGCTGGCTGACTGGGGGCTGTGGTACACACGGCCCTTCGTCGGCTTCCTGTGTGGAGTGCTGGGCTTTGGCCTGGTGGGCGTGTTCTTTGTAGCACGCGCCCGCCAAGCCCGGGACCCCAAGCTGGGGTTCCGGCCGGTGGCCGTGGCCCGCGCCCTGGTGGCGGGCTGGTACACCAGCATGTGTATACTGGTGGCTGTAGCCCTGGTGGGCTATGGTATTACCGCCACCTTCCAGGTGCCGGCTGGTGCCATTCAGGCCAGCTACGTCTGGCATAACTGGTACCTGCTATATTTTGCAATGGTACCGTTCGGAGCCTTCAACTGGCTCCGGTGCCAGCTAGCTGATCGCAGGAATGGCGTCCCGGATGAGGGGGATTACTACCCCATCTGGGATAGCCGATGCGAACTACGGCAGCGCAGTGCGGCACCCACCGCACCACCTGCTGCCGCCGCGCCAGTGCCTGCCGAGGCCCCGGCCGAAGACCAGCCTGCAGCTAAACCTGCCGAAACCGGCGAAGAATATAACGACGCCGACTTCGGCAAAGCGGCGCCCCCTGCCTAAGGGGAGCGCGGGGTAGCCCATAGCCGTGTGGCCGCCCCCAGTGTATGAACCTATCCAGCCAACCCCCGCTCATTACCGAGCGGGGGTTCTTCATTATACGGTGGGCATAAAGTAAAAACCGCCCCCTATTGCATATGCTACATAGGTGGCGGTGGCGGGGTTAGACTACAGTAAATAGCATGGTAGAGCCTTTACTGCCACGGTAAATTCCGTGGAGCAGCCCCTTTTGTTCATGGCCATGAAGGCCTATCGTGCAGGGTGCGCTAGCTAGAGTCATTTCACCGCCTTTCATAAACTCAGTGAAACCAGCCCAGCTAGTGAGCCGGAGCTTTGTTCCATACTCCGTTTCTATCTCACAGCCCTCCCGGACTTGCATGGCCGAGAGACGGGACGGCAGTATTGTGATCTCATACTCTCCCTCCATGGGGAAAGAGGTTTGCGAAATAGCTTTCTGCAAACGGACCGAGGCGCTCACAGTCGCGCTCCCTTCGTGTCGTAGGTGCACCCCGCGTTCCCCGCGGCGGTGGCTGGCCTGTGTGTAGGCAGCACGGGCTAGTATACACCAGCTAGCGGTAGCTGGCAAGCCTCTTACTACCCACGCTTTGCGTCTCTGTTATAGCTATATTTTACTGCTTTCTACCCACCAGGCGGCGGAGTGGTATAATAGTACTATGATTGCCGATATCCACATTACCGAAAAGAGCGTTGCGAGCAAGCAGTTGATGCATAACGTGGCGCTGAGTGTGGATGATGGCGAAAAGGTCGGTATCGTTGGGCGTAATGGTGTGGGTAAAAGCACCCTCTTTGGTATGCTGGCGGGCCGGGATGATGACTACGCCGGCCGCATTACCTACCGGCGTGGGATTACAGTGGCCAGCACCGCCCAGGAGCACCACGGAATGGATACAGTAGCGGTGGTAGAATATATCCTGCAGGGGCTACCGGAATACACGCAGCTGCGCCACATTATCGATACCTACCCCGATACAATGGGCAGCAATATGCGCAAAATTACCGAATACACCGAGGCGCTGGAGCGCTTTAGCCAAAAGGGTTTTTACCATGTAGAAGAAGAAATTACCGCTACGCTGGCGGACTTTGGGCTTGGTGGCCTGGGCAGTGCGCTGCTAGGCCAGCTTTCGGGCGGGCAAAAGCGGTTGGTAGAAATCATCAAAATCATGCATGCCAAAGCCCACCTGGCCCTGATCGATGAGCCCACCAACCACATGGACTACGCCGCCAAGCAGCGGTTTATTAGCTGGATGAAGGCCCAGGCGCGTATGGCCATGCTGATTATTACGCACGACCGCGACGTGCTTGGGGAGGTGGATAGGATTATAGAGCTTAAGGATGGCACCAGCGTCAGCTATCCGGGTAACTACCAGGCCTATCTGCGCCAGAATGCCAGCCGCACTAGCGCCCATATGCATGAGTACGAGGTAACTCAGCGCCAGATCGATAACCTGCAAAAGCGGGTGCAGTTTGCTCGTAGCAAAAAGGCCAGCTGGGGCGGCACCGCCGATAAGCGCAACCCCTTTGTAGTGATGGAAGCCAAAGCTCTGAAGGAAATCAGCCAGTTGCAGGCGCTCGAAAAGCCTAGTTTTTGGATTGATAAAACCTCAGCCGAGCAGCTGGATTTTAAGGCGTCTGCGCGCTACCGCAAATACAAGGCCCGCAACATCCGCATTGGCGTTGACGGGGACGCCAGCCGTAGTACGCGTGTGCTGGCGCGGGCCAGCGACCTAGCCCTTGGCTATGGGGATGATATTCTGTTTGAGGGGGTGGCGATCGACCTACGTGAAGGCGAAGCGCTGGAGCTACGTGGCCGCAATGGGGCGGGCAAAACCACGCTGGTGCGGGCGTTGCTTGCGGCTCAAGGCCAGGCTAACCCGCACGCTGGTGAGCGTACTAGTACCCTAGCGCCCCACGCACAGCCGGTCATGTATAGCGGTGAGTTGTGGCTAGACCCAAGCGCGGTGGTGGGCGTGTACGAGCAAGAAATCAGCCAGCGCTACCTGGCAAAGCCACTTGAAGAAGCCATAGAGGAGCTCTACCTGGCGCGCGGGCTCAGTATTACTACCACCAAAATCCGCCAACTGTGTGCCGACTACCTATTTGGCGATACGGAGCGCACGACGCCGCTCGGGCAGTTATCTGGCGGGCAAAAAGCGCGTTTTCAGATTATTCGCATGCTGGCAGGTGATCCAAAACTATTGATTCTAGATGAGCCCACCAACCACCTGGATCTACCGAGTATAGAAGAGCTCGAAACTGCCCTGGCGCGCTACAGCGGTGCGATTCTATACATTAGCCACGATGATTACTTCCGTACGCACCTAGGCGGCCAGGTGGTGCAAATTGGCCCGGCCTAGCTCCGTATACTACGCGCCCCGCGCGTGCTGGCTTAGTATCCCCGCGTGGCTGGGGCAGTCGTGGCTACTATAGTACGGTAAACTAGTATAGCAAACCGCCCGGGGCTCTATAGGCAAACCCGGGCGGTTTAGGGTTTAAGTAGTGTGTGGGCTGCTGGCTAGTCTTTAAGCAGCTGCTTTTGGCGCAGTGATTCTTCAAGCGCCGGGCGGTCAAAACCAATGATGATATCGCCATCGATATCGGTGACTGGTACGCCGCGGAAGTCGCCATCCAGCTTAGCCATCAGTTCATCGTGGGCGGTTTTATCGGCTTCAATATCCTTGCTGGTAAAAGCTACACCCAGGCTTTCCAGCCACTGCTTTTCAGTCTGGCAAAAGCCACACCAGCTGGTGCTATATACCGTTACCTGTGGGGTTGTGCTATCACTCATTCGTGTTCCTCCGTTTAATGCTACTTACTAGTATAGCAAAGTGTGGGGGTGCCTGGCTAGCATGTCTTGGCTTCGTCCTTGCGAACGGGGCTGATAGGCGCGAGCACTGGCCCAGGCGATTACGAAACGTTATAATAAACCGTATGATACCCTCCCCCGCCGCACCACCACAGGCAGGCGCTGTACGGCTGCCAGGTGGCGTCGTTGTGCGCTATTGGGTCTATAATGCGCAGTCGGCTGGCCCTAGCATGGTGCTGGTGCACGGCTTAGCAGGCAGCCACCATGGGTTTGAGGCACTGGCCGCGCAGCTACCAGGCGTGCAGCTGATTGTGCCCGATGTGCCGGGCTTTGGCTACAGTAGCCTGCCACCTCGGCGGGACTGGACGGTCGCGGGCCTTGCGCGGCTGCTGAACCAGTTTGTGGCGGCGCTTGCTATGCAGTCGCCACCCTACCTGCTGGGGCATTCTATGGGTGGCCTGGTGGCAAGCTGTATGGTAGCGCAGCGCCCAGAGCTCTACCAGCGCAAGCTTGTGCTGCTGAGCCCCGTCCCAACCCCAGTTACGTGGCGGGATTCACGCTGGCCAGGCATGCTGGCGGGTGCAGTGCATTACACAATTGGGGCCACAACTGGCCCGGTTGGTAGCCGCTTGGTGCGCAGCAAGGCGCTGACGTGGGCGGTAACGGCCGGTATGCTGCGGACGCGCGATACACGGGTGCGCCGCGCTATGCACCGGCAGAATTTATACCACCGCACCCTGGTATCGAGCCCGCAATTTTACCGCCAGCTGTACGGTGATATCAATGCCCGCGGCGCGATTGATTACACCCCCACCCTACGCCGCCACCAGGTACTGCTGATTGCTGGGCTGAAGGATAACGTCACCCCTACCAGCCAAATGGATCGGCTGGCCCAGGCGATCACCCCAGCTCAATACGTGGTGCTGCCGGGCACGGGCCACTTGCTCCATATGGAAGCCACCCTGGCTATTGCTGGGGCAGTGCGGCGGTTTTTGGTATGCTAGGGGTATGAGTACGTCCACCCGCGCCCCGCATGCCGTTAGTATCATCATTCCCGCCTATAACGAGGCCGCGCACATTGCCCGCTGCCTCGGTGCCCTGGTGCCGCAGCTGTCCCCACACGACGAAATTATTGTGGTTGATAATAACTCGACCGATGCAACTGCCACGATTGCTGCTGGCTACCGCCAGGTGCGCCTGGTGCCAGAACCGCGCCAAGGCATTAGCTATGCGCGTACAACCGGTTTTAATGCCGCCCGCAACCCCATTCTGGCCCGGATTGATGCCGATACGATTGCCCACCCCAACTGGCTAGCTACGATACGGCATCAGTTTGGCGCCGCGGCAGACCTAGGTGCGCTAACGGGCAGCATTGCCCTGGCGGAATTTTCGCCCCCCGGTTGCTTTTGGGTACGCTGGTATTTTCGGCTCTTCCGGGCCTGGCACCAGCGGCGGCTTGGGGTGGCGCCGATGCTGTATGGCAGCAATCTGGCACTGCGCCGCCAGTTATGGCACGCGGTAGCGCCGCAGCTAAGCCTGGGCGATAGAACAATCAGCGAGGATCTTGACCTTACCCTGGCGATTCACGCTCGCGGTGCCGTGGCCCGCCACTGCCCGGCTATGTTGGTAAAAACCCACTTGCTTGCAGCCATCGTTAACCTACCAAAGCAGCGCCACTACTACCAGAACGATAGCCGCACCCTAGCCAAATACGGCCGGGTAGCCGGGCGGCGCCCACCTAGGCTGTAACTGGCGCTACGGCCCGGTGCCGCGGGCCCCTACTGTGTATTACTGGGCTTGGGCCCATACGACTTTACATCCTGCACCCCAAGTGGTATGCTAAACGTGTTCCTGTTGCCGATACGGAAAGGAGGTAGCCAAGATGGCTACCGCGTTTGTTAATAATTCTGAGTTCTCCAATGACCCCGCTGAGGCGGTGATGACTATCCGCACCGCCCGCAAGGGCGTGGTGCGGGCTGCTTTGGTTGCCTTGGCTATCGTCGTGTGTAGTGTGGCTGCGGCTGTCGCCGTGGTGCGATATAGTCACATTGCCCACTGGGCTAAAATTCTTTTTATTTTAGTCGTAATTTGCCATATCATTTTGGCAGCGGATAATATCAGTTATGCGTTGGACCGCCTGTGGCGTCTCCCTGCCTACCAAGCTCTCCAGTGTGAGCGGCAGCGGCTGGGGTACTACCTCGGCCGTTTGGCAGCCACATGCCGCCCCGGTGTCGCGTTGGAATGGCGCAGTGTAGACTGCGCCTACAAGGCGTGGCAGGCTCGTACCGCTGCCGGTGCGCCGGCCGGCGTGCGTATACTGGTACTGCACGGCGCAGAGCTGAAGCGGTACCAAGTGTGCCGTTTCGGTGCCGAGCTGGTAATTTGTCAGACGTACCAGTTCGATTCTACTACCGCCGCTGCCGCCGCTTTTGAACGCGGTATCGTTGATGGCCACGCTGCAGCTGAGGTTTTCGGTGAGGATGATCCACACATCCTCCGTCAGCTAAATACCATTTTCGAACAACTCACAAGCCAGGAGGTGATACAGGTAGAACCCCCGGTGGGAGGGGAATTCCCCACCCGCACCGTGTAACAGGTTAACCCCCATGCAATTGCATGGGGGTTCTTTCTTTTGCTATATGGCCTGCTGTTGTGCCCATGATACCATTACCCCTGTAATAGTATAGTTTTTATACTATAGTACAGTAAATTTACATAGCTAGATCAGCCTGATAGTATACATTATATACTGTAAGCAGGAGTCTATTGCTAAAAGGTACATTTTATGTTATAATCCTGGCTATGAAGAACGAGCACTCCCCCCGCCGGCTACAGCTAGTACAGCAGGAAACCCCACCCCACGACACCTCGCACACACCAAGCCAGCCAGCTAGCCCGCAGCCACATAGCTCGCGCCAGTTTGCAGAGCGCCGCGCCGCGCACGAGCAGGCGCGCCAGTTCGAGGCGAGTATCAACCACATGGCGGAGCTTGCCCTGCAGCAGGCCTTAGGTGACCCAAGCCGCCAGGAGTGGATACAACACCTACGCCAGAACACTCTTACCCAGGAGGTTGACCCCCAGGACTACGAGACGATGCAAATGGCCTTTAGCATGGCTATGAATTTTGCCCTGATGAATGACCGCCAGGCGGTGATAGATAAGTGGAGTCAGAAGCACCAGCCCGAGCCATCTAATGAGGATCACACACCGGCTAGCGCTACCTTAGAGCAGCCAGCCGATGCAGCACCCCGAGTATCTGTAGACCCTGGCGCGGATATTATCGCCTTCCCTGGCCGGGCCCAAAAGTAAAACCCCGCATATAGTATGCGGGGGTAAAGTACTATCACTCCTTTTGTCAGATAATAACCTGTTCCGAGTAGTCATACTCGTAAACGGTATCGGGCACACCGTTAGCATTAACGACGATGACGCGGACGCGGACTGGGTCCATAGCCCACTCTACAATCGTGCGGCCATCCCGGCCCGTACGGTACGTGTTGTAGCCGATTTTATTACGCTCATAGAGCGTAAAGAGTAGGCGTTCCTGCGCGCGCGGGTCAGTCTGCCATTTTTCTAGAATGGCAATCACGCGGCGGTTGGTTTCTTCTGCTAGGAATTCTAACTCGGCTTGCACAGTGCCAATGCGTTCCATCACCGCTTTGCGCTCTGCTATTTGCTGCGGCGGGACAGCCGCGTGCTCACAGGTCAGCAGCTTAATCTGCTGATGCGATATAGCTACCCAGCGCCGGTACTGGTCCAGGTAGGAATGGAACTTAGCAAACCTGCTGTAGGGTGATTTGCTAATCTTCCGCATGGCTTTGCGGAATAGTTCCCTATCGACTGGCCGTGGCGCAGTCGGCCGTGGGTTAAAATCCGAATTTGCTATTCGCATAATATCTGCGGGGATCTGCATTTTTAAGCTCCTTCGTTAGGGTACAGTCGGGAATGATTATACCCACTGTAGCAAGTCTGTGGTATAATAGCAAGAATTATGCCAGAACATACTCATGGGCGCCGCAACCGCCGCCCCAATCACACGGCCCGTGCGCCGAAAGCCGGCCGGCCCACCCGCAGCCGTACCAACCATAACCGCCGCCGTAAGGCCGGCAGCCATAAGCAGCACATTCACCCAAGCAAGTTTATCCACAAAGCTGTACCACCGGTAGAGGAAGCCCCCTACCAGCCTACACATAGCTTTGCCGACTTTGGCTTTGGGCCAGAGCTGATGTACAATATCCGCACCAAGGGCTTTACTAGCCCAAGCCCAATCCAGGACCAAGCCATTCCGGTGGTCCGTGATGGGCGCGATATCATCGGCCTGGCCAATACCGGTACGGGTAAGACGGCGGCTTTTTTGCTGCCAATTCTTGAGCGTATGAGCGGCATTATGGTGCGCCCCAGCGTACTCGTGATGGCGCCCACGCGGGAGCTAGCCCAGCAAATCCACGCCGAGGCCCAGAGCTTTAGCTGTGGCCTTGGGGTGACGGCGGCCCTAGTGGTGGGTGGTGAATCTGCCGAGCGCCAAATCCGCCAGCTCAAAAAACGGCCGCATATTATCATTGGTACACCGGGCCGGCTGAAGGACTTACTACAAAAGCGCCAGTTAACGCTTAAGAATATTAGTGTGCTGGTGTTAGATGAGGCCGATAGAATGCTGGATATGGGCTTTTTGCCAGATATTACGGCTATTACCAAAGCCTTGCCTACGGAGCGCCAGAGCCTCTTCTTTTCGGCGACCATTACACCGGAGATTGAGGCACTGACCCGTAAGCTGCTGCGCGACCCACGCACGATTAGCGTCCGCACGGGCGATACCAGCGACCATGTGGAGCAGGATGTTATCCCTACGCGCGATAAAGCCCACAAGCTGGAAGTACTGCAGGGCTTGCTAGATAACGAGCAGTACCAAAAGGTGCTGGTGTTCGGCGAGACGAAGTACGGCGTGCAGCGCCTGAGCGACCAACTCAGCAAAGCCGGCTACCAGGCGGTGGCGATTCATGGCAATAAAAACCAAGCCCAGCGCCAGCGAGCCTTGCGCGATTTTAAAACCGAGGCTGCGCGGGTATTGGTTGCAACCGATGTTGCTGCCCGCGGGCTGGATATCCCGGATGTAACCCATGTGATCAACTACGATACGCCCCAAACCTACGCCGACTACGTACACCGGATTGGCCGGACCGGCCGCGGCGGTAAGCGTGGCCACGCCCATACCTTTATTCAGGAAGATAAATAGCCGAGTAGCTGGTAAGCACTCGGCTCTATAGAGTTATAGCTACACTAGCGGCTGGCTGTATTACTTGCCGGCCGTTTGTGGCTTGGGTGTTTCGATATAGTACATACTGAGCTTGCGGCCAGTAATATAGAGCGCAATAATACTTGCAACCAGCGCTAGCAGTGTGGCAAGGTTGCCAATCATTGTGGCGGCTGTGTGCGAGGCACTCGCGCCAAGCCCTGCTACCAGTGGCGTAATAATTGATGTCCCGCAGGCGCTGCAGCCGAGGCCAAGTGCTGCCAAAAGGCCAGTTGCCCCAGCCTGCCCCGCAGTACGGGCGGCTTTGCTAAACTGCCGCTGCTTGCGCACGAGGTATACCATAGCCGCCAGCAGCAGCCCTTGTAGCAAGGCAATACAGAGCGTCCCAAGTAGCAGCCACGATACCCCGTACGACCAAATCGATGTAAAGGTACCGGCCAACAGCTGGAGCTTGGTGCCAACGGGGATCGTCGGCGTGCCCAGCACGTAGCCAAGCAGGTCCATATTATTGAGCCAAAACAGCACCGTATAGATGATAACCCCACTAGCAATGGCCAGGCATAGGTAGCTTGGGTTGTGGCTAAAAAAGCTGCGCAGCGTTGCAAAGGAATGGCGAATACGGGTGCCAAGGGGTGGTTTTACGATACGGGCTGGCTGCGGTGTGGCCGGCGCAGGGGTGCTATGGGATTGTGGCGTGGGCATGTTACTTCCTTTCTGGTTGCGTTTTGGCGGCTTCGAGGGCGGCATTAATCACTGGTACAAACACATCGTACGGCGGTGCACCGTTATAGCCTTTGCCATTGATGATAAAGTGCGGCGTGCCGTAGCCACCGGTGGCTAGGACTTCTTTTTTGTGGTTCAGGATGCTATCGGTGTAGCTGGCAGCTTCGGTGCATGCTTGCCAGGCTGGCAGTGATACACCACTGGCGCGGGCGATTTTGGTGAGGCCAAGGTTGGTAAAGGGCGATACATCACTGGTGCTACCGTTACCACCCCCACTCGCGTGGGCTTGGGCCTGGTAGCCAGCCTCCACAAAGGCAAAGAATTTGCCTTGCTCGTGGGCGCAATAGGCACCGTTGCTGGCTGCGACTGACTCTGGCCCATAGGTGCCGAGCATTTTGTACTTAAGGCGAGCCTTGCCGGTTGTGACGTAGTCTTTGGTAATGCGCGGGATGACTTGCTCGTGAGCGCGGCGGCAATCTGGGCATAGCAAATCCAGGTAGATGACGATCTCGACCGGGGCGGAGGCCTTACCGACCGTGACGTTCGTTTTGGGTGATGTATCGATATTAGGCTGAGTCTGTGGTTGCTGGCCGGGCCGCACTACCAGGAACCAGTAGCCCGCGGCAACTGCTAGCAGGGCAACAAGACTCGCGCTGATTATAAGTAAGCGTCGTTTCATAGTGCTCCCGCTAGTATACCATGGCCTACCTCAGGCGTAAATGACCCCGGCTTGGTCTGCTATATTTACCTTATATAGCGGGTGGTTTACTGGTTAAATACCAGCCACCATCGAGCCCACGGTATACGTATAGCTGCAGGCTTGGGTTAAGGAGCATGCGCTCATCGGCAGCGGCCTGAGCCTGGCGCTTGGTAGCAAACCGCCGCTTATGCTGCGTGGTATGCATGGGTTGGTAGGGCTGGTGTGGTGCGTAGCGGTGTTTACGGGGCATAATAAGTTGTTGGAAAACGGTATCGTCCGTGGTATAGTACTAGTGTAACATGAGTGTGAGTAAAAAAGTACCGGGGCCACCAGGCCCTCAGGTCAGTGCTGTGCCGCTTATGGTGGGCACGTTTGTGGATGTCACCTGGCGTATGTTTGTGCCAGTGCTGACGGGTACTCTTGCGGGGTGGCTGATTGATAAAGCCGCCCACACCCGCCCAGTATTTATTTTAGGGGGACTGGGGCTTGGCGTACTCGGCTCTTGTCTCTTAACGGTAAGGCTATATAAAAAGGTAATTCGTAGTATGCAGAGCGATCAGAATAGTAAGGAGCAACAATCATGACCTATGGGCTCGCCACAACATTTGCGGCCGCTAATTTACATATAGATATTAAGGCTGCGCCGGTCTTTCATATTGGCTCGTTCCCCGTCACTAACTCAATGCTGATGGGTATAGCCGGCTACGCCCTAGTGATTATACTGTTTTTTGCAGTGCGCCGGGCGCTGGTAAAGGGCAAGAAGGGCTACCTTACCAGCCTGGTAGCATGGGTGTTCGAAATGCTTTACGGTACAGTGCGCCAGGTCATCCAGAATGATACCATTGCAAAAAAGGTGGCGCCCCTATCAATCACGCTCTTTTTTGTGATTATCGTTAACTACTGGCTTGGTATTCTGCCAGGCGTTGGTACCATTACGGTGGATAGCCACGGCACACCACTACTGCGCGGGCTGGTCGCCGATCTGAACGTTACCTTTGCCCTGGCGATTATTAGTATGGTTATGGCCCAGGTGTATGCGGCCCGTGTGCATGGCTTTTTTGGTAACCTTGGCCGCTACTTCCGCAACCCATTTAAGGACCCAGCCGGTGCCTTTGAAGGCATTCTAGAGCTGATTGCGGAGTTTTCCCGCCTCCTGGCGCTCAGCTTGCGTCTATTTGGTAACGTGTTTGCGGGCGAGGTGCTGCTGGTTGCTGTGGCCTATGTGGCGGCCTACTTTGCCTCTATTGCCATGCTGCCGTTTATGCTGTTTGAGCTGTTTATTGGTACCGTACAGGCCTACGTGTTCTTTATGCTGACGACGGTGTTTATTTCCCTGGGTACCGCCCACCACGACCACGGCGATAGCGCCGGCACACCCCCCTCTTCTTCTGATCACTCCCCTGCTGATACACAACTCGCTGCAGGCGGGTGAACAAGACGAGTATACTAACGTAACAGTAATTATAAGGAGATATTACAACAATGGAATCACTCGCATTTGGTATGACATACGCTATTTCGGCCGCAGCTGCTGCTTTTGGCGCTGGTATGGTTGGTATGGCTGCTATGAACGCTGCTGGCCGCAACCCAGAAAAGATCAACGAAATCCGCACCCTGATGATCCTTGGCATCGCTTTCATCGACGCCCTGGCTATCATCGGCTTTGTGGTTGCTATTCTGGTTAAAGTACTCTAAGGCGCGGGCTTTACGATTATGATGCAGACTATAACAACTGTTGCAGCCGCCCACGGCGAAAGTGCGGATTTGTTTGCGTCGCTTGGCATTGATTGGCGGATGCTTATCTTCCAGATTATTGCCTTTGCCCTGCTGCTGTGGGTGCTATCGAAGTTTGTCTTCCCAGTGATTGTCAAAGCAATTGATGAGCGCGAAGCCACGATTGCAAAAGGCCAACGCCTGGCAGAAGAAGCCGCCGAGCGTGCCAATACGGCCCAGGGTGAAATCGCTGCTATGATGGCCAAAGCCAAGCGTGATGCAGCCGAAATCATCAACGACGCTAAGGATCAGGCAACGCAACTCGCAGCAGATTCTGACAAAAAGGCTAAGGAGCGTGCCGAGCGTATCGTTGCCAGCGCGCACGATGATATTGCCCGCCAGATTGCTGATGCCAAGAAGGCCTTGCATAATGAAACGCTCGAGCTCGTGGCCCTAGCGACAGAGAAAGTTGCTGGCCAGGAGATCAGCAAGAAGCTTGACCAACAGGCAATTACCAAGGCAGTTGACGCAGCGGAGCGCTCATGAGCGGGCAGGTTTCGCGCCGCAAACTGGCTGAGCTGGTAGCCGACCGTTTATTGAGTGGTGATACGGATGTTATCACCCAGCTGGCCGCCTACTTGGTCGATACCCACCAAACCCGTCGCGTGGATGTCCTAGTGCGCGATATCGAAACGGCCCTGGCCCGCCGCGGTACTGTGGTGGCAGATATCGCTAGTGCTCATGAACTGAGCCAAGCGATGAGCCAGCGCATCCGCCAGTTTGTGAGCCGGCACACGGGCGCATCGCAGGTTGTACTACGGACTCACCATGACCCAGCACTGCTGGGTGGTGTGCGTATTACCACGCCAACGGCCCAGCTTGATACCACGATTCAAACAAAATTGCAGCAATTACGAGCCGCAAAACAGTAACGATTAAGAAAGGAATGTATGGCTGAAATATCTGTAAGTGAACTTTCGGCTGATTTACGCAAAGCAATCGCGAACCTCGCCACCCACGAAGGCTTAGAAGAAGCTGGTATTGTGGTGCGTGTGGGCGACGGCGTGGCCTGGGTGCATGGGCTTACCAATGCCGGCTACAGCGAGGTGCTCGAGATCGAATCAGACAAAGGCACGATTGAGGCGTTCGCACTGAACCTGATGGAGGATGAAATCGGTGCGGTGCTCCTTGGTGATGAAAATTATGTAAAAGCAGGTGCAAAGGTGCGCCTAAAGGGCGAGCTGCTCACAGTCCCTGTGGGGCCAGAGCTCCTGGGCCGTGTGGTTGACCCGCTTGGCCGCCCGCTTGATGGTGGCCCAGCTATTACCACCGCCCAGCGTGGCTTGGTGGAGCGCCCGGCAGTTGGTGTGATGGGCCGCAAGAGCGTGCACGAGCCGCTGATGACCGGTATTATGAGCATCGATGCGATGTTCCCAATTGGCCGTGGCCAGCGCGAGCTGATTATTGGTGACCGCCAAACCGGTAAAACCGCCATTGCGATTGACACTATGATTAACCAAGCCCGCCAGGATAGCGGCGTGGTGAATGTGTACGTTGCCATTGGCCAGAAGCTCAGTAAGATTGCCCGCCTGGTAGAACGCCTCAAAGAAGAAGGCGTGATGGAGCAAACCATTGTGGTGGCAACCAGCCCAAGCGATGCTGCTTCCCTACTCTACCTGGCACCATACGCTGGTACTGCCATGGGTGAGTACTTCCGCGATAAGGGCGAGCACGCGTTGATGATCTACGACGACCTGACTAAGCACGCCGTGGCTTACCGCCAGATGAGCTTGCTACTGCGTCGCCCACCAGGGCGTGAGGCGTACCCTGGCGATGTGTTCTATTTGCACAGTCGCTTGCTGGAGCGCAGCGCTAAATTAAGCGATGAGCTCGGTGCTGGTAGCTTGACAGCACTGCCAATTATCGAAACCCAAGCTGGTGATATTTCTGCCTACATTCCAACCAACGTGATTTCCATCACCGATGGTCAGATCTTTATGGAGACGGACCTCTTCTACCAGGGGATTCGCCCAGCCATTAGCGCCGGCCTCAGTGTGAGCCGCGTTGGTGGTGCTGCCCAGACCAAGGCCATCAAAGGCGTGAGTGGTAACCTTAAGCTTGGCCTGAGCCAGTTCCGCGAGCTAGCTAGCTTTGCCCAGTTTGGGAGCGATCTTGACCCAGAAACCAAAGCGCAGATTGAGCGTGGCCAGCGCCTAACAGAGCTGCTGAAGCAGCCACAGTACCAGCCAATGAGCATTTGGCAGCAGGTTGCCAGCATTGTGGCGGTGACATCGGGTGCCTTCGATACCGTTCCGGCTGCCAAGATTGGTGATGCTAAGCAGGCCTTGCTAGCCAAGCTGTGGAAGGATTACCAGCCGCAGATGCAGGAGCTCAACACCGGTGGTAAGCCAAGCGATGAGCTAATGGATACCCTTACCAGCGCTGCCCAAACCGTCGCCCGAGCGTACGAGGAGGCGTAAGGATGGCCTCGATCCGGCAGCTAAAATCGCGTATTCGCTCGGTTAAAAACACCAAGCAGATTACCCGCGCTATGGAGATGGTGGCGGCGAGCAAAATGCGCCGGGCCCAGGATGCAACCAAGGCAACCAGCCCCTATGCCCACGCTGCCAACGAGCTCCTCACCTACCTAGCCAGCCAGAACGTGACCGATACTCACCCCTACTTTATGCAGCGCCCGGTGGCCAAGCGCCTGTTTATCGTGATTGCCAGCGATAAGGGCCTTGCCGGTGCCTACAATAGTAATGTGCTGCGGCGCTTGACGCGCGAGCTGAAGGAAGACGCTGCTATGGGTATTGGGAGCATGATGCTGACGATTGGCCGGCGTGCGACCCGCTTTGCAGCCCGGCTAAAGGACGCCGAGATCATGGGTGCCTACGATGATATGTCGGACCGGCCCAGCGGGCACGAGCTGCGCACCATTGTTGATACGGCTACGAACGCCTTTACGCAGGGCGATGTGGATGCGGTGGATGTTATCTTCACTGAGTTCCATAACGCCGTCAAGCAAGAGGTGGTGGTAAAGCGTATTCTGCCAGCTGGCTACACCTACACGCCAACCTGCGATTACGCCTGCGACGCTGCCTACGAGCCAAGCCCACAGGTGGTACTGGATGCAGTGGCGTACCGGTTGATCGAATCACAAGTTTACCAAACGCTGCTTGATGCCCGTGCCAGTGAGCACAGTATGCGTATGGTAGCTATGAAGAACGCAACCGATAACGCCAGTGACTTAGCAGATGACCTGACGCTGGAAATGAACAAAGCCCGCCAAGGCGCCATTACCCAAGAGCTGGCCGAAATTAGCGGCGGCGTGGAAGCCATGAATAACTAAGGAGACTTTAATGACAAAGCAAGAACAATCTGGAACAATCATTCAGGTCGTTGGTGTGGTGGTAGATGTGGAGTTTACCAGTGGGGATTTGCCCGCGATTCACGATGCCCTGCATGCCCCGAACCACACAGCCACGAGCGACCAAACCGTAACGCTTGAGGTAGCCCAGCACCTGGATGAGCACACAGTGCGCACCATTGCGCTCAGTAGTACTGATGGCCTTAAGCGCGGCGGTACCGTTATTGCAACCGGTGGCCCAATTCGCGTACCAGTTGGTGAGCCAACTCTGGGCCGCATGTTTAACGTGGTTGGTGAGCCAATCGACGACAAGCCAGCGCCCAAGGCTGATACCGCCCCGATTCACCGGGCAGCCCCACCACTGGCAGAGCAGTCTAATAAGACCGAGATCCTCGAAACCGGTATTAAGGTGGTTGACCTCATCGCCCCACTCGCCAAGGGTGGTAAGGCTGGCCTGTTTGCCGGTGCCGGTGTGGGTAAAACCGTGCTGATTACCGAGCTGATCAATAACATCGCCAAATTCCATAGTGGTAACAGTGTGTTTGCCGGTGTGGGTGAGCGTACCCGCGAAGGTAACGACCTCTACTACGAAATGGAAGAAGCCGGCGTGCTGGATAAAACCAGCCTGGTGTTTGGCCAAATGAACGAACCACCGGGGGCCCGCCTGCGAGTGGCACTATCTGGCCTGGCTATGGCGGAAACTTTCCGCGATGAAGGCAAGGATGTGCTGCTGTTTATCGATAACATCTACCGCTATACGCAGGCTGGTGCGGAGGTATCTGCCCTGCTTGGCCGCCTGCCAAGTGCGGTGGGCTACCAGCCGAACCTGCAGCAAGAGATGGGTGCATTGCAAGAGCGTATTACCAGTACTAAGAAGGGCTCGATTACCTCAGTGCAGGCCGTCTATGTGCCAGCCGACGACCTAACCGACCCAGCGCCGGCTACTACCTTTGCCCACCTGGACGCGACCATCGTGATGAACCGCGCCCTAACGGAAATTGGTATCTACCCAGCGGTGGACGTGCTCGATAGCACCAGCTCCAGCCTGGACCCAGAAGTGGTTGGCGAGGAGCACTACCAAGTTGCCCGCGAGGCTCAGCGTATCCTGCAGCAGTACAAGGATCTGCAAGATATCATCGCTATCCTGGGTATGGAAGAGCTGAGCGACGAGCAGAAGCAGGTCGTCAACCGTGCCCGCCGCTTGCAGCGTTTCTTTGCCCAGCCATTCCACGTGGCCGAGAAGTTTACCGGCAACCCTGGCGTGTATATCCCACTCGAAGACACCATTCGCGATGCCAAGGATATCCTGGCCGGCAAGTACGACGATAAGCCCGAGAGCTGGTTCTACATGGTAAATGGCTCGCTCAGCGCTAAGGCTGCTGCCGAAAAGGAATAAGCGTATGATGGACTTTCGCTTAGTAACAATGGCTGGGGTCAAGGTGAACGAGCGGGTATATTCCGTCACGCTCCCTACCATTACGGGCGAGATTTCTGTCTTTCCCAGCCACGAACCGCTGGTTACTATTGCCAAAAATGGGGTAATTACGGTACGATTTAATAAGGATGATGACGACACCAAGCTAGAATACTTTGCTATTTCTGGCGGGGTGGTCGAAATCAACCAGCGCAGTATTAAGGTGCTGGTAGACGAAGCCGACCATAGCGACGACATCATCGAGGCCGAAAGCAAGGCTGCGCTGGAGCGTGCTCTTGCCATGCAGGCCGAAGCTACCAGCCAGGTTGAGCTCGATAAGGCTCACCAGTTGGTAGACCGCCACGCTGTGCGCCTAAAAGTCGCCGACTTAAAGCGCCGCCGCCATCGCCAGTAGCGTTGGTACAGCCCCACGGTTCCCTTCTGTTCTTTAACCATGCGTTTGGCTCGCCCAATTCGCCGTGCATCACAAACATCCTACCCACCTAGCAGGCCGTGGCTGGCCTGTTAGCAGGTAGGATGGCACAGGCTAGAGTTCGGGCTTATGTATTTATATTCGGCCGGTGGCGCGGCCATCACAAGAGCCACCATGGTAACAAACGGCAACTGAACAGACGGGTCACGACGGAGCCAACCACAGGCTACCCGGCACGTGCGAACGGCTACCACTAAGCCGCAGCAACTGCACGCGTGGTACATATAGTATATTGCTGGAACTATAACCAGTTGGCAGGTAGTATAGGCAGGCCACCTATAGTGCCGGCCTGGCCTGGTGTAGTTCGCGCACAAACATATGAGCGTGTCGCCGCCGGCGACCTGGTGCCACTGCCGCCGTAGTATATGGCCATGCTAGCAGCCATTATACCGCAGCGTTGGTGCACCACTCATCTGCTTGTGTAACAGCACTCACTTCCGCAGCCTATTTAGGGGGCTGCGGTTTTGAGTTTAAAAAGAAAGACCCCCATACTGGCTGCATGGGGGGTGGCAGGAGTTACTCACGGCAGTCTACCGGCAGGCGGTAGACGGTGGGCAGCTCCTGCCCGGGTACGACAACCGCGACATTATACTGCCGCTTGTTATCGACCCGAATGTGTTTGTAGATGGGAGCACCCTCCTGATAGTGCTCCCGGCGCATGAGCTCTACTCCCTCGGCGGAGGAACCAAGGGGTGTAGCGGTGATAGAATAATCACCGCTGGCTGGGGCGGTGCCCCAGGCCCGCAGCCAGGCGAATACCTGGCCAGTCTCCTCATTGGTGGTGCAAAACTGCCACACGGCAGTCTTGTCAACCCCAACCTTTTTGCCACTATCGCCCTGGGGGCGCAGCGGTTCGACCACCCCATCCGGGCCCGGTGTGGGCTGCGGCGGGGCGGGGTTAGTAGCAGCTACCGGTTTGGTAGTAGCTACTGTCGTGGTGGCAGGGGGTTCGGCCGGGGCCGGTTGGCCACCGGTGGCGATCCCCAGGGCTGCCAGGATGGCAGCTAGCCAGGTTGTAAAGTCCATAGGCTTCTCCTAAGCCTCGCGTGCGGTACCCCACCCGGCTGGTGGGTGCACATAGATATTATACCATAAAAATCCCCCTTGCTGGCTGCAAGGGGGTGGATACCATGCTACGTGCCGCAGTTGGGCGTGTGTAGCTTCATGGTATCCTGCGTCAGTGATGACGCTTGGTTGTTATCACCTCCTGTCCGTGTGATGGTGCGGATATGGACATCAAGGTCTGTACCCTGGGGGACCTGCAGGTCAGTTACCTGCAGGCGACCATCTGGCCCCGGGCTGCCAGTAAAGATCACACGAGGTTCAATAAAAACCTCGTTGCTCCCCGTCGACTCAGCAACTGAGAGCTGAATCGTCGTGCCGGCGGCCTCCGATGGGTCGGCGGCGATGCCGTCAACATGGAGGGCGGCTCGGCCCGGCCGCCTGCAGAAGGCTCGAATTGAGCCCTCCTCCCCCAGTTTGGGGGTGCTGGCAGTAGCCACCTTGTGGGTGGCGCGGGGAGCACTGGATAGCTCACTGCTACCCAGTGCCCCGGCAACCGGGGCAGTCAGACTTGCTACCGCCAAGGCGGTAGCAACGGTAGCGACGGACAAGCGTGTGGTGAAGGCGTTCATAACCTCCACCTCCTTTCAAAGAAAAAAGGATGAACAAGGTACAAAGTACCTGGGTGTGTGTATACAAAATAACGCACCATCCCAAGCACTTCCCTTATACTATCATAAAAATGCCTATATGTACAGTTTATGCTATAAATTTAAAACCCCCAGCCGGCACACACCATAAGTGCATACCAGCCGAGGGGGGCGACTGACTGCAGCAAAGCTTAGCTGACTTTACTACAGTCAATCGCTTGGAAGGGGAGTTTGACCGTCCCGTGATTGATCACGAGCCGGTAAATCCCCTCCCGGTTTTCGGCCCCTTTGTGATAGAGTTTGAACTCTATCGCCTGGGGCGCTTCCCCGGCCGCCGCGTTGGTTACCGGGCTTTCCGGCTCCACACGGCGATTGATAGAGGTTTCACTCTCCCCCTTGGGGGAGAGCCGGTCGAGGGTGACGGAAACATAAGAATCTGGGACCGCCACGACCTGCATTTTCACGAAGGCCGCCCCGTCGCGGCAGACGACGGGGACGCCATCGTACTCCGCGGCAGCCGTGGGGTACTGCCACCCCTTTGGTGCTGCGGAGATGACCTTGCGGGTCTCCTGGGAGTAACGCCAGTCCGGCGTTTTCTCCCAAGACCACCCAATGGGCTTGATGAAGAAGACGTCTTCGTCTTGCCCTAAGTTTTTACCGGGTACCTTAACATAAGGCTTGCCGGATTTAAATCCTTCCTCCGAGGGGCTCGGAGGAAGCGGATACTGATGATCGGCAGCGGGTGCTACCGATGCCGACGCCACCGGGGTGGTGGCGCTGACCGTGGAACTGCTGCTAGCAGAGGAGTGAACCCCTCCGCCAGCAGCAAGACCGGCTACAATGGCTACCAGCAGCGGCGCCTTCAGCGCCGCAATAATGCTGGCGAACCATGTAGCTAGCCCATGTGAGATAGTTGGAGCAGCCATAGTGGCCACCCCCTTTCATTAGTCGTAGGTGCTGTACGTTGAATCCTACCCGGCATGGTAGGCGTACTAACTATAGTATAGCATAAAACGCCGGCTTAGCCAGTGCAAGGAAAGACCCCCGCGAGCGTGGCGGCTGCGGGGGCAAAGGGTAACTCACCTACCTTTCTGTGATCTTTTGCATCGGCGTACAAATATACAGGGCCTCTACTGTTGAGAGGGCCACGGTGCCATCGGCCGAATAGATCTTAAATACTATTCGGTCGCTGTTTGGCGGGGTTGGGTCGAATTCACGAGTAAAGTCGATGATATCACCGTACTTGAGCTCACGCGATGAGTACTCAAAGCCCTCGTTTTCATACATCAGGTTGTAGGTGCCTGGCTCGCCCTCGTAGCGTCCGTACACACGCGCGGTACGGGCTTGGCAATCCACGGTGAGGCTCTCAACACTACCGAGCCGCGGTGCGTTGACCGCTGGTGGCTGCGGGGTCGGCTCTGGTTCCACACTTGGCGGCGTGCTCGGCGCTGGTGCCGGCACGCTGCTGGCCGGTGTGGATGGCTCTGGCTGCTGGGCCGGCGAGCTCGGCTCGGGCTGCGGGGTGCTGCTGGGCTCAGTGCTTGGCTGGGCGCTGGGCGGCGGCGTAACCGCAGTGGTGCTGGTCGTGGTGCTTGGTTTGGGTGCCGGCTGTGGCGGCGGCGTGACGCCACTAAATAGGTAGCCCACGATGGCCACGATGGCCAGGGCAGCACCGGTTATGAATTTGAACAGTGGGGCGAACATAGTCCGCCTCCTTTCTACTCGGAGGATGTGCGTTGGTCCACCGGCGGTGGCGCACCGCACCATTATACCATAAGCGTCATACAGGGCAAGAGCTTTTGTAGTTGGTGTGTATGGGATACCGGGTACTACCTGTATGGCGGCGGCCGTGCAAGTGGTGCGGCACAAGGGTAAGCCCCACGCGTGTGGCGATGCGTGGGGGTGGGATGATTACGTTTTACAGACGGAGGTCAGTACCTGAGCCTCCTTTATATTAAGCTCGCGGGCGGTCCTGATGTGGACCCACTTGCCGCTTGGCACGACCCAGGCCATGCCGAAGCTGTCATCGGTGATTTCGTAGTCGGCACTAAAGCCGTCATCATCAAAACCACCGTCCTTATTGGCGACGTCGATATCGACCACAACTCTGTTGTAGTCGTTGGTAGCGGTAAAGCCGGTTGTTTCCAGCCGCATGACGGTGTTCTCGCCCTCGCAGCGGAACTGGAGGGTGGGCTCATCGCCTGAGATGATATCGCTTGCGTCACGAACGTCCCCGTCAGTGGCATTGACGGGCTGCCCTAAGCTGTAGAAGTCACCGTACCATTCGGTGACTTTAAACTCCTTGGCACACGCTGCCGTGCTTACGGCAAGGCAGAATCCTAGCACCAAGGCAACGGCGGCCTTGGTAACGGAACGAGCGGTGGTCGTGGTGTAAGTAGCCATAATGGCCACCTCCTTGTGATAGTACGGTGCAACGGGCCTCCCCCGCTGCATACCCTTAGTATACTACAGGCCGGCCGCGGCAAGTAATGCTCGTGCTTGTGCGGTGCTGGTAGTGGCCATCAGCTGGGTACGGAGCTCCTTGGCGCCAGCAAAGCCCGTTAGGTAGATTTTATAAAAACGCTTGAGGGTTTCGTACGGGCGGCCTAGCTGGGGTTGCCAGTGGTCGAAGAGATCGAGCTGGTAGCGGAGTAGGCTTACCAGTTCGGCCTGGCGCTTAGCTGGCTCTGGCGGCACTGGGCGAAAGCAGAACGGGTCGGCAAACACACCGCGGCCAATCATAATCCCATCAACCCCTGGGTGCTCGGCTACAAGCTGCAGGCCGTGGGCTCGCCCGGTAATATCGCCGTTAATGGTCAGTAGGGTGTGCGGCGCAATCGTATCGCGCAGGGCTACAATGCTGCTAATAAGCTCGTAGTGGGCTGGGACTTTGCTCATTTCCTTTTTGGTGCGTAGGTGGATGGTAAGGTTGGCGATGTCTTGGCTCAGCAGCGCCGTAAGCCACGGTTGCCACTCATCCACCCGGCTGTAGCCAAGGCGGGTTTTGACACTGACCGGCAGGCCGGCTGTTTTGGCCGCCGCAATAGAAGCAATGGCTCGCTGCGGCTGGCGAATTAGGGCTGCGCCACCGCTTTTGATAGCGCTTTTGGCCGGGCAGCCCATATTGATATCGATACCGGCAAACCCAAGACGAGCACAGTGGGCAGCAAACTGCTGCATATCGCCCGGCTCGCCACCCCAAATTTGGGCAATCAGTGGCTGCGGGCTGGCAACGCGCACTAGGCGGCCAGCAATGGCTTTATTGCCAGCGTGCACCCAGCCAGTGGCATTGGCAAACTCGGTGAAGAAGAGCTCTGGCGGGCCGGCCTGGCGCACCACCTGGCGAAAGACAACATCCGTCACGGCCTCCATAGGGGCCAAAGCAAAGAACGGGCGCGGCAGAGTATCCCAAAAGGTCATTGCCCTATTATACCACGGTGGGTTGTGTGCTATATCCAGGTGGTGAATATGGTAGCGCCAGTGCTATATGGCCCCGCACGCAGCAGCTAGGGCAAAGAAAACCCCCGCCGGTATTGGCGGGGGCGCCGAAATTAAAATCTAAAGCTCGGCCTCCCGTTCACTTTGATATCTAGGTTCTTTACGGATTGCATATTATATTTATATGCTTCCTGTACCATACGTACTTCCTCGGGGGTGCGTGCCCCGGCGGGCTTGTTGGCAGCAGCTTCATAGTCGCAGAGGTTTCTACGCATTTTCTCACCTTTCGGCTCGGGGCACCCTATATGGTAGGGTACCGAATGTACGATACACGCCCGGTTGGCGCGTGCATGGCTGTAGTATACCATATAGCGGGGCTATGGGGAATACTTCCCTACGGCGCTGTGCGCGTCGCAGCAGGCGGGTTGCGGTACCCCGCTGCCCCCGCTAAATACGCCCGGCCCGCAGGTCGTCTTCGAAGGCCAGGACGCCTTGGTAGTCTGGCGAATAGCTACTGGTATCAGGGAAATCCAGCGCCTGGATATGCCGCCAAATTGCGCTAAGCAGTGCATCAAAATCATCCAGCTCGCTCTGAGTGACCTGGCCCAGTTCGAGGCTGGTAATATCGCCGGCCTTGGTGGGCTCGATAAACTGCAGCTCGCCGCCAGCAAAGTGGTAGTGGCGCCAGTGCTGGGCTGTACTGGCAAGCAGCCGGTAAAAGAGCAGCTGCTGGCGGTAGGTGTGGGCCTGGATCTTGTGGTAATCCGTGCTGGGGCGCCAACTGCTAAGCGGCGCGCTGGTTTTGTAATCAATAACCCGGATGGTTTTGGCTGTTTCATCCACCGTGGCGACATCAACCTTACCGGTGAGCGCAACGGGCCCAAGCTGGGCCTGCTGGCGGGCAAAGCTAAGCTCGGCTTGCTGGTTGGGTGTAAAGCTCGCCTGCTTGTGCGCCAAGAAGGCCGTCAGTGCCTCGACACCCTTGTGGCGAAAGTGGGCGTGCTCTTGCTGGGTAAGCTGCTGCCGAGCCAGCTGCTTGGTGAAGGTGCTGATGATAGCGCTCGCCGGCGGTGGTGTGCCATGGGCGCGGGTGTGGTCGTGGGCAAACTGGAGCGCAGCGTGGATGGCGGTGCCATAGCCAGCGTGCGGGCTGGTAGCGGCTGGCATATGCAGCAAGTGGCGTAGCAAAAAGGCCTGCGGGCCACCACGGGCCACGTTAATAAAGGCATTAACATGGGTTGCGCTGAGGCGGTACTGAGCCAGCGCACCGGCCAGGTACTGCTGCATGGTGGCATGGGGTAGGCTCAGCAGTGGGCTGTACCACTCGGTCGTAGCGGTGTGCTGTGGGGCCAGGCCGTCTACATTAGGTGTAGCGTGGGTGGCTGTATGTACGGCTGGGGCCGCAGCCAGGAAGTCTGCTATGGCAAGCTCCTTGCCGCTATCGGCTTGCTCTGCCTGGGTGATATACAGTTGCTGCCGGGCACGGGTCATCCCCACAAAGAACAGGCGCAGGCGTTCCTCTGCTGAGTTAGTGCTGCGGCGCAGGCGCAGATTGGGCGGGTAACTAATGGTCGGGGCGGGGCTACGCACACGGCTCCCCCACGTGGTATTGGTGGCATCAAGCAGGTAGACGGTATCGAACTCCAGGCCTTTACTGGCGTGGGCGCTCATCAGGCGGATGCTGGTGGCTTCATCACCTAGTTGCTGCTGGCTGGTAATGCTGGTGCCGCTGGCCGTGCACTGGTCGATAAATTCTAGCATATCGCCCAGGCGGGGCTGGGACTGGTGCGGCTGATGCTCGCGTAGGGCCGCGCGGATAGCATTCAGGTTTTGAATATGGGCTAGATAACGCTGGTTGCTAGCTGCCAAAAAGTAGCCAGCCAGTGGCGAGCTGTAGTCACCTTGCTCCCCCACCGTGGTAGAGTCATGCTGCTTGTGCGTGGTGCCAGCGCTGGTAGTGGGTTGTGGCATAGTGGTGCCTACCAGCGTATCCAGGATGCGCTCGAGCGGCGTAACCAGGCTGGCCTGCGCGCAGCTAAGCAGCCACTGCGCCAGGGGTTGGGTGGCCGGTATCGTTTGCATAACTTCGAGCCACAACTGGCGCTTGCGGTAAGCTGCCAGGCTCACCTGCCATAGGGTAGTTGGTGCAATATCCCAGGCTGGGTGCGCTAGGAGTTCGGGCAGCAGAGCGTTGGCGTTATCGTGCTCCCCCCGAGCCAGCAGCAGCACGACCCGAGCCAGCAGCACCAGCTGGGTAACGAGGGGGTCCTCTAGCACATTATCGCGCTGCTGGTAACTAACGGGTATACCCTGCTGGGCCAGGTACGGCAAAAGTGCAATCAGGTCTGCATGGCGCCGGCCAAGCACTGCGATTTCGTGGGCCGGTGCGCCCGCCGCAAGCTTGGCAGCAATACTCTGGGCGACCCAGGCGCGCTCGGCGGCTTGAGTGGGCAGGGTGACGCGCTCGGCGGTACTCCCGCTACGGGGCTGCGCATGGGCCGTGAGGGTTTTATCGAGCTGCGGCAGGTGGGCCTCCAGCCGCTCCGTGCCCTGGGTAATGACCTGCCGGGCTGGGGTTAAAATTGCCTCCACGCTACGGTAGTTATCGGTCAGGGTGATGAGCTCTGCACTCGGGTAATGCTCCATAAACTGCAAAATATTACCGACATCCGCCCCCTGGAACCCATAAATCGCTTGGTCATCATCCCCCACGACTAGGAGGTTTGGGTTGCCTTCGTGGACGGGGCTACTGGTAAGGATATCTAAAAGGCGCATTTGTGCGAGGTTGGTATCCTGGAACTCATCTACCATGATGTACTGGTAGGTTTCTTGCAGTTCGTACGCGAGCTCTGGGTGGGTGCTGGCGGCGTGAATAACCTGGCCAATCATATCATCAAAATCGTATAGCTCGGCGGCCTGGAGTGCTGCCTGGTAGCGCTGGTATATAGTCACCAGGGCATGGAGCCGCGGCTGCTGCTGGCGGGCTTTGAGCACCACATTGCCACGGGCGTCTTTGGTGAGCCATTGGTTCTTCCAGGCGGTGAGCGGCGGTGTGGTTTTAGCGTGGGCATGGGCCTCGGCACAGGTGCGCTCCAGGCTACGCAGTAGTACGCTACTCAGGCGTGGCACGCCAGCAACCGGGGTGGGCTCCTGGATATGGTGTAGCTGCTGGGTGGTGTCTTCCAGCGCGGCCAGGGTGGCCTTGCTAACGCGGCTGCCGTAGGCTGCTACCAGCAGCGGCTCGGCCGTATCGATCACCTGCTGGTTGGCTGCCAGGATGTCTTGGAGCTCACTGGCGCTCAGGCCGGCACGCTTGATATCCGATAGCGAACTCAGAATGCCTTTGGTGGTTGTAAAGCGGCCGTTCATGATGGTTTTGAGCGGGTTGCTGGGTGGTAGCTCATGTAGGATATCCGTCACAATACGGTGCCGGGTCAGGTCATCCGCTGGGCTAAACTCCGCACCATGGTAAAAGTACTGCCGGTAGCGGCTCATGATTTCACTGCCAAAGGCGTGGAAGGTATAAATGCTCACATTGTAGGCGTCGCGGCCGATGATACTGGCCAGGCGTTTTTGCATCGCTATAGAGCCACTTTCGGTAAACGTGAGGCACAGGATGGTTTCGGGCAGGGCATCCGTCTGGCGCAGGATGTGGGCAGCCCGCATACTGAGGAGCTCGGTTTTGCCGGTACCCGGCCCCGCTACCACCATGACGGGGCCATCGATATGATCCACGGCGCGGCGTTGGTTGGGGTTGAGGTTAGCGTAGCGGTGTGTAAAATCCATACCACTATTGTAGCAGCTCCCAGGCTGCGTATGGCATGACTATAGGCGCCTGGCAGTCGGTAGCTCGTCCCATAAGCGGTATGGTATAATAAACCTATATGCAGGCAAAACAAACAACAAACCTGGCTATTACCAATACTGCCAAGCGCTACTTTGGCATCACCGTGCAGGTGCGCCAGATGGTGGGCGAGGCGCTCCCTATTAGCCACACGGGTACCGCCTATGTGTTTTTGAGCCATAAAAAGCAGCTCTATGCCCTGATTCAGGCTCAATCTAATTACACCTTGGGCGACGTTAAGCGCATCATTACCCGCATGGGTCTGAAGGCCGAGCATTATCTGCCGCCGGCTGCGCAGCCGAGCTACTTTGATGATTTTGCCGCCGAGCGGTTCCGCGAAACCTACCCTGGCCGCACACCCCACACCGAGGACGACCTACGCTTTTTTAAAACTCTGGCGCCGTATAATCCAGCCCTGGTGGCCATTAGTGAGGTCAAGCACGGCGAAATTAAGCAGTTCGATGCCTCCTCCCCCAGCCAGTGGCGCCCGGCCGCAACCTTTATGTACCGGCGCATGCCAACCAGTTAGTTGGGCCGTAGCGTCTGTGTTACAAATGTATCAAGCAATGTATTGACTATGTCTGGCTGGTCTGTATTGGAATTGTGCCCAGCGTTTGCAATCCAATGTACAGGTTCTGCGGTGGTCTTTTGGTATGCTTTTATATATCGTACACATGAGCCCGCACGGTCTTCTGTACCGCAAAGGATCATATGAGGGCATGTTAGCTTGTACGGGAGATTTTTCTGGACTGCTTTGGCTAGTATTGTGTAGCCATGGCCTGCAAGCTCAGCGTACCTTTTTTGGTTGCCAGCATAAACCATCATCATATCGCGCATAAGCTGCTGGCCGTATTCTGTCACTGCTACTCCCTTCGCCCCTGCTTGTAGTAGATATTTCCATGGGCATAGTTTGTAGATCGGTGTTAGCTTCGTAAGAAGCCATAACTCAATTGCTGTGTAATATTGCCTTTGAAGGGAAGGCGAATCGATGAGCACAAGGCCTTTGAGTTCTTCTGGAAATAACTCTGCATAAACTTGCCCTACGTAACCTCCCTTAGACTGGCCAATTATAACTGGTGCGGTCATACCCTCGTGCAGTAATATTTGCCGTAGCCATGTTGCTTCGTCAAATAAATCAAAGCTAAGGTCAAAAGGATACGACGCGGCGTGCCCAGGTGCATCCCACACGAGTATCGTATATGTATCTTTAAAGTAGGCTATTTGCTTTTCAAATAGTCTGTGGTCAGCAGTGAGGCCTGGTAGGAATACAAGCTGGACTGCTTGAGGCTTTGCGGGCTGTGTCACCCAGTAGTGAATTACCCCAGCTGGCGTTGTGTATGTTCTTTCTGTCATTTCTAGAACGTTCCTTTTCTTACTGTGTTATGATTTTCTATCAAGTACGACCACATGCTCTATATGGGGTGTACGGGGGAAGAAATTGAACCCTTGGTGGGCACGAATGCCATAGCCAGTTGCCAGGAGCGCGACATCGCGGGCCTGAGTAACCGGGTTGCAGCTCAGGTAGACAATCCGTGGCGGCCGGGTGGCGAGTAGCCGTTCGATCACGGCTGTGTGTAGGCCGGCCCGGGGTGGATCCACAATGATTGTTTTGCCAGGCTGAATATAATCAAGCGCTTGCTCACTAGCGGCCAGCACGGCGGTCGCACTGCCCTGCCGGCCAAGCTCGGTAATGGTAGCCTTCATTTGCTGCACAGCAGCCGGGTTGAGCTCAATCAGCGTTACGTCATCACCACCAATCGTCAGGCCAATGCTCCCTACGCCGGCGTACATATCAACCACTGGTGCGCCTGGCTCGGCCACCCATGGCTGCATGTAGCGTAGGGCTTGTTCGTAGAGGGGCACGTTAACCTGGAAGAAGCCATGATTGGTGTAGCAAAAAGGAACGCCAAGAATAGTATCGGTCAGGGTGTAGGTACCCCAGGCTTGCAGTTGTGTGGTTAGGACGCTGGCTGGGCTTTTGGGGTTAGAATAGATAAGCTCAAACCCGGTTGCACCAGTTGCGCGTAGTTCGGCTGGGGTAAAGGCAGGGAAATCCTCTTCCTTAACATACAGGCCAGCCGTGACGCGCCCGGCTTGGTCGCAGCGCAGTAGTATGGTTTTGAGCGCCCGGGCTTCAACCCCCCGCTGGCGGAGAACATCGCGCACCTGGCGGGCTACGTGGTTGATATTAGCCCGTGCTAGGCTGGTGCCATCCACCGGCACCTTACCCTTGCCACCCCGTTTAAAAAAGGCTAGATCCAGCTGGTTCTTGTCGGTATCCCACCACCAGCTAAATTCTACCTTGTTGCGGTATTCGTACATTTGCCCATCTGTCTGCACGGTGATTGGGTCTGGCAGTACAATATTGTGGAGCTCAAAGGCTTCTTCAATCAAGGCGGCTTTGTAGTGGCTTTCGCGCTCGGGGGCCATAATTTGCCACGGGCTAGTGCTGAGGTAGCTTGCTGCATCCCGCGGTGTGGTGCGTTCTGAGCTTGAGGTAGTAATATCAATCGCAATGCCTTCTGCGTAGTTTGATTTGCGCTTGGTCTGCTGAATAGTCGCGACTTCGCCGGGCAGAGCGCCCCAGGCAAATATCTTTTTACCACTTGGCAATGTGCCAATGGCTTGGCCACCACCAACCAAGCTGGTGAGGTGGACATCGTGGTGCAGAACGGGTCGTTTCATGCTGTTTATTATAGCACTCGCTGCAGGGCGTTGCCTGGTTGACTTTTTAACATAATTATGATACCATGTAACAATACGTTTGCAAGCACGTCAAGCGGCTATGTATGCAATAAATTTAGCTAAAATGCGGAGAATAAACGAACAATGACAACAGCCCACGCCCCAGAAGCGCCAGCAGCAAAACCAAGCCTTGATGAGTCGATCAAGACCCTACGCAGCGAGCTAGCCACCAGCCCGCAGGATGACCAAGCCTACTACGACGAGCGCTTTAACGCTCTGGTAGAAGAGCATGGCCTGAGCGCTGATTTGTGCCTAGCCTTTGCCGGCGTGGAGCGTGATTTTCGCTCGCCTGGTAGCCTCGCTGCAAAGCTACAGCAGGATCTTGCCCCCCTGCCCCCAGCAGAATCAGCCCCTGCAAGTGCCCGCCGCCGTATGCGCGCCATGGGCCGGGCAGCTCTGAACAAAATTGGCCTGATGGGCCAGAGCTTGCAGCGCACGGTGCAATCTGTGCGCGAGCAGTACACCACCAAGGGTAAGCACGAAAAGCCAGCTAGCCATAAACTACGCCTTAAGTTTGCTGGCGCTGTCATGGGCCTAATGGGCGTTGGCGCAGCTGCGACTGGCCTCGGCGGGAGCCACGAGCTACCGCGCCAGGAGCATAGCTACAGTGCCGAGCAAGCAAGCGATGACACCACGGCGCATGGTGGCCCAATTGAGCTTGCTAGCCACAAGGTGCTGATTGGTGGTATGGGTGATAAGACTGGCCAGTTCCTGCGCTCGGTGATGGCCGCTGGTGGCGAAAATATGGCCGGCGCTAGCTTGGTAGAATACCCAGCCTCGGCCGCACCAATTGGTGGCGTTGATACCTTTGACCAATCTGTTACCAAGGGTTCAGAAGCAGCTTATAATGTCATCCAAGCTGAGCGTGCTGCCGGTAACCCCGTCGACATTAGCGCCTATTCCCAGGGTACGGTGGTGCTGCAGCGAACGCTAGAACGCCTGCGCCAAGAAAACGGTGGCAACCTACCACCAGATGTGCATGCTACCTATTTTGCAAGCCCGAACACGCCACATACAGGGCTGTATAATGCAGGTTTATTCCAGGCGGCCAAGCCAGTGCTCGGCCCGCTTGGTGCCCAAAAGGAGCTAGAAGATTACCCGCTGCAGCCAGGCACAGCTACTGCAGCTATGACGACTGATGTGGTGGCCAATAGTGCCAATCGCCCCCTTACCACGCAGCTAAGTTTGGCACTTGGCTATGCGTTTGGCGATGGCCACGCTAAGCCAAGCCAGGCAGATATTGCCGATACAACCCGCACCACGACGCGCCAGATTGATGGCGTTACCGTGCACTCCGTCAAGCCTATTGGTACCCAAACAGCTGCCCTGCGCGCCGCCGAGCAGCATGGTATGCTGGTGACCCCAACGGCCGATAAATTTGGCCAAGCCCTTGCCCCACAGGGTGATGTTGGTGGCGAAAACCCTGGTGTTAATATGGATGAAGTCGTCAAAACTGGTGCTCAGCTGATCGACGAGACGGCTCAGTTCCACGGTATGGCTAACCCGCACCTGGCGGAGGCAGCTGCCAACGTGCAGGGCCTCGGCCAGATTGGTCAGGGCGAAGTCAATAGTGATACCAACCAAGGCGGTGGCGAACCGGCTCAGGATATCGCTAGCCAGGTAGTGGCCGGTATAAATCAAGCTAACGAGGCCGTGCAAGCTGCCCAGGGCGAGGCAGTTGGCAGTAGCGAGCAAGTGTACGCTGCCAGCGATATCGCCAGCCAAGTGCAGGCCGCCGGTGAGCAGTTCCAAGTAGCCAGCGAGCAAGTTCAGCAGCAGGTTGATGCCTTTATTGGCGCGCAGGCCCCGCAGGGTGACTATTACCAGGCTCCTGCCGCCGCACCGGTGCAGGAGGCCCCAGCGCCTGTTATTGCCCCAATTGAAGTGCCGCAGGAATTTGCTGGCCAGGTCCCGCAAGAGGCCCAGAATGCAGTCAATGCTGCTAACCAAGCGATTAACGATATTAATAACGCCGCCGCTAACTTCCAGATTCCGCGCTTGTAGTCTCGCCTATTACTCCGCGTACCATACAACCCCCGCGTACGGATGACCAAGCGGGGGTTTATGGTGCCCGGTGGGCCGCGTGGGTGGTATACTAAAGGCATATATGCAGGGGAATGAATCGAACCAAGGTGAACGGGGGCCGGATTGGATAGAGGACGACCCGTACCTGGCACCGTATCGGGGTCAGCTTGCCGAGCGGAGCCAGCGGCTCCAGGCAGAGCAGCAGCGGCTTGTGGGTAGTACTACTCTGCTAGAGTTTGCCAGCGCTTACCGCTCCTATGGCCTGCATACGACGGCTGATGGCTGGGTGCTGCGGGAGTGGGCGCCGGCTGCAACGGCCATCTACCTGGTATGTGATGCTAATGATTGGCGTGATGATGAGCGCTACCAGTTCCACCCCGCTCGTGGTCGTGATAGCGGCGACTGGGAGCTGACCATCCCCGCCCAGGCGCTGCATCATGGCAGTAGCTACCGCCTGCATGTACACTGGCCAGGTGGTAGCGGTTACCGTATTCCGGCCTATGCTGGCTATGTGGTGCAAGACCCATCCACCCATAGCTTCGATGCCCGCGTGTACCAGCCACCCCGCCCCTACCAGTGGCGCCACACCCGCCCACTCGCCCGTAGGGGCGACGAACCCCTCCGTATTTACGAGGCCCACGTTGGCATGAGCACTGCCGCACCCACGGTCGCAAGCTACCAGGATTTTACTAACCTGCTGCCACGCATTGCTGGCCTCGGCTACAACGCTATCCAGCTGATGGCCATTGCCGAGCACCCGTACTACGCCAGCTTTGGCTACCAAGTGACCAACTTTTTTGCACCGAGCTCGCGCTTTGGTACACCAGATGACCTACGGGCCTTGATTGACGCGGCCCATGGCCACGGCTTGCTAGTGATTATGGACCTGGTGCACTCCCACGCTAGCAAAAACCCCACCGAAGGCCTGGTAGATATAGCTGGCCAGCAGGCGCAGTACTTTTACCCTGGTAGCAAGGGCCACCACCCGCAGTGGGATTCGCGCTGTTTCGACTACACGCAGCCAAAGGTGCTGGAGTTTTTGCTAAGCAATTGCCGCTACTGGCTCGAAGAGTTCCAGTTTGATGGTTTCCGCTTTGATGGCGTGACGAGTATGCTATACGACCACCACGGCCTGGGCAAGGATTTTACCAGCTATAGCGACTACTTTAGCCCGCACACTCACCAAGCGGCGCTCACCTACCTGGCGCTGGCCAACCAGCTGATTCACCAAGTGCTGCCTGGGGCTATTACTATCGCCGAAGATACCAGCGGCATGCCGGGGCTGGCTGCACCAGTTGAGGAGCCTGGTGGGATTGGGTTTGATTACCGCCTGAGCATGGGAGTGCCAGATATGTGGATCCGCCTGCTTGAGGAAGTGCCCGATGAAGCCTGGCCGCTGGGCGATATACTGCACCAGCTGACTCAGCACCGGGCAGAAGAACGCACTATTAGCTACGCCGAAAGCCACGACCAAGCCTTGGTAGGTGATAAAACGATTAGCTTTCGGCTGATGGGTAGCCTGATGTACACCCATATGCACACCAGTATGCGCCACCCGCGTATCGAGCGCGGCTTGGCGCTGCATACAATCATTCGTTTGCTGACGGCCAGCACCAACCACGGCGGCACCCTCACCTTTATGGGTAATGAATTTGGCCACCCAGAGTGGATTGATTTCCCGCGCCAGGGTAATGATTGGTCCTACCACTACGCCCGCCGGCAATGGCACTTGGCAGATGATGATGAGCTATACTACGCCGCCTTGCAGCGGTTCGAACAGCGTATGAATACTTGGCTTGCCCAGCTGCCACCACATACGCCTATTACCCACCAAGCGGTAAACCAAGCAGATGGCACCATAAGCTACCAGCGCGGGCCGTACCTGCTGGCGTATAATCTATCGCCGCAGCAGTCGCAGGTTGGCTACAGTGTGCCAGCACGCCCGGGGCAGTACCAGGTGGTTTTTAGTACCGATGACGAAGTGTTTGCTGGCCAGCAGCGCATCAGCCATACAGTAACCCACCATAGCCAAACGGCAGCCGATGGTAGCGCCTCTGTGCAGCTTTACTTACCAGCCCGGACTGGCGTGGTGCTTAGGCGGCTTGGTGCGGAAAAATAAACTGTAGGTAATCCTTCAGCATGCGCGCACCAGATATAATTGGTACGTAGGCAGTTAGCTGACGCCGAATAGCTGCCGCATAGTCGCTTGGCTGGCGGCACAGCGTAGCAGCCTGCTGCATATGCTGGAACACGCTTTCCCGGGTGGCTGCATCGGTGCGGCCAGTCACCTGCAGGCACGCCAGTGGCGCTACATCCGCCACGCCACCATCCGCGGTAGAAATCAGCAGTTTAAGATTAGCGATATCTTTCTCCCACGACGTGCCGCACGCCTCTAGCCCAACCATCGGGATATTAATGGCAATATCCGACCCATAGGCAAGCGCTCGGCTAACCACTTCGTCATAATCCTGAATATAGTGCACGCGGCGGCGCAAGATAGGGTCAGCATCAATTGTTGCCAGCAGCGCGCTGAGGCGCTCCTGCATAGGGGCATCGTGTGGGTGGGCGTTGCCAGCTATCAGGTAGTAGGCGTCGGTTGCGTCCAGTAGCTGGGCAAGTTTAGCTGGATCCTGAAACAGCAAATCGGGGCGCTTATAGTGGGCAAAGCGGCGTTTAAAATCAAAGCTAATAGCACCAGGTGGAATGTAGATTGGCTGGTTGTACTGGTTGCGGCGCTCGGCCAGAATGCTATTCATATGGGTGCGGCCGGCAGCGCGGCACGCCAGCACTGCCTCAGTGGGGATGCGAGCCAGTGCTGCCTGGTAATCTGGCGTGGGCATGCCGCAGGCGTCAAGCACACCGTGCTGCTGGTAGAGCTGCATGATTTCGGGCAGGACCCAGTGGTGCATATCAATCCCATTCGTCACCGTTGCAAAGCGGACTGGCCGGCCACTACTACTGGTAAACTGGGCGGTTTTACTATGCAAGCGCGAGACGCCGTTTTTGGCTTCGGCAAGTTCAATCGCCAGCGTGCTGAGATGGAGCTGCCCATCACGGCACTGCTGCTCCAGCCAAAGGCGTACACTGGGGCTGCTAATATTGGGGTAAATATATTCCTGGCATTGGCTGGTGGTAAAGCTACTTTCGGCGGCTTGCACCAGGGTGTGGTTGGTATAGATGGTGTGTTTGCGCACGTACACTAGGGCTTCGTATAGGTTCATGCCCCCGCGGCAGAGTTCATCCAGCCGGGCAATCGCCGCAAAAACGGTGGCTGTTTCGTTCAGCTGTATCACGCTCGGCCGCACACCAGCCAGGCGCAGGGCGTTATAGCCGCCAAAGCCAAGCGCAACTTGCTGGTACAAGCGGTGGTCGCTGCTGGTGCTGCCAGCATAGAGTGCCCCGTAGTTTGGCTCCGATATCGTCAGCAGCCGGGTGCTGCCAATCTGCTTGGTGAACACCGCTAGCTGGGCACTGGGGTGGCTGGCAAAATGTATGGGCGTATCCTGAATGTATTGGTAGCCGTGCTCAAGCGGTGTTTGGGTGGTGGTGCTTTGTTCCTGGTGCCCGCCCTGTAGTGCGGTGTGACTAGTCTGGCGGTAGAATGGCGTTACCACAACGAAGGGCACCTGCAAGCGCTCGGCGATGCGGCGCATATCTGCAGCCAGAATACCGAGCCCGCCGCCACCTTTGATGCCGTTGGCTTCATCGTAGAACTCCAGCGTCCAGTAGACGTACGGGCGGTGCGCACTCAGCTGCTTAGCCAGCCGTGTGCGGCAAGTTGCATCGCAAAAGGCGCTAGTGTCCTCGATGCCACTGGGTTGGTTAGTATTTGCTGCCTGTGTGTGTTGTTGCATGGCCCCACCTATTCTGCTTGTAGTATGCTAGCATTACGTTTATGCCTATTATAGCGGCCCCTGCCAGCCAGATCAACCAAGCCACGCACGCAGCCTGCACATACTTGTAATGAGAGGGGTTATATTATATGCGTGGCACTACTCTGGAAAGCCCAGAGTAACCTAACCGTGAGGAGGTTGCCATGAACATTGGACTAGTCATGTTTGCAGTTCTTGCTGTCGGTGGCGTCGGAATGGCGCTATACAGTACACTTAAGATCTGGCCTTATCGGCGGCCAGGTGTATTAAGTAAACGAGAAATCCAAAACGTCCTTATTTGGATGTTTTGGATTTGCTTTTTGGTAGACAAGGGCGTCCCGCTCGCCCTTGATGTGGCTAACGGGCGCTCTGTCGCCCCGGTGCTCGAAAACCACTTTGGCTGGTTTGGGGTGGCTACTATTACCTTTTTGGTCATGAACGTGCTGGTCACGATTTTTACTAGTCGTGACTTTACTATCACGTGGCAGCCGCACGACTGTTATGGGCAAGATAGATAAGCTATTAGAATCGGTATAGTTATCGGTTTTAAAAATCGACGGAAGGAGGTAAACACAAACTAGCCCATTCCCCCGCTTACCAGAGCGGGGGGTTTCTTTTTCTTTGCTAGGTGGGTGTGGAGTGAAGACGAGCGACATAAAACCGCCCTACAGGAGGGCGGCGTATAATATCGTGGCTGGGATGGAGGGATTCGAACCCCCGAATGCCAGGACCAAAACCTGGTGCCTTACCACTTGGCGACATCCCAGTACTCGTTGCGCTGGCTATGCCCTACGCACGGCCGGCAACACTGGTTATTGTAGCACAGGCCAGGTGTGATTACTAGCCCCCGCCCTTGGCCGCACGGTGTAGTGTGCTAGACTAAAAGCATGGTAACAGTCTATTTGGTGCGCCATGCACAGTCGGTTATGAATACGCGCCGCTTCTTGGTGGGCGGGCGTAGCAACCATACTCCACTGACTCAATGGGGCCGGCAGCAGGCCACGCTGTGTGGCCAGGCGCTCCGTACTCAGGGGATACAGCCGCAGGTCCTCTATGTTTCGCCTGCCGTGCGCACGCAGCAGACGGCCCAGTTGCTATTAGCGGGGCTTGGGGTGGATATGCCCATGCATACAGATGACCGCCTGCAAGAACTCAGCCAAGGCAGCTGGACGGGCCGGCCGCGAGTGCTGGTATATAACCCGGTGACGCTAGCAGCTATTGCAGCCCAGGGGCTCGACTTTGCAGCGCCTGGTGGTGAATCAATGCGTCAGGTTGGCGCGCGTATGTATGCGTGGCTGCTGGCCGCCCAGGCACAGGCAGCGCAGCAGGGCCATAGCAGCATTATGGCCGTGACCCATGGTATTGCTATTAAATCTTTGCTTGGCTATATTGCCGACTGGCCACATGCTAAAATCTACACAACCGAGGTTGCGAATGTCTCCCTGACGCAGCTTGAGTGTCGCGGGCCAGCCCGCCGCGATATACGCGTGGTAGCCGTGGGCAAGGCGATGATATAAGCCAGCCCGCCCTAAGCTGCACAGGTAAAAATTCAGGCCGCGCCCGTGCCCTACGGCTGCTACGGGGGCCGCCTAGAACCGCGGTGGTAAATCCTGCAGGCTGGTGGTAATAAGCCGCTGCGGTTGGATCGTACTGCCCCCTGCCCCGGTGCTGCGGCCCCGAGTGCTGGTGTAGTGCTGGGCCCATAGGTAAGCATCTGGCCGCAGCGTAAAGGTTTCGGCAGCGGTGCTTTGGTGGGCCTTACCATTCGATTCAGTGTTTTGGTCGCGGCCGCCACTGCGGCGTAGGTACAGCTGCCCTGCTACCACCGGGCCGTTGATCGTCAGTTGGTTATAGCAAGCCCAGTCATGCCCGCGGGGGGTTTGGTCATTGCCTGGTAGTAGGCAGGTATTGAGCTTGCCCCGTGGTGCGAGTAGCCAGGCATCCACGCGGTTCGTAGCAGGAGCCACAGCAATGGTATAGGCACCATGCTGCCCACTGCTGGGGGCGAGTACTACTTGGGCGAGCGCGGCTATGGTGGGGTACTCCTTCTTGAGCTCGATGTTTTCGGCAATGGTTAGGTGGGCGCCATCATCCACCAGCAGGATAATAGACTTACCATCATCCAGCTGCCCACCACCCGCAATGGTAACGTGGCTGCCGCGGCGAATATGGTAGACCCCAGCCGGCAGGCGGTTCAGCACCAGCTTGCCATCGTGGTATAGGCTTGGTGTAACGGGGGTGGCGGTGGCCGTTAAGCTACCAAATTGCCCAGCCATACGGGCAAGCTCACCATCGACGGTACCGAATGATCCATACGCCTTGATACCTCCTGCCCGTGGCTGGTTGGCAAAGCTAAGCGGCCCAATATCGTGCTGGGGACTCGGCAGGCCAACCCGGTAGCCAGCACCACTGGCAAAGCCAATAATCTCTTGCCCGGCAATGGCGCCGTATTCCACCCAGCTACCATAGGTGCGCTTAGGTTTTGGATCCTGGCCGCTTAGCAAAAACTCTTTTTCGTTCGTGAGGGTGCGGATACTACCGCCTGCCATAATATCGCCACCCCGCACCTGGAAACTAGGCTTATAGCCAGAGGTGGTACACTCAAGCCGCGAAAGGTAGCGTCCATCTGGTGGCGCTTGGTAGTTGGGGTTATAATTGGGGGCGTTTTTGTAGTAGCTTTGGCCGGCAAATTTAATATCGTTGGTTAGGTTGCTAATATACGTGGCGTAGCAATATTTGGTACCGGGTGGGCTATCGGCTGGGATATGGACTTCGAGCCGGCCGTGTTCATCCACCTGGCGGTCGCTACCTAGGCTGGCCCCTTTCAGCAGGTTAATAGTTTTGGTGCTTTCGCTGGCGGTAATGGGCAGCTCTGGGCCTAGTTCGCTGCAGCGCTCCACGCCACCAGCTTCATCACCCAGCTTGCCCTTTAACAGGTTACATACCTGGCCCGGCTCTAGGCCGTTGAAGGACTCATCAAACCCATTATTCTGCCGGGTGTAGCCACTACCTGCCCCGGCCCGGATGGCTTGGGCGAGTGTGCCAGGCTTAAGCACCATTTCGATCAGGCGGGCGCGGGCAAACGGCTGGTTGGTGCGGGTATTGACGGTGCTGCCGCCACTATGCTCGGCGGGGGTGTAGCGGCCGTACTGGTTATAGCCGTGCTTAGCCACCTGCGGTGTAATGCGGAAGCGGTTGCCATCTGGTGTGATATTAGCGCGTTCGATGTGGGGGCTGAGGCGGTAGGGCTTGGTGAGTTTAAGGTACAGGTGCGGGAAGACTCGGCCGCTCGGCGGGGTGCCGCTCAGGCCGTCCATCCAACTGGTTTTGGATTTAGCCCAGTCAATTTGGCGGTTGTGGAGTGCACCAGGGAGCTCCACGCCGTCCTGGTATAGCTGGTAGTAGTACTGGAAACCATCGTGGTAGTCACGCGTGGTGGGGCGCGGTACCGGCAGCGGCGCTAAGGGGCTTGCTTGGCCACGGGTCGAGGCCGCCAGGTTGATGGTACCCCAGAACCATTCGCCGGAATTACCATTTGCCAGCAAGCCAATATCACCAATGGTGCCTGGCCCAAACCGCAGTGCACTGGTGGTGCCGTGGTTGTAACGCACCAGGCTATCCTTACCATTGCGACTGGCGGGGAATAGACTGATGCCATCCTGCGAGGCTCGGCCGGTCGTTAGCATAGTTTGGCGGCTGATGCTACTACCTGGTATGTAAAAAGCATTGCCCTCACCCACCACCGAAAACGCATAGGCCGGTATGCGCCCGGTTTGGTTGCTGGCATCCTGGCTGGGGTAGCACTGGTCGGCTGCGTTGTTGCCGTTCACCTGGTACTGGCGTGTGCCAGCCTGTAAAACACCGCGGCTTGCAAGCAGCGGCGCCAGCGTTTTGCTGATATCAGCTTGGCTGCTACCATTCCGTAGCTGGCTCAGGGCTGTGAGTGTGCGCCACTGGGCCTCTGTGGGCAGGTTGCTGGCAGCTTGGGCGAGTAGCGTGCTATGTACCGCCGAACGCTGAATATCGCGTGCCAGTACCCCGGCGTATTGCTGGGGCTGCTGATGAGCAGCGATGTGTGGCGTGTTGCCAGCAAGCTCACGCTGGGCGGTCTCGATATCCCCTTTATGGTTGGTGAGGGCTGGTAGCTGCGGCCAGCCATCGGCCCCCAGGATTGCCGCCCGCTGGTATAGGAGCGGGTTGGCTGCTGGGCCTTCTACCCCACTGAATGAGTGCGGGCTGGCAAACGCATGCCGCAGCCAGGCTGCGCTGGGCACTGGCGTCGTAGCAAAACGGAAGCTATAGGCGTAGCCAACGGGCTCGGCAGCCGCCTTACCACTGCGGTGGTAGGTGCCGTCGGCATTAGCCTGCACAATACTGCTATCGTCCTGGTCCCAGTCGTAAATTGGAATCCGCACAATGGCGTTCACCAGCTGCTGCGTCGTATTGGCGTAGCAGTTATCATCAGCCAGGCCTTTATGGGCGCGGTATGACCCGCCGCTTGCTGCTACTGGTGTGCTTGGGCGGGCGAGTGTAAGGCACAGCAAAATTGCTACGGCACATAGCCATACGCCCCACCTACCTCGTTGCCGCCAGTGCTTATGCATAGTTGCTTTCAATTGTAGCCACAAGCGCGTGGTTTGTAAAGTTTGGCCCCCTGTGGCGGCAGGCCGTATAATAGGGATATGACGACACAAGAATTCCTGACGATTATCCGCCGCAATTTCCTGGTACCGGTTGTAATTGCGGTCTATGCCCTGGCCTGTATTTTGCTGCTGCTGGGCGAGTACCGCGATGCCTGGTTTGTGGCGGTGGTTATTAGTATTAATGTGATTATTGGTGTGGTGCAGGAGATTCGGGCTCGCTATGCGCTCAAAAAGCTGGAGCTGATGAGCGCCCCCCGCGCCCGCCGCTTGCTGCCGGATGGTGCGACGGAGGATATCCTCTATAGCCAGCTTGCCGTGGGTGACCAGATTCAGCTGATGGCTGGCGATGAACTGCCGGCTGACGGTGAACTACTCACCAGCCAGGGGCTTGAGGTTGACGAAAGTATCTTAACGGGTGAATCAGTTGCAATCGAAAAGCCCCGCGGCGCCACCGTGCTTGCGAGTAGCGTGGTGGTGGCTGGTACGGCCACGGCTCGGGTAACGGCTGTGGGCGACGCTACAGCAGCTGGGCGTATGACGGCCAAGCTGCGCACGTACGACCCAGAGCTGACCCCACTGCAGCGCCATATCGCTACCGCTATTACCATGTTAACCTACGGCGCGATTGGCCTGAGTATCCTGGTGGCAGCGGTTTACCTGCTGCATGGTATGGACGTAGTCAGCATCTTTAAAACCATCACCAGTGGGGCGGTGGCGATTATTCCTGAGGGCTTGCTGCTTGCCAGTACGCTCTTTTTGGCGTACGGATCCCTGCGTCTTGCGGCCGCTAAGGTACTACCCCAAAAGCTCAGCGCAATTGAGGCCATGGCTATGCTCAATGTGCTGTGTACTGATAAAACCGGCACTCTAACGGAGCCCGAGGTTACCTTCCAGTCCTACGAGCCACTGGTGGATGACCAGGTAGAATACCACCGCCAGCTGATTGGTATTGCCGCCGAGCAGACCGGCCCAGGTAATAGCACCGGCGAGGCAATCATGGCTGGCTTCCCTGCCCCGAGCGACCGCCACGTGAGCCAGGTGCTGGCCTTTAGCTCGGAGCGAAAGCTCAGTGGTGTGACGGCGCGCTACGCTGGCTACCAGCCTACCACGATTATTATGGGGGCACCGGAGTTCGTGGGCCGCTATGCGCCGCTTAATCAGGCCCAGCAGCAGCGGGTGGCTGCCCTAGCTGGTGAAGGTAAGCGGGTACTGCTCGCTGCCATACTCACCCCTGGTACAGATGATATTAAGGCAGCCTTGAGCCCTGGCGCACAGTTTACGCCAATTGGCTTGATTATTCTTGCTAATGGTTTGCGGCCCGGGGTGGTTGATACGGTGCGCTACCTGCAGGCCCAGGGTGTGTCTATCCGCGTTATTAGTGGCGATAACCCCGCGACCGTCAGTGCAATTGCCCAGCAAGCCGGGGTAGCGAACCCCCATGCCACCATGACTGGCCAGCAACTAGCTGAGCTACCAGAGGCCCAGTGGGCCCACGCCGTGGCCAATACGACGATCTTTGCCCGCGTTCTGCCAGAGCAAAAAGAGCGCCTGATTGCAACCTTACAAGCCAGCGGCGCCTTCGTCGGTATGGTGGGTGATGGCGTGAACGATGCTCTGGCGCTCAAAAAGGCTGATCTTGGCGTGGCGATGTTTTCTGGTGCGGCAGCCAGCCGGCGGGTGGCGGACTTGGTGCTGCTGAATAATTCCTTCAATGCCCTGCCTGTGGGTATGCGTCTTGGTAACCGTATCATGCAGGCGATTGAAATCATTGCCACGCTGTTCTTTCATAAAATCACCTACGCGATTGTCCTGCTACTGCTGACTATGGCGCTAGGGCTAGTCTACCCGTTCCAGCCGCGGCACAATACCTTCCTGAACATGTTCCTGGTGACCTTCCCAACCATTATGTGGACGCTCCTGCCGCCACTCCCCCGCCACCGCGTTATGCCCCAATACTTTTGGCGTGACTGCGTGCGGGCGGTCCTGCCAATTGCAGCCCTGAGCGGGGCTGCGGTTGCAGCCAGCTACTGGTTACTCACCCACGCTGCCGGCAGCGGCCACCAGGCTGGTATCGCTACCACGACGGTCCTGATTGCGGCTTGTTTTGGTATGTATATGGTGTTTTTGGTGCCGCGTATGTTCCCGCTGGTTATTCAGCGGCCAGCGCGCGTTGCCCAGGCGCTATATGTGCTGGCGTCGGTGGCTACCTTTACGGCTATATTTAGCCTGCCATGGGTGCGCAGCTTCTTTGATTTTACCCGGCCAGTGCTGCCGAGTGGCTCCTGGCTCGTGCTGCTTGTGGTAGGGCTGCTTGCCACGATGGCCGTGCAGTGGTATATTGCCCGCCGCGCTGGCCATAGCATTGCTGCCCGGCATACCAAAGCGTAAGGCACCCCATCTGTGCATGAGATATCGCTGAGCCGCGTGCCCGCTAGGCTGTGCTTGCGGCAGCTATGCGGGTGCGGCAATACCACTTATGTGCTTCGCTGACGATAATTGGCGCCATAATCGCAACCAGGCTTGTCCAGGCAAGGTCTGTAAGGTCAACCGGTGCTAAGTGGAGTACCTGGCTGCCAAGCGGTGTTGCCAGGCTAGCGGCGTGCAGTGCCAGGGCAATCCCCAGCCCCAGGTAGAAGAGCGGCGCAGGCGTGCGCAGGCGTACCCATAGGGCGGTTGTGTCGCTGCGGGCGCTAAAGGCACTAGCTAGCTGCATAATCACCAGGAGGTTAAAAGCAATGGTGCGCGCGTAGGCAATATCGTGCTGAGCCATAAACCAGCTAAAGCCAGCGGTGGTAATCAGTGCCATCGTTAGGGCTGTGAGTACCATACGCACAATCAGGCTGCGCGGCAGGAGTGGCGCTCGCGGGTCGATTGGTTTATGAGTGAGGACATTGCCCGCTTCTGGTTCAAGCCCCAGTGGGATCACCAGGCAGGAATCTGTCACCAGGTTAACCCATAGAATTTGCACTGGCACCAGGGGTAGCGGCACGTTGCAGAGGAGCGAAATCAGCATCGTAAGCATTTCGCCAGCGTTGGTGCCAAGCAAGTAGTAGAGCATGCGGCGAATATTGCTAATGATTGTACGGCCTTCGCGCATGGCGGTGATGATTGTATTAAAGTTATCATCCAGCAGAATAATATCGCCTGTTTCGCGCGCAATGCTGGCGCCGCTCCCCATACTGAGGCCGACGTGGGCGCTGCGCAGGGCGGGCACATCGTTGACGCCATCACCAGTCATGGCGGTGATGTGACGTTGCTTGAGCGCCTGTAGGATGCGGTACTTTTGCTCCGGCAACACGCGGGCAAACACACGCACATCAGCCAGAGCCTCGGCAAGCTCATCGTCGCCGAGGTCATCAATCCGGCGGCTATCAAAAACCTGCTCGCGCCGGGTAGCCATCCCTAGCTGCTGGGCAATAAAGAAGGCTGTATCGACGTGGTCGCCAGTAATCATGCGTACGGTTACGCCAGCCTGCTGAGCCTGCGTAATTGCTCGCTTAGCCTCTGGGCGTAGCTGGTCGGCCACTGCTATAAAACCATCCAGCTGCAGTGGCAGGGTGGCGACGTCATCCAGGCTTGCTGGTGCCTGCTCCATCTGAGTATGGGCCAGGCCAATCACGCGGTAGCCTTGGGCAGTGAGCTGGTTCAGCGCTGTCTGGGCGGTACGACGCTGAGCGTGGTTAAGGCGGCAGTGGGCCAGGATCTGCTCTGGCGCACCCTTGACGGCAAGCTGCAGGGTGCCCCCGGTTTGCCACAGGTTAGCGCTCAGGGCTTGTTCCTGGCTAAACGGGTAGCTTGTATGGGGTTTACCGGCTGGCGTGGCGTGCTGCTCGGTAAGGTAGGTGGCCATCGCGCTATCGAGGGGGTCGGTGCCGTGGCTACTACTAGCCTGGGTAATGCTACGGGCAATAGCTGGCAGGATCAGCCCCGGCCGCGGTTCCCAGGTCTGCTCAAGTGCTAGCTTATTGTACGTCAGTGTGCCGGTTTTATCAGTTGCAATGGTCGTAATGGCACCAATGGCTTCAATCGAGCGCATGGTTTGCACCAGTGCGTTGCGCCCAGCCATACGCCGCATACCCAGCACCAGCACAACCGATATTGCAATCGGCAGGCTTTCTGGCACTGCCGAAACCGCCATGGCCAGCACAAAGCGCAGTGCCTCCACCAGCTCCATGCCACGCAGTAGCGCCAACCCAAAGGTAATGGCACTCAGCCCAAGCACAACCATAATAATCTGGCGGATTAAGGCATCAATCTTTTGCTGGATAGGACTGGGCTCATTCTTGCGGGCAGCTAGCCCAGCTACCGTACCAAATTCAGTGGCGTTACTGGTGGCGCTTACCACCATACTCGCACTGCCTGCCGCCACAAACGACCCCTGGTAGAGCATATTGGTGCGCTCGTCAATACGGACTTCGCCCGTGAGTGGTGCGGTGGTTTTGGCAACCAAGTTACTTTCGCCGGTCAGCTGGGATTCGTTGATACGCAGGCTACTAGCCTGGATGAGCCGGCCATCAGCGGGGATCTTTTCGCCTTCGCTGACATGCACGATATCACCTGGCACTAGCTGGCTGGCTGATAGTGCCTGCTCCCGCCCATCACGGGTCACAGTTACCTGCTGCTGGTTTTGGTCCCGCAGGGCTCGTAGTACACGCCGGGCAGAGGCAGTTTGGATATAAAAAATGCCGGCATTCACCAGCATAATACAACCAATAATCGCCGCATCAACAAACTCTTTATGCCACAGGCTTAGCCCAGCTGCCACTGCCAGCACGCACATGAATATATCGGCAAAGGGCTCGATAATCACCCGCCAGAGCGGTGTTTTTGGTGGCCTAAGCTCATTAGGGCCATGTGTTTGTAGGCGGCGGGCAGCCTGCGCGCTGCCAAGGCCGCGGCGCGAACTTCCTAGAGCCGCCAGAGCTGCTGCGGCGGTTTGGTTATAATACTGCATAGGGGTATTATAGCCGCTAGCAGTTTACGGGGCAATACTCACGCCGGTGGCAAGCTTAATCCGTCGGCTCGTTGCAGTAGTGGTGCCTCTTTCCAAAACCAACATCCCGCCCTTGGGGGGTATGGGCGAGATGCTGATTCTGAAAAGCGGCTCTATGCGCACAAGGCGCGAGTTTGTGGTGGACAACATACGCGGCAAGTACAGGATTGATCAGCAAACGTGTTGTGGACTAGCTAATACGGACTAGCTGTAGATTGTTAACCCGCAGGCCAACGCTCCACTCCACAACTTCGTTGATGGTACGGCCGAGCAGCGTACGCCCCAGGGGGCTATCGACTGAAATGCGGCCATCGCTTGGGTTGGCTTCGATGCTTTCTACAAGTGTGTAGCGCACCAATCGCCCGTTTGAATCAACCAGGTCTACTACCGAGCCAAGGGCTACCTTAAAGGCATCGCGGCGGCGTGGTAGTAGCTTGGCGTTATCGAGCTGGGCTCGCTTTTCGCGTAGCTGCACCTCAAGTGCATCTACCTTAGCGAGTTGCTCAATACGCATAAAGCGCTCCTCGTGAGAACTGGTTTTGTCCATATCGCGCAAAATTGCCTGCTCGCGTGTAATCGAGTGTTCAATATGTGCGATAGTTTTTTTAAGCTCCTTTATACCCTTTTTGCTTAGGTACACAGTTTCACGTGTTGTCATGGTTTCTACCTCCATTGTTATAGCCTTTCGCAAGGCTATGTATGGCAGTATGCCATCTCGGTCTGAAAAAATGCTGAATACGTGGCCGGTATTGTAAATTTTACGTGCTTATGCTTAGCGGTAGGCGCTGCCGCACCACTGTAGTGGCACCCCTACCCCAGGGGTAGCCGCGCCGTAAAGGAGGTGGTTTTGCCAGGTGTACTATAAACCGTAATATCGCCGTAGTGGAGGTTGACAATTTTATGTGCCAGCGCCAGCCCAAGGCCGTAACCACTCTTGGTGCTATTGGTGCCGCTGGTTTCTGCCCGGTAAAAACGGCCAAAAATATGCGGCATGTCTTCTTTGCTAATGCCTGCCCCGGTATTGCTGACCTCGAGGCAGGCGCGGTGGTTGCGCCGCATCAAACGGACTCGCACGGGCGTACCTGGTGTGCGGTATTTGAGCGCGTTATCAATCAAGATGATCATCAGCTCGGTGATCATTTCGTAGTTGCCATGGATAATCATCGGCCGTTGTGGCTTGGTAACGATAATTTCATCTGGGTCGCGCGCAAGGGCGCTCAGAGCGCTTGCCAGGGCGTCCTGCAAGGTAATGGTAATGTGGTTGATATCGTCGTCTTCCATACGGGCTAGCTTGAGGAGGCTATTAGAAAGCGCCGAAAGCCGCTTGATTTCATCGAGCGTGCTGGTAAGTACGGCGCGGTAATCCTGCTTGGTAGCCTGGCGGTCGTACAGGGCGACCTCTATTTCGGTGCGGATGGCCGTCAGCGGTGTGCGCAGCTCGTGGCTGGCATCGCTGGTAAAGCGGGCTTGGGCCTGGTGGGCTTCTTCGATCGGTTGCAGCGTGCGGCGGGCGCCCATGTAGCTAATCACACTCGCGAGCCCGAGGATGGCTAGGTTGGTGTAGAGCAAGGTCATCAGGCTGGTGCGGGCAGCGTCGTCTTCCTGACGGTTGCGTAGTTCGCCAAGGTCCACATCGCGCGGGATGGCAATGTTGCTTGCCTCTAGCCGGGCATGCAGGGCACCAATCTTGGCCGTCAGCTCATTCATAGATAGACTATAGATGAGGAGGCTAAACATAATACTCAGCGTCATAATACCGGCCAGGTACCACACCGTCAGGCGGATGGTGGCCGAATGGAACATCGACTGAATATTATACATCTGCTAACCTTCTATGGTATAGCCTACTCCGCGGACGGTTTTAATGATGCTGGGGCCACCAGCTTTATCGATTTTATTACGCAGGTATTTAATGTAGACTTCTACCGTATTGGGCAGGATATCAGCATCAAAATTCCACACGTGGGCAATGATTTGCTCCTTGGAAACAACACGCCCAGCTGAGCGCATCAGGTATTCAAGCAGGGCAAACTCCTTCACGGTAAGCTCTAGCGGCTTATTGCGTAGGCTCGCTGTGCGGTTGATTGTATCAAGCTTGATACTCTTAGCCTTCAGGATATTCGACTGCTGCTGCTGGGGGCGGCGTAGCAAGGCGCGTACGCGTGCCAGCAGCTCGTCTACAGCGAATGGCTTGGTAACGTAGTCGTCGGCGCCGGCATCCAGGCCTTCTGTTTTCTGCTCGGTCTCGCCCAGGGCGGTAAGCAGCAAGGCCGGGGTAGAAATACCGGCTTTACGCAGGGCTTGTAGCATAGCAACACCGTCGTCGTATTCGCCGGGCAGCATGCGGTCAATAATTAGGCCATCGTATGGTTCGGTGCTGGCCATGGCGTAACCAGCGGTGCTATCGTGCTCAATATCCACTGCGTATCCTTCGCTCGTGAATACTTTACTAAGGGCGCGGGCAATTTTTACTTCGTCTTCAACAATTAATAAACGCATTATGGCTATATTATACCAGATTTTCTATATAATGGTACGATTGTGCGGCTATTTTGGCATAATATAGTGCCATGTTGTGCCGTGCGGACTATCGTTCACGGTAATGCCCTGGGCGCTGAGCTCATCGCGCAGGGTATCACTCGCCTGCCAATCCTTGGCGGCGCGCGCTTGGCTGCGCTGGGAGAGTAACTGCTGCTGCTGGGCGCTCAGGTTAGGCGTGCTACGGCCAAGGCTAAGGCCAAGTAGATCATCCACCGCGGCAGTAAAGGCAGTTAGCAGTGGCTGGTGGAGCTGCTGGGGCGGCGTACTCAGGATGGCTTTGCAGACACTATCAATAAACGCGACGGCCTCTGGCGTGCCAAGGTCATCGCTCAGCTTACTGCAGAGCGTGCTGGGCGCGCTGGCTAGCAGCGTGTTGGTTTGGCCAGTTGAGTCCACCGCTGTGGCTTGCCAGCGTAAGCTTGCGGCCTCCTGCCAGCGCTGGTAGCGGTGGCTCGCTGCATCCAAAATCTCCCAGGTAAAGTTACCTTCGGTGCGGTAGTGCTTACTGAGGATTGCCAGCTTAAACGCCATCGGGTGTGCGCCGTGAGCAGTAATATCGGCTAACGTGATGATATTACCTAGGGATTTGCTCATTTTGCGGCCATCAACCTTAAGATGGTTATTATGGAGCCAAACACGAGCGAACTGCCTGCCGGTCAGGCTTTCGGTTTGGGCGATTTCATTGCTATGGTGGACGGGGATATGGTCGATGCCACCGGTGTGGATGTCAATCTGGTCCCCTAGCGTCTCGCGCGCAATGACAGAGCATTCAAGGTGCCACCCCGGAAAGCCAACCCCCCACGGGCTCTCCCACTCCATATCGCGCTGAGCCCCTGGCGGCGATAGTTTCCAAATCGCAAAATCAGTGGCATTGCGCTTGCCAGCGGTGCTAACCCGGGCCCCGGCTGCTAGGCCAGCGATATCGAGCCGAGCCAGCTGGCCATAGTGCGCCAGCTTGCTGGTATCAAAATACAGCCCATCACCAGGAATGCGGTAGGTATAACCCTTATCCTCTAGGGCGCGGGCAAAAGCAATTTGCTGCGGGATATAATCAGTTGCTCGCACTAGGTGGTCCGGCCGGGTAAGGCCAAGTAGGTCGTAGGCTTCGTGTTCGGCAATAGCCATATACTTGCGGGCGATATCCCAGGCAGTCAGGCCTTCGCGCTGGGCGCCGGCTTGCATTTTATCTTCACCGTCATCGGCGTCACTCGTCAGGTGGCCCACATCGGTGATGTTTTGGGTGCGCGTTACCACAAGCCCCGCTGCGCGCAGCAGCCGCACTAGTACATCCCAGTAAATGTAGCTTACCCAGTTGCCAATATGTGGCTGGCTGTAGACCGTCAGACCACAGGTGTAAATACTAACCTTGCCAGGGGTCAGTGGGGTTAGCGTATCCTTGCGGCGGGTCAGCGTATTGTAGAGCTGGATTGGTGCCCCGGCATCTGGTAGGGGCGTGTGGGTGGGGCGACTATTCATATGTATTAGTATAGCATGGCTTGCAGCGTCGCTTTCGTCCTTTTGGACTCATCAGTAGAGACGCACATCTCTAGAGCGAACATGACAAGCAGGTGGTTGACAGAGGTTCGCTTGGCTAGATGCTAGCTGCTCTTGAGGAGCTCGCTAACATCAAACACGATCTCAAGGGTGCAGCGATGCTGAACCCTAATATGCTGCCTGCAGGATTCGTGGTCGAATCCTACTTTGGCTACTGGAAGCACTTCCTCACTCAGCATTTCGCCGAGCTTGGTTTTGAAGGCCTCCTGCACAGATTTAGATTCATAGTCCACACACACATAGTGTGGCTCTTCCTCCTCGTAAGTTACGAGGCAGAAGACGAGTACGTCTTTGTCGCAAGAGGCTGTAATGCCCTTGTGTTCGTCGTGCTCGTCGTACTTATCATTATCGATTGTCTCCAGCACTATCGACCTAAGGTCGATAGTGCTGGTCAGGAAGTCATAGGCCTCTTGGGCATACGACTGCCCGAGAGCAGTGTACTCATCGCGCTGTGCCTGTAGTGTAGCCGAAGTAATGCGTGCCATGGTAATTCCCCTTTCAGGAACCACTCGCTCGCCGCTGACCCCTGTGGTCAACTCTGTACGAAACGAGATAGCCCTACTCCAAACTGTGCTTGCAGTAGCGCTACCTCGCTTCGTACGCCCTGCTTGTCAAATAGCACTTTTGGGTAGATGAGTGACTCATCCGCACACAAAAGCTAATATATATATCAATAAATGGAATCGAAGTCAAGTATATTTTACAATTTTGTAGGGGAATGACGTACGGGTACGGCGTGGCGGGCTACGCCGCCGTGGCCTGCAGTGCCTTGGCGGTAGCATCGACAAGTTCGCGTACAATCTGCTCCTCACCTTCGTAAACGCGAAAACCAGCGGCGTATGGGTGGCCACCGCCACCAAAGTAGCCAGCAACATCTGCTGCAATGGGGCTATTGGCGCGTAGCTTGCCAGTCAGCTTGCCATCGGGGTAGGTTTTGATGGCAACGGCCAGCTCCACCCCCGTTACCAGGCGCATTTCATCAAGCACCAGTACGCTTGGGTTGTATTGGTCGCTGTAGGCTTCGATTTCACTAAACGGAATTCGCACAAGCGCGAGCTTACCATCAAGCAGGTATTCAATGCGCTCAATCAGCCGGCCCTTGTAGGCAAGGATTTCGGGCGACTTCTTCATAAATTCACGCCGGGCGGCCTCAACAGCCGCTGGGCTTGCACCAAGACTGGCCAGCGCGGCAGCGGTCTGGTACACGGCTGCACTGACCTGCTGCGTAGTAAGGCCCAGGGTATCTGCCAGCAGGGCCGCTAGCATAGCGTGGGCGGCCGGCTGGTTGATAGGCCAGCCACATGCCGCGGCCATGTTGTAAATCACCTGGCTGGTACTGGCAGCTTCTTCAAGCAGTAATATATATGGGAAGCTGAGGTCTGGCTCAGTGCCAAGGTGGTGGTCAATTACCAGGACGGGCTTGGTGGTGAGCATATGGCGCGCACCAGGTATGGCAAGCGTTTTACTGAGCAGTACCTCTGCGCTGGTATCAACAATGATCACTAGGTCGGCCTGGGTATCGAGCCCTGGCTCTACCCTATCCCAGCCCGGCAAGTAGCGTAGATACTTGGGGATATCAACCGGGCAGTGCAGGCTCACCTGCTTGCCCATCGCACCAAGTATTTCTTCGAGCGCCAGGCTGCTGCCCAGGCTATCCCCATCTGGGTTTTCGGCTTGAATAATAGCAATGCGGGTGGCCGCAGTTATCAAATCACAATATTCACTATACATCCCTTTAGTATAGCATGAGCTGGCCGGGTGCTAGGGGGTGGGGCGCCCGTGCCCGCGCCGCACAAGACCATGTAGGCTAGTCGAGCTGGCGCCGACCCGCCAGGGCGTGCCCAAGGGTAATTTGGTCGGCGTATTCTAGGTCAACCCCCACCGGCAAGCCGCGGGCAAGCCGTGTCATGGTGGGGCGCAAGCCTGCCTCAAGAATGTGGCGCTGTAAGAACAGAGCTGTGGACTCACCTTCTACGCTGGCGTTGGTGGCAATAATAATTTCTTCTACCGCGTCCGTTTGAATGCGGCTGATGAGCTCGGCAATGTGCAGCTGCTCGGGCCCGATGCCATCAATTGGTGATAAGGCGCCACCTAGTACATGGTAGGTGCCGCTAAACTGGCCGGTGCGCTCCAGGGCAATAATATCAAGCGGCTCCTCTACCACTGCAACCAGCTGCTTGTTGCGTGTTGGGTCGCTGTAGAGCGCAGAGACATCTTCGTCCGCCCCGATCAAGGCAAAGGTAACCGGGCAGGAGCGCACCCCAGTGTGGAGCCCGTTAATGGCCTGGGCCAGCTTATGGTTAGCTTGGCTCGTCGTACGCAAAAGATGGTACGCATACCGCTCGGCAGTACGCGCACCAACACCAGGGAGTGACCCAAGCTCATCAATCACGGCCTGCAGTGCGGCCGGTAGTAGCGGTTGTGCCAACGTTCCCTCTTGCCTTCTACATCCCAGGGATGTTCATGCCGCCCATCAGGGGCTTCATTTTCTCGGCAGCGACTTCTTGGGCTTTTTGCATACCATCACGGATGGCAGCTTCGAGCCAGCCTTCGAGCTCTTCGATATCCTCAAGATCAACGTAGTCTGGGTTAATGCTAATGTTTTCTACCTTCAGCTCACCGTTGATCGTCACCTCTACCGCTGGGTCGTCGTCCTCGCCACCAGCTGCGGCAATAATCTGCTGCTTTTTAAGCTCCTTTTGAGCCTTGCGTAAATCATTTAACATCTTCATTTGGTCGAATGCCATAGTCTGTTTAATCCTCCTTGAATTACCTTACTTAGTATACGCTATTTTACGGGGAACGCAAAGCCACGGGCCCTAGGGGCTAACGCTGCTTAGGCTCGATGCGACGGAAAATATAGAGCCGGTCGCTCGGCTGCTGGCCCTGCTGCGAAGCAATGATTTGGCTTGGGCGCTGGCCGCTCTGGGCGGCAGGACTCTGGCGGGTGGCAATAATGGTGCGGCTTTTACGCTCCTGGGCTAGGTTAGCCTTTGTGATGGTTACCAGGGGTGGCGTTAGCGGCTTGTCGTGGCGTAGCTTAAGATATAGCTGGTAGAAACTGCGCTCGTCTGGGGCGACCACCAGGGCTGGCGATTGGTTATGGTAGGTGGTGAGGGTTGTATCAATCAGGGCTAGGTCGTGGGTGATGTCCTTATTAAGCACTGGGCTATGGGTATAGCTGTAAAAGTAGCGCGTGGCCGAAACCAGCATAATACCGCCAAGCAGCACAGCCAGTGGCAGCAAGGCAAAGGCGCGTGCATAGGGGTTCTGTGGGAAGAGCCGGTACCAATACCACAGTACAAACTGGACGCCGCTGGCAATCAGGATCATAAAGGGCACCAGTAGGAGCTCGACGTAATTTGAGGTTAGCAGTACAGCAGGCACCAGTAATACCAGCCAGGTAAGGGTGATGAAGCTCTGCGTGGTGTGGTGCTCCTTAATAAGCCGTACCAGGCCTACCAGCGCCAGTGCAATTGAGCTGAGGGCAAATACTGGCGTCAGGCTACCATTGGCTGCCAGGCTACGGCCAGTAAAATCCCCGAGGCGTAGTGCGGTGGTGCTGGCTTGCTGGGCAAGTTCGCTCAGCGGAGCGGGATTACCAAGTATGATGGTCCAGAGGGCGGATGGATTAGCCACGCCCATGTAGAGGAACGGCAAGGCGCCCAGGCCGGCAATCAGCAGCACAGTGGCCAGCGTGGTAGCTGCAATGCGTTTATGGATGACGTAGCGCACATATGGGTGCAGCAAGCCACCAATTGCAATAGCCAGTAGCATAATGCCACTAAGCGGAGTAAACAAACACAGGCCCAGGCTAGCCGCCAGCAGAATGAGGGCTGCCGTCGTTAGCTTGGTGCGCTGCTTAGCAAAGCTAGCCAGCAGCAGAATGGTAATAGGCCAAAAGATATGCATGACCATAGGCGTACCATGCTGGGCAACATAGAGGAATGGTGCCGAGGTAGCCACAATTGCGGTGGTAATAATACTCACATTCGGCTTAAACCAGCGCCGGCACACAACCAGCATCCCAATGGCCGAAAGCCCAGCCAGCAGCACCGAAGGCAGCTTAATACTGACGCTACTGAGCCCAAGGCTGGTGATACTGATTTTTTGCAAAAAGTGATACGGCGCATCCACAATAAAGAAGCTGCGTGGCTCGCCAAGCGACATAGCCGCACTGGTGAGTGCACTCTGCTGTTCGCTTGCATCCAGGCCGCCTGGTGCATAGAGCATTGCCAGCACCAGCATACAGCCAAGTGCCAGGCCAAGCAGCAAGTAGCTTGCGATAAACCGGAGCCGGTACAGGGGGTAATTGGTTAAGCCGGGTGTTGTCATCTTGTACCTATTATAGCGTTAATCGTGCCGTTTATCCAGCGACATAAAACGCAGCCGCTCTGGGTGGAAGTAAAGACCAATCTTGCCAGTCGGGCCATTACGGTGTTTGGCAATATAGAGCTCGGTGATATGGGCGACTTCGGGGTTATCGGGCTCGTAGTAGCCAGGCCGGTAAATAAAGCTAACGATATCAGCGTCTTGCTCGATGCTACCAGATTCACGCAGGTCCGAAAGCTGCGGAATGGGTGGTGTGCGACTTTCGACAGTACGTGATAGCTGGCTCAAGGCAATCAGTGGTACGTTAAGCTCACGGGCTACCAGCTTGAGCCCCCGGCTGATCTCGCTCACCTCTTGCACACGGTTACCATCGTGCCGGCCACTCCCCTGCATCAGCTGCAGGTAGTCAACCACAATCAAGCCAAGTGGGCGTTCGTGGGCAATACGGCGCGCTTTGGTGCGTAGCTCCAGCACGCTCAGGCCTGGTTTATCATCAATAAAAATCGGTGCCTCAGCCATTTCGCCCATGGCTTCGGAAAGCTTTTGGAAATCATCGTCACTCAGGTTACCGGTACGGATATTCCAGCTATCCACACCACTGGCATCGGCCAGCATACGGTCTACCAGCTGCTCTTTGCTCATCTCGAGGCTAAAGAACAACACCGCTTGCTTTTCGATGGTGGCGACATTGTAGGCCAGGTTGGTTACCAGGGTTGTTTTACCCATGGCTGGGCGGGCCGCTAGGATAATCAGGTCGCTGCGCTGGAACCCGGCAGTCATTGTATCAAGGTCTCGGTACCCAGTGCGGATACCGCGCAAGCTGCCCTTGTTGCGGTGGAGCTCTTCCATACGGTCAAAGCTATCGGTGAGGACGCTTTCCAGGCTGACTAAATCCTGCTTAAGGGACTGGTCGCTGACGCTAAATAGTTCTGATTCTGCCTGGCTTAGGAGCTCTTGGGTGCTTTGATCTTCATCGTAGCTGAGCTCGCTAATGTCGCTACTGGCCTTTATGAGCCGGCGCCGAACGGCCTTTTCGGCCACGATTTCGGCGTAGGCCGTGGCATGGGCAGCGGTCGGCACGTAGTTGGTTAGCTCGGATAGATAGGCCGACCCCCCTATCTGCTCTAGCGTGTCTTTGTTCCTGAGCTCATCTGTCAGGGTCAGCAAGTCCACCGGCTTATGGCGCTCGTATAGGCCTATCATACCAGCAAAAATCCGCTGGTGGTTTTTATCATAAAAATCCTGTGCCGTGACGAGTTCGCTGGCATCAGCCAGGACTTCCTCATCAAGCAAAATTGCCCCCAGTAGGCTCTTTTCGGCCTCGAGGTTTTGCGGTGGTATTTTGGCAGTTGGTTGATTATTCGTTGACATCGACTTCCTCGCCTCCGCCCATAAACTCAGCCACGCGCGCGGCGGTGCTATCAGTTGGTGGCGGTGGTGTTCCTATAATAACAATCTGCGCCTCGCCAACCAAATAGGCTGTAATTTTGGCCAGCAACGGGCGAAAACGGGTGCTTTCGAGCTTGTGCTGTGTAAAGGCTTTGCCGGTGTAGATGGTCAGCGTGTCCCCATCGGTGCGCACGGTGCAGGCGCTCAGGATGCTATAAAGCCCTAGTGAGGCTTGGCGGGCGGCTTCTAGCCAGGCTGCTTGGTCAAAGTCCGCCAGGTGGGCTGGATGCGGAGTGCTAGGAGGCTGTTTGGCAGATGGGGCGGGTGCCGGAGTGCTAGGGGTAGGCTTAACTGGTGCATTGACCTGGGTGGTGGATGGCTGCGGCGTGTGTGGTGCCATAGGCGCCGGCGTGGCTGGCGGAGTTGTGTGTGGCGCAGGGCTCGGCTGGTGAGCCGGTGCTGTGTCTGGACGTGGAGGCTGCTGCTCCATTGGGCTAAGGAGCGCAACGAGCAGGGCAACCTCTGGCTGGGTGGACTGCGGCGTGTGGGCCAGGCCTTCAAGCGTTGTAATCAGCCACGGCTCATCGGCAATACGGGCCCGTACCGCCGCTGCAAGCTGTGATGCCAGGGTAGCTGGGCTGATGCCACGAGCAACCAGCTCGCTCACCTGGCGCACTATCAGGGCAGGCTGGCGCGCAGCAATAGCAGTGGGGAGCTCATCAATACACTGGCGTGGGGCCAGGCCAAGCACATCATCAACCAGCTGGGCGGTAATATGCTGGTGGCCACTCTGGAGCTGATCGAACAGGCTAATACTATCGCGCAGGCTACCGCCACCACGCTCGGCGATGGTCATCAGTGCTTCTTTATCGGCTGTGATCCCCTCTTGCGCCGCAATATGGGCCAGGTGCTGAGCAACAATCGGCGCCTCCACCAACCGGAAGTGAAACCGCTGGGTGCGGCTAATGATAGTCGCCGGCAGCTTATCGTAATCCGTTGTGGCTAGGATAAACACCACATGTGCGGGCGGCTCCTCGAGGATCTTGAGTAGGCCGTTAAAAGCAGCCTTCGATAGCATATGGACCTCGTCAATAATATAGACCTTGCGGGCTGCGTGGGCCGGGGCAACGCGTGCTTTATCGCGTAGGTCACGGATATCATCAATACCATTGTTGCTGGCGGCGTCAATCTCGATAATATCAAGCGGTTGGTCCTCGCCCGTGTAGGGTAGCTTGGTAATAGCATGAGCAAGGATACGCGCCACGCTGGTTTTGCCTACCCCGCGCGGGCCGGTTAGCAGGTAGGCATGGCTTATCTTCCCCTGCTGCACGGCAGCGGCAAGAATACTGGTTACGTGCTCTTGGCCAATAACCTCATCGAATGTATGGCTGCGGTACTTACGGTACAGCGCCTGGCGTGGCGACTTGTTCATTCCATTTATTATAACAGATAAGCCCCAGGCGCGTTACCGGGGGCTTATGGGTTGTGATATGTGGGGCTAAACTACTACAGCGCAGCTTCGACTGCAGCCCAGGTTGCATCGGGGTTATCCTCTGGGATAATGATGGTAACTTGGTCACCAATATTAATCCGAAAGTACGTCACGCTTGCCAGCAGAATGCGGTATTCACGCCCGCCGGCTTCTACGTAGTAGGCACCATCGTGCTGCACCAGGGTGCCAATAACTTGGCGGCGCTCGGTTGGGCCAATTTGCTTATAAATAAAGCCGCCCTTGTCGGTGATGGTAAGCTTGAGCATATCACCTTCCACTAGCTTAGACTTACTCGCGTAGTTAGCTGGCACGGGGTAATTCTTGCCATCCGGGCCAATCATGACCTGGCCATCAAATACGCCTTCAATAATCTTGCCAGCCACATCCTCCTGGCTATTGCGTGGGGTAATAACCTGGCCGTCCTCGCCGAGGATACTAATCAAAAGCTCCTTAGCAGCGGCCAAGTTTGTTTCGGCGTCTTGAATTAACGATTTAAGACGCTTGACCTGTTTTTCTGGTAATTCAGACATAATCTCGCAGTTCCTTGTCTGTTTTTATCGTGAATATCTCTTCTATTATATACGCTAGTAGCCAGGGGTTGTCAAGTTGATTATCAGCGGCCCGTGTGTGGCGCGCGGCAGATAAACCAGTCATCCCGGCCATAGCGGTGGTGCTCAACATGCCAAAAGCAGGCGGCAAGTTCCCCGCTCAGCTGCGTGGCTGGCACGGTAATATGGGCTTTGTGCGCCGGCACATGGGCTGGGTTAGGGGTGATGATAGCCACAACGCCGGTAGGTTCTAGGAGCGTGCCAATGGCACGAAAGAACGCAGCACGATCCGCAATAAATGCAACGACGTATTTGCAGGTAATAAGGCCGTAGCGGCAGGGCGGCAAAGGCGGCTTGGTTATATCGCGCACAGCAAAGGTGATGCCCTGTGTGTAGATAGTGCTTGCCTGTGCTTGGTTAATGGCCTCGGTGGATATGTCAATGCCAGTTACCTGGTAGCCGCGGTGGTATAGGTCACGCGCCAATTGCCCAGTGCCGCAGCCGATATCTAGTGCTGTTTTGGGTGCGCTGCGTGCCACATGGCACAGCTCCCCTACCTGGTGGGTTGGAAGCTGTCGGTAATCACGCGTATGGATAGGGCGCGCGCCCCCGGTTGGTGTGGCCATACTATTAGTATACTGGTTTGTGCTGCATCTTTCCACAGCCCTACCAGATAACACAGCAGGTTCGTTGTAAATTTGGGTGGTACGTTATGCCCTAGGGGCCTTGCTATCGTAGCCGTAGCTTGGTATAATGCATGAGCTTTAGCACACCGGGTGCTAATGTTCTTTTCTGTAGGAGGAGTAACAGTGATTCGATCTGCTACTACGTTTAGCATTACCCATATGCCGCCACTGGCTGACCTTATAAAAGGCCAGCCACTCCAGGCTGGGGGGTATGTATTGCAACCTATCATATATGGAAAGGTTGATGCCGTTATCTATACCCGAGAGGGGGTGGTGCACTTTGAGCGACTACGCTGCGTCGTAAGTCGTGGTGACATTACAGCCGCCGCTGCTATAGAAGTGACTGGGTGGTATAATGTTACCGCCCGTCGCGGCGAAGCGCGGTTTATCCCGCCGCTACTGGTGGGGGAAACGCCTGCCGCTGCCTAATCCCCCTTATCCCCGCTGCTTTTACCGGCAGCGGGTTTTCTTTGGTTACTTGGCTATGCCGGTTGCGCCAGGCTACGCTTACGCTGCTAAACCAAAACCACCGCCAAGTAGTGATACTCAGCGGTGGTTTGTTATAACAACCGAGCCGTGCGCGTGCAGCTAAACTATACCAGCTCGACGCTTGCACCGGCGTCTTCAAGCTTCTTCTTAGCTTCTTCTGCTTCGTCCTTCGAAACCTTCTCGAGGATGGCACTTGGTGCGTCATCTACCAGAGCCTTTGCCTCACCCAGGCCTAGGCCAGTGATTTCCTTCACAGCCTTGATAACTGGCACCTTCTGGCCACCAGCGTCCTTCAGCTGAACGGTGAATTCAGTCTTTTCGTCTTCTGCGGCAGCGTCGCCACCAGCAGCTGGGCCGGCAACAGCAACTGCAGCAGCAGCTGGCTCAATGCCGTACTCATCTTTCAATACGTTCTTTAGTTCGTTCACTTCTAGAACAGTCAGTTTGGTTAGCTCTTCAGCTAGTTTTTTTACATCAGCCATTGTCATAGCTCCTTTGGTTCGGTTAGTAATTAGTTGGTTGCCTTGGCTTCAACGCCATCCAGCAGCGCATGCAGGTTGCCAGAAAGGCCGTTGGTAATATCGTGTACCGGTGAAAGCAGTTGTGATACCACCTGTGCGATGAGCTGATCCTTGCTTGGCAGGCCTGCCAGGGCAGTAATCTCGCTCGTACCAAGTGCCAGGCCTTCGCTACTAAAGCCGCCTACCAGCTCTAGGGCTGGGTGGTCCTTGCTAAAGCGGTCCAGCACTTGGGCTGGAGCGACCTCATCCTCGGTGCTAAAGGCGTAGATCAACTGGCCTTGCAGCAGTGAGGTGTCGGCATCTTTGTAGGTATCGTTACTTTCGAGTGCCACGCGTACCAGGCGGTTTTTGACGACCTTGATGGTAACGCCAGCCTCGCGTGCGTGAGCACGTAGTTCTTGAAGCTCTGCAACACCCAGGCCTTTGTATGAGGCAAACGCCGTCATCTTGGCATCAGCGAGGATATCAGCAACTTCGGCAACCAAAGTTTGTTTTTTATCGCGGGTAATTGCCATGCAATAAAACTCCTTTGGGTTAGGTTTCTAAAAACGGGCTCGGTTGTTAATGTACTGGTAGTTGGTAGGCCCCACGCATAGTGCGCCGGCCCTACGGCACCACCAAAGACGATGAGAAAAGAAGTAATATCCCTCGGTAGCGGATTAAGCCGTAGCAGAACATCTGCGCTGGCAGCTACTGTCTCTGGTAATGTCTAGCTAGGATTATACGGGACGAGGCGATGGGTTGTCAAGCGCGCTGGTGCGTAGGCAGAGCCAGCCGCGCGGTAAGGGTGCCCTAGTATACGCCAGGCGCCAGGCCATCAATCGGTGCTGGGAGGCTACGCTGGTCTTTATAGGCGCGCGGTAGCATATGCTGGGGACGCCAGGTACGGATGAGCTCTGCTAGGTCGCTGGTGGTTTGATATTTGCCACTGATACCACCCCGGCCAGTGGTGTAATCACCCTGGACTGGGCTACTAGTCGTGTGGAATATGAGCTGGCCAACACGCTCGCCAACCGGTAGTACCACGCTTTCGTGCCGGTTGAGGTTATAGATTTCGAGCGTAATGCGGTTAATATAGCCAGGATCGATCCAGCCAGCATCAAAGCAGACTGCCACGCCATTGCGGCCCCAGCTGCTACGGCTTTTGACTTCGGCGGCGCCACCATGGGCACGAATCCCCACGAACTCGTGCGTATGCGCCAAGATGCGCTCACCTGGGCGCAGCACAATGATAGGGTGCTCGGGCGGGATGTTATGTAGGAGCGCATAGCCATTCTGCTGGCACCACTGCTGGTGTGGCGTTGCGGTGTGGGGCCCATTAAAATAGCGCTCCACATCCTGCTTGCTAAATGGATTGTAGACGCGCGCATTATTGACGGCTTCTTGCCGGTAGTAGTAATAGCCAAGGGTAAAGTCAAGACTGGCTTCGCTGACGTGGTGCGGGTTAAAGGGCGTGCACACGATTGTGCCGTCCCCAATTGCCTGTGTGATATCGCTATTACTATAGACTGCCATGGTACCCTATCTCCTCTTTGTTCTATTGTAGCATGAACTGCGGAGCGGTCTGCACATAGCCCTGCCCTACTGCATGGTGCGCAAAACCCCGCCTCAAATGGGCGGGGGTTTTTGCGTGTATCCTGGTGTAGGAGATTTAGCTGTTACTTACTTCTACCTTAATACCAGGGCCCATTGTGGTGCTAACGGTGATTGACTTAATGTAAGCGCCCTTCAGGCTGCTTGGCTTTTGAGCCTGCAAGCTGGTAAAGAACGCCTGAGCGTTACCTGCAAGCTTATCAGCACCAAAGCTAACCTTACCAAATGGCAGGTGCACAATGGCCTGCTTATCGACACGGTATTCAATTTTACCAGCCTTAGCCTCGGTCACGGCCTTGGCAACATCGGTGGCAACAGTGCCACTCTTGGGATTTGGCATCAAGCCACGTGGGCCTAGCAAGCGGGCGTAGCGGCCAAGCTTTGGCATGTACTGAGGGGTTGCTACCAGTACATCAAAGGTCAGCTCTTCTTTATCGAGCTGCTTGGTGAATTCCTCGTCACCAACGATATCAGCCCCAGCTGCCTTAGCGGCAGCATGTTCGCTCTCTGGTGCGAAGACGGCAACGCGCACATCCTTACCGGTACCATGTGGTAGGCTAACGGTTGCGCGGATATTCTGGTCGGCCTGGCGAGGGTCAACACCCAGGCGTACGTGTAGCTCAACGCTGGCATCAAAGGCAGTGGTGCTGGTCGTTGTAGCGAGCTCCAGGGCCTCGGCAAGACTGTAGAGCTTGCCTGCTTCTACCTTGCCGGCAGCTGCTTGGTACTTTTTACCACGGCGTTCAATGCGGGGGCGCGTAACTGGCTTTGGACCCTTCTTCTTTGCTTCGACTGCATCTGGGTCCTGCGGGGTGGTATCACCCTGTTCTTTGCGGGCTTCTTTGGCGGCCTTTTCGGCAGCTTCATCAAGCGCCTTTTGGCTGCGCTTACCAGCCTTGGCAACGTGCTGTTCCTTTACCTCGTGCTTTTCGGCTTCGGCAATTGCGGCCTCAATCTCGGCCACGGTGTTGGTTTCGCTCACCTCTAGTTTCAGCTCGGCGGCTTTGGCGAGTAGTTCTGGCTTAGTAGCCATAGTGGTAACTCCTTATCTGTGGTGCATACGGCTCGGGTTACGGGCCTCCCACGCTAGTAATAACGGTGCCATTATAGCATAGCAGGCTGCGCGCAGGCAACTAGCAGTGCTGATGGGCTGGCCCTGCTAGGCTAGCTTGGCTACCGTGTATCCCCTTGCGTCTTATGGCTGGTGCTGCTATAGTTTGAGCGGCGTAGTATTCAGGCTGCGTTGTTCTTTGTTTTGATTTGGAAAGGAGGTGGCACCTTATGACTATCGTAAGGAGCCATAAGTTAGCATTGCCAGCCCGCCGTATGGGGGACAGTATTCCTCGTATTATAATTGGCGTTGCTTTAATCGCTGGTCTGGCGCTACTGTACGCATTGGCCGGCACGCCGTTTGTGCCACTGGTGCTGGTTGTGGTAGCCAGTTTAGCTGTGCGGGAAACCGTGCAGCTCAGTAATGCCAGCCCGCGCATCGCACCGGTGCTGACATTTGGTGTAGTGGTGGTAGCCGGGCTATTTTCTGGCTACTTGCTACTCGGCCAGCAGCCACAATATTTGCTATTGTTACTAGCGGCAGTTGTTGCAGCTGATAGTGGCGCCTTTTTTGCGGGGCGCATGGCTACGGCTGCGCTCACTGCGCGTGGCAAGCGGCCACACCGCTTAAGCCGCTACTCCCCCAGTAAAACCTGGGAGGGTGCGCTTGGTGGCGTTGCTAGTAGTTGGATAGTCACCGGTGTCGTGGTGCAGCTGCTCGCCATACCGCTACCAGCTATAGCGCTGTTTGCGTTAGCAGCTACTCCCATTGTCGCAATATATGGCGACCTATGGGAGTCCTGGCTTAAGCGCCAGGCTGGCGTGAAAGACACCAGCCACTTGCTTGGCCCGCACGGCGGCATTCTTGACCGGCTTGATAGCATGGGGCCGGTATTAGCCCTGTGTGGCGGGCTGATCCTCCTATAACAAATCCCCCTCAGTCTAAGCGCTGAGGGGGCTTCTTTTTACTCGAAGGTTTCGGTTTCGATGCTGTAGCTGCAGCTACCGGACGCTCCGGCTGGTGTGGTTTTATCGGCATTTGGGCCGCTGGGGCAGTTGCCGTCGCTCGGTGGGAAATGGATTCGCCAGCCGCCACCGGATTTATAACGGGCTGTGTAGCCTTTGGTGGTTGGCTTACCGCCAGCTACGGCCTGAAAGTTAGCTGGGAGTGTTGCGGCACCAGAATCACACTCTGTCGAGAGGCAGTAGATACTACCGGTTTCGAGCCGTTGGTCACTGGTTGAGCGTGCTTCGTAAATTGATATCAGCTTACCCCACTGCTTTACGTTTGCAACTAAAGCATTCATCCGGGCGTGCTGAGTAAAGCCATTATAGGCCACCAGCGTTATGCTGGCTAAAATCCCGATAATCACCACGACCACCAGGAGTTCTACAATGGTAAAGCCGGGTTTTTTGTGTACTGCTGTTTGTGTAGGCATACGTCCCCCTTAAAATTTGCTTAAGTATAGTCTAGCAAGTATGGTGGGTTTAAGCAAGAGCAGTTTGCGGCCATGTATGGGCTGAACGAGCAAGAGTTTTTTGCACTATAAAACAGCCTTAGCAGAATACTAAGGCTGTTTGTGTGGCTCGGGGGTCGCTACCTAGTCGACAACTTCAACGCCCATCGATCGGGCAGTGCCGGCTACGGTCTTGATGCGGCCTTCTTCGTCGATTGCGTTCAAGAGATCCTTCTTGGCTTCGGCGATTTCTGCCAGTTGTGCGCGGCTGATTTTACCAACCTTATCGCTATGTGGCTTGCCGCTCCCCTTTTGGATGCCGGCCTTTTCGCGGATCATATCATCCACTGGCTGGCCCAAGCTCTTCCATGCAAAGGTGCGGTCTTCGAACACTTGCATGTGTACGATGACGTCCTTACCCATCAGGTCCTTGGTAGCCTCGTTAAATGGATTAATGAAATCCATCATATTAAGGCCCCATTGGCCGAGGGTAGAACCAACTGGTGGCCCAGCAGTTGCGCGGCCAGCAGGAATACGGAGTTTTAGATTACCGATTACTTTCTTTGCCATTATATACTTCCTTTTTAACTCGTAATTATCCACGAGTGCGTAACGCTAGCTATTATACTACAGCGCGGCGCGGCGTGCTAGCCCCTTGCCACGCTATACGTGGGTGACCTGCAGAGCGTCAAGCTCTACTGGGGTGTCGCGGCCGAACATGCTTACCATGACCTTGAGTTTACCCTTTTGGTAGTCAATTTCGCTAATGGCACCATCAAAGCCCTTAAACGGCCCGTCGATGATATTCACGACCTCGCCCTCGCTAAAGTCGATGTGGTGCTTTGGCTCTTCTACGCCCATGCGTTTTTTAATCTTCTTGATTTCGCTATCGCTCACTGGGGTTGGCTCGGTGCCGCTACCAACAAAGCCGGTCACACCAGGGGTGTTGCGCACAATAAACCAGGTTTCCTCGGTAAGCTTCATTTCTACCAAAGCGTAGCCCTGGAAGATTTTGCGCTCAACTACCTTGCGCTTACCGTTTTTAATTTCGATTTGCTTTTCCTTTGGGATCATCACGTCGAAGATTTTATCGGCCATATCAACTGCATTAATGCGCTGGCGGATTGATTCTGCCACCTTATCTTCGTAGCCGCTATAGGTGTGGATAGCGTACCATTGCCGGGTTGAATCGTAGCGTTTGTTCGTCATAAAAATCCTTTCTGGGCTAGCCAATCAGTAGGTTAAAGAGGTATTTAAAGAGTGCATCAAGCAACAACACCAGTGCAACAAAGAAGCCGGTAAAGATAATCACCGCGGCGGTTAGGTACCAAGTTTGGGCGCGGCTTGGCCAGCGCACTTGGCGGAGCTCCTGCCAGGCGCCACGGAAGTAGCCAACCTTCTTTTCGCCAGTTTTCAGCGGTGCTGCAGTGCGTGCTTTGGTGTGGCGTTTGGCCGGGGTGCTCGCGGCAACGCTGGCTGTTGATGTGGTTTGTTTGGTGGATTTTTTGCTATTGGTGGTGCTGGCCTCGCGGGTTACAACGCGGGTCGTGACCTTCTTTTTGGTGGATTTTGCTTTGCTTGCTTTCGCCACAGTGTCTCTCCCAATTTAAATAGTCTGCTTCATGCAGACTGTCAAGGTTAGTATAGCGCGGCGCGGCGCGGCGTGTCAAGCGCGCGGGGCTGGCTAGATAATCGGGCTACGGCGCTTAAGCTGCTGGCGGTGCTGGTGGTAGTGTGGGTCAGCTGCAGCCACCAGGCGCCAAAAAGCCGGTGAGTGATCCATCCGCTGGGTATGGCAGAGCTCATGAATAAGCACGTAATCAATTAAGGCAAACGGTAGATTCATCAGGGCAATATTAAGACTAATCGTCCCCTGGCTACTGCAGCTACCCCAGCGGCTGATTGCGTGCGAAAACCGCACCCGCTGGTAGGTGTAACCATGCTGCGTAGCGAGCGCGGCCAGGCGCCCCGGCAGGTAGTGCTTAGCTTCGCGCCGCAAGGCAGCTTGGGCAGCACGAGCAATAGCCTGCTGTACGGTTGGGTGCTCAAGCTGCATAGGGGCTGGTACGGTAGCGATAATAACACACCCCTGCCGGCGAACCTGCAACTGATTACCGGGGGCTACCACCAGTGAATGCTGCTTGCCAATAGCCATGCCACTGGTGTAGCGGGCACCAGCCCCGTGCTGCGCCAGCAGCTGGCGAATATGCGGGCGTGATTCATTAATCAGCCGCTCTATAGCCCTAAGACTAGTGCGGCGTGGTGCGGTCAGTTTCAGCTGGCCACGAGCGTTTAGGCTGAGGGTAATAGCCCGCGCCCGAGCTAACCGCCGCACGATGATAGGGCCAAATTCATCATCAGGGAGCTCATTCATTACTGGATAGAGATCGAAGACCCACCAATATTACGGCGGGGAATGTGGACTGCTGGCCGCACGATTGACGGGTCGCTACTGGTAAACAGGTGGTCGTGCCCAGCCTGGGCCAGGTGACGTAGGATTGCCCGTGACTGCGAGGTATAGGTGTGCTTACCGCTAAGTACAACGGGGCGTTCGGCGTTGCTTGGTGGTGTAAAGCGGCGCACCAGGCTATTAAAGCGCTCTTCTGGGATAAGCCGGTTGCTATGGCCCCGTACCCCCAGCACGGCTCGGCGCATAGCGGTAGCCGGCTCGGTTTGGATCCAAATCAGCATCGGTTGGTAGCCAAACTCCTGCACAAATCGTATCAGCGCTGTGCGGTCCGTCCGGGATTCGCAGCCACCTTCAAATATAATTGGGTGATTAGTCTTGAGTAGTTCCCCTAACTGGTGCCGCGCCAGACGTGCCACGGTTGCGTCTTCTTCGCGGCTATAGCTGGGGTGCTGGGTAAGCTGGGCACGGATAGCATCGTACTCAATGAATGGTGCACCAAAAGTCTCGGCAAACTGCTCGGCAAAGTAGGTTTTCCCTGCGCCAGGAATCCCTACTACAAACAACACGCGCGGATTGGCAGGACTTAACGACTTCATATACCCCCCAGTATACCAGATGTTCGCGCGCGGGCTCAAAATTCGCTGGTGCCTTTACAACTCATTGCCGGGTTGCTATAGTAGAAGCACTGGAGGAGTATAGCTCAGTTGGCTAGAGCACCGGTCTCCAAAACCGGGTGTCGGGGGTTCAAGTCCCTCTACTCCTGCCATATGGTATAATTCGCCCGCTTGTGTACGTGCATAAGCGGGCTTTTATATTGTAATTGATTGTAATTATGTAACGATACGCGTAGAGCCTAGGCCGTGATAGTACCGGCCTAGGCTCTGGCAGCGCAAGCTGTATGCTGCTTACGAGCGCAGCAAGTTGGTGATAAACTCAAGCGGCACTGCCCCGCGTACAATTGGGTGGGTGTCGACAAAGGTGGATGGCGTACCGGTAATGCCGTGGGTGCGCACGTGGTCGAGCTGCTGCTTTTGCTGCTGCAAGTAGCTGTTATGGTCAAGGCACTGGCTTAGCTTGGTCGCGTCAATGCCAATCGCACTCGCCAGTTTCTCTGGCGGGTTATTGGTGTAGAAGGACGCCGCCGCGCTGCTACCACTGCGTGATATTAGCTCATAGGTGTGGTTAAGCGCCTGCCAGTATTTACCCTGTTGGTTGGCGCATAGGCTGTATTCGTTAAGGCTTGCCGAGTATTCCGAAATAAACGCCACCGGGCGCACAACTAACTGCGCTTTGCCAGTGCGCACATATTGCTCATAAATTGGCAGGAGTGTTTGCTGGTGGTACTCACGGCAGCGTGGGCATAAAGGGTCTACGTATACGGTAATGGTGTGCGCCGCCGGCTTGCCAACAGATATGGAAATCGGTGCGGATTCCGGTGCGTGGGATTGAGGCGTCTGCGGTGTGCGTGGCCAAAAGAATAGTACGAGGGTAGCAAAGATAACCACTCCGGCGAGCGTCAGGAGGGCAACATGTTTGAATGATGGGCGGGATGATTTCATACCTATAGTATAGCAGCTGGGGTGGGTTGCTGGCTAGGGGGTGTGTGACTTGAGGGTTGGTGCTTGATCAAAGCATAAACGTTGTTTATAATGGTTGGCAAATAGTAATATCGCTAAGGGGTAGGCGACTGGAATGAAAATGCTAATGCTTGGGTGGGAACTGCCGCCGCATAACAGCGGTGGTTTAGGCGTTGCATGCTATCACCTTTCGAGAGCGTTGGCGGGCTGCGGCGCCCAGATTGATTTTGTGCTGCCCTACCAGGCCCACCACCCTGGTACAGACCATATGCGTGTTCATGCTGCCAGTTCTACTGCTCCGGGGCGGGCGTCCTGCGGCGCCTATGATAGCCAGCAGGCCGGTGTAAGCCTGGGTGGTATTCGTGCCTTGCAGCAGCAGTATGTCCAATTTGTCGAGCAGTTCGTGGCCCAGCATCGTATTGATATTATCCATGCCCATGACTGGCTGACGATGGAAGCTGGCGTACGGGCCAAGCAACTAACTGGTGCGCCGTTGATTGTGCATGTGCATGCCACCGAGTATGACCGCTCCGGCGAGCATGACGGCAACCCGCTTGTGCACGAGATTGAGCAGCATGCACTGCTTGCGGCAGATCGTATTCTGGCTGTGAGCGCCCTGACCAAAAGCATTATTGTGCAGCGTTACGGCATTCCGGCGGCTAAGGTTGATGTCGTCTATAATGCACTCAGTAGCGCTGCTGCCCGCGGCGTGATTGATACGACCCAGCAGGTGGCGGTGGACGACACGCAAACCTACCAATACCTCGCAGACTTGCAGCACCAGGGCTACCGTGTTGTGGCGGCGGTGACGCGCTTTACCACGCAAAAGGGCCTTGGCTACTTGCTTGATGCCGCCAAGCTGGTTGCCGAGCAGCGCTCGCGGGTTGTCTTCTTGCTAGCTGGTGATGGCGAAGAGCGCGCCCAGTTGATTGAGCAAACTGCCCGCCTGGGGATTGCCGATAGAGTGCTCTTTACTGGCTTTGTGCGTGGCCAGGCCTGGCGCGATGCTTACCGTATTGCCGATATCTTTGTGATGAGTAGTGTGAGCGAACCCTTTGGACTGACGGCACTAGAAGCTGCTCGCTACCGGACGGCACTCCTTATTAGTCGGCAGTCTGGCGTGGGCGAAGTGCTGCGCCATGCCCTCCGGTTTGACTACTGGAACAGCGCCGAGCTTGCCCGGCATATTATTGAATTGATTGACTCCCCTGCCCGCCTCGCTGCATTGCAGCAGGCTAGCACCCACGAGTACGAGTCTGTTAGCTGGGACGATATCGCCCATACCTGTATGGAGCTATACCAGCGTATGTGTATAAGGCGGCCGCTATGAGCCAGGCATTGGTGCTGTGTATTGAGTTTCACCAGCCGTATCGCTTGCGGCCACTAGCAGCATGGGATATTGCCCGCCAGCACGATTATTTTACTGATACTGACCCCTCTGAATATAATAACCAGCGGGTCTTCCTACGTGAATGTGAGCGCACTTACCGGCCACTGCTACACGTGCTCCAGACGACCTTAGCCGAGCAGCCGGTTGAGCTGACCTGCGTGATAAGCGGTACCTGGCTGGAGCAGGCTCAGGCCTGGGCACCGGATGTCGTCACGAGCATGCAGGCACTGGTTGCAACTGGCCGGGTGGAGCTTCTTGGCCACACCTACTACCATAGTCTTGCGTGGTGGCACGACATCGATGAGCACCAGCGCCAGGTTCGGCAGCACCAGGCAGCCATGCAGACTACCTTTGGCCTAACGCCAACGGCCTATAGCAATACTGGTACTACTGCGGACAGCGCGCTCGCAGCATGGGCACACCGCTCCGGCTATCGAGCCCTGCTGGCCCAGGCTGGGCCGGGTGGTCTTGGTTGGCGGAGCCCTAATCACCTCTACCAGCGGGCTGGTATACCGGTACTACTGGTGAACCAGCGCCTGAGCCAGCTTTATCAGCGCCAGTCTGCCGCGCATAGGAGCGCTCGTGATTACGCCACGCGTATGCAGTATGACTCACCGGGTGCCGAAATCATAACCCTATATATCAGCGCTGAGCAGACCCAGCCCCCAGCTGGTGGCACTGACTTTTTGCGTAGACTGATGACCGATTGGCTGAGCCGCGGCAACACCATGGCGTCTGCTAGCTACGCAGCACGTACCTACCCAGTGCGGGATGCTATTGAACTGACGTCGCCGCTCCCCCAGTATAATGACTTACAGCGCGACGCCCTGCGCTACGCTTACCAGCTAGCACCGAGTCTTGCAGCGGCAGCCGCTTCTACCCGGCGGGATTACCAGCGCCTACTAGCGAGCGACTACCTGGCATATGTGGCTGACGGCCCAGCCAGTAGCTATAGCCCGTATACCAGCAAGCACGATGCCTTTTTGTGGTATATGAACACCCTGCGCGATATTGCCTGGCGCGCGCAGCATAATACATAATTAAATAGCCCTACTCGCATTGGTAGGGCTATTATATACGGGTTAGCTTTTACGCTTTTTTACCTCGTTGCGGCCAAGGTTCTTCTTGGTTTCAGTGTAGGTTGCGTGCTTGCGTGCGATTGGGTCGTACTTTTTGAGCACAAGCTTTTCTGGGGTGTTTTGCGTATTTTTAACCGTGTAGTAGGTGCGGTGGTTGCTGAGGTCACTCACTAAACCAACCAGTTTGCGCTTTGTATTCTTCTTTGCCATCTCTTTAACTCGTTAGATTTTAGTAAACATCTTAGCCGATTATAGCATAGCGCTGCTGGCTTGCCAACCTTTTGCTGGTATAAGGTATGCTAGACTGACCCTATTTGTCCTGCTGCGAGGTGGTTGGTTTGGTGTGGTCAGTGGCTTTTTGCGCTACGGTAGTGACGGCGTCTTTCGTATCGTCACTTACCTTTTTGGCAATGTCCTGGGCTGCTTTAGCAACTTGGTTTGGCATGCTAAATTCGCGCTCAATTTGTGCAGCCATGTAGATAGCACCAACCGCAATAAAGAGATTCAGCACCATCAGTACGTCGACGCCTCGGTAGCCAGCTAAAATTGGAAAGATAACGCCAATCAGGGCGCCGATACACCACAGGGCGATGGCCTGAATCATCCGGTTCCAGCCCTGCTTTTGCTTGCGCTGTAGGGGCTGAATAGCCATTCCGAACAGCACCGCACTACCAGCCCCAAGCCCGAGCGTCAGGTACAGCATGAGTTGCAATAAGCCACCATTGCGCACCAGTGCTAGGATGCGATCGTATTGCTGCAGTGTTGACAAAGCGCTCAGTGCCGCGATACCAGTCAGGATCGCACACACCAGGGCGATAACCCAGGCGTTATTACCGAGTGATTTGCGCGTGCCGTCAGCAAGCGGTGGTAGGTTTTTTGTAAGAGCTCTAAAATATGTTGCAATTGAATCTGTCATGCCCCTATTGTACCATTTTTTGCGGCTACCTGCGAATGTTATATCAGCGGGATGGTGGTGTTATATCCACCACTTGGGCACCGTGTACATAGGTAATGCGCGTATGATGGTAGCGGCGCACCAGGCTGTCGGCAGGTGGGTAGGTGTGCCCATGCAGTAGCAGCTGGGGTGAGTGCACCATTAGGTACTGGCGCAGCGCATCAAAACCTTGGTGAGCGAGCTCGGCTTCATCGTTAATACCCCGCGGCGGGCAGTGGGTAATCATAATATCCACCGGCGGGAAGCTACGGAGGAGCTCGGTTGCTTCGGCCTGGGTGTACATAATGGCGGTTTTACTAGGCTTATAGCGCACACAGCCTTCAAAGCCACCAAACGTCAGTCCACCCCACTGCCAGGTGGCCATATGGAGGTTCCAAATACCCAGTTCGGGCATGTAGGTGCCACTATCGTGGTTGCCATAGACGCCGATTTTTGGAATATCAGTAATATATTCTAGCGGCAATAAGTCATCACGCGTTAAATCCCCCAGCGTGATAATCAGCTCAACTGGCTGCTGCTGGAGGATATGGGTAATGCGTGTTGCTGGCCGGCGGTCGGCGATGACGAGCGCTTTCATACAGGCACATATATCACATAATATCGTGGTCAGGGTGACTGGGTTCGAACCAGCGACCTCACGGCCCCCAGCCGTGCGCGCTACCGGGCTGCGCCACACCCTGATGACACTTAGTATACACTAGCCGTGGCCCCTATGCTAGCGTTTGCTGAGCTCGGTGTCCGGAATGCGTGTATCAAGCTTACGGATGCTGCCCTGGTCCATATCCAGGCTAACGAAGCCAGCCCCCTCTAGGTATTCAACCATAGTAGTAAACTGGTGGAAGAGCGTATCGGTATTTGAGTTTTGGTACATGCTCATGATGTCAACTTCTTCGCCTGGTTCCATAGCTTGGAGCACACCGAGGGTGTTGTAGGTAAGTGTGTGCCGTATAGCACGGGTGTAGTCTGCAGGTGAGTGAATCCCGCTATAGTCACCTGCAAGGGCGGCTTTACCAATAGCCTGCTCAATCCGCTGGCGTATCACCTGCTCGCGCGTACGCTGCTGTTCTGGCGCTGGCTCGGCTAGTGTACTAGGCTGTTCGGGCTGGTTGCCTGGCTCGTATGGCTGGCGTGATTGGTGATGTTCCATAGGCGACTCCTTGTATGGCTTATATGGGGTATTAACATGATTATTAATCATTATAGCTGGACTATAGCAAGCATGCTAGCGGTAGTTTGTATAGGCAAGCGGAAAGTCAAAATCCGCTGCGTCGAGCGTTCGCATCACGGCCTGGAGCTCATCCTTACTGCTACTAGTGCAGCGCACGCACGAGCCTTGGATTTGCGCCTTAACCTTCGGGTGCTCTACTTTCAACAGCTTGGTAATCTTTTTAGCGTTATCTTGGCTGAGGCCATCTTTAAATGGTACATCTTGCCAGGCTTGTAAGTTGGCAGCGTTGTGGGCGCCGGTTGTATCGAGTACCTTGCTTGTCATGCCACGCTTTGCAAGCTGCTTACCGACCATATCTATAATCGTTTGGACCTGGAACTCATCGGCACCAATCACCTTAAAACCCTGCTTGCCGCCAAGCCATTCGATAGCAGCTGGTGTGCCTTTAAAATCAAAGCGATTTGTGATTTCGCGTTGGGTTAATTGGTATACGTTGTTCATTTCTGCTTTGTTGTAGGTGCTTTCAATATCAAAACTGTACTGTGCCATGGTTATCTCCCTTCTTTCCCCTAGTATAGCAAATCTATGCTAAACGCAGGCAGCCGCGCATAGGTAGGTGTTACAATGGCATATATGAATACTCACCACCCAACACTCGCTCAGCTGCAGCAGCTCACCGCTACCTGGCAAGAGCCTCATTTTATCTATCGTAACCGTGTGTTATCCCAGCGGGCCCAGCAGCTCATGGCACTGACTGCCCCCTATGGCCTGACGGTGCGCTACGCCATGAAAGCCAATAATCACCCGCAGATTATCCGCCTGCTTGCGGATGCTGGCTTACAGTTTGATGCTAGTTCCAGCTACGAAGCCCAGGAGCTGCTTGATCTTGGTATTCCAGGCCGCTGCATCAGCCTATCGAGCCAGCAACCAGCCCATAATTTGCCCGCGCTACTTGCGGCGGGTGTACACTATGTTGCGACTTCCCTACACCAGCTGGAGCTATTCCTCCGGGCACCGAACCAGCCAAGGCAGCTTGGCCTACGCGTTAACCCAGGGGTGGGTTCTGGCCATAATAAACGCACCACGACAGGTGGTGTGAGTGCCAGCTTCGGCTTGTGGCACGAGTACCTCCCTCAGGCGCTCGCGACCGCCCGCCAGGCTTGCGTGAGTATCACACGGCTCCATATTCATATTGGCTCTGGCGCGGACCCGGCTGCTTGGGCTGGCACGATGCAAACGGCCCTGCAGATTGCTGCGGCTATGCCAGATGTGGCCAGTCTCGATATTGGCGGCGGCTTTAAGGTGGCCCGTGTACCTGGTGAGTACGAAACGGATATTGCAGCCGTAATGCGTGAGTTCCACCAGCAGCTGGTCGAGTTTGCCCACACCACCGGCCGTGAGCTCCAGCTTGAGATTGAGCCTGGCACCTGGCTGGTGGCCCACGCTGGTACGCTGCTGGCCCAGGTGGTTGACTGCGTCGATACAGGCGCGGGTGGCTACCAGTTCCTGCGCCTTAATACCGGCATGAACGATATCTTGCGCCCAAGTATGTACGGCGCGCAGCACGCCATGACGCTTGTACCGATGCACCACCGCCCGCTGCCAAGCACCACAAAGCCATATGTTATTGTGGGCCATAACTGTGAATCGGGTGATATCCTGACGCCGGCGCAGGGTAATCCAGAAGAGATCGCGCCGCGCATGCTTCCGCAGGCCCAGATTGGTGATTGGATAGCAATCCATAGCACCGGCGCATATTGCCGCAGCATGGCCGCCCATGGCTATAATAGCTACCCCAGCGCGCATGAAGTTTTCATTGAAGAATAGCCAGCCAAAAGGCTTTGCACCGGCGGCCAACTATGCTATAGTTACAGATGTTGCCGCGATAGCTCAGTTGGTAGAGCGCATCCATGGTAAGGATGAGGTCTCGGGTTCAAGCCCCGATCGTGGCTCCATTTTTTATTGTGAACTTTATGTGTATAACGCTGTGCAGGCTCCCGTATGGCCAATATCCGGCGTATGCACAAATAGCTACCGATCCTGGTAGCTATTCTTATTTACGAGCTGCGTGTTGCTGTGGTTTTACGGCGGGGTTTGGCTGCTGGAGTAGCCCGTGTGGCCCGCTTGGTTGTTGTTTTCTTCGTAGCGGCTGGTAGTGTGTCTGCCGGCAGGCGCAGCAGGAACGACTGCAGTAGTGCCCACACTACACCATTGACCACAAACATGCCAAAGGCAATCAGTGCAATCAGGAGCATGCTTTGGCCAGCTTGGTAATTAAGAAGGCTAACTAATCCAGCTGCCAGAAGCAAGCTAATTGCCCCGCCGACATACGTTTGTTGTAATTTTTGCTTGTCATTTGTTCGGCTGTTCCAGGTCGCCAGTACCTGCTGTATTACTTCTATCATAAGCAGTATTGTAACATTATTATTACATTAAGTCAATAGCTTGTGTAGCACGACTTTGGCTACCAAAATTTGACATAGTAGGCGCATGTATGCCATGCTAGAACTATGAAACGAGGAGTTATTTTGACAGGTGCTCTCGTTATTTTAGGGGGTATTGGAGCACTGCACACACCAACGAACGTAAGCGCGCTGGAGGCACCGACTACACAGGTTAGCAGCCAAGATGTCAGCCAGTGGCAAGAACTACTTGGTGCGCTGCCGCCAAAGCTGCAGAGCGCCCTGCAGCAGCTGAGCGATCGGTTTAGCCAAGCTGAGGCGCCAAAGATTCAATCCGAGGCCAAGAATCATTCAGAGCCAAAGGATACTGCCAAGCCAGAGCCTGCCAAAGTAGCTGCTCAGCAGCCAAAGAAGGAAGAGATTTCGAACCCAACCGTTGCGGGTAACCCAGGTGAAGGTTTGCCGCAGGCAAATAACCTATTTGTTCTGGGCAACGGGGTACGCGCTAAGCATAACGCTGCTGCTCTGAGCCTACACGAAAAGCTCACCAAGAGCGCCCAGTTTAAAGCCGAAGACATGGCAAAGAATAATTACTTTGCCCACCAGGGCAAGAATAGCTCGCGCATGAACGGCCTTGATTACCTGAAGGAGCTCGGCGCACCGTGCAAGAGCACCTCAGAAAACATCCAAAAAGCGTGGGGTACCCAGGCTACCAATCAGAAGGTAATGGATAGCTGGGTCAACTCACCTGCTCACTTTCGGGCACTAATCAATCCAAAGTATAAATTGACCGGCCTTGGCGTTGCCAAGAGTAGCAGCGGTGTTTACTACAGCGTGCAGCACTTCTGCGAAGTAAAGTAGCATACCAATAGTAACTGGAGGAACAAAAATAGCCCGTGCGACATGCAGGGGCTATTTTGATTGGTGATAAGTAGGCCCTTAGGAGCAACTACTCATGCGATCTATACTGTATAATACCGTGGTGCTGAGGGAAGGATTCGAACCTTCGAAGGCGAATGCCGGCAGATTTACAGTCTGCTGTGTTTGACCGCTTCACTACCTCAGCATATGATATGTACTATATGTGGAGCCGCTTCAGGGACTCGAACCCAGGACCTGCTGTTTACAAAACAGCTGCTCTAACCAACTGAGCTAAAGCGGCGCTCGTCCAACAGGAACCATTGTAGCAGCTTACCCGTAAATGCGCAAGTAGGATTGTGTACTACATATGCCGCTGGGGGCGCATCCGCTGGCGAATCGCAGCAGCCGGGTGGGTGGCAGCACGCGGTGCGGCTAGTAGGGTCTGCACCTCGTGGCGCAGGGCGTCAGCTTTATCTTGCTGGTTATTGGCCTGGTAGACATCTGCCAGTGTGCGTAGGGCCTGTGGCGTGCGCTCAATCTGGAGTGCCTTTTCTAGGGCATGAATAGCCTTTTTGATGTGGCCGAGCTTTTCTTGTACCTTAGCGTACGCAATGTAGCGGGCTGGCACGTTTGATTCCATCTCGAGTGCCTGCTCAAAGGCAAGCAGGGCTTTATCGAGCTTATTGGTTTCGTAGTAGATTAAGCCAACATTATGCAGGCTGCTGGCGTTTGGCTCTAGACTTTGGGCAATTTCAAAGCATTCAATCGCATCGTTATATTCCTTTTGCTTAGCGTAGAGAATACCAAGGCGGTTATAGGCAGTTGCATTGCGTTCATCCACCCGCAGGATGGTGAGCAGCGCTTTCTCGGCACGAAGGTATTTTTTATCTTGCAGAGCTTCCTGGGCAATAACCCAGAGCTTATCAAGCCGGTCTGAAAACGCTTGGTTCATACGCACCGCAGTATCAGCGGCAGTTTGTTTGTGGAGGACGGACCATCCGCCAAACATAGCAATAACTAACAATCCATACATCAACCTTATTATAGCACACTACGGAGCAGCTGGAGCCGAATGTGACCGTTTTGCGCCACGGCACGACGAGCCTGGTAGAGTGCGGTAAGCTGGCTAGCTATACGCGGATGGTAGCGGGCTTTGAGCTGTGTGGTCAGGATATATAAGCCAGCATCGATGGTTGCAAGGGCCTGTTCGCGGTCGCTCGCCAGTGCTGCAATGGCGGTAATGCGCTGGTGGCTGGTGCCACTGACGAGAGTTTTGGCCTGCTCGAACAGTGCCAAGCGCTGCTGGTAGTAACGGGGTTCGTTCATGAGCCGCTCGGCTTCCTCCCCGACCCCTTGGGCCATAAACTGAATACGTTTATCTGCTGTCGTGGGAACGGCTGTGGGCGCCGCGTAGCGTACCTGGCAACGCGAGCGCACTGTAGCAAGGAGTTGGGTTGGTGTACTGGTTGCTAATATGCAGTGGAGCTGTGGGCGGGGCTCCTCGAGGAGTTTGAGGAGCGCGTTCTGTGCTTGAGGGGTCATGAGCGCAGCATCGGCAAAGATAACCACGGTGCGGCCATTGCCTGCGTTAGGCCCCAGGCCCATCGTGCGCACTTGGCGCTGCACGGCCCGGATATCATCGATAAAAATCCCCATAGTAGTACCACCAGGCTTGCGCTGCTGGGTAACCACTAGAACGGTATCGCGTGGGTTTGTGAGGGCACGAGCAGCGATTGCCGGGTCAACCCGTGGCTTTGTGATGTATACAAGCGCATGCGGCAGGGTGGACTGCGCCACTACGCGACCCCCTGGTGCGGCGTAGTAGGCTGCGTATAGGGTTGAAAGGCTGCCGGTAGCGGGGCGTTATATTGGCGCCGCTGGCCGTTTGGCAGCGTCAGCTCAATTGATGCAGCATGGAGCATCATACGCTCAGCGGGGCTACCACCGTACACGATATCACCCATGATTGGCGTTTTGCAGTACTGCATATGGACGCGTAGCTGGTGGGTGCGGCCAGTCCGGGGGCGTAGCTCCACCAGGCTGTGGCGACCATCGGCCGTGGTGTAGCGGGTGCGGTAGGTTGTGTAGGCTGGTTTGCCACCCGCGCCAACGCGAAAAGTGCTTGGTGCCTTGGGGTTACGTTCAATCGGTAAGTCTACGATAGCCGCTGCTGGGGAGGGCACCCCATCAACCACTGCCAGGTAGGTTTTTATAACAGTGCGCTGGCTAAACTGCTGCTGCAACATCTGGGCGGCAGCAGGGTTTTTTGCCATCACTAGTACACCGCTTGTGGCGCGGTCCAGCCGGTGAATAATACCTGGGCGAGGTGTATCACACTGGTAGGTTGTATGGGGCCGAATAATATCAGCCGCGCTAAACTCACGCGTCACGGTGTTCTTGGCATGCGTTAGCATACCAGCTGGCTTATCAATGACCATCACGTCGTCATCTTCGTACAGGACTGTATATGGTAATTGCGGTGTTGATGGCTGCGGCTCATCAACAACCAGGTTATCACTCGGCCGTACTTGCTGCTTGGCACTGGTCGCTTGCTGACCATTAACACGCACCAGGCCCTGGGCAATCAGCTTTTGGTAGGCACTGCGCGACTGCGCACCATAGCGCTGCACTAAGGCTTGGTCGAGGCGCTGGCTCATGGCTGTAGCAACCAGTAAGTAGCAGTCCTTGCCCTTGTAGGGTAAGCCGTAGGTTATAAGCTCATCAAGCGGGTTTGGTATAAGCCGGTAGTTTTGGTTGGTGCCACTGCTCGCAACCTGCTGGTAGATATCATCCGCATCGTCTTCGGCAGTGTTATCAATCACGACACAGTACGCGCGCCGGTGAAACGTAAACTGTATCAGCACACTTTTGTTATGCGGCTGATGCTTTGTAATACCACTCACCGCCCGTGGCATGTCGGCATCGGTTGCCTGCCCAAAGCGGCGTAATATCGCCAAAATATCGGATGAATCGAACTTCATGGTATTCCTATGCTATGCGCGCAGCCCCACAGCTCGCTGCACTTGGTAGAGCGTCTGCCCGGCCACCTCACGCATAGCTGCCTCTGATTGCTCCAGCGTAGCCAGTAGCTCATCATCGGTAATTGCCTGGTAGCGCGCCTGGAAGTCAACCAAGAATTCCTCCACGCAGGCAGCAACGGCCTTTTTAAAGTCACCGTAGCGCTCTTTACCCTGCCACTCGGCGTTTACTTCTGTTTGCGGCCGGCCACTAAGGAGCGCCAACATCTGCAGTAGGCTGGTGATACCAGGTTGCTTGTCCCAATCAAAATTAATGCTCCCATAGCTATCGGTGGTAGCGCCCATAATCTTCTTGCGTGCGGCGGCTGGGTCATCATTGAGATTAATTTTGGATTTTTCTTCGGCTGAGCTTTTGCTCATCTTCTTGCGTGGGTCAGTAAGGCTACGGATACGCACGCCACGGTCGCGCTGCAAGAAAGCCGTCTGCTGCGCTGTTGCCAGTGGTATGGTAAAGATATTGCCAAACTTGTGGTTAAAGCGGGTAGCAATATCGCGCGCAATCTCGAGGTGCTGGAACTGGTCCTCCCCCACCGGTACGTAGCGCGCATGGTAAAGCAGAATATCCGCTGCCATGAGTACAGGGTAGTTCATCAAACCCATGGTAATCTGGCTGGCATGCTCGCTAGACTTTTCTTTAAACTGGGTCATACGCTGCATTTCGCCAACGTAGGTAAAGCAGTCCAGAATCCAGGCTAGCTCGCTATGGGCCGGGATGAAGCTTTGCCGGTAGAGGTACGTATTGGGGTTGGTGAGGTCCAACCCTGCTGCCACAAAATATTTAAGATTATGGAGCGTATTAGCATACAGGCTGCTATGGTCTATCGGGGTTGTAAAGCTGTGCAGATCTGGCACAAACATATTAATTTGGTGCGTGCTGGCATAGGTTGCCTGCATCTCCACCATGGGCACAAAGGCACCTAAAAAATTGCCCAGTGTGGGCTCTTCGTTCGAACGAACACCAGTGAGAATAACGGGTTTTTGCATAGTATCAGTATACTATAGTTGCCGCCTAAGGTAAAAGGAAAGCCCGCCCCTGTAACAGGGCGGGATAAAAAGGTACGGGAACTACGTGCTTACCAGGCGGTAGCGGCAAAGGCTTGCTGCGCTGCCAGGCGATACTGCGCTATATCGGGGTTACGGATGGCCTCCGCAGCCCAGGTAGCGCGCTTGGCAAGGTTGGTGATACTGCCTTGCTCGTATAGATCGTGATAATATTGCTTGATGTATGATTCGAACTCATACTGGCTATATTCACGTACAGTCCGTACCGCTTCCCGTTCGGGACTAAAAGCCTGCCGGCCGTCAGGTACACTAACGAGCTGCTTTAACTCCCCAAAGGGGAGCACCTCTAGCAGCGCCTGGGCAGGCTTTGGAATAGTCTGCCCAGGCACCCCCTTCGGTGTCTTGAGATTGATTATCACCGGAACATTACGCTCTTTGGCGCGGGAGCGCAGTGCCCGCTTGTAATGCTCGCGGCGTTTTATAGCCCGTCGATGAGCCTCCTCCCCTTTCGGGTCAAAGAAATGCACTAAACCGGCAGTAGCTGCCCGCTTTAGATGCCACAGGCGAATCGTATGATTCACTTGTTCTAGCTTTTCTTCTACCTGCTGCGTACTTAGATTCGGCAGCAGACGGCTCTGTGGCGTCGGCATCAGGCCTATATATGGCTCGCTACTGAGCACATACATACGGTAGGCAATGCTACCAGTGGTCGTTTTAAAAAGTCCACGTTTACGAGACATGGTACACTCCTAGAAAGAATGGAAACGGTCAAAACGGACGTAACCAGGCATAAGCACGGTTCCACTACTACTATAGCATATATGGTATATACTCGTAAAGCCCCTTCTGAAGGGATCCTGAAAGGTGCCTTAGGTAATCAGCCGGTCAATGGCCTGGCGAATAGGCTGGATGTACGGGCTCGTCACCTCATGGAGAGCAAGCACTTTTTGGGCAGTAATATGCGGCTGGTGCGCAAGCTGGATGATATTTTTATTCACTACAAACGGGTCAAATTGGCTATAAATAATATGGGTTGGTTTGTGCAGGCGCTGGATATCACGCCAAGCTGTTTGGTTAACAATACTGGCTTTCAGCGCGGTAATATAAGGGTGAATCGTACTACTATCGACCTGGAAGGCCGGCGAGGTAAGCCCCGTAGCTTTGGTGATTTTGGCTAGCTGAATATAGAGCTTCGGCTTTTTGGCAGCATCTGTGGCGGTGCTGGTATAGGCACGCGTCAGCAAGGCCTCGGCATTGACTAAGCGGCGCTTTTTTTGGCGAGCTGTGCGGTAAATCGGCGGGCTACAAAGCACCAAACCTCGCACAAGCCACGGGTAGCGCCGGGCAATGTCAATCGATATCAACGCACCCATCGAATGCCCCACCAAAATCACGTTATGATATAATCCCATACTAAGTAGCGTTCGCATGACTGAACGCGCCTGCACCCGCACATTATAGGAGGCTCGCATTGGCTTGGGTGACTGGCCAAACCCCAGTAGGTCAAGCGCTATAACGCGGGTATCGGCAGGCAGCGCACGCTCTACATGCTGCCAGCTCGCTGCGGCGTTGCCAATACCATGCAGCAGTACGATCGTGACACGTGGCTGGGCCGGTGTATGAATATGGCCAACATGCAGCCGGCGGGGGATATCGAATGTCATACCACCCAGTGTAGCACGCCGCTATGCCAGGGGCTATGGGTTTATGTAGCGAGCCTATCGCCGTATGCTGGCCCCGGTGCCAGGCTACACTGTAAGCAAAGGAAATCCCCCGCACAAATCGTGCGGGGGGTGTGTTTATAGCCATTCAGTGCGCGGTGAATACGCTGCGCTGGGTTGGATGTAGTGTGGCCAACGGCGAGCTTCCGCCTTGCGGCGGAGGTTCTCCGTCCGCACTACCCTACTCACCTCCTTCCTGAGGTCGTTAACGACAAGCAGAGTGTAGAACTCTGCCATGAAATCGTCAAAACCGAGCTTGCGCAGCTCGGTCTCTAGCAAGTAGAAAAGGCTATCATAGTGCTCAGCCGAAAGTCTGATGCGGTACCAGTTAAAGCACCGCTCGTCCTCGGTGATGGTGATGAGTTTTTCATCACCGATTTGGCCTTTGTGCAGCCACTCGCGGTGCTGGCTAACCAGTGCCAGCGCAGTCTCTGCAACAAGGCTCAGGCAGGCGGTGTGGCCGCCCTTCCAGTCGCTCCGCTGGTCGGTATCAATGACAGAAAAAGAAATACTCACGGCAAACCTCCTGAGTATGTAGACTGAATGGGGAACAAAGCTAGGTGTATGCCACAAAGTATAGTGCACCAAGCTTGATATATATATATCACTAAAGGACTAGTGAGTCAATATCAAAATAACTCTCGCCAAAACGAGAGTTATTTTCTGCTGTGGGCTTAGGCTGAATAGCCTGGTAGCGCCATGCTTAGCGCTTAGAGAACTGTTCGCGCTTACGAGCACTGCGCAGGCCGTACTTCTTGCGTTCCTTTTCGCGTGGGTCACGCTTAAGGAGCTCAGCCTTCTTGAGCGTCGATCGTAGGTCGCTATGGCCAGTTGTAATTGCCTTGGCAATTGCCAGCTTAATAGCATCTACCTGGCCGCTCAGACCACCGCCGCTTACGCGTACCGTGACATCAAATTCCTTTTGCTTGCCAACCAGCGCTAGGGGGTCAGTCACCTCAGCTAGCAAGGTTTTATTACCCGATAGGTAGTCGCTTGCAGGCTTGTCGTTAATTGTAACGGCACCGGTACCAGCATACAGGCGGGCACGCGCAGTTGCACTTTTGCGCCGGCCAAGGCCGTAAAAGTATGTTGTATCTGCCATGTTACTGTACCTCTACTTTCTTAGGTGATTGTGCGGCGTGAGTATGCTCGCTGCCAGCGAAAACGCGTAGGCGCTTCATACGCTCAGCCTGGAGCTTATTCTTTGGCAGCATACCCTTAACGGCGTTTTCGATGATACGCTCAGGGAACTTTTCGCGTACTTCCTCGAGGCGTGCATCCTTAATACCACCAGGGAAACCACTGTGGCGGTAGTACACCTTCTGTAGTTCCTTATCGCCTGTGACGACAGTGTTTTTTGCGTTGATTACCACTACGTAGTCACCACCATCAATATGCGGGGTGTAGGTTGGCTTACCTTTACCCGTTAGGAGATTAGCAATAATCGTTGCCAGGCGCCCCAGGGGCAGCTCACTGGCATCAACCAGGAGCCACTCGCGACTAACTTCGCTCGGCTTTTGTGAGTACGTTTTGTGCATTACGCAGCCTCCTTTGCAACTGGCTTCAGCTCATCCACAAACTCAATTGTTGCCATCTGGGCGCCGTCGCCTACGCGTAGGCGTGTTCGTGTGACGCGTACATGCCCACTGGTGCGGCCACTCAGCTGTGGAGCGATTTCGTCTACCAGCTTAAAGGCGGCAGCCTGGGTCGATAGTTTGGCAATCACCTGGCGGCGGTTGTGTAAATCGCCTTTCTTTGCTTTTGTAATTAGTTTTTCAATGTAGCGCACTAGCTCCTTGGCCTTCGGCAGGGTAGTTTCGATCTTACCATGCTCAACCAAGCTGGTTGCCAGGCCCTTCATTAGCGCGCGGCGCTGGTCGCGTTCACGGCCAAACTTGCGCCCTTTGTATCCATGTCGATGCATATTAGAGCTCCAACTCCGCTAGTTTATCTTTTACTTCATCTAATGCTTTTGAGCCAAAGCCCTTCAGTTCACGTAGGTCCTGCTCGGTTAGCGTTACCAAGTCTTGCACAGTGCGAATATCATTATTGATCAGCGCATTGGCAGTTCGGGCTGTCAGGTTTAGGTCTTCGATTGGTGTATTTAATTCACCAACTTCGTCCTCTTCTTCCTGGCCAGGTGCCGGAGCGGCCTCTACGACCGTGCTCCCAGCCAGTGCGGTGTACTGGTTAACCAGAATAGCAGCCGCTTCTTCAAAGGCTTGGCTTGGCGTCATCGTGCCATCGGTATCAACCGTGATGATCAGCTTTTCCAGGCTAGCGTCCTGGCCAACACGAGTTGGCTGGACCTTGTAGCGTACACGCAGTACTGGGCTAAACACAGCATCAAGCGCAATGTGATCGCTATGGAGGCGCTCTTCGCTTGACTCTTCAATCGTGCGGTACCCACGGCCAGAATCGGCTACCAGGTCGATAAGTACATGCGCATTAGGGTCATCCACGGTGCAAATAACCTGCTCGGGGTTAATGATATCAACCTCAGCGTTAGCAGCGATATCACCAGCAGTCACGACACCAGCTCCGGTCTTCTCAAGACGGAGTTCCACCGGCTGATCGGTATGCATTTTGAGGCGGATGTTTTTGAGGTTCAGGCTGATGTCAACGACATCTTCGGCAATGCCAGCCACCGTGGTGAATTCGTGGGTTGCACCGTCAATCTTGAACGACACAATCGCACCACCGGCAATGCTCGAAAGCAGTACACGTCGCAAGCTATTGCCCAGTGTATTGCCATAACCCGAGTGGAGCGGCTCAATCGTAAACGATGCACTACCTGTTGAATGCTCATCTATAGCCGCAAGCGCCGGGTTGTGAATTACTTTTGTCATATAAACAGTTACTCCTTACCCCTATCGTGAGTAGTACTCAACGATGAGCTGTTCGTTAATATCTGCTTCAGCTTCTTCACGCTTTGGATTGCCAGAAATAGCAATTTTTAGCTCACGTGGCTCGGCCTTCATCCAGCTTAGCGGCTGCTGGTCGGCATTCTTCAGGACATCGTCAAGATGTGTAAAGTAAGCGGATTTCGTGCTCTTTGGGCGTACGGTGATTTCATCACCAGCACTAACGCGGATTGATGGAATATCAACACGGCGACCGTTGAGCATAAAGTGGCCATGGCTTACCAACTGGCGAGCAGCGCGGCGGCTGGTTGCAAAGCCAGCGCGGTAAACGACGTTATCAAGGCGGCGTTCCAGCAGCTGCAGGAGGTTTTCGCCAGCTAGGCCATCCTTGCGTGAGGCCTCTTTCATCAGGCGTGCAAACTGCTTTTCGAGCAGGCCGTAGGTGCGGCGTACCTTTTGCTTTTCACGTAGCTGGGTTAGATATAAGCTTGGCTTACCCTGGCGGCTGTGGGCGTGTTCACCCGGAATGCCACTTTTGCGAGCCATAATCTTGTGTGCTTTGGGGTGCAAAGCATAGCCTTCGCGGCGGCTTTGCTTCACAATTGGTGAGGTATCTCGTGCCATTGCTTAAGCCCTCCTGGCTTTCTTAGGACGTACGCCACCATGTGGCACGCCAGTTACATCTTTAATACTTTCAACGGTGATTTCGAGGTTAGCAAGCGCACGAATCGCTGCATCGCGGCCAAGGCCTACCCCTTTTACAAACACATCTACTGAGTGCAAGCCATGCAGTGACTTAACAGCCTCAGCGGCTTTTTCGGCAGCAACTTGGGCAGCGTATGCTGTACCCTTTTTGCTACCACGAAACCCGCAAGCGCCAGCGCTTGCAGCTGTCAGCACATTACCCTTCTTATCAGTAAAGGTAATGATGGTGTTATTAAATGTTGCTTGAATATGCAGCTGCCCCGCAGGAACGGATCGGCGCTGCTTTTTACGAGCACTTGTTTTTGCTTCTGCCATTGTACCAGATCCTTCCTATTAGGTTTTACTTGCTGCTTTTGGTTGTGTGCCACCGACGGCGATCGCTCGACCCTTACGAGTTCGTGCATTCGTTCGGGTACGCTGGCCGCGTACTGGCAAACCGGCCTTATGGCGCAAACCTCGGTAGGTATTGACGTCCTTAAGGCGCTTAATATTATTAGTTACCAAGCGCTGAAGGTCGCCCTCTACGGTGTAATCATTGTCAATGATTTCGCGAATCTTCTGTTCTTCAGCCTCGGTGAGATCTTTCACCCGAGTGGTCGGCTCAATTTTAGCCGCCGCAAGGATGGTCGAAGCGTGCTTCGGCCCAATACCATAAATGTAGGTAAGAGCGATTTGCACTTGCTTTTCTGATGGGATGGTTACCCCAGCAATTCGAGCCATTCTTAACCCTGCCTTTGCTTATTCTTAGGTTTTTTCTTATTGATGACACGCAGGCGCCCCTTGCGGCGCACCAACTGGTCATCGGGACTAATTTTTTTGACACTCGCACGAACTTTCATGAGTGAATAAAAACTCCCCTTGGGTCAAAACCCATTTAGTTGGTATACTTAAGCAGTCCGCTGGTGCGGACGCTCATCTTTGAGGCGGTAGCTAATTCTTCCCTGTGTGAGATCATACGGGGTCATCTCAACTTCCACCTTATCGCCCGGTACTAACCGAATGTAGTGCTTACGCATCTTCCCGCTAATATGGGCAATAATACTATGGCCGTTTTCCAGTTCAACCTTAAACTTTGTACCAGGCAGTGCTTCCACTACCTTACCAACCATTTTGATTACTTCCTTTTGACTTGCCATAAATTACAAATATAGATTATACGCTTTTGTTAGCCTAAAGTAAAGTACTTTTTCTGCTACACCGCCAAACTTGCCCGAATTGTCACGCGCTGGTCATAGGTTTGCTTGGCTGGTACCCAGTTACCGGTACAGGTAATCAAATTAAGCCCCTCGCGGCCCGGTGCTATTGCTTTAGTCATGGTTTGCATATGGCCGTTATTAAGCTCATCAACACTCATATGCTTGACCTCTTGCACAGTGTAGCGGAATTCTTCGTTATCACCCCGAGTAATGACGATTTCATCGCCAGATTTTAGCTCGCCTAGACGCTTAAAGACGCCGTCGCGGGTTGGGCCACCATTATGGCCGTCCATCAGCATTGTACCGCCGCTGCCAGGCAAGGAACTCTTACCATACCAACCAATATCGTTAATATTATGCGGTGTGCCGAGCTCACCATTTGCAAGCACATCTACCCCATATACCCTGGCTTGCTGAATATTAAGCGCGGGGATACTGAGATATTTTGGCTTATCGCCACCAGTGCTATGGCTACGGAGCTGCTCCTTGGTAACGGTAGATTCATCGACATGCGGGTTAGCAGCCACGAAAGGCATTGGTATGGGTAGACTCTCGCCAGTGGTGTAGTAACGGTAGCCATACCAGCACAGCACACCCGCCATACCGATTGCCAGCACCATAAACAGCAGGCCAAACCGTGGTTTGGCTGCGTTTGCTTGAAGATTAAGCCCAGATTTTTGCATGATAAATACTGCCCTGTACTCGTATTATTTATAATCGTCGTAGGTTACCATCAGAGCGCGGCTATTGAGCTGACGCAAGCACTCAAGGCCAACTGATACCACAATTAGCAGCCCAGTACCACCAATAGCCAGGTTAGCATTCTGAATACCAGCGATATTGTAGAGCAAGTACTCAATAGCGAATGGCATGATAGAGATCAACCCGAGCACAATCGAACCAAATAGCACTAAGCGGTTTACCGTGCGGCTCAGATACCGCTCGGTTTGCTCACCAGGGCGTACACCTTCTATAAAGCCGCCTTGCTTTTGGAGGTTTTCCGCAATTTCATTAGCATTAAACACAATGCCTGTGTAGAAGTATGTAAATACAATCACCAAGATAAAGTACAGGCTCGGGTAGATAAAGGCGGTTGGCTGAGTGCCAGTAAAGCTGCCTGGGTTAGGCGCCTGGAACCAGGTGATAAGGTTCTGCGATAGTGTGGCGTATTGCTCAGCACCAGTTGCTTTAAGTACTTGGCCTACAAAGGCTGGCAGGCTCAAAAAGGCAACAGCAAAGATAACGGGGATTACGCCAGCTGCGATTAGCTTAATGGGTAAAACGCTTTTAATGCCGCTGTAGGTGCTATTACCCTGCACGCGCTTGGCGTAGTTAATGGTGATAATTCGCTGGGCTTCGTTGATCTTTACCAGAACATACAGTGTCAGGACGGAAATAGCTGCTAGTGCCAACGCAACCCAGAAGACACTTGGGTTAAGCGGTAGATTAAACCAGCCAAAGACGCTTAGAGCACCCTGGGATGTATCGAACAAGCTACCAAACAGCGTAGCAAGCGTCGTTGGCAACTGGCTAATAATACCTGCGAAAATCAATAGACTGATACCGCTACCAATACCCTGCTCTGTCATGACTTCACCCAGCCACATGAGCAGAATTGAACCTGCTGTCATAGCCGTGACTGCCACGATCCATTCCATTGGGGTAGCCTGGCCAATTGCGGTAGAGTTACCAGCCAGTACTGTTTGGCGTAGGATGTAAATAAAAGCAATGGACTGTACAACCGCCAGGGGAACACTAATAATACGTGTCCACTGGTTGATTTTGCGGCGGCCAGACTCACCGTCTTTATGGAGCTCTTCCAGGCGTGGCACGGCTTTCGTCAGTAGTTGGGTAATAATACTGGCGGTAATAAATGGACTCAGCCCAACCAGTACGATCGAAAGCTGGCTCATAGCGCCGCCCGATAGCAGGTTCAGGAAACCGCCGAACTCGCTGGCACTCAAAAAGCTTGTGACAATGTTTTTAAGCTCAGTCGGCCCAGCCAGTGGCACTGGTATGTGCGATAACATACGGTAAATGGCGATCAGCCCCAGTACGATCAATAATCGCTTTTGCATATCGCGATTCTTTAGTGATATAAAAATAGTTTTCCAGTTCATTTCCTACCCTTTCGGCAACATTGTTTTTGGACGTGTTGGCTCCAGTATACCTGATCGCAGCGCACAAATAAACAAACAATACGCGAGCGTCAGCAAAAACTCCTACCGCCACTACTTAAGGGCCATTATACCACACTCTTGACGCTGGCTGAATAGATAAAAGTTTCGCTTACCCACGAGCGTACGGACGCACGACTACTTCACGTCGCCCAAATCATCGCTATCGAGCTCGCTGACGTAATAGACTGTCTCAGGCTCCCCAGAATCACCACCACCCCATGAGGCGATTTCGTACTGTTCCGGCAGCCAGGTGGGCGCATCGTTACCAACCGGCAGGTTTTTATAGCCCTGGGCGCGCACATCGTAGGGCCCACCCTTGTAGCAATCGGTGCTACGGTAGTCGCCTGGCATTGATTCGTTAGTATAACTGTATACCAAGGCCTTCATGGCTTCAAGCTCGCCTGCGTCTGGTGGCTGCTGACTGCGCTGCATAATACCTGGGGTCAAATCGAGAGAAGCACACTGCACTAAAGCCTCATTTTGCGAGTCGAGTCTTAGGTGTGAATACTCATGTGCCAGCACGCTAACTGCAGCAGCACCTGTTGTAGCGCGGTGCGTATCATCACCAAGCAGGGCCATTTCCGCTACTGATGGCTCATCAGCACTATCTATACGCTCCCTTGTCTCCTTTCGCGCATTCCCGTGTGAGCCATTTTTTTCGAAATCAACCACTGACTTACAAATATTATCTTCCAAGTTAATCACATTGTCCCAAATTGGGCGACTTGCAATATTCGTCCCCAGCACTCGTGGCAGGTGACCCTGAAGAACAAATCCGGCTGGGAACGCCTGGCCACTCGCGATGTCTTCATTTCTCGTACCAATAGCAGATTCCATCAATGATTCTGGGCTAAAGCAATTCACCTTTACATTAGTGTCTAGTAGTGAGCTGGCAGCGCGGCTAGTCTGCTCACTAAGCCCCGGTGTATCGCTACCCGGGTACACATGATGATTATGGAATCCATCATAGAACTTAAAATGCGCATGCATCAGGTAGCTATCTGTACCGGTATAGTGCCCAGCTTCAAGCGCAACGTTCCATAGCGCCACACCTGCAAGCCAACCAGCCGCAAACCGCCGCGTGAAAGACAACGCTTCTTTACCCAGTGAAGACTTTTTTTCGCGTGGAGATGCAGGTGATTCTTGCTCTTGCTGCTGAGTCAGTGTGCGGCGCTTTTCCATAATACCTATAGTATATCATAACAATTATGATTACGCGCACATTATTCAATAATACCCCGTAAAACACAATAGCCCCGCGGTGTTATACGACGAGGCTACTGAGTTATACGAGCGGTCAATTGCACGTGTGCAGCAAATGCTACTGGTCTTCTGCTTCAGCTTGCTTAGCAGACTTTGGCAGTGGGGTTGCGGTTTTTGTAAAACTACCGCCTGCCTTCGCGAGTGCTTCTTTAACGCTTGCCGATGCAGCCTGCACCTGCAAATCCACGGCAGCAGTGAGCTCGCCACGGGCAATCACCTTAACGGTGTGGAATGGTGTCGCCACAAGGCCGGCCTCGTAGAGGGCAAAGTTATCAACGGTGCCACTGAGGCTGTTCAGATGGTCGCTGTAGACAACCTGGGCAGGAGTACGTAAGCTTTTAAAGCCACGATTCTTTGGAATCGCCTGCGCAAGTGGGCGTTGGCCACCCTGGAACATAGTCCGGAGCTTTTTACCAGTACGGGCATTCTGACCCTTAGTACCACGGCCAGCAGTCTTACCACGGCCAGCAGCAATACCGCGGCCAACCCGCACCTTTGCCTTATTGGCAGTTACCTGGAGCTGATTGTATTTGGTCATTACTTCGCTCCTTTCTTGGTTGTGCTCGTATTGAGCCACTGCTCACGAGGGACTAGAGTCTTGAGCGCATCAATGGTAGCATAGGCAATGTTCACCTTATTGGTTGAGCCAAGGCTCTTCGAAAGCATGTTGCGAATACCAGTTACACCAATGATTTGGCGGATCACACCACCGGCGATAATACCGGTACCAGGTGCAGCTGGCTTAATGAGCACCTGCGCGCCACTGACCTTTACTTCAGCATCGTGCGGGATAGTATCGTTGGCAAGCGGGATAACAACCAGGTTCTTCTTGGCGACATCAGTTGCCTTAGAAATAGCGGTTTGCACATCCTGGCCCTTAGCAACGCCAACGCCAACCTTATTCTTGCGGTTACCAACTACCACCAGCGCCTTAAAGCGGAAGCGGCGGCCACCCTTGACGACACGCGCCACGCGGTCGATATTAATCACAACCTCTTCAAATTCCTTTGGCGTATCATCGCGCCGGTTTCGCCGGTCATCGCGGCGACCACCACGCTGGCGGCCACGGTGGCCATCTTGGCGTGGGGTAGTATTTGCAGTTCGTTGTTCTGCCATACTAGAATTCCAATCCTTCCTTACGTGCAGCATCTGCCAGAGCACTCAGGCGGCCAGCGTACTGGCGACCATTGCGGTCAAACACAACTGCGTTAATCTTTGCTTTTTTGGCTTGTTTGGCAAGCGATGTACCAACACCAGCAGCACGCTCTGTCATTGTGCCACTTGCTTTTGCACCGACTGTTGTTGCAGCAGCCAGTGTGCGGCCGGCTTGGTCATCAATCAGCTGGGCACTAATGTGCTTATTGCTTACCGTTACCGTGAGGCGAGGGCGCTCAGCCGTACCGCTGACGCGGGCACGAACACGATTTTTACGCAGGCGCTTATTATGTAGTTTCTTCTGCAAATCAGCCATAATTACTTACCTGCCTTCCCTGCCTTGCGGAGGATAACCTCATCGGCATATTTAATACCCTTGCCCTTGTATGGCTCTGGCTTCTTCAGGGCGCGGATTTCTGCTGCGACCTGGCCAACCTTTTGCTTATCTATACCAGCAACGGTAATTTCCATTTTATTAACTGTCAGCGTGATGCCCTCTGGTGCAGTGTATGCTACCGGATGACTAAAGCCAAGCGCCATCTCGATGGCTTGGCCGCCGCCGCTAACACGAAAGCCCACACCGTTGACTTGGAGCTTCTTTTCAAAGCCTTTTGTCACGCCGTCCACAGCATTGTTAAGCAGCGATCGCTGCAAGCCATGCTGGGCCTTTGCAATACGCTCGTCGTTATGGCGCTCAACCTTAAGCGCGCCGTCGTCTTGCGTCACGGTCACATCGCTCAAGTGTGGCACCATCAACTCGCCCTTAGGGCCCTTGACGGTGATAGCCTCTTGATCGATCGTGATTGTCACGCCAGCCGGAATTGCTACTGGTAGTTTTCCGATTCGACTCATAGGTACCTTTCTTTCATTATGTATGGGGTTACGGCGAACAATGGGCGCCACAAACCACTCACACGTAGTAATAACTAGCCTATTATACTAAAACTAGTCAAGCAACACAAGGCTTACTTACTAATTCTTATCGCGGCTGCGCCACGCCCGTATTAGCGCAACTACCAATATAGTCATTGCTGCCAAAAATACCCATGGTACATTTTCCATCACGGTTTCTCCTCCCTCTATATCGAGCATACCAACCTATTGCCAGCCTTGCAAATATGCTACGTAATATCAAACGCACCCCGCTACCGTCTGTAATGGGGTGCGCTCTACATAGCCTAAACCAGGGTGGCTAGTATACCTTGAGTAGCAACTCACCACCAAGCTTTTGGCGAGCGGCTTCGTGGCCAGTCATCACGCCTTGGCTGGTGCTAATCAGCACGATACCACGGCCGGATTTTACCTTAGGAATCTCGGCCGACTTAACGTACACGCGGCGGCCAGGCTTGCTCACGCGAGTAATCTCGGTAATAGCAGCAGGCTCGCCGGGCTGGTTGATGGTAACCACCAGTTCACCACGTGGCTTGCCATCTACCATAGCAACATCTGCTAGGTAGCCAGCTTTTTGCAGCTGGGTGGCAATAACATGCTTCATTTTGCTTGCCGGTACACGAACCTCGGTTTTACCAACCATCTTCGCGTTACGGATGCGAGTCAGAAGGTCGGCGATTGGATCTGTAGTTTGCATTGACATATCTGGTCTCCTTCCTTACCAACTACTCTTTGTTACACCAGGGATTTCACCCTTGGAGGCCTTTTCGCGGAAATTAATACGGTTGAGGCCAAAGCGACGCATATAGCCATGTGGGCGGCCGCTTAAGACATCACGGTTCTTCCAGCGGGTTGGGCTTGAATTACGTGGCAGCTTCTGCAGGCCCTCTTGGTCGCCAGCTTGCTTCAGGGCGGCGCGCTTGGCAGCGTAGCGGGTGATCATTCGCTTGCGCTTTTCATCGCGTGCGATCATAGATTTCTTAGCCATTAGCGACGTCCTCCTTCTTTTTCAAACGGCATACCAAATTTTTCTAGCAGTGCACGTGAATGGCTCGCATCGTGGTTAGCAATCACAAAGGTAACTTGCAAACCATGGAGCGACTGAGTTTCCTCAAAGCTAAGCTCGGGGAAGATAGACTGCTCGGTAATACCGACGTTATAGTTACCACCCTTATCGAAAGCCTTAGCGCCAACACCGTGGAAGTCACGGATACGTGGCATCGCTACATTGATAAAGCGGTCCATAAACTCGTACATACGGGCACCGCGCAGTGTGACGCTCACACCAATGCGGTTCATGCCAGCACGAATTTTAAAGCCTGCAATTGACTTCTTAGCCATGCGATCAATTGGCGCCTGACCGGTAATTTTGGTAAGCGTATTCTTAACTACTTCGTAGTGACGCTTATCGTCTTTGTTCTTACCGAGCCCAACGCTAACTACAATCTTTTCGAGCTTTGGTACCTGGTGGATATTTGCCAGGTTTAGTTCGGCTTGTAGTTCTTTCTTATACGTACTGTTGTACAAAGCTTTCAAGCGAGGAGTGTCGGCAGTGTGGGTTGTTTTTGCCATTAGCTAATCTCCTTATCATTCAGTTGGCGAGCAACGCGTACAGTAGCGCCATCGCTATTCTTGGTGTAGCCAACCCGGCTGGTAGCCTTGGTTTTTTCGTCCACCACCAGGGCAACCTTAGCCAGTGGCACAGGGACATGAATGTCTTTGATGCCACCGCGTGGGTTGATTTGGCTTGGACGCACCTTGCGGCTGGCTTTGCCAATATTCTCTACCAAAACGGCGTTCTTCTTTGGCAGTACAGCCACGACCGCACCAGTGCTGCCTTTGTGCTTACCAGCGATAATCTTAACGATATCGTTCTTCTTAATACGTGCCATTACAGTACCTCCGGCGCCAGGCTAATAATCTTGTTATAGCCCATGTCGCGTAGCTCACGGGGCACCGGGCCAAATACGCGGGTGGCCTTCGGGTTCTTGTCTTCGCCGATAATAACAGCTGCGTTATCATCAAATGCAATCGTTGAGCCATCTTTACGCTGAATTTGGTCGCGTGTACGAACAACAACCGCTTTAACAACCGACTTCTTCTTCACGTTACCGGTTGGGTTGGCGTCCTTCACCGTTGCAACAATAACGTCGCCAACGCGAGCGTAGCGGCGGCCGGTACCACCGAGTACGCGGATACAAAGGATTTCCTTAGCACCGCTGTTATCGGTTACCTTAAGGCGTGATTCTTGCTGGATCATTAGCCTTCTACCTCCTCAACCTCTGCTTTGAGGTCAACACTGCCGCGTGACTTTTCTTCGATAGCCGCAAGTGTAAACGACTTCGTCTTAGAAATCGGGCGGGTTTCAACAATGCGTACACGGTCACCAACCTGAGCCTGGTTGTCCTCGTCGTGCGCGGTGTACTTACGGCTGACAGTATACTGCTTACCGTAGAGCGGGTGCGTTTCACGACTGGTTACAGTGACGGTAATGGTCTTATCGCGACTACTTGATGTCACGATGCCAGTCAATGTCTTGGCCATATTACTTATTCCCTTCTTCGCTTAGTTCGAGCGCACGCAAGGCAGTCTGCAGGCGAGCGATCTCTTTACGAGTTTGACCGAGGACACGTGGATTCTGCAGCTCACCTAGAGCATGCCCGCGGCGGGCGGCAGCTAAGTCAGCTTGCTTTGCCGTGATTGCTTGGCGCAGCTCTGCAGCGGTTTTTACTTCGGCTGCTGGTTGTGTTGAATCTGCCATACCTATGCATCCTCTCGCTTAATAAACTTAGTCTTTACTGGTAACTTGTGGCTTGCCAGGCGCATGGCTTCGCGAGCAACTTCCTCGGATACACCCTTCATTTCGAAGAGAACAGTGCCAGCTTTTACCTTAGCAACAAAGAACTCTGGGTTACCCTTACCCATCCCCATCTTGAGGCCAACTGGCTTGCGAGTCACAGGGATGTGTGGGAAAATACGAATCCAGATTTTACCACCACGCTTGATGTAGCGGGTCATTGCCTGGCGAGCAGACTCGATCTGACGGCTGGTCACATCGTTGTTACCCTGTGATTGCAGGGCAAAGTCACCAAAAGCAATGTAGTTACCCCGCGTTGCTTGGCCGTCGTTACGACCCTTGCGGACCTTGCGGTACTTGGTTTTCTTCGGTAGTAGCATTATTTCGCACTCCTTTCACCCTTGTAGATCCAAACCTTCACCCCGATGGTGCCGGCTGGAGTCTGGGCACTTGCGCGCGAGTAATCGATATCTGCCCGGATGGTGTGGAGCGGCACAGAGCCCTCAATCACCTTCTCTTGGCGAGCCATCTCGGCGTTGTTAAGACGCCCGCGGACTTCGATACGAATACCCTTTGCGCCAGCATTCATGGTGTTTTGTGCAGCCATCTTGATAGCGCGGCGGAAATTAATGCGGCGCTCTAGCTGGCGAGCAATGTTTTCGGCCACCAATTTAGCGGCCAGCTCTGGACGGCGAACTTCCTCGATATTAATGCGCACTGGCAGGCTCGCAAGCTTTTCGATTTGAGCTTTAAGCTCCTGCACACCAGCACCACCGCGGCCAATCACAACACCAGCTTTGGCAGTGTGAATGGTAATAGTAATGAGGTTGGCACTGCGCTCAATCTCAATACGCGAAATGGTGGGGCGGGCAGCAAAGCGCTTTTCGATCAGCTCACGAATACGAATATCTTCTGCGAGCCATTTGCTAAAATCACGCTTGTTCGCAAACCAGCGCGAATCCCAGTTTTTATGAACTTGCAGACGGAAGCTGATTGGATTAACCTTTTGACCCATCTTACTTCTCCTCTACTTTCTTAGCGCTGGCTGGTTTACGCGCAGGCTTCTTGGGCTTTTCGGTGCCTGTCACTTCTACCAAAATATGGCTTGACTTCTTTTCGAATGGCAGCGCACGCCCACGTGAAGCAGGCTTAAAGCGGCGCATGCGTGGGCCAGCGGTAACACTTAGTGTTGTAATAACCAGTGACTTATTATCAAGCCCGTGGTTGTGGGTTGCATTGGCAGCAGCAGATGCAATAGCCTTCTTGACTGCCAGTGCAGCGCGGCGCGGTGTATGGTCAAGGATAACCAAGGCATCAGCCACACTGCGGCCACGTACTAGGCTGGCAACAATGCTCACCTTGCGTGGGGTTTGGTCAACACCTTTAATAAAGGCGCGTACGGTTGCAGTCTTAGCCATTACTTCTTATCCTTTCCACCGTGCTTGCGGAACTTGCGGGTAGGGCTGAACTCACCGAGCTTATGCCCAACCATGTTTTCAGAAACGAGAACTGGCACATGCACGCGACCATTATGTACGGCAAAGGTAAAGCCGACCATTTCTGGCGTAATAGTGCTTGCGCGAGCCCAGGTCTTGATAACGGTACGGTCACCGACTTGCAGAGCAGCGACTTTCTTAGCCAGCTTTGCATCGACGAACGGACCTTTCTTGAGTGAACGACTCATATACTACCTCTTCCTCTTCGCATCATGGCGAGAACGTACGATTAACTTATTAGTGTCCTTACGGCGACGGGTGCGGTACCCAAGGGTAAGCTGACCCCATGGCGTACGTGGTGGCTTACCACTACCATGGCGCCCACCATCACCACCACCATGTGGGTGATCTGCGGCGTTCATCACAACACCACGCACAGTTGGGCGGATACCCTTGCGGCGCTTGCGGCCGGCGCTACCAATCTTGACGTTCTGGTGTTGCACGTTGCCAACGGTGCCAATGGTTGCTTGGCACTCAACACGGAAGCGGCGAACTTCACCTGACGGCATACGTACCTGAGCATAGTCACCCTCTTTAGCCATCAGCTGAGCCTTGGTGCCAGCGGCGCGCACCATCTGGCCACCCTTACCGGGGGCAATTTCGATCGCGTAAATCATGGTACCAACAGGAATACGTGACAGCGGCATACGGTTAGAAGCTTCGATGGTAGCATTGCTGCCAGCTTCGATTGTCTTGCCTTTTGTCATCTGTGTGTCCGCTAGGGCATAGTGGTATAGACCATGCTGATCCTTGACACGAGCGATACGTGCGCTGCGGTTTGGATCGTACTCGATTTCCTCTACCGTCAGGGTTAGACCATCAGCTAAGCGATGATTTAGCAAACGGTAGTGGCGCTTTACACCGCCACCACGGTGACGTACCGTAATGCGACCTTGGTTGTTGCGACCAGCGTTTTGCTTTTTTGTCTTCGTCAAGCTTTTAAGTGGTTTGCGCGTCGTGATTTCGCTCAGATCTTGGCTTGTCATACCACGGCGGGCGGGAGTGGTTGGATTGTACTGCGTTACTGGCATTACTTCTTCTCCTCCTCTTCAGTTGCTGCTGGTGTATCGAATACATCGATACTGCTACCTTCAGCCAGCGTCACATACGCCTTCTTCGCATCACTGCGCTTTGTCGTACCAGGGTAGCGGTTTTTACCACGGCTAAATCGAACAGCTTTGCCCTGCTGCACCAGCGTTTTTACACCGGTGACAGTCACGTCGTATTGGCTAGCAACTGCTGCGGCAATCTGCTGCTTGTTGGCAGTCAGCGGCACATCAAACACATAGGTGTTCGTTGCAGTTACTTGGGCGTAAGCCTTTTCGGTTGCGCGTGGGGTTACAATAATGTGTTCCATTATGCTTCCTCCTTGCTGAGCCATTCAGTTGCAGCGGCAACTGCTTCTGGCGAAAATACAATCTTATCTGCATTCAAAATATGGAATACATTGAGGTATGTTGCACGGACAACCAGCACGTTTTGTAGGTTATTGGTTGAGCGAATCAGCTCTGGTGATTTTTCGCCAGCGACGAGTAGCACCTTGCGCTCAAGCTTGTTCTTTGCTAGGAACGCGGCTGCATCTTTCGTCTTACCCGTTACCTTACCTTCGAATGGCAATACTTGTACCTTACCAGCTTGGTTTGCTAGGCTCAGTGCTTGCTTAACAGCGACGCGCTTGCTCGTTTTGGATAGCTTTTTGGTGTAGTTTTCGTTACCACGCGGGCCAAATACAACACCACCGCCACGCCAAATTGGGTTGCGGGTCGAGCCAAAGCGTGCTCGGCCAGTGCCCTTTTGTTTCCATGGCTTTTTACCGCCACCGCGTACTTCGCCGCGCTGCTTGGTTGTTGCGCTTGCTTGGCGAGCCTGTGCCAGGTAGCTATCGTATGCGAGCTTTAGGAGCTCGTGGTTCGGCACCTGAACGGCAAATACCGCATCAGGCAGCGCCTGCTTTTTCTGTGCTTCTGCCATTATGCCTTTCCTCCGATCATAACCAAGCCCTTCTTTGGCCCTGGCACAGCGCCCTTCAACCCAATCAGGTTTGCTTCTGGGTCGATATAGGCAACGGTCAGGTTCTTTACCGTTACGCGCTCATGCCCCATACGGCCGGCCATTTTCTTGCCCTTAAAGACTTTTTGTGGATACATCGAGCCAATTGAACCAGGCTTGCGAACGTTACCGTTGCCGCCGTGGGTCTTTTTACTCGTATTAAAATTATGGCGTTTTACCGTACCGGCAAACCCCTTACCTTTGCTGGTGCCAGTCGCATGAACTGTCTCCCCCAGTTCAAATGCCTCCACCGTTAGCGTGTTGCCTACCGTCATGTCAGCCGGTAGTTCATCCACACGGAATTCCCGAATATACTTCGGGGTCACTTTGGCAGGTTTGACGTGGCCTGCCACGGCCTTGCTCAGGTTCTTACCCTTACCAAATGCCACCTGCACTGCGTTGTAGCCGTCGTGTTCAACGGTCTTCACCTGAGTCACAGTGATGGGCCCAGCCTGAATCAGCGTTACCGGAACGGCCACGCCATCTTGGCTGATGATTTGGGTCATACCAATTTTGGTACCGAGAAGTGCTTTCATAGCCCTCTTTACTCCCACTTAAAACCCTTGGTGGCCAGTGGTTTCCCCTACCGCTATAGCCGAGGACCTATTGATTCACCAAGGTTGCTTGATATTATTTGTACATAAAAGTAACCTTAGTATTCTAGCATAGCCTGGTGGGGATTGTCAATAAACTTGCCGGGCCGCAGCCTACCACCAGGCAGGCAACCGAGCCCAAATTGCACCCATGGCAGATGTATCGTATAATAAAAGGACTGCTGGGGCAGCCGCCTCAGCAATGACCCTCGATTTTGAAAGGAGTCACCATGACTCGGTCAGCTACCCGCAAGCGTATTTCTGGCGGCTTGCTTGGGGCTACCCGTGTAGTCCGAAGAAATCGTCAAAAATCTCATGTAAATATGGGGGGATACTTACATGAGAAGCGGAATGGAGCGCCAAGTGAATTCTCTCTTGGGAATACACCTGGCGCGACCTTCCTTGGTCGGCTCGGATTTACAAGCCTACCAACCACACCCTTCCGCGTGCACGTTACAAATGTGTTTGTAGATCGGCGTGGAACCGCTAGCATTACCCTTATGGGCGGTACTGGCAGCAAGCTACGCGCACGCGTAACAACGGCCGCACCCCACCGGCGCTACCGCAGCGCCATCATTACCTTCGCTCCAGAGAAGGTGGTAGATGGGGGCAGTGTTTTACTTCATATCATCGATATGGAGTTAGACGGGGTCGTATACCCCACTGTCCAGGTCCACTAGGCTCCTTACTGAACCGCTTCGTACGTATTCTACAGTAGAATATTTATGCGAAGCGGTTTTTCATGTAATTTTAAGAAATGGCCTTGCATTTATGGCTAATATAGGTAATAATAGATAACCTATCACTAGTAATAACCTGTGCCCCGGCACAAAGAGGATGTATGGCTACAACCAAGACAGCAGCGCGCCGTAAGCCAGCTGCTAAATCGACTACCACTAACCAAGCCGCACCACGCCAGCGTGATGAGACGCCGGCGCATACGATCACGACCCCACCACCTAAGCCAAAGAAAAAGCGCACTAGCACCCCGCCAGCAGGGCAGCTATTTTGGCAGCGCCAGTTTACGATTGAGTCGCTCTACTGGGTGCTGCTTGGTATGATTGTGATTGCAATGGCGCTCTGGATTGCAACCCTACAAATTCGCGTTAATTCCCTGTATGACCAGCTTAATACAACCCAAGCTGCTACGGATAGCAACGCCAGCCGCCGCCAGCAAACGAACCGCCCGCCCGTCGTAACACCCTAAAGCACCGCAATGCTGCATAGCTATAAACAAACTCCCGCTCGTCATAAGCGGGAGTTTTGCTTGCTACCTAGCAGCTACTACATGCGGATTTCTGCATCAACGCCAGCTGGCAGGCTGAGGTTTTGCAGACTGTCGATAGTCTTTGGCGAAGCTGCGGTGATATCGATCAGGCGCTTGTGAACGCGCATTTCGTAGGCTTCACCACCCTTTTTATAGACATGCGGGCTCTTCACAACAGTAAAGGTACTGCGACGGGTTGGTAGCGGGATTGGGCCAGCTACGGTAGCGCCAGTGCGCAGCGCAGTATCAATGATTTGTTTTGCAGATTGGTCGATGACCTTGTGGTCGTAGGCTTTGAGGCGAATGCGAATGCGTAGGCCTTCTGGTTGTTGTGCCATAAATACTCCTTACCTCTGACGCGGGTTGGTGCGGCTATGTAACCTTGGCGGCTGCAAAGATCCTACCAAGTTCTCATAACAATTAATAACTACGTTATGGTACCACAGAAACGGGTTCACCTGCAAGCGGCTCATCGGTAGACGGAAGGCTGGCAATCGCGCTCCGGATGATGTCCGCCGAAGCCTGCAGCTTACTATGCTCCGCCATGCTCAGGGGATAGTGCCCGAGCGGGAATGCACCGCGGCGGCTGATGGTGCACGGTACGCTCAGCGTGACGCCATGCAGGCCATACTCACCATCCACAGGCACGCTTAGCGGCATGATCCGCGGCTGGCGGCAGGTAAGTGCCTCGGCCACCTCACTCATAACCCGGCCAATACCATAGCAGGTACTGCCCTTGGCAGCAATAATCTGGTAAGCCTTGTGGCGAACCGTCTGGTCAAGCTCCGCTGCCCAAGCTTCACTATAGCCAGGTAGCAACCGGAGCGGAATATTACCAACCGTTGCGCCATACAGCGCACTAAACGAAGAATCGCCATGCTCCCCCAGCGTAAAGGCCTGCACCTGACTTGGGGCAACCCCTAGCTGCTGCGCTATGGCAACCCGCAAGCGGTCCGAGTCAAGCGCCGTACCCGTGCCAAACACACGGCCTGGGGCACAACCGGCCGTTTGCTGGGCCACAACCGTCATCACATCAACCGGATTGGTCACAATCACCAGGTAGATATCCCGGCTCTGCGCCACAACCTTGGCAGTTATATCACGTACAATCTGTGCATTTGCTGCCAGTAGATCCATACGCGTCTGCCCAGGCTGCTGCGCCTTCCCAGCGCAGATCATTACAATATCACCTGCTGCAATATCCTGGTAATCCCCCGCGCGCACCACGACGTTACCGCCACAGGCAGCTGCATCCATAATGTCCATACTTTGGGCCGTAGCGCGCGCCGCCAATGAGTCAATTAGAACGATCTCATATGCAGCTCGGCGCAGCGCCATGGCATAGGCGGCGCTCGCACCAACATGCCCACCTGCACCAATAATAAAGACTTTTTGTGTGTTCATCCCATCCCCTGTTTCTACTATAAACCTTATGCTTATTGTAGCACATGCCAGCCTCCGTCGCGGCAAGAATCACACCAGCTGCCGAGCATAGTGAATCAATTGCTGGCCAAGCGACTGGTCGTACGTCAGGATAGCCGTTTCTTGCGTACCAAACCGCACACCAGTTGCATTAAAATTATGCGACCCTGTCAGGCTGATAAGTTGACCATCGGCCTGCTCTGCCACAATATACTTAGCATGAATTTTACGATCACCCTGGTACTGATTGTAAGCCTGGAAACGATAGTTCAGTGCCCGGTACCCAACAGCATCAAGTAGCGAGGTAGCAGTACGTGCTGTATTAAAAGCTACTATCTCGGTCTTGGATTGACGAATCAGCCTCGCCAGTTGCCCACTCGGTGCAAATTGCGATACATACCACACCCGCTTAGCACTACGCACAAGAGCGCAGGCCTGCTCCAGAATAATTGACTGCCCCCGCGTGCCACCATCCGCCAGTAATGTATCACGCGCAGATATGGCTACCGCATAGTCCGGCCTCGCCCACCAGGAGTATAGGTTATGCGCTGCACTAAGCGCTATATCAGCAATCTCGGCGCTGGTGTAGCGGAGCATAAAATCGTGATTGGCAAAGCTCGCTTGGCTAAAATTAACGCCACCACCAAGGTAGACGGTATCATCACAGCAGTATATCTTTACATGCGACCGGCCAGCAACTGGCCAACCCCACCAGCCATGGCCGCACCAGTCTACCACCACACCAGCACGCCGCAACCGCCGCACTACCGTGCCAATCGAAGGTTGGTTAAGATAAGAATGCGGATCACACACTAGTCGCACTACTACGCCACGCGCCGCGGCCTCACATGCCGCCTGCAGTAGTGCCTGCATAGCGGGCCCCTCACTATGAAACTCCATAGCCTGTAGCCATATACGGTGCTGGGCCGCACGCATATCACGCAGTAGTTGCTTAGGGAGCGCTGCTGCCGGTACAAGCTGAGTAGCCGTTGTGTTCATACTGCTTATTATATCATCGTACTATCATGAATTTGGGAGCTGCTCAGCAAAATCAACCAGCATATCGCACACCGACTGCTCGGTTATGAGCAGTGCTAACTCGCTCGTTCCCCAGCGCACACCACGAGCATTAAAATTATGCGACCCCGTGAGTGCTGCTCGCTGCCCATCCGGATACTCAACCACACAGAATTTAGCATGGATGCGGCCATTACCGGTGTGGCTATTAGCAAGCTGTACTGTATGGGCATCACACCAGCTTGCCAAGCGGTTCAACTTACCGCCACGATGCGGGCCCATAAAGTACGCCTGTACATCTGGCACAGCTTGTAAGCGGTCTGCCAGCGCCGGGTGCGGCAGCATTTTAGAAACGTACCAAGCGCGAGCCCCACCCTGGAGCATGCTTTGGGACGCGTCGAGAATCTGCGACTGCCCTGGTCTACCAGCATCAAATAAAAAGGTGTTGTGCTCGTTATAAGCAACTACGGTATCGGTATGGCGATTGCCGCGATTCTGCTGCAAATGCTGGCAGAGCCTATCCGCCAAATCGGGGTCGTGGTACTCAAGCATAAAGTCAGTATGGCGAATTGTATCAGCTGTCAAATTAGCACCACCAGCCGTAAGTGTCGTATCATCAAAGATATAGCTTTTAATATGATGACGGCCAGCAAATATATTGGGGCGTAGCTGCCCGAGCATTGTAATGCGCACTGCCGCTTGGCCAAGCCGATGTAAGCTACCCTTCAGTTCTGTAATGCCCTCTTGACCACGCTTCAGATACATATCAGGGTATGAGAAGCGATCAAGTGTAAGCTGCACATCAACACCGCGCTGGCTTGCATTAATTAGTTCATCTACGACTGGCGCCATTGCACCGTAGCCATCAAACGACATTGTCTCGAGGTAGATACGCCTCGTTGCTGCACGGGCAAGCTTACAAATACGCTCGTGGTAGCCATTATTCGTTCGGACACATTCAGGAGTTGCGGGATGAGACAGAAGCATGAGATTATCATATAATTTTAAGCAAAATTATGCAATATACCAAAACCACCCCCAAATTGGGAGTGGTTTCTGGTAGCTATGTGCGTAAAACTACTTGTTGATCTTGGTTACAACACCAGCGCCAACAGTACGGCCACCTTCGCGAATAGCGAAGTTTAGACCCTGCTCCATAGCGATTGGAGCCAGCAGCTTAACCTTAAAGGTTACGGTGTCGCCAGGCATCACCATTTCCTTGTCAGCTGGCAGCTCAACCTCACCGGTTACATCGGTGGTGCGGAAGTAGAACTGTGGCTTGTAGCCCTTTGAGAATGGAGTGTGGCGACCGCCTTCTTCCTTCTTCAGAACGTATACTTCAGCTTCGAACTCGGTGTGTGGAGTGATTGAACCAGGCTTACACAGCACTTGGCCGCGCTCGATATCAGTTCGCTCAATACCACGTAGCAGCAGCCCAGCGTTGTCGCCTGCTTGGCCCTGGTCAAGCGCCTTCTTGAAGGCTTCGATACCAGTTACCACACTCTTCTGAGTTGGGCGAATACCAACGATCTCTACTTCGTCGTTCAGCTTAATTGTACCCTGCTCAATACGGCCGGTTGCAACAGTACCACGACCCTTAATCGAGAAGACGTCCTCGATAGGCATCAGGAATGGCTTATCCATGTCGCGGGTTGGCTCTGGAATGTAGTCGTCCATAGCAGCAACCAGTTCCATGATAGCGTCCTCGTACTTTTCGTCGCCCTCAAGCGCCTTCAGCGCAGAACCCTTAATCACAGGAGCATTGTCACCGTCAAAGCCGTTCTTGTCGAGTAGCTCACGAACGTCCATCTCAACCAGCTCTACCAGCTCTTCGTCAGCCATATCCATCTTGTTAAGGAAGACGACGATCTTTGGCACACCAACTTGCTTAGCAAGCAGGACGTGCTCACGAGTCTGTGGCATTGGGCCATCTGCAGCTGATACCACCAGGACAGCACCGTCAACCTGAGCAGCACCGGTGATCATGTTCTTCACATAATCGGCGTGGCCAGGCATGTCGACGTGCGCGTAGTGGCGCTTTTCTGATTCATATTCTTGGTGCGAAGAAGCAATGGTAATACCACGGGCTTTTTCTTCTGGAGCGTTGTCAATGTCGTCGTAATTACGAGGCTGGTTGACGTCGCTTGGTAGGCGCTTAGCAAGTACGTGTGTAATTGCAGCGGTCAAAGTTGTCTTACCGTGGTCAACGTGACCCATAGTACCAACGTTGACGTGCGGCTTGCTTCGATCGAAAGTTGCCATTTGGACTTTTTCTCCTATTACATTATTATTGTTCGTCCATGGTGCTATAAAGCTCCACAACGTATAGAGCCATTATACACTACTGGTGAGGAGGGGTAAAGGGAGTAACCACCGAGCAACGAGCTGGTTTCGGCTGTGAATTAGCACTCTTGCATGTAGAGTGCTAATTTGCTATAGTGATCACTATACATACATCCCCCTACCCAACCGCGGCCGAGGCGTACAACCCTAAACACTATATACAAGGTGGGCACCCCACCTGACACACGAACACATAACGATATACAAGGAGTGACTATGCCACCAACCATGAATCAACAAAGCAACCAAAAGCCACTAGAGCAGTTCGGCACCGACCTCACCGCTCTGGCGCGTGAGGGTAAGCTCGACCCAGTGATCGGCCGAGACGAAGAGATTCGCCGCACCATGCAGATCCTCAGCCGGCGCACCAAGAATAATCCGGTGCTCATCGGTGAGCCGGGTGTGGGCAAAACCGCCATCGTTGAGGCCCTGGCACAGCGCATCGTCAAGGGCAACGTACCAGCCTCGCTGAAAGACAAGCGGCTGATTAGCCTAGAGATCTCCAGCTTGCTGGCCGGCGCCAGCTTTCGCGGCCAGTTTGAAGAGCGCCTCAAAGGCGTATTGAAAGAGGTAGAGGAAGCGGCTGGCGAGATCATTCTCTTCGTCGATGAAATCCACACCATGGTCGGCGCTGGCAAAGGCGAAGGCAGTATGGACGCTGGCAATATGCTCAAACCCGCCCTGGCCCGCGGCAAGCTCCATATGATTGGTGCCACCACGCTGGCTGAGTACCGCCAGTATGTCGAGAAAGACGCGGCGCTGGAGCGGCGCTTTCAGCCAGTTTACGTCGGCGAGCCAAGCTTTGACGACACCATCGCGATCTTGCGTGGCCTGAAGGAAAAGTACGAAGTCCACCACGGCGTCAAGATTGCTGATGATGCGATTGTGGCGGCGGCGCGGCTGTCTACCCGTTACTTGCCTGACCGCTTTTTGCCAGATAAGGCGGTCGATCTGCTGGATGAAGCAACTAGCGCGCTCAAGATGCAGCTGGAGAGTGTGCCGATTAGCCTCGATCGGCTCAATAACCGCCGCTTGCAGCTGGAGATTGAAGAAGCCGCGCTCAAAAAAGACAAATCCGACCACGCCAAGGCGCGCAAAGCGGAAATTAAGCAGCAGATCGCTGACCTCCGAGCCAAAGCTGATGTCATCGATACCAAATGGCAGCACGAGAAGGACATCCTCCAGACCGTCAACACCGCTGCTGAAAAAATGGACAGTCTGCGCTCTCGTCTTGAAATCGCTGAACGCGATGCGGATCTCGCCACCGCCAGCCGCATCAAATACGGCGACCTGCCAGAACTGGAGAAAAAGCTGGCCGCCGCCCGCCAGGAACTAGCGGCCATCCCACCGGCCGACCGCTTACTGCGCGAAGAAGTCACGCCTGATGACATCGCTAGTGTGGTGGCGCGCTGGACGGGCATCCCCGTCGAGCGGCTGATGGAAAGCGAATCGAGTAAATTAACCAAGCTCGAAGACTCAATCAGCCGCCAAGTCATCGGCCAAGACCGCGCCGTGGCTGCCGTGGCCAGCGCTATTCGCCGCTCGCGTGCTGGCCTAAGTGATACCAATCGACCAATTGGTTCCTTCCTCTTCCTTGGCCCTACTGGGGTCGGCAAAACAGAGGTAGCCCGCAGCCTGTGCCGCGAATTATTTGACGACGAGCACGCCATGATCCGCATCGACATGAGTGAATACATGGAACGGCACGCCGTGGCACGCCTGATTGGCTCGCCACCGGGGTACATCGGCTACGACCAGGGCGGCCAACTCACCGAAGCGGTGCGCCGCCGCCCCTACAGTGTGGTGCTGTTTGATGAGATCGAGAAGGCCCACCCCGACGTCTTTAATGTGCTTTTGCAAGTGCTGGACGACGGCCGCCTGACCGATGGCCAAGGCCGGACGATCGACTTTAGCAACACCATTATCATCATGACAAGCAATGTCGGCTCGCAGGCAATTATGGATTTTTCTGGCGACGATTTGTCAGCGCTGGATAATCAAATGCGTGAGACACTACGCCAGCACTTCCGCCCAGAATTCCTCAACCGTATCGACGATATCGTGATTTTTGACCGAATCAAATCAGAGGCCATGCGAGCAATTGTCGATGTTCATTTGACCAAAGTGGCTCACCAAGTCAAAGATAGCCGCGACATCACGCTGGAATTTGACGACAGCGTCCGCGACATACTGGCCCGAGATGGCTATGACCCGAGCTTTGGTGCCCGGCCGCTCAAGCGCTTGGTGCAAAAGCGTATTCTTGACCCGCTAGCGCTGGAGCTTATCGATGGGCGCATTCACGAAGGTATGACGGTGGTAGCCAAGGCAGCTGACGGGCGAGTCACCTTTAACCCGCAGGCGTCCGAGTAGCTTTTACTCCCCAAAGATGTTATACTAGTACGATAACCATTAATGAAGGAGACAATCAACTATGACTATACTTGTATGGCTTATCATCGGTGGTCTTGCCGGCTGGCTGGCATCCAAGGTGGTAAATAAAGGCGCAGACTCAGGCGCGCTGACCAACATTATCGTTGGTATCATCGGTGCAATGCTGGGTGGCTGGCTCGTCAGCCTGATGGGCGGCAGCGCCGATGTGCTGACTGGCTTTAACGTTGCTAGCCTGCTGACCGCCTTCTTTGGCGCAGTTGTGCTGCTGGTCATCCTCAAGCTTATCAAAAAATAAGCTCAGGCTCGTTGCAAGCTTCAACGCAAAACACCCCAGGGGATGGCTGGGGTGTTTTATATGGGATGTTGATGCGATGGATGTTTGTATTAGCTTTTATCTTAATGTGTGTATTACTGGCAGTGCCCAAAGCAAGGCACACTGCACCACGGCGCACTGGTACGGGACTACCCACCCCGCAGCGCCTGGTCTGTCCAAATCATTACGTGTTTCCTCCTATTACTAACCCTCTTGTTATGCCTTGATTGTAGCAAATTTTTATATAAAATTGCAAGCCTTTTGCACAAAAATAACAGATAAAAACTGATATTTAGCTTATAAAAAGATGGTATAATACTGATACGAAATAGCCGCCTACTTTGTATCAAAAAAGGCACGCACTTTGGGGTGAGTTGAGGTACGAATCACCTCCTCTGGCACGCCATCTGCCACGATTGTGCCTTGGTCTAAAAACAATAGCCGGCTCGCAACCTGGCGGGCAAAATTCATTTCGTGCGTGACGATAATCATGGTTGGGCTTGGTTGGCCACGGCCTAGCACACTACCTGTTTCGGCAATGTCCTTAATAATTGCGAGTACATCGCCAACCATCTCTGGGTCCAGGGCGCTAGTTGGCTCATCAAACAGTATGATACGCGGCTGTGTTGCCAGCACCCGTGCAATAGCTACCCGCTGCTTTTGCCCGCCAGATAAGTGCCCCGGGTAGTCGTTCGCCTTCTGCCCAAGGCCAACACGCTTAAGGGCGGCATAGGCACGGCGGCGCGCACGGGCCTCGCTCATATGGTGAACTTTGGTGAGCGGCAGGGTGATATTAGCGAGAACCGTCAAATGGGGGAATAAATTAAACTGCTGAAACACCATGCCAATCTGGCGGCGCACCTGCTGCATATTAGCCTTCGGGTGTGTAATATCAGTCCCATCAATCACAATTTGGCCACTCGTCGGCCGCTCAAGTCCGTTGAGGCAGCGGATGAGCGTCGATTTACCAGAGCCACTTGAGCCAATCACCGCAACGACCTCACCATCCTGAATCGTCAGGTCGATACCGCGCAGCACCTTATTGCTACCAAACTGCTTTTTTACCTGGTGGATCTCAATCATGTGCGTGTAACCTCTTTTCTACTCGGTTCATAATAGCAGTAAACAAACTCGTCAGACACAGGTAAATCAAGCCAGCCGCCACGAGTGACTCAAAAGCCGTTGCCGTCTGAAAACGAATATTATCGGCCCCGCGCATCAGGTCATTCATACCAATCCACCCAACGACGGACGTTTCCTTCAAGAGTGCAATACACTCACTTATCAGCGACGGTAGCGAACGGCGCAGCGCTTGTGGCAGCAATATATAGCGCATCGTCTGCCAATTACTCATACCAAGGGCGGTGGCAGCCTCAGTCTGGCCCTTATCAATCGCCTCAATACCGCCACGAATAATTTCTGCAACATACGCGCCACTATTAATGCCAAAGGCAATCGTCGCTACCCATAGCTTTGGCATCCAGGTGTATGAGCCAAATACAACGTAGTACATAATAAGCAGCTGCACCAAAACCGGTGTACCCTGAATAACCGTTGTATAGCTGCGCGCAAACAGCGCAAGTGGCCGCAACTGCTGGAGCCGCCGTAAAGGCAAATTCCGTAGTGGACGCCAAGTCGATTGACGCATCAGCGCAATTGTAATACCCAGCAGTAACCCCAGTATGACCGAAAACACCGTGAGCAGTAAGGTAATTTCGAGGCCGCGCCATAGGTAGAGCCACCTATCCTGGGCAAGAAAAATATCGTAGAGGTTCATCGCCCGGCTCCAAAGTACTTTTTCATGAGTTGCTGGTAGCGGCCATCTTGCTTCATTGTAGCAATGCTTTTATTAATTTGCTGGCGCAAGGTCGTATCACTTTTGCGTAGCGCAATGGCGTAGTCTTCACTCGAAAGCCGCTGCGGCAATACCATTAGTTGTGGGTTGGTAGCCAAATACTGCGTGGCCGGGCCGTCATCTAAGATACCGGCATCAATTTTACCAGCGCTGATTTCTTGAGCAACACTAGCAGTTGATGGTAATTGCACCACCTGGGCACCCTGAATGCCGCGAGCAAGATTATCCCCGGTCGTACCCAGCTGCACACCAATGCGGGTACCCACAAGATCGGCCACAGTCTTGATACGCTGGTGATCACGCCGCACCATCACCCGCTGCGTTGCCGAATAATACGGGTCGCTAAAGGCTACGTTCTTGGCCCGGTCCGGTGTCACCGTCATACCGGCAATAATCATATCAATACGGCCGGCTTGCAGCGCTGGTAGTAAGCCATCAAAAGCCATTTCTTCTACCTTGATGTGCTTGCCAAGGTCCTTAGCTATTTGGCGCGATAAATCAATATCAAAGCCAACAATCTGCTGGCCTTCCTTATACTCAAACGGCTTAAAGCCAGGATCAGTGCCAACGATCAGTAGCTCGGCTAGGTTACCCCCGCTACTGCCACCAGTACTGGTGTCATGAATTTGTGTATCCCAGTACATATAGCCAATCGCCAAGCATCCTAGCAGGCCGTAGACAATATAGATAAGCTTTATTCGTGCCCTCCGCATAGTACTTAAATTATAAGCTTATTTTCAGTTTCGTGCAAGCAGTTGGCTCTGTTTTACAGCAAAACCCCCGCACCTAGGTTTCTGGTGCGGGGGCTACATGCATAGTGCTTACTTGCTGCGCTTTTCGATAATCTCCTGCGCAACGTTTGGTGGTACTTCCTCGTACTGTGCAATTTCCATGGTGCTGGCAGCGCGGCCTTGGCTCATTGAGCGTAGGTCGTTCGTGTAGCCAAACATGTTGGCCAAAGGCACAAACCCGCGGATAAGCTTGGCGCCACCCTGCAAGTCTTCCATTGCATCAATGCGGCCACGGCGGCTATTCAAGTCACCGATCACATCACCCATGAATTCCTCTGGGGTTGTTACTTCAACCTTCATGACTGGCTCAAGCAGCACAGGATTAGCTTGCTTAATACCAGCCCGGGCAGCCAGGCTACCGGCCAAGCTAAAGGCAAGCTCGCTGGAGTCAACATCGTGGTAGCTCCCATCGTACAGAGTAGCCTTAACATCAACCACTGGGTAGCCGGCAATCACACCGCCCTCAAGCGTTTCCTTAATACCCTTTTGTACAGCTGGGCGGTACTCTTGCGGCACGACACCACCCTTAATTTCGTCGATAAACTCAAAGCCCTTGCCTGGCTCGTTGGCTTCGAAGCGTACCCAGACATCACCGTACTGGCCACGACCACCAGACTGCTTCGCGTGCTTACCCTGTACCTCGGCAGTACCACGGATAGTCTCACGGAAAGCAACTTGCGGCTCACCGATGTTAGCCTCAACATTAAACTCACGCTTCATGCGGTCGATCAGAATATCCAGGTGGAGCTCACCCATACCACTCATAATAGTCTGGCCGGTTTCCTCGTCGGTGTGAATGCGGAAGGTTGGGTCTTCTTCTGCCAGGCGCTGCAAGGCAATGCCCATCTTCTCTTGGTCGGCCTTCGTCTTTGGCTCTACCGCGATTGATACTGGCGGCTCGGGGAAGTCGATACTTTCAAGCACAATTGGGTGCGCGGTATCACACAGGGTTGCACCAGTAGTTGTATCCTTAAGGCCTACCACAGCTGCAATATCACCAGCCGTGATTTCACTGATCTCCTCGCGCTTATCAGCGTGCATACGCACAATACGGCCAACGCGCTCCTTCTTGCCAGTCATTGAGTTAAGAATATACGAACCAGCCGAAAGCTTACCACTATACGAACGGACGAATACCAGCTTACCGACGAATGGGTCAGTCGCGATCTTAAAGGCGAGGCCTGCCATTGGCTCAGACTCAGCCGGCTTACGCTCAATCTGGTCACCACTCTTTGGATCGGTACCCCAAATAGCGCCAACATCCAGTGGGCTTGGCAGGTAGTCGGCAACTAGGTCGAGCACCTTCTCGACGATCACGCCGCGGCCGTCGCCACCAGTTACCAAGAAGAAGTCGCCATCAATCACTCGCTTACGCAGGGCTGCCTTTAGCTCATCAACGGTGATAGACTCCTCACCTTCCTCAAAGAACTTCATCATCAGTTCGTCGTCGGCTTCTACGGCGTTTTCAACCAGCAGGCTGCGAGCATTCTTCGCCTTTTCGAGCATATCGGCAGGGATTTCACCAACCTGAAGCTCGTGGTCAGCAAAGTTCGTGTAGGTGTAGGCCTTCATGTCAACCAGATCAACCACACCATTGATATCCTTTTCAAAGCCAATTGGCAGGTGGATAGGGAACGCATTCTTGCTCAGGCGCTCGTGAATAGACTTAAGCGACTTGTAAAAATCACCACCAGTTTGGTTGATTTTGTTAATAAAGCAGATGCGTGGCACGCCGTATTTATTAGCCTGGCGCCATACAGTTTCGGTTTGTGCTTCGACACCCATCTTGCCGTCAAAGACCGTCACGGCACCGTCGAGCACGCGCAGGCTGCGCTCCACCTCAGCAGTAAAGTCAATGTGGCCTGGGGTATCGATAATATTAATCTTGCACCCCTTCCAGAAACAGGTTACGGCCGCGCTCGTAATCGTAATACCGCGCTCGCGCTCTTGGTCCATCCAGTCGGTAGTTGCACCGCCATCATCACCGCGCACAGTACCAATCTTGTGGTTAATACCGGTTCGGTACAAGATACCTTCAGTCGTTGTTGTTTTGCCTGCATCGATATGGGCAATAATACCAATATTGCGGTACTTATCGAGGGCGTATTTTTTTTCTGCCATAGGGGTTGTTACGTTCCTTTACTTAGTATTATTCATCGCTCCCTGCTGTTTTTACGCAGCAAAAAAGAACTCTTCACGCCCCATTTTACCAGATTCACCCAACCCTTGCCAAGCAGTTTTGCCTGAGCCTAGGCAATGTACTGGCTCAGCTTACTGCCTGCAAGAGCACCCAGCGGTACCTGCAGTACCTGTTCACCGGTTGTATCGGTAAGACCAGTCCCAATTAAGACAATCTGGCCGTCAAGCGGCGCCACACTTTCGATACGCATCACAACCCGCTCCAGCTGCTGAGGCGCCGCAAGCGAAGCAAACCGGTCCGTCAGTAGCTCGTGTAGGAAGCTGATAACCTGCTCGCGCTGAGCCTGATCATCATACTGGCCATAGGCCTGCGCAAGGATATCCGTCACTAGCCCCGGCGCTACATCAACCGCAAGGCTGGATTGATCAGCTGCCAGCGCCTCGTAAAAATGCTGCAATGGCACGATGGATGACTCGGCGCTACTGAGTGCCTGGAGCTGCTCGGCGGCGGCTGCCATACGGCTATGGCGATAGTCATCTAGCAGACTAATCTGGGCATCGGGGCTGGCATGTACAAGCTGGTATACCTGGGCTGAAATCGTCCCCGCTCGGGTTGTGAAAGCCACAGGATTGCTGCCCAGTGCATCAATTGATAGCTGCACTTGGTAGTGCCACTGATCCGTCTGTTGGTTGTGGCGATAGCTGCCATATACGGTGCGCACCACCCCAGCGGCGCTCCCAAACGCCACCGTGCCGCCATCTTCTAATTGGACGCTGTAACCGGCGGTCTGCTCCCGCTGACTGGGCTGCTGCAAAATGGGATTGAACTGCTGGTAGCGGGCGTGGCCAATGTGGACCTCGAGTAGGCTCGAATCGGTGTAGCTTAGCTCACGCAAGCGATTAAAGCGCTCGGTGAATTCAGCATGGGCGGCCTGGGCGGCCTCTTTCGTTGCAAAACGCTGGCCACCAAGCTGCATCATCTGGCGGTAGGTTTCACGTGCAAACTGACACATGGCCTGCTGGCGCTCCGGTGATGCTGTGCGGTCAGGTAGCGTTGGGGGTACGTCGGGCGGCGTGCTTGGCCCGTCAACGAGTGGTGTATCCTGCTGGCGAGTGGAGCCTGTGGCCATCGGCTCAGCTGCCTCGGTATCATCTGTAGCTTGGCTTGGTTGCTCTACGCCAGGGTACTGGCCTAAAGCGGTATTACCAAGCAGCCGCGCGAGGTGAGTCGGCCCACGTAAGCTTTCAACCTTGGTGATCATACGCGGCGCTACAGCTACCATCATGGTGCCGGCATAGGGCGCTGGTGTCAGCACAGCAAGCTCTATTAGCGGCCGGAGTTCAATCTGATCAGCCGCAAGCTGCTCCTCCTCTAGCAGCACGCCCTGAATCGTTGCCGTCACTTCAACTGGCTGAGCCACTGTGTATTTGGTGGTATCACCCTGCTCACCCAGCCTCATGGTAATCTCACCCTGTAGCCAGAGGCGCTGGGCTGCCTCATCCGGCCGAAAGCTACTATCAAGTAATTCCTCCAAGCCCTGTGCAGCCTGCTTATAGGTGTAAGGTTCACTCAGAACACGCGGCAAACGAAACTGAACGTCCTGTAAGATGGCAATCTTGGCTTCATCACTAGTTGCTGCCTCGAGCTGATCACATATGCCCGTAATCGATAGATAGTCGCGCTGCTCTAAATCCTGGCATACATATTCAGGCGATGGATGCACCAGCTCAATCTCTTCAATCTCGTCAAAACGCATGGCGATATAGGGGCAATAATCGCCACTTTGCTCTTGCTCGGCAATATCCTGCTTGGTGATATGGGCATGCATAGGGTGCAGCCCTAGCACGGGCGGCGAATCCTCACCACGTACCGGGCCAAGCGGAATAATATCCCCCAGGCGCAGCGGTAGGTTAGATACTTCGGCGTAGTCACCACTACTATCGCCACTAGGGTTGAGATTATGCGTGGCAACAAAACGATCCCAGGCGTAGTCAGTATCGTCATAGGATTCGTAATGGCGAATCCTGCCAGTCACCAGCGCCTCAGCGCCAATCAGCTCATTATCCTGCATGTATTCACGGGCCACCTCGACCACTTCGTTGGTTTTATGGGCCGAGACCTTTGTATTGTAGGTTTCGTACATGTCCGAGCCATATTCCAGTAGTCTATCGATGGCCGGATCCTGCAGCCGCTGCTCGAGTTCCGCCTCTACGCGCCGCAAATAATCAGATTCACTCATACTATTCCCCTGCGCCTCGGTACTCCGCGGCCGTTTGTTATAAATATCGCCACTTATTATATACGAATTGTGCTGGCCACGCAAAACCCACCCAAACATACAGCGTGGGTGGGTAATCTATGCGTGTCGCGTTGAGCGGCGATGTTAGCTACGAGCAAAATGAGCAAAGGCGCGGTTGGCTTCGGCCATCTTGTGGGTGTCTTCCTTCTTCTTGAAGGCTGCACCAGCTTCGTTATAAGCATCGACAATCTCGAGTGCCAGGCGCTGCTCATACGGCATACCGCTGCGGGCACGAGCGGCCTGTACCAGCCAGCTAAAGGCATAGTGCAACTGACGGTGACCCTGTACAGGGAACGGAATTTGGTAGTTAGCACCACCAACACGGCGGCTCTTTACCTCAAAGCTTGGGCTAATATTACCCAGTGCCTTCTCGAACACAGCCAGTGGATCTTCGCTGTCAAGCTTCTTGGCAGCCTGCTCAAGCGCACGGTAAACGGCACGCTCAGCAACAAGCTTTTTGCCATCCAGCATCGATTTGTTAATCAGGCGCTGCACCAGTACGCTCTGGTATTTACGGTCTGGCTGGAGCTGACGTTGCAGCTTTTTGGTTACTTTACGAGGCATGGTTATTTATCCCCTTTCTTGGCACCGTACTTAGAACGGCCCTGCTTGCGGTCATTCACACCTTGCAGGTCGAGTGCACCACGGACGATGTGGTAGCGCACACCTGGAAGGTCTGGCACGCGGCCACCACGCACGAGCACCACTGCGTGCTCCTGCAGGTTGTGGCCTTCGCCACCAATATAGGCCCAGACTTCGTGGTTGTTGGTCAGGCGTACACGGGCAACCTTACGTAAGGCTGAGTTTGGCTTCTTTGGGGTCTTGGTGGTGACGCGAATACACACACCACGCTTAAGCGGTGAGTTTTGATCGTAGTAGCGTACCTTCAGTGCGTTATGAATACGCCCAAGTGCTGGTGACTTAGACTTTTTACGCGCAGTTTTACGCGGTTTACGCACCAACTGATTGATGGTTGGCATGTCTTCTCCTTTACGTTACAATCTATGCCACTCTTGTGGCTAACAGGTTGGATTCAGCATATCCGCCCTGTGTCTATACCTTTTCTGCCAAGCAAGTAGCCGTACACACCTGCCACTCACTCCGAAAAGAGGAAACTCTGGCACTGATTATAGCACAGCGCATGCCGTGGGGGCAATAGGGCATAAAATCCCCCGCCCGCCATAATACAGCAGCCCCACTCCTATGAGCAGGGCTGTTGCTTGAGTCGCACCGTGTAGGCTTAGCGTGTAGCCTCGGCGGTATCTTCTTCTACCTGGGCGGTGCTATCAGTCGCAACTTCTTCCATATCGCCAGGTTCGCCAGCTGCCTCGTCAAAGGCTTGTGGCGCAACCGCACCGGTGCCAACCGGGATTTTACGCCCGATGATCACGTTTTCCTTCAGGCCATGGAGGCGGTCAATACGGCCAGATGTGGCAGCGTTAATTAGCACACGAGTCGTATCCTGGAACGACGCCGCCGACAGGAAGCTATCACTCCAGATCGAAACCTTCGTAATGCCAAGCAGCAGCTGCTTGTAGCCAACTAGCTCCTTGCCTTCGGCAGCCAGACGGGCGTTCTCGTCCACCACAGCAGCCTTAGAGACGATATCGCCAGTCACAAAGCTGCTATCGCCAGGCTCCTCAATCTGAACGCGGCTAAACATCTGGCGCACAATGATCTCCAGGTGCTTATCAGCCACATCCTGGCCCTGCGCAGCGTAGATACGCAGGATTTCATTGATGATGTAGCGCTGGGTAGCTTGGGTACCCTTTAGGCGCATTAGATCCTGCAGGTTAAGCGAACCAGTCGTCAGGCGGTCACCGGCTTCAACACGATCACCAGCAGCTACTACTAGCTGGGCTGTACCAGGGATTTCGTAGCGCACTGGCGCACTGGCATTGGCTGCAATCACTAGCATCTCGTCCGTCGCCTCAACCACACCATCAAACGGTGCCACAAGTGGCGCCACGCCTTCGCTGCCGGTTGCAATCACGTCGCCAACCTTGACATTGCTGCCTTCCTTCACAGCCAGCTTACGGCCATCGAGGGCAATCTTCTCTACTTTGCCAGACTCTGGTGTTACCTGCACGATGTACTTTTTGCCATCTTCCCAGGTATCAACCAGGCCAGTTATTTCGCTCACGTAAGCCTGACCCTTCGGCGTGCGAGCTTCGAACAGCTCCTCGACGCGTGGCAGACCCTGCGTAATGTCACCACCAGCAACACCGGAGTTGTGGAAGGTACGGAGCGTCAGCTGTGTACCTGGCTCACCAACTGACTGAGCAGCAATCACACCAACCGGCTGGGCATTATCAACCAGCTTACCGGTTGCCATGTCAATACCATAGCTCTTGCGTGGAATACCACGGAGGTTCTTAGTTGAAAGCACGCTCTGGATTGCCACCTCGTTAACGCTACTATCAGCTTCAATCGCATTGGCTACCTCACGCGTAATCAGCTGGTCAGCTGCGATATGGCCTGGTACCGCCTGGGCAGTGTAGCGGCCAAATAGGCGGTCAGCAAAGCTAATCATCGTCTCATCGGATTCAGCCCGGTAGATAACAAAGCCGTCATCATCACCCTGCTCATCCTCGACGGTGAACACATCCTGGGATACATCCACTAGGCGGCGGGTTAGGTAGCCGGAGTCGGCCGTCTTGAGGGCGGTGTCGATCAGACCCTTACGGGCACCACGGGTAGCCACAAAGGCCTCCAGGCTTGATAGACCCTGCTTAAAGTTAGATCGAATCGGCAGCTCAATTTCGCGGTTAGTCGCATCCACCTGGATACCAATCATAGCGCTGGCAAGCTTCACGTTACTAATATCACCACGGGCACCGGAGTTAACCATCACCGAAATACTGGTATCCATATGAGCCAGCTGATCCTGTAGGAACTCGCTCACGCGGTTGTCCACCTGGCGCCATGCACCAACGGTTAGGTTGTAGCGCTCTTCTTCGGTAATCAAACCTTGGTCAAACTGCTCCGAAATCAATGCAGCCTTAGCATCACCTTCGGCGATAAATTCATCGATCTGCTCGAACGAGATATAGTCATCCTTACCAGTTGATACCGCAGCCACGGTTGCAAAGCGGAAGGCCTGGCCTTTAATACGGTCCGCTAGCTTGGCGGTTTCTTCGGCGCCGTAGCGGTCAAATACCTCTGCCAGCACTCGCTTTAGCTGCTTCTTCGTCTGAACGTTGTTATCGTACGGGAAGTCAGCCGGGAGGATTTCGTTAAACAGCACGCGGCCAAGGGTTGTATCACGAATCTCGCCCTTAGCATAGACACGGATTGGGCTCTGCAAGTGAATCACACCGTTATCATACGCCATTTCGGCCTCGTACACGCTACTAAAGGCGCGGCGCTTTTCGTTCTGCACACTTGGCTTATCGTAGGTAAGGTAGTAGTTACCCAGTACGATGTCCTGGCCGATATTAAGCACCGGCGAACCATCAGCTGGCTTTAGCAGGTTGTTGGTTGCGCTCATCAGCTCGTGAGCTTCCTTTTGGGCTTCCTTGCTGAGCGGCAGGTGCACAGCCATTTGGTCACCATCGTAGTCGGCGTTAAAACCATTAGCAACCAGTGGGTGTAGCTGAATCGCCTTACCTTCCACTAGCACTGGCTGGAAAGCCTGAATACTGAGACGGTGCAAGCTTGGTGCACGGTTAAGCAGCACGTACTTACCAACGATAACTTCATCAAGCGCATCCCATACAGCAGTATCGCCAGCTTCAATCAAGCGCGTTGCGGTACGGATATTGTGGGCAAAATCATGCCGGATTAACCAGCTAATCACGAATGGCTTAAAGAGCTCAAGCGCCATTTGCTTTGGCAAACCACACTGGTGAATCTTAAGCTTTGGCCCAACCACAATCACCGAACGGCCACTGTAGTCCACGCGCTTACCAAGCAAGTTCTGGCGGAAACGCCCCTGCTTACCTTTTAGCATATCACTCAGACTCTTGAGGCGGCGGCGGCCCCCGGTTGCGTTGACCACGCGGCCACCACGGGCAGCGCTGTTATCAATCAGGGCATCAACTGCTTCTTGCAGCATACGCATTTCGTTGCGGCGAATCACCTCTGGTGCGTTTAGATCAAGTAGCTTCTTAAGGCGATTATTACGGTTAATCACGCGGCGATACAGGTCGTTCAGGTCACTGGTTGCGAAGCGGCCACCATTAAGCGCCACCATTGGGCGTAGATCTGGTGGAATAACCGGCAGCACAGTCAGGGCCAAGCTACCCGGCTTGATACCGGCAGCTTCCATACCTTCAAGCACCTTAAGGCGCTTGAGGATCTTCTTGGCACGCTGACCCTTGGCACCGGCAGCTTCTTCAATCAGCTGCTCAATCAGCTGCGGCAGATCGATTTCATCAAGCAAGCGCTTCAGCGCTGTGCCGCCCATGCCAACTTCGATCAGCTCTTCGTACTCTTCGGGCAGGTTGCGGTAATCGGTCTCGTTCATTAGCGAGCCCTTCACCAGACTTTCTAGCTGAGCCTTCTTGGTGCTGTAGCTTTCGTTGAGTTCTTCAACTTCGCGTGACTGCTCGGCAGCAAGCTGCTTAATATCAGCCTCGTCTTCCTGGGCACGCTTTTCGTAGCGGATTTTAATAGCAGCGCGGGCAGCTTCGGTCTCGGCCTCAAGGTCTGCTAGGAACTGCTCACGGCGCGCATCATCCACCGCAAGTACCACGTAGCTTGCAAAATAGGCAATACGCTCGAGGTTGCGTACGGTCATACCAAGCAGCAAGCTCATGGCGCTTGGCGTGCCGCGCATAAACCAAATGTGTGCTACCGGGGCAGCGAGTTCAATATGCCCCATGCGCTCACGGCGCACCACGCTTTTGGTGACGAGCTCACCGTTTTTATCCACCGCCATTTCGCGGCTACGCACACCCTTGAGCTTGCTATCGTGCGGGTTGATATCTTTGACTGGGCCAAAAATACGCTCACAAAACAGGCCATCGCGCTCTGGCTTTTGGGTGCGGTAGTTGATTGTCTCTGGCTTGGTTACTTCGCCGTAGCTCCATTTCAGGATGTCTTCGGGGCTGGCAACCGCTAAGCGTACCGCGTTAAAGTCAGCAATACCAGTGGTTGGCATCATTCGTGACATTACGCCTCCTCCTCTTCATCATCTGCCTGATCGGCTTTGGTTTCTTGTTCTTCAATTGCATCGAGTGACACACCGTCGTCATCAAGATCAGCCGCAACGGTGATATCGCGCTCCAGCGAATCCTCTTCAAGCTGGGTGGTTGCTTGGGCATGTGGTGCAACCTGGGTAATCGCCTCATCAGCATCAACTGACTCTGACTCATGTTCGTCCACAAGATCAACACGCAGACCAAGACCCTGCAACTCCTTCACCAGCACGTTAAACGACTCTGGTAGCTTTGGCCCAACAATTGGCTCGTCCTTGATGATAGACTCATACGCCTTAGCGCGGCCGTACACATCGTCGGACTTGATCGTCAGCATTTCTTGCAGGGTAGAGGCAGCACCGTATGCTTCGAGTGCCCACACCTCCATTTCACCAAAGCGCTGGCCACCATTCTGAGCCTTACCACCGAGTGGCTGCTGCGTCACCATGGTGTATGGGCCGGTGCTGCGGGCATGGATCTTGTCGCTCACCATGTGGTGGAGTTTGATCATATGCATCACCCCAACCGTTGTGCGCTCTTCGAATGGCTCACCGGTGCGGCCATCAATCAGCTGGCTCTTGCCATCACGGGCGTAGCCAGCTTTTTCAAGCTCGTCGGCAATTGTTTCGATTGGCACACCATTAAACGGCGGCGTCGCAACCTTATAGCCCAGTGCCTTTGCGGCCATACCCAGGTGGGTTTCGAACAGCTGGCCAATGTTCATACGGCTTGGCACACCCAGTGGGTTCAGGATCACATCAACTGGCGTCCCGTCTTCCATAAACGGCATGTCCTCTACCGGTAGGATACGAGCAACCACACCCTTGTTACCGTGGCGGCCAGCCATTTTGTCGCCGACGCTAATTTTGCGAATTTGTGCTACAAAAATCTGAATCTGCTTTAGCACGCCAGATTTAAGCTCATGGCCAGCTTCGCGCGTAAATTCACGCACACCAACCACTTTGCCACCGCCAGAATTATTCATACGCTGGCTCGTATCACGCACATCCTTAGCCTTTTCACCAAAGATAGCTCGCAAAAGGCGCTCTTCGCTGCTGAGCTCTTGCTCACCCTTTGGCGTAATTTTACCAACCAGCACATCGCCAGCTTTGACTTCACTACCAACCTGCACAATACCGTTTTCATCCAAATGGCGTAGGCTGTACTCGTTTACATTTGGAATATCGCGTGTAGTTTGCTCGTCACCAAGCTTGGTTTCGCGTACTTCTACCAGGTAATCCTTGATATTAACACTTGTAAGAGTATCATCCTCTACCAAGCGGCGACTAATGATGATGGCGTCGTCCATGTTGTAACCACCCCACGGCATAAAGGCAACGCGCAGGTCGCGGCCAAGCGCAATCTCGCCATCAGCAATCGAGGCGCCTTCAATCAGCACATCGCCCTGCTTGACCTTCTGGCCGCGGGTAACGCGGGTTTTTTGGTTGATCGAGCGGTCGTCATTACTCTTTTCAAAGTGGATAAGCTCGTAGCTCTTAGCGCCATCAGCATATTGCACGGTGACAACATCGCCATCAGCACGGGTGACTTCACCATCGGCTTCAGCTACAATCAGCTGGCTCGAATTACGCGCTACTACATCTTCGATACCGGTGCCGACCGTTGGCGCTTCTGGCTGCACCAGTGGTACTGCTTGACGCTGCATGTTGGAGCCCGTCAAACTGCGGTCAATACGGTTTTTCTCGATAAACGGCACCAGGCTCGCCGTTGAGCCAAGAATCTGCTTGTGGGCAGCGTCCATCAGGGTAACTTCGGTAGAGTCAATCTGCCCTGGCTTAAGTTCAATGCGGGCGGACACGCGTTCCTGGACAAAACGGCCGTTTTCGTCCAGCTTAGCGCCAGCATCAGCGATGATTTCACTGCGTTCACTATCAACATCAAGGTACACAATTTCGTCACTGACCTGACCATTGCGCACGCGTAGGTATGGTGTTTCGATAAAGCCATATTCGTTGACGCGAGCATAAGCCGCCAAGTTCAGCACCAGGCCAATGTTGGCGCCTTCTGGTGTCTCCACACTACAGAGGCGGCCATAGTGGGTTGGGTGGGCATCGCGCACATCAAACCCAGCGCGCTCACGGCTGAGGCCACCAGGGCCCATCGAGCTCAGGCGGCGCTTATGGCTAAGTTCTGCCAGCGGGTTGGTTTCGTCCATCAGCTGGGAGAGCTGGCTACTAGCGAAGAACTCACGCACTGCAGCCACCACCGGGCGGGCATTAATTAGCTGGCTTGGCGTGACGTTTTCAAGATCCGTCATACTCATACGGTCCATTGCGTTACGCTGCATACGGAGCATACCAACGCGGAACTGGCGCGCTACCAGTTCGCCCACCAGGTTGACGCGGCGGTTACTGAGTGAGTCGATATCATCAGCATCCTCTTGGGTATTGTTGAGGCGGATCAGCTCACTAATAATTGCTACCAAGTCGCTCATCTGGAAGGTGCGGTGCTCGGCTGTATTTGGCACATCAAGGCCAAGGCGTTTATTAATCTTGTAGCGGCCAACGCGGCTGTAATCAAAGCGCTTAAAGTCAAAGAACATGCGCTCAATCATGCTACGGGCATTCTCTACCGTAGCCAGGTCACCTGGACGCAGGCGGCGGTAGACTTCAATCAGCGCTTCGTTAGTACCGCGAGTGCTGTCCTTTTCGAGGGTTGCTTCGATGTACTTCGTATCACCATTATCAGCTGCGGCAAATAGCTCACGAATCTGGCTGGTTTTGCCATAACCAAGTGCACGCAGCAGCGTTGTGACTGGCAGCTTACGGCGGCGGTCAATCTTGACGTACAGCACGCCGTTGCTAGCAGTCTCGAACTCCAGCCAGGCACCACGGCCAGGGATCAGTTTAGCATTGTAGTACTTGCGGCCGTTCACCGTATCAGCAGTGTAGAACACCCCCGCACTACGGATCAGCTGGCTCACCACAACGCGCTCAGTCCCGTTAATAATAAAGGTACCGCGTTCCGTCATCCATGGGTAGTCACCAAGATAGATCTCTTGCTCCTTAACCTCGCCAGTTACCTTATTGGTTAGCTCTACATTAACATGCAACGGCGCGTCAAAGGTGATGTTATTTTCCTTCGCAAAACGCTCTGAGTGTTTTGGATCCTGGAACGCATATTGCTTAAACCGTAGTGCCAGTTTTTGGCCGGTATAATCCTCAATTGGGTTAATTTCTGCAAAAATCTCGCCCAGACCTGTCTCGACAAAATCACGCCAAGATTCCTTCTGGTGGGCGATGAGATCTGGTATTGCCAGTGCGGTATCGTTCTCCGTAAAAAAGACACGACCCTTCACACGGGGTGACTGCTCTGCCATCGTTACTCCTCACAGCTCGTTAATTATTTAGTGACTTCGGCACCGAAGATTCTTCCATCCGCCTTGCCGTTTGGCAGCGCCACCTACCAATACACAAATAACGGAAGCTACACTACTTCTTCCTACCAGCTTACCATACTACGAGGCCAGGCGGCAAGCCTTAATGTGCGCAGTTATGTACTCATATACTACACCAGTCACTGCTATGCTGTGCTATAGTAGGCTATATGTCTGTTTGTCGCCCATCTATTGTTGTGATTGCCCATAACATTCGCTCCACCCATAATGTCGGTGCTATTTTCCGCACCGCTGAAGGGCTTGGAGTAGAGCAAATACTGTGCAGTGGCTACACGCCCTACCCAGCACTACCAGCGAACGATCCACGCTTACCTCACCTTGCCGAAAAACTCACGCGGCAGATTCATAAGACTGCCCTTGGTGCCGAAGAATTGGTACCCTTTGCCACCAGTACTGAGCCCCCGCTTGCTGCACTCCGCCAGGCTGGCTATGTCATTGCTGGCCTTGAGCAAAACCCACGTGCCGTACCCCTACCACACTATCAAGCGCCTCCTAAGCTTGCCCTACTGCTTGGTGAGGAGGTCGCTGGTATTGCGCCAGAACTTCAATTAGCATGCGATGTCCTACTAGAAATCCCTATGGCTGGGCGTAAAGAATCGTTTAATGTTAGCGTTGCAGCTGGCATGGCTCTTTACCAGCTACTATGCCATAATTAAGCGTATAACGCTATATGTAGCGTATGTTACGACGTTTTTTACGCTATATAGCTTGCATGTCACGGCCAAATTGCGTACAATAATGAACATATCCAGCTAGCCAGGGTAGAGCTAGCCACTTTTGTGGCGGTGTTCCCCTGCCCTAACCGGAACACTGCCCCTTAACACATTCTCCAAACCGAAAGAGGACATAATGAGCACTATCACCGTCTATAGCAAGCCCGCCTGCATGCAGTGCACCGCCACTAAAAAGGCCTTGGACCGGGCTGGCCTTGACTACACCCTCGTCGACATCAGCATGGACGACAAAGCCCGCGAGCACGTGCTCGCCCTGGGCTACCTCCAGGCACCCGTCGTCGAAGCGGATGGCGAACATTGGTCCGGTTTCCGACCGGAACGAATACGCCAGCTCAGCCAAAACCAGTTCGGCCTCGCGGCCGGGCCTGAATAGTATAAAGGGGCAAACCAGCCGCATACCGCCACGTATGCGGCTTATTTGCCGTGGTAATGGTAGCAACACAAATGAAGACGAAGTAAAATTATATGCTACCGTGGCCAAGGGCTAGCTACTTCAGCACAACTGCAGCTTCGCCGAGATGCTCCACCAGGGTTGCAAGCAGCTGCGGGTTATCATCCACCTGGAATGGCAAGCGAATAGCTGACTTTTTATTAACACCCAGCACTAAAATAATCTCCACGTTCCCTGGGTTATCTTTACAGGCACGCTTGAGCATAGTCAGCGCCTCATGGTCATCAGGGTTTTTGATGTGCACATAGAGCTTTTGCTGCGGCGGTGCGGGTGCGGGCGTCACACTTGATTGCTGAGCTACTGCAGTAGCCGGCCGTGCAGCCGGACTTGGCGCCTGGGTGGTGCGCGCTGTTTGCTGACCGCGGTGCTTCGCTCGGCGCTCCTTCTTGACGGCAGCGCTCATTTTTGGCGTGCTCATCACTCGGCCGGTTGACTCGTACCGCGCCATCTCTGTGTCGTCAATCAGCACAATTTCGTTAGCAATCAGCTTACTTTCATCACCAAGGTTGCCATCACGGTCGCGGGCAGAATTCTTACCCGTCACCCGCACCACCGCGTCCTGCACCAGCTTGGCGCCAACCTGCTCGTACAAGTTTGGGAAAACAATCACCTCGCCCTCGCCAAACTTATCTTCAAGGGCTACAAAGGCCATACGAGTACCACTTTTGGTAATGATAGTGCGCACATTGGTAATAATGCCACCAAGCGTCATCTCGCGGCCGTCGTAGTCGGGTTTTAGCTGGCTCAGCGGCTGGGTTTGCTCACGTAAGTAGGTTTCAAAACTATCAAGTGGGTGGGCGCTAATATACAGACCCATCAGTTCACGTTCCCACATTAGGCGCTCTTTATCGCTGTGCTGGCTCGGTGCTGGCTGTAGTGTCACTGTTGGCTGTGTTGCAGCGGCCGCATCACCAAGCAAGCCGAATAAGTCTGTCTGGCCACTAGCGGCCTCCTTCTGCACCTTGCTGGCAAAGGCCTGAATGGTATCAAGATTGAACAATAAATGTGATCGGTCACCAAAAGCATCAAAGGCACCGGTTTTAATCAACGATTCCCACGCCTTGCGGTTAAATTTGGCGGTGCTTACCTTCTTAGCAAAATCCTCGATGCTACTAAAGCCGCCATCAAGTGCCCGGGCACGCAGGATTTCTTCTACCGCACCAACACCAACGCCCTTAACGGCAGCCATGCCAAAGCGAATCTTGTTTTCGCCCGGCACCACTGCAAATTCCACAAACGATTCATTCACATCTGGGTTGAGTACATCAATGCCCATATGCTTACACTCGGTCATTTCGATTGCCAGGCGCTCGGTATCATCCTGGTCGCTGGTCATCAGCGCCGCCATAAATGCATCCGGGTAGTGCGCCTTTAGGTAGGCCGTCCAGTAGGCAATCAGCCCGTAGCAAGCAGCGTGGCTTTTATTAAAACAGTAATTAGCAAATTCTTCTAGCTGCTCCCAAAACGTTTCAGCGATTGCGGCCGTTGCACCACCAACCTTAACGGCACCTTCCACAAACTCTGGCTTGACCTTCTGCATTAAATCGATCTTCTTTTTACCGACCGCCTTACGCAGAGTATCGGCCTGGCCACCAGTAAAGCCGCACCACTCCTTACTAATCTGCATAAACTGCTCTTGGTACACCAAAATACCGTAGGTATTCTGGAGCGAATTCTCCATACCTGGGTGCAAGTAGGTAATTGGCTCCTCGCCATGCTTGCGTTTAATAAACGAATCAATAAACTGCATTGGCCCGGGCCGGTACAGGGCAACCATGGCAATAATATCTTCAAATACACTGGGGCGCAGCTGGCGCAAGTAGCGTTTCATACCGGCAGATTCAAGCTGAAAAACACCGGTCGTATCCCCCTGCTGGAAGAGCTTATAGGTTTCTTCATCATCAAGCGGCAACTGGGAAAGATCAATCTCGGTTTTATAGACTTTACGAATAATCCTCAGGGCGTTATTGATAATAGATAGGTTACTGAGGCCCAAGAAGTCCATCTTCAAAAGACCCAGCTCTTCGACTGGCGACATAGGATACTGCGTTGCCACCACACCTTTTTGCGCCATTTCGAGCGGCACAAACTTAACCAAATCATCCGGGGCGATCACTACACCAGCGGCATGCACACCGTGCGAGCGTATCGTGCCTTCGAGCTGGCTTGCAAAATCATACACCGTCTTGGCAGTCGGGTTGGTTTCGTATTCCTTTTTTAAATCTGGATCATCAACCAGGGATTTTTTAATCGGTACGTGCCGGCCCTGAACCGGTGGCGGAATGAGCTTTGCCAGGCGGTCGCTTTCACCATAGGGCACCTGCAAAACGCGGGCGACATCACGCACCGAAGCCCGCGCTGCCATAGTACCAAAGGTACAAATATTGGCAACCCTATCATGCCCGTATTTATTCGCACAGTATTCTATCACTTCATTGCGGCGTGTATCCTGAATATCAATATCGATATCTGGCATGCTAATACGGTCAGGGTTAAGGAACCGTTCAAACAGCAAATCGTACTTAAGCGGGTCTAGGTCGGTAATATTGAGTGCATAGGCAATAATTGAGCCAGCCGCACTACCACGCCCCGGGCCAAAAATAATCCCCTGGGATTTACCCCAGTTAATAAAATCCTGCACAATCAAAAAGTAGCCATTGTAGCCCATGGTATCGAGCACACCAAACTCCATATCAAGCCGTTCGCGCTGGGGCTCAGTCAGCAGTTCACGCAGGGCTTGGTTTGATTTTGTTTTGGCGTCCTCAAGACTGAGCCCTGCGTAGCGCACCGCCATGCCGGTGTACACCAGGTGGTCAAGGTATTCCTTTTCGCTTTCGCCATTAGGCGTGGGGAACTTGGGGATGAGGATTTTACCGAGCTCGATATCAATATTACAGCGCTCAGCAATATGCTTGGTATTGGCGACTGCCTGGGGATTGGTTTTATTCCAGCGCGCAATGATATCGGCCGGGTCTGTTACGTGTAGTTCAAAGTCCTTGAGACTCATGCGCTTTTCATCGCTCAGATACGATCCTGTCCCAACACAGAGCAGAATCTCGTGGGCGTCTTGGTCGGCATGGTTGAGGTAGTGGCCATCACTACTAACTACACACTCGATACCAAGCTCCGCGCTCAGCTGCTCTAGATACTGGTTAATCTTTACCTGCACATCCCACTTACTGGGGCAATCTGGGTGGCCATGATCCTGCAGTTCTAGGTAGTAGCGATCGCCAAAAATACTCTTGTACCAGCTGGCGATGCGCTTTGCTTCTGCGTAGTTATCTAGCCGTAGCTGCTCGCCCAGCTCACCACTAGCGCAGGCAGATAGTGCAATCAACCCCTCGTTATATTGCTCGAGTAGCTCATGGTCAATTCGTGGCTTGTAGTACATACCCTCAAGGTTGGCAAGCGTTGATAGCTTCATCAGGTTGCGGTAGCCAGTGTTGTTCATGGCAAGTAGTATTAAGTGGTAGCGGGCCTTATCCTTCTGTGGATCACGGTCGGCGCGCCCACGGGCTGCTACGTACGCCTCCATCCCAATAATTGGCTTGATACCAGCCGCTTTGGCGGCCTTGTAGAATTCAATTGTCCCACTCATGGTACCATGGTCGGTAATAGCGCACGCTGTCATGCCCATATCTTTGACTCGTGCGACAAGGTCTGGAATCTTCGTCAGACCATCAAGCAAACTGTGGTGAGTATGGTTATGCAGATGTACGTAATCCGCCGGCGTCAGCACCTGCTCGCCCGTTTTGACTTGCCCTGATTGATCTGCCACAACTGCTCCCATCGTCCCCTTATTATAGCATAGCCGCTTGAGCAGGCTGCTAGCTACATACGGACCCACCAGCGCCTAAGCCCAGAGCAGCCCGGGCAACCAACAGGCCGCAAAAGCAAAACCGCCCGTGCTCTATGCGGGGCGGTTTTTGCCTTCTTGTGTGCTATGCTTACTTTTCGACTTCTGATTTGAATTCTTTTAGCTTGGCATCAGCCTTGGCTGCAAATTGCTTTGTCTTAGCCTCAACGTCTTTAGCAACATCACCAGCTTTTTCTTTCATGTCACCGGCCTTGTTTTTTAGGTCTTGGCGTGTTTCTTTGCCGCTCTTTGGTGCTGTTAGAATGCCAGCGACCAAGCCAGCTGCTGCACCGAGAACGGCACCAACTGCAAATTTACTTGTCTTTGCCATGAGTATTCCCCTTCTTATTAGTTATTCCATGTACTATTGTAGCAGTTGTTGCTGCAACCGAAAAGCGGGCTCTGGCTATGAGTGGGCGCGGTTTGGCAATATCCTCTTGCTCAGCCAAGCGATTCACCCGCTCACTGAGCTTACGTAGGACAATCACCAGCGCGATACAGGCGGCTAAAACCAGCACTAGTAGCACGCAGAGTACCCCAAATACAAACCACGCCGCACTATCCACACTGCTTACCCAAGCCGCTCCGTTAGGTACTGGCGCAGATCATTGCCGTATTCGCTACTTGAAAGCGCCACGTCTAGCACCGCCTTAATGTATTTTAGCTGGTCACCGGTATCATGCCAAACGCCATCAATAATTTTGCCGTAAACTGCATCTGCCTGGGCCAGCTCGTTGATACTATCAGCCAGCGTAATTTCACCGTTTTTATCAACCTTTTCCTGGGCAATAATCGGCAAAATATCTGGTGTGAGCAAATAGCCACCGACGCTTGCAAGGTTGCTTGGGGCATCCGCTTGACCTGGCTTTTCTACCAACTGCGTCAGCTTGTAGGTATCATTCATACCCTGGTGCTCAATCGCTGCCATACCGTATTTATCAGCATCACGCCTGTCAACCTCTATCAGCGAAATCACTGATTTACCAGTCGCCTGGTGTGCCTGCAAAAGCTGCACAGCCCGTGGTGTCTGGCTACGGAAGAAATCATCGGCAAAGAAAACAAAGAACGGCTCATCATCATCAATCAAATGGCGAGCGTTCAGCACTGGGCGGGCATTACCCTTTGGCGAGCCCTTCTGGCGTACATACACAAAATTGGCCATCTCGGCAATCTTTTTAATTTGATCAGCCTTATCGTGCTTGCCCTTTTCGCGCAGCTCTGCCTCAAGCTCATCGCTCCTATCAAAATGATCCTCAATCGTACGCTTTGTACTACCGGTTACAATAATAATCTCGGTCACACCAGCTGCCACAGCTTCTTCAACAATTAGCTGAATCACCGGCCGGTCAATGATTGGCAACATCTCTTTTGGCATGGCTTTGGTCTGGGGCAAAAAGCGCGTACCGAGCCCTGCCGCACAAATGATGGCTTTAGTTGGTTGTTTCATAATTACTCCTTTCGCATTAATTCCTGTAAGGCATCGTAGGCAAGTACAATCGCACCTGGGTCTGTCATGCGGCCTTGCTTACAGTTACTGATCATATCGGCAATGGGAATGCAGCGTACGTTCACAAACTCACCATCATCTGGCGTTGGCTGCGCGACGCGGCGGCAGTCCGTTGCCAAAAAATAGTGGCTTTTGGTATTGGTGTAGGCATCCATCCAAGTATGGCCAAGGTAGTGCATCGCACCGGGTTGGTAGCCGGTCTCTTCGCGTAGTTCGCGGCGAGCACTTGCTTCAAGATCCTCGCCCGGCTCAACACCACCGCCAGGCAGTTCCTGCATGACAAGCTCTGGCCCGGGGCGAAATTGCTCAGCAATCACCACCTGATTATCGTGCGTAATGGCAATCACTGCCACTGTCTGCGAGCCAAGCGGGTCTTTAATATCGTATAGCTGCGTGCTTCCATCTGGGGCCACAAAGGTCTTGCGCACCAAGTGCCGCCAGCCAACCTTGGTCGTAACTGGCGCGTCTGTTTGTGGCCATGGTTTCATTGTCGTCATGACTTAGGCCTTCCTTATAGTATCTTTTGGCGAATAATTTTTTGTGCCATAGCTGGGTTAGCCTTACCCTGGGAGCGTTTCATCACCTGCCCCACAAGATAGCCAATCGCTTTTTCTTTACCCGCTACAATATCTGCAATCGAGCTTGCGCTGGCAGGGTCTGCTAGCACATCATCCACTACTGCCGCAACTGCCGATTCATCACTTACCTGCAGCAGATTCTTCTGCTCCGCTAAAGCACGGGGGTCGTGCGCACCGGCCAGCAGCTCATGAAAGAGCTCCTTGGCACTCGTGCTGCTAATTTCACTCTTAGCTGCCATATTAGCAAGCGCGGCAAGATCATCTACACCTGGCACGGTACTATGCTGGCTATCACCCACCGCAGCACTCGCAAACCAGTGAGCAACCCGCGTTGCCGCCGTATCACCAGCTGTATCCTGTACGCCAGCTACCGCTTGGGCGTAGGCCTGCGTATCAAGCAAGGCATTGACAACCGAGCGGTCTAGCCCGAGCCCCGCCCATTTGGTGCGGTAATAGGCAGGTAACTCTGGCATGTCGGCCTGTATGCGCGCGACATCGTCATCCGTCAAGACAATTGGCGGAATATCTGGGTCTGGCATATAGCGGTAGTCCTGGGCGTCTTCCTTGCTGCGCTGGCTGGTGGTGGTTTGGGTATCGTCATTCCAGCCACGAGTTTCTTGCACCACTGTGTGGCCCGCCTCAAGCAAATCAACTTGGCGTCGGAATTCATACTCGGCCGCTCGTTCCACACTGCGGAAGGAGTTGAGATTTTTAATCTCGGTGCGTTTACCTAGCTCCTGGGCACCCTTCGGGGCAACACTAATATTCACATCAAAGCGCATGTTACCGTGGTACAAATCACCATGGGTTACACCAGCGTAGGTCATGCGGCGGTATAGCTCAACCGCATACGCCCGAGCTTGGGCAGCGCTATGAATATCTGGTTCCGACACAATTTCGATCAGCGGCGTACCGGCGCGGTTAAGATCCACCAGACTATAGTCACCGTGGTGGGTTAGCTTACCAGCGTCCTCCTCCATATGGGCGTGATGAATACGCACCGCTACTACACTGCCGTCATCGAGTGGCGCTTCCACAACACCAGGGCCGATAATAGGATGATACATCTGTGTAGTTTGGTAGCCTTTCGGTAGATCCGGGTAGAAGTAATGCTTACGGTCAAAGCTACTCACTAGATTAATGGTACTCCCAAGCGCCTTGCCAGCTTTGATAGCAAGCTCCACCGCATGATGATTCAGCACTGGTAGCATGCCCGGCAAACCATAGTCAATTGGGCTGACATTGCTATTCGGCTCAGCAAAGCGTGAGTCATTATCGGCCGCACTAAATAGCTTGGTTTTAGTTGCCAACTGCACATGGCATTCAATGCCAATTGTCATTTCGTAATTATCGTATACACTCATTGCTAAATTGCTCCTAGGTCCTTCAGGGCCTGCTTAAAGGTTGCCAAGGCGCGGCGTGCGGTGGTATAGGTAATATTCACGTCGGTTTCGTGTGCGATCCGGTTGCGCAACTTATGGGCTGCCCACACGGCATTGATATTACCAAATGCACTACCGGCAGTTTTGAGCCGCTCGCCCATAGTATTACCCCTATAGCCACGCTCGCGTAGGGCGCGGTCCAGCAGTTTATCGGCATTCAGGATCGCCATTTGGTAGCTGGCTGGCTGCTTTTGCGATAGCGAGCCTTCAATCTCGAGCCACTGGCTGCGGTAACGTTCTACGTTGAGCTGGCGGCCACCAGTCTGCCCCATCCACCACAGCATCAGGACGCCAGTCGCGACCAGCAGCGTCGCAAATAGTATAATCACAACAGTACTACCCACGGCCAAACTCCTCTACCTGGCGTGCAAGGGCCAGCACATGTGCATCAGCCTGCTGAGCACCAATAACTTGTAGCCCCACTGGCAAGCCATCGGCTGGCGCAACTGGCACGCTCACCGCCGGCAGCCCAGCAAGGCTGGCTGGGACGGTCATGGTATCTTCTAGGTACATGGTGACAGGGTCGCTCGTATGGCTGCCGAGTGCAAAGGCTGGGCGTGGTGCCACCGGTGCAAGTAAGGCGTCATAGGTTGTGAAGAGCTCGTCATACTCACGGATCAGCAGCGTGCGAGCCTGCTGCGCCTTTTGGTAATAGGCATCAAAATAACCGCTTGAAAGCACGTAACTACCAATCATAATACGGCGCTTGTTTTCTGGCATAAAGCCCTGCGCCCGGCTAGCGCTATAGAGATCTGCTAAGCTCTTGGCCTCGGCCCGTGCACCGTAGCGTACGCCGTCGTAGCGTGCAAGATTACTGCTAATTTCTGCCGGTACCACGATATAGTAAATCGCTAGTGCATAGGGCATCATCTTCATACTGACTTCATCAACGCTATAGCCTGCCTGGCGCAGATCATCAATCGCTTGGTTAATAGACGCCTTAACGCCGGCTTCGATACCATCCCCCATGCAATCGGTAATGATGGCAAGCTTTTTGCCGTTTGGTTTCGCCTGCGGTGCAAAGTAGTCATCGTGCGTCACGCTATCTTTTGCGTCCTGGCCTGCCATAATACTCATCACAAGCTCGCTATCGCTCACCGACTGGCTTAACACACCAATACAATCAGTGCCACTCGCCATAGCTACCACACCGTAGCGACTGACGGCACCGTAGGTTGGCTTAAACCCAACCACACCATTAAAGCTGGCTGGCTGGCGAATTGAGCCACCGGTATCAGTACCAAGAGCAAACGGCACAATATCAAGCGCAACAGCCACGGCTGAGCCACCACTACTCCCCCCGGCCACGCGCGCTACGTCAACTGCGTTTTTGGTTGGGCCAAAGGCAGAATTTTCGGTACTACCACCGTGGGCAAAGGCATCAAGATTCACCTTACCAATACAAATTGCCCCTTCTGCTTCGAGCCGCTCAACCGCTGTAGCCTGGATGGGCGAATGAAACGTGGCTAAAAACTGGCTGGCTGCCGTTGTGGGCGCACCATCAGCAGCAAAATTATCCTTCACAGCAAAGGGAATACCAGCTAGCCGGCCGGTAATCTCGCCACGGTCAACTGCCGCTGCTCGCTCTAGGGCGCGCTCGGCCGTCATCGTAATAAATACGTTATAATCGGCTGTATCCTGAGCCTTCTGAAGGGCTGCTTGCACAACCTCCACAGCGGACTGGTTCTGTAAAGCCTGTTGATAATCTGCAATCGTCATAATACTTTTGGTACCTTTATGCTATGGTTTTGCTGGCCACCTTCGGATAGCTCCAGCAGTTGCTGGCGGCTCACACCGCTCTCTGCCACTACATCCTGGCGCCACACATTCTGGCGGCCAGTAACCTGGTAGGTTGGCTCAACGCCCTCAGTATCCAGATCATCAAGCTGGGCAACTAAGCCTAAAATCTGCTCTAAATCATTCGTCAGTGCCTGCGTCTCAGTCTCTGTCAGCTCTATGCTACTAAGGCGGGCTAAGTGCTGCACCTCATCAGTTGTTATTTTTGTCATATCATTATTGTAGCGTATTTGACAGGGGTTGTGAACTGCTCTTGACGGATTTATGATGCATTGGTATAACTATAGTAGACTACAGGCACTGGGCCTGTTGTTTGTTCTTTGGAAAGGGGACAATCCATGTTGTCATTGCCTAAAAAGTATTTTATCGTTGTCACTGCCGCTGCTCTTTTGACCAGTGGCTGTGCCGCCCAACCGGGCCCAGCCCCGGTTGTTAACACCACCAAACAGGTGGTAGCACTGGATAATGCCGGTAGCAAGCCAGCCGTCCAGCGCGACGGCACGGGCAAGCCCGTGCTACCCGGCAGCGCCGTGCTGCCAGACAACCCTGGCGCAGCTTTTGTGCAGGCAAAGACTGTCTGTACAAACGGCGAAAGCCACCACAGCTTTGTACTTATGCCGAAGGAAAACTCCTTTGGCAAAATCATAGTTCGGGTAGAAACCTACCCGAACTATTCAAGCCCGGAGCTTAAAAACTCCAAGGTTGAGTTCATCGAGGAGGTGACACCAGAAAGATACCCACTGGTAGAATTTTCTACCAGTGGCAACACACCAGTAACCGTTTTCCTGGAAGACAGTCGCGGCGCTGCTGCGTCGCTCAGCAGGGACTTTGACCCCTGCTCGTCCCCATAATTAACACCCCCGCATATACGCGGGGGTTTCTTTCTATACTGGCTCCGCTACTGGCGGTAATCTGGCGGCTGGCTAGTAGGCGGTTGCTGCGAATAGCCAGGCTGCGGTGGTACCTGATGCTGCTGAGTCTGAGGAGGATACACTGGCGGCTGCGAGCCTGCCTGCCCCGGCTGGCCATAACCACCGTAATTATACGGCGCTGGGCTCGGCTGGTACGGGCCATCATACTGCCCTGGCTGGGGCTGAGCTGGCTGTGGTGACCCATAGTAGTCTGCAGCTGGTGGCACAGACTGCCCAGGTTGCCCGTACTGTGGCTGAGCTGGTGCCCCCCACACGCTTGGATCGTTATTATATTGAGTTGCAGCCGTATTGTCGCTATAGTGTGCGGGCCGAGCCGGGCGCGCAAATAGCTTGGTTGCTAGTAGCCAAATTGCCAGTAGAACGATCGCTACCAGACTTACAATCACAACGATCATCAGCACTTGCAGGATAGTATTCACCGTTGATGTATCACGCTCGCTCCCCATCATCTTCTTAGCGTACTCGGCAAAACCGGGTGCATAGATATTAAAACGATCGAGCGCTTGGCTGCGCTGGAACAGGCCCTCAGCAGCGCGGTAATTACCCGCAATCAGCTCATCAACCGCCTTGCTCCAGGTTTCACGCACCGTACTCTTGGTATTTAGGGTAATATTGCGGTCCTTTGCAAGACTCAAAATACCATTAGCACTGTAAATAGCCGCGCCAGCAAAGCACGATTTATCCGGGCACTGCAAGGTATTATAGGTTCCCATACCAACCACACCGCCTGATTGATTCACAACGGGCGCACCGGTGAGGCCGTTATGCGATGGCATCGCTACGGCAGCGATCTTAAGCGATCCCTTGCCATCTGCAACAGACTGCACCTTGCCAAGCCGGTAGAGTGGCGCCACGCTCAGCTGCCCACCATTCACACCAGTACCCGCATATTGCGGCAAGCCAGCCATCAGCAGCTCGCTATCCTTAGTGACGGTCGCAGCAGAGACAGGCAAAGCCGGCTGGCCAGTTGATTTATCAAGCGCTATGAGCGCCACGTCCTCGATATCAGTTGCACCACCGTAAATATCCTGCTGCGTCTTATCAAGGCTCAGGGCACTATGACGCTTTTTAGCTGCGACAACGGTATCAGAATAGGCAAACTTCATGGCACCATCGCCAGTACGGTTAATCACGATTGGCTTATCCCCTAGCTGCACCGCGTAAGCATAGGATTCCTTTTCGACGGTGATGTTATCTGGGTTCAGCTTGCTACTCAGTGCATGGACTTTATCAATCTTGCTGGCATCACCAGACTGTACACCGCTTGTAATATCATCGGCATCGGTGCGGGTAATATACTGGGCTTCTACCATATAGTCCAGCACACGGCGCAGGCGGCTCTGGGCTTGGGAAGAGTTCTCGGCCTTGGTAATATACGCCGTGATTGCATCGCGCGGCTTGATAGTTGTGTTCGAGGCGGCTGTTGCCAGCAAGCCATCGTTCGAAACATAAAACGCACTCCCGCCCCGGTCATCACAAGCACCGGTCAGCGTGGTACCCGTCTGGCGGTTTGGTAGATTGAGTTTAATATTAGCGCAGTAAATGGTCGCAAACCGCACCACACTTGGCATTGTTTTGGCAAGTGCGGCAAAATCGCGCGTGCGCGTGACTGGCTGGGCAATCTGCTCCATAGCTTGGCGGCTACTTGCGGCAGCGTTGGTGCGCGCCGTCTTGGCTTGCTGCTTGGTTTTTGCCGCGTCCTGCTCAGTCTTTTTGGTATCGTCTGGTGAAACCTCGGCGTCACCCTTCGAGCTCAGCATTTCATCACCCGTGATATCGCCCGCCGTAAAGGCGCTCTTTTGTGGCTGCTGGTAACCAATACCACCCAGCACTGCCTCGAGCTGCCCAGCTACAGCAAAGTTACTGGTACGAATCCCATGGATACACGCAACGTAGGGGCGATCATTCTGCACGGTCACATAGCAGTCCTCACGTGCCGTCGTCTTCAAATTATGGGTTTCGTTAGTATCGGTAAAGCTTACCTTGCGGTACTGGACTTTATTAATTGTGCGGCTTTCTACATCCGATACAGCAATCTTATCATTATCCTTCCGGCGCTGGTTAATCGTCTGACGAATAAGGATATCTGCCTTGGCAAGACCCTTCATGTCGTTATCATTCTGGATTTTTTGCCAGTATTCGCTGGCTAAACTCGTCGTCACACGGAGCTCGGGCGACGGCAAGCTCAGCTGATTGCGCACTGCCTCGCTTGTGCCAACGGGGCGAATACGCATCACACTATAGGCGCGTGGCTCACGCAGGTCACCACCGGCGTAGGTTGTACCATCAGCCAGGCCAAAACCTGCCAGCTCGTGACCGTTAAATGGTATAGTCACACCGAGTGTTGAGGTAATTGCAACGGCATGTGGCCCGCTATTCTGTGGTGCCAAAAGTGCAGCTTGCTCAGCCGATACTTTGCCGTCGTCCGATGACGCCCGCTGCTCAAGCACAAACCACGCAATCAGGCAGCCAATTGTAATGACAGCAGCTGCCACCATACAGCCAATCAGCACCGCCTTGAGCGATGGTTTTTTCTTGGGTGGGCGTGGCGGCCGCGTTGGAGCCGGCGGCGCTGGCGGCGCAGATTGGTAGCCGCCTGATTGCATGTAGGGTTGATTATCCATAATACAGCTAGTGTAGCATAAACCGCTACTGCTTTGCACGTATTTCGGCAATAGTGTCGCGTAGCTCAGCCGCCTTTTCGAACTCTAAGTTAGCGCTTGCAAGGTTCATTTGGCTCGTGAGGTCACGGATCAGCCCTTCGTATTCATCCTTTGGTATTTTGGCAAGATCGAGCTTTGGCTTGGCTGCTTCTTTTTGTGGAATAATTGCCCGCAAGCCATCATCAATTGCCTTACGAACTCCACGTGGCGTAATATTATGCGCTGTATTATAGGCCTGCTGAATACCACGGCGGCGCTCTGTCTCATCAATGGCACGGCGCATACTGCCAGTTATCGTATCACCATACATAATAACGCGGCCATCCACATGCCGGGCGGCGCGGCCAATCGTCTGCACCAGGGCACTTTCGCTGCGCAAAAAGCCTTCCTTATCGGCATCCATAATCGCTACTAAGCTAACTTCAGGCAAGTCAAGGCCTTCGCGCAGCAAGTTAATCCCCACTAGTACGTCGTAAACACCAGCCCGTAAATCGCGCAGAATATCGCCACGCTCAAGGGTGTCTATCTCGCTATGAATATAGGCCGTTTTTATACCAACATCCTGCAAATAGGTGGTCAGATCCTCGGCCATACGCTTGGTTAATGTGGTAACGAGTACCCGCTGCTGGTGCGTAATACGCTCGCGCACTTCGGCCAGTAGATCATCAACCTGCCCATCGGTTGAGCGCACCTCAATTAGCGGGTCAAGCAAGCCGGTCGGGCGAATGACTTGCTGAGCCGGCGCCGGGCTGTGGCTGAGCTCATACTCACCAGGTGTCGCCGAAATGTAAATTGCTTGGTTGATATGGGCATCAAACTCCTCGAACCGTAAGGGGCGGTTATCCAGTGCGCTCGGCAAACGAAAACCATGTTCCACCAATATCTCCTTGCGGGCACGGTCGCCATTATACATACCACGCACCTGCGGCAGCGTCATATGCGACTCATCCACCATCAGCAGCCAATCATCCGGGAAGTAATCGATTAGCGTGGCGGGCTGCTCGCCGGCCTCGCGATTACTCAGGTAGCGGCTATAGTTTTCAATCCCCTTCACAAAGCCAGTTTCTTCAAGCATTTCTAAATCATACTGTGTGCGCTGGGAAAGACGCTGGGCTTCAAGCAGTTTATCATGGCGCTCAAACCACGCTACGCGCTCCTCGTATTCGGACCGGATGCCTTCTATAGCATGCAAAATGCGATCGCGCGGAGTGGCGTAGTGGCTACTCGGGAAAATAGTCAGTTGGCTCGGCTCGGCTAGAATTTCACCGGTCAGTGGGTCCAGCTGTGTCAGACGGTCAATTTCATCACCAAAGAATTCAATCCGGTAGGCGGTGTCCATACCAGCCGGGAAAACATCCACCACATCGCCCTTGACCCGGAAGGTACCGCGTGCAAAGTCAACATCATTACGCTTATACTGAATATCTGTTAGCTGGCGCACAAATTTTGCTTGCTGGCGGCGCTGGCCACGGCTCAGTACCATCGACATATCAGCATAGGTGTCCGGCGAGCCAATACCATAAATACAGCTCACACTGGCCACAATGATCGTATCACGCCGGGTGAGGAGCGCCGTTGTGGCAGCGTGGCGCAGGCGGTCAATTTCTTCATTAATCTTCGAGTCCTTTTCTATGTAGGTATCGCTGCTGGTAATATAAGCTTCTGGCTGATAGTAGTCAAAGTAGCTCACAAAATAGTGGACTTCGTTACGTGGGAAGAACTGCGTAAACTCACTATAGAGCTGCGCGGCTAGGGTTTTATTATGCGCCAGAATAAGCGTTGGCACCTGCTGCTGAGCAATAATGTTTGCCATGGTAAACGTCTTACCACTACCCGTCACACCAAGCAAGGTTTGCTCGCGCTGGCCCATACGCAAACCGGCAACCAATTGCTCAATTGCTTGAGGCTGGTCGCCGGTTGGTTGATAAGGGGCCTCTAGATGAAAACTCATTCCCCTTAGTATAGCACTTTACTTGTAGTGGGCACTAGCCAAAATTGCCATAGCCTGCTGGTAGTCGCTGCTGCTCAAAGCCTTCTTGGCGGCTTCTTCCGAAGCAAAGTTCGGGTACGCTTGGGTGGTGCTACTTGCTTGCTCACCCCGGCCGATCATAATAGTACCATTGGTAAAGGCCAGCACTGCCTGGTCATTACGGCTTTCAAAGAAGCGAGCGTAGCGGAACGCACAGCCGTCCTCGTGCTTGCCAGTTTTAATCGCGTCCCGATTGCCAGTTAGCATCAGCCTTATATTGGTGCGCTCAGCCTTGTGGCCATCGGCGTCATTGCTATCAATCATAGCCACGGCGTATAGCTTGTCTGCGCTACGCTGGTCACTTGGCTTAGTAGTAATCTTGGTTGGCTCAGCTTTCAGCACTGTTACGCCCTGGTATGTGTTTGGCTCGCACGGGCCACCACCAAGCCCCGTGATGCCGCCATTAAAGCTTAGCTTTAACTGCTTACTTGGGCTCTCCAGCACCATAGTATCGTACTGCTTGCCATCGCCACCGGTGGCCTGGCCAGCCTTCGCCTGCCAGCTACTGGGGTAGTGTACGCAGAGCTTTTCATTCTGAGCACAGAGTTCCTTTTGGGTAGCCACCGCAGCCTGGTGGCCAGTGTCTTGGTTTGACTGTTTATGATGCTGCCAGCCCTGCCGCGCCAGGACCATATAGCTAATCACCACCACCCCGGCAATCACCAGGAGCACCACGCAGGCTCCTATTAGTTTTGCAGCAATACCCCCAGGTTGTGTATGGAATCGATTCATTGCACCGTGCTTTCTCCCCCATTACGTACTGTGGCTATATTGTAGCACACCCTAGTATAAGAAACCATAACCGCACCACAATTATGGCTGTAGTCATACATATGATATAATAGCAATCCCAGGCAACCCGGCCTGGCGTACCTTGGAAGGTGATATATTATAGATTGGCTTTTTAACTCTCTCCCGGATAAAATCACCCGGGAAGTACAAAAGTATCTCTGGGAGGACTTTTTGCAGTTCCACCCAGAGATACGGCTCGCCACGGTGCCCGAAGTGGCACTCTGGCGCGCAGTTGCACGGCAAAATTTCTTGCCGGTGGCACCGCGTGATAATCTAATGCTCTTCGATTACGATGAGGAGCCAGATATCCACGTCGTGCGAGGGCTCAATATCGGCATCTTGCCGGAGGGCATTCAAACATGCCTTATTATTGAGCCGTCTGGCCCATCAACTCCTCCCCTCAGTTTGGAGGAGTATGACATGGGCAATTTGCCCGCTGCTTTGACATTACAGAAAAAGAGGGCGGGAAAGAGGATCAGACGTTTGAGCGACTTGATCGCTCAAACTAACCTGCCTTATACGCCGGTTTGGCCGGACGTAGAGGATTACCTCATGACCGCTTCTCGCCGTAAGCTCATAGCGACGGCACGCCGATTATTCACCTAACTACCCCGCGCACCAAAGGAGGGTGCGCGGTCTTTTTGTAGTCTTCCTATAGTAGCCATGTGGGCAGCCTGCACCTACGACGCAACAACTTGGTCGATAAGCCCGTACTGCTTAGCTTCGGTGGCGCTCATCCAGTAGTCACGCTCGGCATCCTTTTCTACCTTACGCACAGTCTGGCCGGTGTTCTTAGCCAGTATTTCGTTCAGGCGCTTTTTGAGGTAAATGCTTTCGCGCAGAGTAATTTCTTGGTCTGTTACCTTACCCTGAGTACCACTACTTGGTTGGTGAATCATAATACGGCTATTCGGCAGTGCTACACGCTTGCCTTTGGCGCCACTACTCAGCAAAAATGCCCCCATACTAGCCTGCAAGCCGATGCCAATCGTCTGCACATCTGGTTTGATATACTGCATGGTATCGTAAATCGCGAGGCCGTCGTACACACTACCGCCCGGGCTATTAATATAGAGCTTAATATCCTGCTCTGGGTCGAGGTGGGCAAGATGTAGCAGCTGCGCCACAACAAGATTGGCGGTGTGCTGGTTTACATCTTCGCCAAGGAAGATCACCCGCTCATTCAGCAGCCGGCTATAGATGTCAAAGGCTCGCTCACCATCGTGAGTCTTTTCTACCACTGTTGGCACAATCAAGTCATATGGTTTTTGCATACTAGCTATTATAAATAAAATTAGCACTCAGCGCAAGTGAGTGCTAATTATTGACTAGCTCAGCTAGCGTTATTTGGTGTTGAGTTCTACCAGTCGCTCAACCGTCTTGTCTGTGAGTAAACGGTTTGCGACATCACGCTGCGCTTCTGGTGTCTTTAGTTGCTTACGGAGCTCTTCGTTCGGGTATTGACTACCAAGCGCATTCATACGCTCGAGCAGTTCCTCTTGCGAGGCTTCGATCTTCTCTTGCTTACTTAGTTCTGCCAGTACAAGGCCAGCCTTCACGCGCTTTTCGGCAGCTGGGGTAGCTTCGCGCTTTGTCCAGTCTGCTTTGTCCTTAAAGCCCTGCTGCGCCAGGTAGCTATCCAGCGTCAAACCACGGTACATCAGATTTTGCGTAAGGTCACGCTCAATCGATGCAATCTGATCCTTCAGCAGTACCGCTGGCACCGGTACGGTAGACTTTTCAACCAGCTCGCTCACCAAGGCATCCTTATGTTTTTCGCTGGCTTCGCGCTGCTTTTGGGCAGTAATTTCCTTTTTAATATCAGCTTTAAGCTCAGCAACGGTTTTAAACGGCCCAGCTTTTGCGGCTAGCTCGTCACTTAGTTCTGGCTCGGTAACTTCGTTCACCTTCTTAAGCGTGACGGCAAACTGTACTGGTGCGCCCTTTAGCTCTGCAGCATGGTAGTCCTTAGGGAAGGTAACATCAATCGTAAATTCTTCACCCGGCTTTTTGCCAATCACACCATCTTCGAAACCAGGAATAAACGTGTTACTACCAAGCATAAGTGCATAATCCTTGCTTGCACCACCATCAAACGCAACGCCGTCCTTGGTGCCGACAAAATCAATCACAACCTCGTCGCCCTTTTTAGCGGCCCGCTTCACCTCATTCTTAGTGGCATAGGCGGATCGGATCCGGTCAATCACCTCATTCACTTCGCTTGCCGTTACTTTGACGGTCTCTGGCTTGCTCGTGAGCGTTTTGTAGTCACCCAGCGTGACTGGCGGGAGCACATCACACGTCGCAATAAACTCTAGTTCACTACCAGGCACAAACTTTTTAACCTCTACCTCGGGCCTATCAAGTGCTTGCAAATCCTCCTTCGTAAAGGCATCGGCAACTGCCTTGGATAGTGCGCGCTCAAGTGTTTGCTCGGCAAGCTGGTTAGGGTCAACGTGCTTAGCAGCGACACTGGCTGGCACTTTACCTTTACGGAACCCAGCTACCTTCATATCGCGGGCCAGGCGCACCAGCGCAACCTGTTCGGCTTCCTTAAGCTCGGTTTTATCAAGCTGAATCGTCAGCTCAACGTTAGTATCTGATACGTGTTTTACGGATGTCTTCATATAGTACCCTATTATAGCAAAGCCAGCTAGCAGTGCCAACATTGGCCGCTAGTCGAGCATCATCAGCTCATCCAGCTCGTCAGTTGCAGCATGCTGATGGCGGCGATCACGCACAGTCGCAATAATCCGCTCAACACTGACGCGCTCTTCGTGCTCTGTGGCAGTGTTTTTGAGTGTATACTGGCCCTGCTTAATTTCATCCTCACCAACAAAGATAATATACGGCGTCTTTTTCTTTAAGGCAGCTTTTAGTTGCTTATCAAGTTTACGGCAGGTAATATCTACCTCTACACGCACACCTTCTTCGCGCAGTTGCCGCGCCAATGCCAGCGCACCCGGCAGCGCCTCACGCGCTAGCACCAGTACGCTCATATCGATCGTCGGTGGTAGCTCCGGTAGCAAGCCGTGAGTTTCTAGGAATAGCTGCATTGGGCTTAACCCCGGCGCCATACCAACCGTTGCTACCGGCTCCACACCAAACAGCCCAACCAAGCCATCATAGCGCCCACCACCAAACATAGAGCGATTATTTTCTGGCGCGTTGTCCATCACCTCAAACACAACCCCGGTGTAGTAATCCAGCCCACGCATCAGCGTCATATCAAACTGAGCGTTACTGACCCCAGCTGCATGCAGTTGTTTAAATAACTCCTGTAGCTCGTGGGCCGAAAAATGCTCACGCACACTGCTTGGCAAATCCGCCACCTTGCGTGCTTGCAGGATTCGCTCAAGTTTCTTAGCGTGACCCGATACGCCAGCGTCAGCTAAAATATCGTTCGCTTGCTCCCTAAAGCTATCCGTCGGAATCTTATTCTTACGGTCGAGCAATTTAATCATGCGCTGGGCATGCTCACGGGTCAGCCCCAAATAACCGCGCATGATAGTGTCTATTAAACCCCGGTGATTGATTTTAACCACAAAGTCATCATCCTGCGCCCCAAAGATTTTGACTGAATCATAGGCAAGTGTAATGATCTCGGCATCGGCTACCACACCCTGCACACCAAACAAATCAGCATTAAACTGCCAGAACTCCCGTTCCCGGCCACGCTGCGGGCGCTCGTAGCGCATAAAATTAGCAATGGAATACAACCGTGCGGGGTAGCTGAGCTCCTGGCGACGGGCTGCTACCATACGGCTAATCGTTGGGGTCATCTCTGGCCGGATCGCCACTTCGCGGCCACCACGGTCAGTAAAAAGATAGGTTTGCTCGCCAGCAAGCTCCTGGCCACTCTTTGCTGTATATACTTCAATCGGCTCAAGCAACGGTGCGCCATATTCCATATAGCCATGGCGCTGCGCGACTGTATGCCACTTACTAAAAATATAATTCTGGATCCGTTTATCTTCTGGGTAGTAATCGCGGGAACCTTTGTAACTTTGGGTCGATAGCTTTGTCATAACCATATTATTACACTGCTTGTGTGTAATTACAAGTTTGTGCCCATGTACGGCGTTCACCATAACAAAGAACCTACCCTATATGGGCAGGTTCTTTCGTTTGATTGTCGGTAGGTAAACTACTTACTAGCCGTTACGGCGACTTGTGTAGTAGTAGTAGCCTGCAAGACCGATAGCTGCTAGGCCAACGGTGCCACCGATGATGCCAGCAGGACCAGTTGTTGGCAGTGCACCTTGTGACACTGGAGCCTCTTTACAGTCAGCTTGGTTGGTAGAGTACTTGCTCTTATCCTGTGCTTCCTGCTCAGTTACTTCCTTGCCCCAAGTCTTGGTGCTGATTTCACAAACCCTTACCTTCTTCTCTTCGCAGTCTTCCTGCTTTGTAGAATACTTCTTTGTGTCTTCAGCTTCTTTCTTGGTTACTTCCTTCCAAGTCTTGGTGCTGATTTCACAAACTTTAGCCTTACCTTCTTCTACAACTTCGAATTGCTTCTTACAGTTAGCAGCGGTAATTTCTTGTTCCTTGCCGTCAATCTTAGCGGTCAAGATAGCTTCTACAGTGTACTTGCCAGCAGTTGTCTGGGTAAACTCAAACTTGTTGCTGGTTGACTCTTCGCGCTTAACTTCCTTACCCTGAGCGTCGCGTACAACAAAGGTAACCTTGCTGATGGTTGCGTTCTCTACATAGTGGTTAGCAACAAACTGGAACTTAGTTCGATCGATTGCTTGAACACTGAGTGCATCACAACGAGCAACTGATTGCTTCTTAGGCTGTGGTGCTGGTGGGGTAACTGGTGGCTTTGGTGGCGTGTTACGAACAGGCTCTGGGCTAAAGATAGGGTTACCACAGACGTTCATAACTGCGTACTTAAAGCTGCCGTTAGCATCAAGCACAACGATGGCACCTAGTTCGCTAATACCCTGGCGGAATGCTGCACCACCAACGTGGGTAGTTTCGTAGTAGGTTTTACCAGCAATGCTAATTTGGCGGCTTGCAGCTTGCTTTTGGCGGCCGATGCTTGATGCGTTACGAGCAACAACACGACCCTCGGCGATAACTTCACCGCGGTTGTTAGTAACACCCTGAACAACGCGGTCGCCAGCGGCTACTTCGCGCTTAATCCAGTAGTGATCATAAATGGCGCGTAAATCGCCTTGGTGATTTTCATCGTAGACACGAGTAATGTCACCGTAATGACCTACACCGCACCGTACGATTGAATTGGCCGAACAGTCGCCAGCCGCATTTGCTTGATTTTGTTGACCTACATATAGGCTACCAAAACCAAGTGCCATAACAGCCAAAACAAACAAGCCACCAATCGCACGTTTGCTTGACTTTATATGACGAAACTTGTTGAGTAACGTATTCATACAGACCTCGCTTTTATTTATTGATGTTTTCATTAAACTACATTTGTTACATAAAGTCAATAGGGTTTATCTTTAAAATCCCTTAAAGTGATGTAAAAATGTGGTAAAGCTAGTGCTTAACAGATGTAATACGGCAAAAAAATATGTTGACATATCGTCAACATACTGTATATTCTTGGATTAATCTGTTAAAACACTTAAATTTAGCTTAAATAAAACACCGTCTTCTACCGACCCTTGCCCGCTCCCAATCGATGCTGCTGCAGCCACACGTACATGGCAATTCCAGCAGCAACACCCACATTCAACGAGCGTGTCGACCCAAACTGCTCAATTGCTACGATTGCCTCAGCTGCTTGGGCAAGCTCAGCTGATATACCAGGCCCCTCCTGACCAAAGGCAAGGCACGCGTGCTTTGGTAGCTGGTACTGGCTTAGTGGCTGTGAACCAGCAATATTATCGACCGCAATGACACAGCGCCCTAGCTGCTGCATATGCACAAGGAAGCTGCCAATATCCGTATAGTAATGGAGGTGCATGTATTTATCTGTCATCATAGCGCCGCGCTTATTCCATTGGCGGCGGCCAATGATATGCACATGGCGCACTCCGCACGCATTGGCTGTACGCACAATCGTACCCATATTAAAATCGCGCTCCGTGTTTTCGAGCGCGATATGGAGAGAGCTGCCACTCGCATCGAGTTGGTCAATAATATCGGCCATCGCCTGGCCTTTAAACTGATCCATTACGTTGCGTTTATCAGACTGTGGCGTAAGCTGCATACAAATAATTATATCATGCGGGCTAGTCCATGCGGACGCCAAGGCGGAAGCACTGATGGCCCTTGGCATGGACGGCAAATGGCTGGTGAGGCGCCGCGGTGGCATGGGCAACCGTGCTGGTTGCGTGGTCAAAGCGGGCACATAGCTGGTATTTGACGATGCGACCACTGATTGTTTGCGGAACCACTGGCCTAACCTGCTGGCTTGGCACTGGTACATCATTGGGCAAGCGTTGGTAACGAATACCCTGTGCGGTAAGCTGAGCATGCAGCTGCGACGGTATAATCTGCTTGATGTGCCCAAGGTCCTCTGGTACGCTACCGGTCAAATCAACAGCTCGCTCAATTGCCTGGCGGGCAGAAACAAGATACTGCTCAGTCCGGCGATCATTTGCACTCACTATACCATAATGTACAGGGCCGCATAGAGCCCCACCAAGCACTAACAGCACGCCGCCACACAGCATGAGCTGTGCAAGCCGAGTGGCCCGTGACTGAGCACGACACAAACGCACCGCTGCACAAAGTAGGAGTAGACCCAAGCAAGCTGCGCCAGCAATAATGGCTATATCATGACCTGCCTGCGGCAGTAGCGCCATATGGACGAACCGAGCAGCCATACACACACTAGCCACTGCCACTATAGCAGCGTAGGTTGCAATACCTATATGGTTCATCGGGGTTTTACGGCCTTTGGCTTCTTCTGTAAAGCCCCGCTTTGCGCCAATATATTCCACCAGGCATACAGCGATACTAGCAGCTACGACACTACCAACGGCGTATTCTACTGTGGGGTTATAGGGCAGCTGCTGGCCACCATAGAGCCAATACTGCACGGCAAGCACACTGGTAGCAGCTACACTACACGCTAGCCATGCATAGCACAACCACAAGGCGCCTACACACACAAATGCCCCACCAGTACTGTGCGTGGCGCGTGTAAACCAGTCAGCAAGCCGCGCCCTAGCGGCGTGGTCAGATTGTACAGGTGCTGATACAGCCGGCGTGTGCGGCTGAGATTGTGGCGCCTGGGCCGGGTGGGGTTGATCATGCGCCGGGGTGGACGATGTACTGACACGAGCCGTACGTGGCTGGCTATCAGCACGCGGTGATTCAGTTGGCGCTATGGTGGCTACCGGCTGGGCAGATGGGCTATCGTCTGCTGCTACCTCCATAGACTCAACCGCCAGTATTTCATCGCTCAGCTCTGAGCTTTCACTGCGGCGCTCTTTAGGCTGCTGTGTATGTGACGTGGCTCCACCACCCTTTTCCATATATCCCCCTCTATATAAAAAGGCCTTCGCGGCCTTATAGTAGTTATTGATTATAATACCAAACCTGGTACACGAGAGAGGACTTGAACCTCCACGCCCTTGCGGGCACTAGCACCTGAAGCTAGCGCGTCTACCAATTCCGCCACTCGTGCATGCCTCTACTATAGCACCCTGCCGCCGTATTTGTAAAGACTATTGTGGGCGTATAATCGGCCCTGCTGCACCGTTGGGCAGCCGGAGGTATTTGGCAACATCACGCAGCTCAAAGCCGTTCTTTACGCCAGCATTGAGTGTGCCGTGTGGGTCAAATATTTGGCGAATCGCTTGGTAAAGCGCCTGTGTGCCAGCGTCATCCTCTTTAACGACAAACGGCGCCTTGAGTCGGCCTTCGGCTTCACCGGCCGTCACACTACCGCCATGGGCAATAACCAGGGCCGAAAAAGCATCGTAGAGCTTAAACAGCGCTTGCTTATCCTGCGTGCTACGTACCGGTAGACTCGGCCAGAAGGAATAAATCGAGCTAATTGCAGAAGCCGTAAATGGCAGCGCCACCCGGTAGTGTTGGGTTAGTTTTTGAATACTCGCGAGAAAATCGGTTACCCGGCGCGGCGGTATATACACTCCGCTAAATAGTGATGAGATTGGGCTTGCTTTTGGGGCAATCTGGCACGTCGCATACAGATCATTTTCGATTGAACGTAGCGCGCGGGCTTCATCTAAATCTTCTGCAACCATCCGGTCAGCAGAATAGCGGTCGATATCCTTAAAAAGCTTTTTAACTTTGCGCTGGCGTGTGCGCTCGCTAAAATCACCAAATGCTCCCACCAGCACAGCAGCAAAGGCATCGCCACGTTCAATATGCGGAGCCACCACGGCATGGCGGCGGCCAGCTTTATAGGCCAGCTTAGCCAAACGGCTATCCACCACATGTAGTGACTCTGGCTGGTGCTCCAGAATAGTATTAATGACACGCACCATATCGTCGTATGATTCAACCAGCACGGCAAATGTTAGCAAGTCTTCGTTGTATAAGTCTGCCTCCAAAATCATCTCGGACACGATGCCAAGTGTCCCCTGGGAGCCAATAAACAGCGGTGTTAGGTCAAACATACCCCGCCGGCGTACCTGGGCGATACCTGGGTAGCCAGCATTGGCTGGTACACGGCTGGCCGCAATCGTTTTAATGGTTGACTGGCTATCATCTAGCAGCGTATCAATAGCCCGGTAAATAGCACCCTCCATGGTTTGTAGGCCCTTTTTGCTGCTAAGCTCGCGCCGCGAAAGCCGCTTGGTTTGCATAATATCACCATTTGCGAGCACAACCTCGAGCTCGGCAACGCTATCGCCAATGTAGGTGCCATGGTGCGTATGTGTATTGCTGGCAATCGCACCCCCGATAGTCGCTGCAGCTGGTACGCCCTCGTATGGAATATGGAAGCCATGTAGCTGCAAAGCAGCATTAATAGCCCCCAGCGTCACGCCTGGCTGCACCCGCACAAGCCGCTGCTTTTGGTCAAACTCAAACACGCGGTTCATATGTGTGGGTGTATCGATAATAATACCGTCGCTAATGGCTGCCCCAGTTTGGTTAAGACCACTGCCACGCGGGCTCATTGGCAGTATATGGCCCTTCTGGGCAAGCTGATACGTAAACCGAGCTAGTTTACGTATATCGTCTGTTACGCTTGGATACACCACAAGATCTGGCACCGCAGCAAGTATGCTACCATCAGTCGCATATGTGTAGCGTGTTGCATCTGCCGTGGTAACATCGCCAGTCAAATGCTCATTCAAGTACTGCGAAATTTTGCTCATGATATATTCCTTATTGCTAACTTTACTACTCATCATACCACACGCTGTTTTTTACCACTACCGTTTTGTAGATAAGCCATTATGGGGTCTTGCGCTTTACGGGAGGGCATGCTACTATTGCAAAGTACAGTTAAACCGCGCGCGAGTGGTGGAATTGGTAGACACGCTAGCCTTAGGAGCTAGTGCCTTCGGGCGTGGAGGTTCGAGTCCTCTCTCGCGTACCATCATAGATATTTGTGTGCTTATCCCTTACTTATAAGGGATTTTTTGCGTGCTACACCCTAGCGAAAGCTAGCTTACAGGTGGTATACTATAGCTACAACATTATTTGCATAACGTCAGAGACAGAGGAGGATGCAATCGATGGAAACTCAATTACTAGATAATCTACGCGGCAAGGTGTCGGATGAGGCGCTGGCGAATATTCACGCCTGGCTGACCGAGCCAAAGTACGCCCTCCACAAGGATGAGCTGGTTGCGCTGATCCAGGCGGGTGACTACAAAGCACTAGAGGACGCTTTCTATACCGTGATTGCCTTTGGGACCGGTGGCCGGCGCGGGATGACCGGGGTTGGCTCGAACCGTATTAATAAAATTACGATTGGTGAAAGCGCCCAGGCGCTCTGCCAGTATGCCAAAAAGGCTGACCCAGACGCTGCAGCAAAAGGTATTGCCATTGCCTACGATACCCGCCTCAGCTCGAAAGAACTAAGCCGCTTTGCGGCCCAAGTCTGTGCGGCAGCCGGGTTTAAAACCTACTTGTTTGAAGATTTCCGTGCAACGCCAGAACTAAGCTTTGCCGTTCGCGAGCTTGGTGCTATTGCGGGCATCGTCATCAGCGCTAGCCACAACCCACCAACCGATAATGGCTTCAAAGCCTACTGGAGCGATGGCGGCCAAATCGTCCCACCGCACGACCAAGGTATTCTGGACGAAGCGGCTGCTATTACCGAAGTTATTGCAATGGACTTTGACGAAGCGGTGCGTGACGGTAAAATCACCATGCTTGGTAGCGATATGGATCAAAAATACCTGGCTGCCCTGCTGGCAGAAGCAGAAGGTGAAGCGCGCGACCTCCATATTGTGTACTCGCCACTGCATGGCGCTGGGCAAACCAACACCCTAAAGGTGCTTGAAGCAGCTGGCTTTACAAACGTTGAGCGTGTCGAAGCGCAAATGCCGCCAGATGGCAACTTCCCTACTATCCCAACCGGTAAACCAAACCCCGAAGAAGCCGCTGCTAACACCATGGCAGTCGAGCAGATGATGGCTAGTGGCGCTGATATCGCTATTACAAATGACCCAGACGCGGACCGCATTGGTGTGATGGTACGCCAGGGTGAAACACCGATTATGCTTAATGGTAACCAATCGGCTGTATTAGCAGCAGACTTTGTACTGGCCCAGCAGCAGGCAAAAGGTCGTCTGCGCCCAACTGACTACATCGCCAAAACCATTGTCACCACTGATATGCTTGACGCTCTGGCAAAGGTGTATGGCGTGAATGTGTACGGCAATATGCTGATTGGCTTTAAATACATTGGCGAAACCATCCTCAAAACCGAAGGCACCCAAGAACGCTTTATTATTGGTGGCGAAGAGAGCTATGGCCTCCTGAAGGGTACCTATGCTCGCGATAAAGACGGCGCAATTGGTGCCTTACTCCTGGCTGAGTATGCCGCCGAACTAAAGACCGCTGGCAAAACTCTCTACGACCGCCTGATTGAGCTCTACAGCGAGCATGGCATTTACGTTGAAAATCTGGCGACCGCCCAATTCCCTGGCGCTGATGGCTTTAAGAATATGCAGCGCATTATGCAGGAGCTGCGCAGCAATCCACCCACAGAGCTTGGTGGCTACCCAGTAAGCCGTATCCACGACTACAGCAGCCTCACAACAACCGAGCTTACCACCGGTGCAACCACGACTATTGATTGCATCACTGGCAATGTGGTTGTATTTGAGCTTGGCGACTCGCGCCGCCGCGTAACGGTACGCCCAAGCGGCACCGAGCCAAAGCTTAAGCTCTACTTGCAGTGGTTTGAAAACAGCAAAAACCCAAGCGACCTTGCCCAGGTAGAAGCTGACTACCAGGCAACTCAAGCGACTATCGATACGCTAGCTAGCACTCTTGTCGCGCAGTTCACTGCCTAATGGACATCAGCGCGCCGCTTACAACCCTAAACGGAGTCGGCCCCAAAACTGGGGCCGCTCTTGCGGCGGCTGGGCTAGATACAATCGCTGACTTGATCTACTTTTTACCACGCCGGTACGAGGATTTTACAACTCAGCACGCAATCGCTCAACTACGGCCCAGTAAGGTGACTATTAACGCCATTGTTGAAGCCTGTAGTACCCGCACTGTGCGGCGCGGCCTGCGCATCACTACCGCGACGCTAGCCGATGCCAGTGGCAAACTCAAGGCTGTGTGGTTTAACCAACCCTATCGCCAGAACCAGCTCCGCCTTGGCGAGCAATTTTTATTTAGCGGCACCTTTGAATTTACTTACAATCATTATCAGCTCACTAATCCTGCCGTCGAAAAGGCTCAGCCCCCAGCAGATACTCCTGACGTTCGCATTACACCATCAGCAACGATCACGCCCGTCTATAGGGCTATAAAAGGCGTGCGCCCCCGCGATATTCGCCGCTTGCTCGAAAGCATACGCCCGACTATTACTATGCTGACTGATACCCTGCCACCACGCGTTGCACAATCCCAGCAGCTGCTACCGCTCAGCCAAGCCCTCTTGGCTATGCATTTTCCAACAAGCCAGCACGATATTACCCGGGCCCGTGAGCGCCTCGCCTTTGAGGAACTCTTTGAGCTAACCCTGGCAAGCCTGCGCAATAAGCATGCTAACCAGCAGCTGACTGGCTACAAGCTAGCGGCTGATCTGAACGCACTGCGGGAGCTCGTTACCGGGCTGCCATTTACCCTCACTAATGCCCAGCGCAGAGCCGCCTGGCAAATTATTCAAGACCTTGCAACCACCACGCCAATGAACCGGCTGCTCCAGGGTGATGTTGGCTCTGGTAAAACCATTGTGGCTGGCTTAGCAGCCTACGTCGTAGCCCGGGCTGGCTACCAAACTGCCCTGATGGCACCGACAGAAATCCTGGCCCGGCAGCACGCCCATAGCTTAGCAAAACTACTTGAACCTTACGATGTACAGATCGTACTGCTCACCGGTAGTGTGAAGGGTGCCCAGCGCCAAGCATGTCTGGATGCAGTGCATAGTGGCGCGGCGCAGCTCATCATTGGTACCCATGCGCTGATCCAAAAAACTGTTCAGTTTAATGGTTTAGCCCTTGCAGTTATTGACGAGCAACACCGCTTTGGTGTGGCTCAGCGCCAAGCACTGCTTGCAAAAGCACCCCGCATGCCGCACCTGCTCAGCATGACCGCAACCCCTATACCCCGCTCCTTGCAGTTGACAGTATTTGGTGAGCTTGATATAAGCATTCTTGATGAGCTACCGGCCGGCCGCAAGCCAATTGTTACCAAGCTATGGGCGCCAACCAATACGGCTGCCCTATACCAGGCAATTGATGACCAGCTCACCCAGGGTAGGCAAGCGTATATTATCTGCCGCTTGATTGATGAAAACCCCGATAACGACACCAAAAGTGTCGAAGCCGAATACAACCGCCTCAAAAGCACCATCTTTCGCCACCGCCGGATTGGTGTGTTGCATGGTGGTATGCCACCGGCCGACAAAGACGCCGTCATGGCTGAGTTTGCGGCCGGCAAGCTGGATATTCTCGTCAGTACTACCGTTGTAGAGGTTGGTGTCAACGTACCAAATGCTAGTGTTATTTTGATTGAAAACGCTGACCATTTTGGCCTCAGCCAGTTGCACCAGCTGCGCGGGCGTGTCGGCCGCGGGGGTCACCAAAGTTATTGCCATCTTGTGCTTACTAGCCACCAGAAACCATCCCAACGCCTGCGCGAAATCGAGCGCTCCAACGATGGATTTCACCTAGCGCAAGTTGATTTAGAGCTACGCGGCCCGGGCGAAATTTACGGCAAAGCTCAGCATGGTGCACTCAACCTACAGGTCGCTAACCTTGCCGACACCAAGCTGATTGCTCGTGCCCAAAAGGCCGCCCAGGATTTTATCAAATCTGGCGAAAATCTGCTACAATATAAGCAATTAGCTGGGCGCGTTGCCCACTACCAACGCATGACGACATTAAACTAAACAGATGTATCATTATGTATTCAGGAACAACGTTTCGGGTTAAATCAGGCCGCGTTATGGGCGTGCATCAAAAAATCGACCGCGTCGCCCGCCGCCGCATTGCGCCGCACGTACCAGGTGGCCTTGCTTTTCCGAGCACTAAAGAGATTCTCCACTTTGAAGGTTTGAACGGGCCCGATGGCATTAAACGCAAAAGTCCTGCCAAGGATGAGCCCTGGCATTACATCGACCCAACCCGGCCAAACGATACCGCGCTACTCGACATGATTGATGAACATATTCGCAATCTGACCCACGCGCTCGATACTGGCAATATGACGCGCGCTGCCTTTGAGGCAGCCTGGATGGCCCACGCCATCACCGATGGCCTCACGCCGCCACACCACTACCCGCTAGCACAAAAGCTCGAGCAGCTGCGGGGATCCAGTATAGAAACCCGCACCTCGACCAAAGAGAAGATTATTCTACCTGGCCAGACTCGCTGGGAGCAGCTGGCTAATAACTGGGAAGTGTGGGGTGCTAAGGGTGTGATGACATCTCACTTTGGCTTTGAGCTCGGTGTTGCTATGACTGTTGCTGGGGCAAATCTTAAACGGCACCAGTTTGGGGCTGTGGATAAACTAGCTCTAGAAGCCCATGGTTTCCGCCCGCTCTATCGCGCCTTGGTCGACCAAGTGTTTGCAATGCATATGTACACCACCTATCAAAAACATGGCTGGACAACCGCCCTAGCGAACCAAACCAAGCAGGAGCTTATACCGCTTATTATTAAAGCTGTCTGCCTGGGCTGGTATAGCGCTATTATGAACACGACAGCGCCGCAGCTAATCACGCCCACCAAAGCACCAGAACCAGGCAAGGTATCGTAATTTATGCGCGTCCGTGTGATTGCCGGTGAGTTTGGTAAGCGACGGCTTGATACGCCGCCAGGGCGCTCCACCCACCCGATGAGCGAACGGGGGCGCGGCGCGATTTTTAACACCATCCAGCAGGAGCTACCGGGCGCAACCGTACTTGATGCGTTTGCTGGTACTGGGGCACTTGGTATCGAAGCACTCAGCCGTGGCGCCCGGCATGTCACCTTTATTGAATCACACCGTATAGCCCAAAAGGTCATTCAAAACAATCTTAATACGCTGGGGATTGGCCCTGAGCGTGCCACGCTAGCACGCACCCGTGTACGCAGCTGGCTTGGTAATAATCAAGATGCACGCTTTGATCTGATCTTTGTCGATCCGCCATATTACCAAATTTTACAACATTTTTCCACAGTTGAACGGCTTTTTAGTCTACTCAAACCTGGTGCGCTTATGGTATTATCTAAGCCAGGTACATGTGAGGAAGAGGTTATAATTAACCAAGATATTGTTGTGGTGGACAATCGGAGGTATGGTAACTTAACGCTCGCATTATACCGTAAAAAGAGCTAGTGCGTAACGCCTAGCTCTTTTTGTGTTGCCCTGCCTATGTGGGGCGTGAGTAAGCCCAAGCGGCAATAGCTGTACTAATCGGCACTGCTAGCACCAATGCAATGCTGGCTATAATTGTGCGCACAACCTCCTGGGCCATAAATTCACTATTTAAAAGCTCAAGCACCGACACATGGCTATAGCTCGATAGTGCCAGTACCGTCGGTAGCGATACCCCAATATATGCCAGTGCCAAGGTATTAATTAAAGCAGCAATATGCTCCCGGCCAACTGATTGTGCCCGCTTAAAGAGTTGCTGCATACCTAGCTGCTGGTTAGCGCGCTTCAGCTCATCAACTGCTGCCACCTGCGTGGTAATAACATCATCAAGCAGGCCCAGGGTTGCAATCACAATACCACCCAGCAGCACACCATGGAGGTCAAGCTGCCGCTGCCCGTACGCCAAAAAACCTGATGTTTCATCATATATACCCGTCAGTACCCCGAGATAGTCGCCAATCCACGTTAGCACAAGCACAACTACCAAAACTGTGAGCACGGCCGCAACTGATACAATCGCCCGCTTGCGGTAACCATGGGCAATAAACACCGATACACTGCCGATAACAAAAGCGGCGCCCGCGCACACCAGCAGGGCGTTGGCTCCGCGCAAAATACTTGGCACCACATAAAGCGCCACCACGCAAACACTAAAGAGCAACCCGGCGAGACTCATGAGCCCGTAACCGCCGCTCACCATATAGACACAGACAAGCAGGATGAGCACCAATAGGATCAGCCCTGGCAAGCGCCAGTACTCACTGATGCTGTGGTTAAGCGTACCATCGGCTTTTTGCCACACCAGTACAACCCTACCAGGCATGGCTTGCTGCGTCATAGTCTCGCGCAGCTGGAGCGACTGGATCTGCCCCTGCTGTGGGCCATCCATAATAATGACGGTAGCCTGCTGGCGATTTGCTTCAAGCTGCATGATCCGGGCTCGTACCTGGTAGGCGGTCTTCTGCTGGCTGTTTGGCTGCCAAAAGGTACTCGTCTGTGATACCTCCGGCTGTGGTGGATGTACCCATACCAGTAGCCCTATAAGCAGCGCTACTATCCCAGCACACACAAGGAGCGGCCCACGCCGCACCCGTTTGATACGACGTACCACTCGCTGACCAAGCTGTTGCACTACCACTAGCTACACCCTACTGAACCAGTACGAAAGAATTTTTACCCTTTTTTAAGAGGCTTGGCGTAGCTAAAGTTTCATCCTCGGCTAGCTTGCGCCCACTCACCGATACAGCACCATCGGCTAATAAGCGGCGCGCCTGGCCGTTACTACCAGCTACCCCTGCCTGCACGAGCGCCTCCACTACACGTGTACCGACTGGCACGACTGGTAGCTCACCAGCAAGCACCTGGCGCACATCATCTGTCAGGGTAAATTCACCCTTAGTAAAGAGAATGTGGCTCGCCTGCACAACTGCCTCGGCACGCTCCTGGCCATGGATGATAGTGGTAATCTCGCGCGCAAGCGTCTTCTGTAACAAGCGGCTAGCTGGCTCGGCTTCATGCTGAGCCGTTAGCTCGGCGATCACATCCTGCGACAAGAAGGTGTAAATCTTAATCAAATCCTTGGCCATCTCATCATCAATATTGAGCCAGAACTGGTAGAACTTATACGGGCTCGTCTTGGTACCGTCAAGCCACACAGCGCCACCTTCACTCTTGCCAAACTTCACGCCGGTTTGCTTATTGATAATAAGCGGTGTCGAGAATACGTGTGCCTCCCCATCAGCCAGTTTGCGAATCAAGGACACGCCAGTAACACTATTGCCCCACTGGTCAGCACCACATAGCTGCAGCGTAGCGCCCTTGGTGCGGTAGAGATGCAAAAAGTCATACCCCTGCATTAGGCTGTAGCTAAATTCGGCGTAGCTAATACCACTGCCACCTTCGCCAATACGTTGCTGCACAAAATCACGGTCAAGTAGCTGCGTCATGCTCACATGCTTACCAACCTGGTGCAAAAAATCAACAAAGCCAATCGACTGGAACCAGTCGTTGTTATTAACAATCTCAAACGGTTCATCATTAAAGATGGTCGCAAACTGAGCCGCCAGCGCTGCTGCGTTCTGCTCGACAACCTGGCGATTACGCAGATCACGCTCCTGCTTTTTGCCGTCAGGATCACCAATCATACCGGTTGCGCCACCAACGAGTAAAATCGCCTTATAGCCATAGCTAATAAAATGCCGCGCTAGCATCATGGCAGCAAGGTTGCCAATCGTCATACTATCGGCGCTAGGGTCAACGCCAATATAAAAGGTGCGCGGAGTATTTAGGTCAGCCAAATCGGTAAAGGTGGATTGGTTAATAAACCCACGCCACTGCAGCTCTTCTTGTAGTGTCATATCGCTCCTTCTTGCATTTTATTCGCGCTTATTGCTATAATCAGCACTTAATTTATTGTACCAAAAAGACTAGGCGGATCATACCGCAATTTGCTATAATGGAGCTAAATAATGCTTATGAAAGAGTACCTGCGATGAACAAGAATAAACCTACCGGCAAGCGTGCACTGAATGTGTACGCCAATCTATCCCATAAACGCAAGACCAACCAAGATTTGAAGGCCCGCCGTAAGGCCGAATACTTAGCGACACTCCCCAAGCACCCTGCCAAGCGCCTCCTGTACCGCATGCACCCAAAGCGTGTTCTAGGCTACTGGTTTAGCAAGCAAGGTGCCTTAACGCTACTCAAAATCGTTAGTGTTATTGTGGTGCTTATTGTGGTTGCCATTGGCTCGCTGTTTGCCTATTACCGCCGCGATATCGACCAGATTCGCCCAAGCGAGCTTGCCAAACGCGTCCAAACCACCATTACGCGCTACTACGACCGCAACAATCAGCTGCTTTGGGAAGACCGCGGGGATGGCAATTACAAGCAGGTAGTTAAAGCCGATGAAATTTCTAAGCACGTCAAGAACGCGACGATCGCCATAGAGGACCGTAACTTTTATAAGCACCGCGGTATTAGCCTGAGTGGTTTGATTCGTGCAACCGTTAACAATGCCGGTGGCGGTGGTACGCAAGGTGGCTCAACCCTTACGCAGCAGCTTATTAAGCAGGTTTTCTTAGCAGATGATGCCAACAAGCGTGGCTTTGATGGTATCCCCCGCAAGATCAAAGAAGTCATCCTCTCGATTGAGGTTGAGCGCATGTACAACAAGGATCAGATCCTGGCCCTTTACCTTAATGAATCGCCGTACGGTGGCCGCCGCAATGGTGTCGAAAGTGGCTCGCAAACCTACTTTGGTAAATCTGCCAAGGAGCTTTCGGTTGCCGAAGCGGCCCTACTAGCCAGCATTCCCAACCAACCAGGCCTATACGACCCCTATAACACCGATGGTCATAAAGCCCTGATTTCGCGCCAGCATAAAACACTCGATACCATGCTTGAGCTTAATTATATTAGCAAGCAGGAGTATGACGAGGCCAAGGCGTACCCTATTCTTGACCACATCAAGCCTCTCGTTACGTCAACCGATAATATTAAAGCCCCATGGTTCGTCCTAGAGGTACGCAAGCAACTAGAGCGTGAACTTGGCAAGGCGACTGTTGGCCGTGGTGGGTTGGTTGTAAAAACCACGCTTGATTCAAAGGCCCAAGAGATCGCTGAGCGCGCTGTAGCAACCGGGGCACAGCTCCTGCCCCAGTATGGTGCCGATAACATTGCCCTTTCTTCTGTCGATGTCAAGACTGGCCAGATCATCGCTATGGTTGGGAGCGTGGATTATAATCGGCCTGGCTACGGTCAGCAGAATAGCGCAACCTCACCACTTGAACCGGGGTCAAGTATCAAGCCTATCGTTGACTTTGCACCACTCTTTAAGCAGCGCCAAGGCAAAAACTACACCCCAGGCACAACCCTGAGTGACGAAAATATCGATAAACTATACTGTGCCGGCTATACTGGCGGTAATTGTACCCTGCAGAACTACACTCGCCGTACCTACGGTAATGTTTCGATCCGTGACGGCTTAGCTGGCTCACTGAACCGCCCGGCCGTTAAGGCTATGAATATTGCCGGTGTGAAGGAGTCACTCCAGACCGCGCGCGACCTTGGTGATATCAATTACTGCCAAGGCAATAATTCAGCCGGGCTTTCAGCCGCCATTGGTGGTGGTTGTACTGTGAGCCAAGTGCAGCACACCAACGCCTATGCCTCGCTGGCACGTGGTGGTGTGTACCGGCCGCTATCGTACATGCTTGAAGTACGCAACTCAAACAACGAAGTCCTCAAAAAATGGGATGATGGTGCTAAGCCAAAGCAAGCGCTTGACCCACAGGCCGCCTATATGCTCACCAGCATCCTAAGCGACCCGAACGCCCGCCGTATTACCTTTGGCTCACAAGCAACGTCCTTTGGGTTTGTAATACCTGGTGTATGGACAGCCTCCAAAACCGGTACAACCGAGAATGGCCAGGGCGCCGCCAAGGACTCATGGCTCATGAATTACTCACCAGTGGTAGCAACCGGCGTTTGGATGGGTAACCACGATGGCCGCCCGCTGGCATCCAGCGATAATACCGTGGTGCGGCGTGTCTCTAATAACTATATGCAGGAAGTCCACCCACAGGTGTACCAGCCAACCGGCGCCTGGAAGCCAAATCAGCAGATTGAACGCCCAGCTGGTATCCGCGATGCCTATGTGAATGGCCGCCGTGATATTGTGCCTTCGTGGTACAACAACAATCAATCATCTGCCCGCACCTATGTCAAGATGACCTTTGATAAAGTATCGAAGAAAAAGGCAACGCGCTGTACGCCAACATCAGCTAAGATTGACCTGACGGTAACCCGTACAACTGACCCAATCAGCCGCCGGCAAACCTTTATCGCCCCTGATGGCTACGATGCGAGCCAGGATGATGACGTGCATAAGTGTAATGACGCGAAACCATCAATTGCTAGCATCGAAATGCAGCGTAATGGCTCTGGTAGCAACTACACGATTACCGTTACCCCGGCAGAGGGCAGCCATGATCTTGAGCGCCTGCAGGTCTCGGTTGACTCGCGCGTCGTTGTCGATACCGAAATTAGCTCTACGAGCCCACGCCAGTTTAATACCACCATTGAAGGCAGTAACCGCGAGGTAACGATTAGCGCGACAGTCGAGGATGAAACTTCAAATACTGGTACCAGCAGCCGTAAGTTCCGTATTTAGCCCGTGCTTATTACCCTGCACTGCGGGGTAATACTTTATGCAAAAATTACCACCAACTAAAAAGCCCCGTTTTACCAGCGGGGCTTTAAGGTTGTGTGGGTGACCAGTCTGCTACTGCTTATCAACCAAGTCTATCAAACGATCTTCATTGGTGCGCGGGCGGCGTCGGCTTGAGCGCGTGCGAGTGCTCGCTACGCGGGTAGTATTCTTGGCAGCTTTAGTGCTAGTAGCCTTTGTGGATGCTTTCGCCGTAGCCTGTGGTGGCTTAGTAGCTGCTGGCTCCGGTGTAGCTACGCGGCTCACCGTAGAGCGTGATGAGCGCGTTTGGCGGCGTGGTTTTGGCGTGGCCTTGGGTGCACGAGTTGCTGCTGGGGCCGTCGTTGCCTTTGGCTTGGGAGTTGGGGCTGGTGTCGCGGCTGGTTTGCGGCCAGCAGTCTTGGTCTTGGTTGTGCGCGCCAGCTTTGCTACCTGCTGAGCCTTTGCGGGTAGTAACGTCGGGCTAGCCGCAGTAGTTGCTTTCTTTGGCTCAATTAATTTTGCAAACAGCATACGCCCAGCATCAGTTTGAATGGACCGTACGATCTCTACATCAACCGTTGTACCAATCCGTTTGGTGGCGCCATCAACCACCACCATTGTGCCATCAGCCGTGTAGCCAACCGCTTGCTGTGCATTCTGGCCTTTTTGAATAAGGGCTAAGCTCTGCCGCTCACCAGGCAAAAATTCCATGCGGATACTTTTAGCAAGCTCGTTAATATTGAGGACACGAATACCCTCCACCTGGGCGACTTTATTTAGATTGTAATCGATAGTACAAATCATCCCACCGTGCTTTTTAGCAAGATTAAGCAGACGCTCATCAACGCCTTCTTCGGCAGTTGAGCCATCCTGCAGTAGGTGCACGTCTACCGTATCCATAGTGCGTAGCTCACGGGCCACATCCAGGCCATGACGTGCCCGAGCCCGCTTATCGTGGTCGGCACCATCAGATAGTAGCTGCAGCTCACCAATCACGCTACGGGGGATCACCAGCTGCGCCGTTATAAAGCCGGTTTTTGCAATATCAACAATCCTTCCATCGATCAGGACTGATGTATCAACATAAATGGCGGTGCTGGTTCGCTTGGTATTACGCCGTAGCTGCTGGTAGGTTAGAAACGACGTTTCAAGCAGCACAAACAGCGCTATAATAAGCAAAATATATTCCATATGTCTCCTTTATTTTTGTAAATTAGCAAGCAGTGCGTCACGGACAGTATCAACGTGGGTAACGCCTGAGCGCTGGACGGTTGCAGGCACAAGCGCACGGGTAAACCCAAGCTTTTTTGCTTCATCAAGACGCTGATCAACACCAGTTACTGAGCGAACCTCGCCACTCAAACCCACCTCACCAAAAACAACAGTATGCGGTTCGAGGCGACGACTGGCGGCGGCAGAGGCAATCGCCATACATACCGCCAAATCAGCCGCTGGATCACTTATTTTAATCCCCCCGACGACGTTAATGTAGATATCTTTATCTGATAACTGCAACTTGGTACGTCGCTCTAATACTGCAATCAGTAAGTTGAGCCGGTTTAAATCAAACCCACTTGCTGTACGTTTAGGATACCCGAAATTGGTTGAATTGACAAGAGCCTGGATCTCCACCAAGAGTGGGCGCCGGCCTTCAAGTGTGGCAAGCACGACTGAGCCATCCTCATCGCGCCGCTCTGCCAGTAGTGCCGCCGATGGGTTTTCAACCACCGCCAGACCCTGCTCGTGCATTTCGAAAATAGCTGCCTCGCTCGTGGAGCCATAGCGGTTCTTAGCAGCGCGCAGCACCTTAAAACCACCGTAGCGGTCCCCTTCAAACTGCAGCACAACGTCAACGACGTGCTCCAGCACCTTAGGCCCGGCAATAGCGCCCTCTTTCGTGACGTGGCCCACCAAAATAACCGCCGCCCCCGTTTGCTTCGCCGCCTGGATGATAACGTGGCTACTATTGGTAATCTGGCTCACTGAGCCAGGAGCTGAGGTAACAGTGCTCAGCGCCAGCGTTTGGATAGAATCGATCACCACCAGTTGGTACGAGCCACTCCGAATCGTCGCAGCGATATCATCTGCACTAGTGCTGGCCGCAAAATCAAGCTGCTGGCTTGTATGGGCACCAAGCCGCTCAGCACGCAGAGCAACCTGCTGGGCAGACTCTTCACCACTTACGTATAGCACTGGATGCTGGTTAGCAATGTGGGCCGTTAGTTGCAGCAGTAGCGTACTTTTGCCAATACCTGGCTGGCCAGCAAGCAGCGTAACGCCGCCAGGTAGAATGCCGCCACCCAGCACTGTATCAACATCAGCGATACCGGTGCCGAGCCGGCGTAGCTCCTGCCCCTGGCGCACCGCACCAAGCCGCTCAGCAGCAAGTACCGTACCAGCCTGCGAACCCTTGGCCACGGCTGAGCTACCCTGGGCTGGGGCAGCCTGCTCCACAAGGCTATTCCACTCGCCACAGTTTTCACAGCGGCCCATCCATTTGGTAAACCGGGCGCCACACTGCTGACATATAAACTGCTGCTTGAGCTTAACCATCATACCTCTATTGTACACGAGCTGGCTGGCTCAAGCTACTGCTGCTATCGAGTGCTTGCTGCAGACTATTCGATTCATGCACGTGCGTATTGTAACGCTGGCGAATCTGCTCGTAGGTAGCAACCTGATCATTAATATCAGCCCGGACACGCTCAAGCTGGTTGCGCCGTTCGCTTAGTTGCTGGCGTTGTGCAGTGTAGGAAGCGCGGTCCATACCACCGCTGCGAGCTTCAGTATTAAATACTTCGATATCATGGTTCAGTGCATCAAGTTGCACCTGATATTGGGCACGCTGCTGGCGTACACGCGCAGCCAGCTCCGTCAGTTGCCCCTTAAGCTGGGTCATACTACCACGCAAATTAGCAAACTTACGTTCGTATTGGTGATGCAGCTGCACAACCTGCTGCCGGTTGTGGAAGTAGCGGCTATAGTACGCCTCAAGCTCAGGCGGCAGCGTAGCAAATTCCGTACCCATAATTGAATGGAGCTCATTATGGCGCTGGCCCGGTTCGGTGCGGTCATAGTAGCGCATACGCTCGGCCAGTTGCTCGTTCTGGTTCTGCGTATAGGCTTCATCGAGCAGCTTACCAAGCCGTTCACGCTCCTTGCCCGGTAGGCGGGCCCAAATTGCATGGAGGGTTTCGTGCGTGGCGGTCACTTCACGCACGCCATCCAGGCGCTCATCAGTAATATCATACACATAAATCCTATCGCGCACATAGCACCCCAATATAGCGCTGGCCTCCTCCTGCTTGGCGCAGGCTTTATTAAAGCTACTCGCCTGGGCAAGCTCTGGTTGCGTTGCCCGGTAGGTAAAGACCCCTTGCTGATTCATACCGGCGCGTTCTACTAGGCCGATCACCGAGGCTGGCGTTTGTGTATACCACACCGTGATATAATCCACCACTCGCTGGTGGTTCATAATCGCCCAGATAGCTGCAACCACCACACCAAGGGTAACGAGGCGGCCAGCCAAACGCAGTAGTTTATTCATGCTCTGCCTGTATTGTTACAATACCTTTACTTGCGCGAGCTGTTAGCACACTACCGGCCTGGTAATCACCAGCCAGAATACCTTCGGCAATAGGGTGCTCGAGCTCTGTTTCAATCACTCGGCGCATTGGGCGCGCACCATAGCGGCTATCATACCCCTTAGCGACCAGTAGCTTTTTAACTCGTGGTGTCAACTGTAGCGATAAGCCTTGGCCAGCCAAACGCTTCTTTAAATCAGCTACCAGTAAATCAAAGATACGGCCTGCTTCGGCCTGGGTAAGCGGCCGGAAAACAATCACATCATTCAGGCGATTAATGAGCTCTGGGCGTAGGTGCTTTTCTAGCTGCTTACGGGCCGTAGCCGCCTGAGCCTGGTGGGCAGCCGCAAGCTGCGCGTCACTGTTACTCGTAGTGATACGAAAGCCAAGCTCAGCAGTCTGTTGCATGGCATCAGCACCGATATTGCTGGTTAAAATCAGAATAGTATGACGGAAGGAAACCTGGCGACCCTTGCTATCACTCACCACGCCGTCCTCAAGAATTTGCAGCAATATATGCAGCACATCCGGGTGGGCCTTTTCAATCTCATCAAATAGCACGACGCTGTAGGGTTGGCGGCGAATCGTATCAGTCAGCTGGCCACCATCATCATAGCCTACGTACCCAGCCGGCGCACCCAGCAAGCGGCTTGTGGTGTGCTTTTCGGCGAGCTCGCTCATGTCAATCTTCACGAGTGCATCTTCGCTGCCAAAGACCTCCTCTGCCAGTACCCGCGCAAGTTCCGTTTTACCAACCCCAGTTGGCCCCATAAACACAAACGAACCAATTGGCCGATTAGCCTGATTAATACCGCTACGGCCACGCCGCACCGCTTTCGCAACCTGCTGCACCGCTTCTGCCTGGCCAATAATCCGCTTACCAAGGTGCCGCTCCAGCTGCGTGAGCAAACGGCGCTCAGATGCATGCACCTTGCCCGCTGGGATGCCTGCCATATGGGCCACAGCCCGGGCAATATCATCTGGCGTTAGGCGAATTGACTGGCGGCGGGATTGCTTCTTTTGAAGTTTTTGCCGGCGTTCATCCAGCTGAGCCCGGCGGGTTTTGTAGGCTGCTGCCTGCTGGTAATCTTCTGCTTCTGCCGCCTGGGTAGTCAGTGCATCAAGCTCAGCAATGTGCTTCTGCACGGCAACTATTTCACTACCACCGCCTTTGGTAACCCGCACGTAGGCCGCCGCTTCATCAAGCACGTCCAGTGCTTTATCAGGCATAAAACGCTGGGTAATGTACCGGTCCGCAAGCTGCACGACTGTATCGATCACCTCATCAGTAATACGCACCTGGTGATGCTGCTCGTACTGCTGGCGCATTCCTTTTAGCATTGCCATTACGTCGCTTAGCTTTGGCTCTTTGACTAGAATTGCCTGCAAGCGGCGCTCTAGGGCTGTGTCCTTCTCGATATGCTTTTTATATTCATCTACCGTTGTAGCGCCAATAATACGCACGTTGTGGCGCGCGAGGGCCGGCTTTAAAACATTGGCAGCATCCAGGGCACCTTCGGCCGCCCCCGCACCCATCATCATATGGATTTCATCGATAAAGGCAATAATATGTGGCTGCGCGGCCAGCGCCTGGGTGACTTTATTCAGCCGCTCCTCAAACTCGCCGCGATATTTTGTACCGGCAATCATACGGGCAAGGTCGAGCTGTACAATCTGCTTATCTTGCAGCGACGGGGGCACGTCACCAGCTACAATGCGCTGCGCGAGGCCCTCTACAATGGCGGTTTTACCCACGCCAGGCTCGCCAATGAGTACCGGGTTATTCTTCGACCGGCGGCTCAAAATCACCGCCATGCGCTTGATTTCCTCCTGCCGCCCAATGACTGGGTCGAGCTTTTTATCACGCGCCCGCTGGGTTATATCAGTACCAAACTGCTCGAGAATAGCCGGCAGTGCTACATGGGTGTCTGACTCAGCTGGAACACTTGCCTCGGCCGCAGCGGGCTGCTCGCGGCGGGCAAAGAAAGCTTCTAGATCAGCCATCATATCTGGCACCGAGAGGTGGAGCGTTTCGGCCAGCAGCTTACGGGCACGGCTGCGCGGTTGGCTCAACAAGCTATAGAGAATATGCTCCGTACCAAGCTCATCCTGGTGGTAGCGGCGGGCAGTTTCCCAGCTCATCTGGAGCGTCACCTTACTTGCTTCGCTCAGTACATTCACACCAATACGCATACGAGTTGCTGTAGGCGTTAGGCCAAGCGCCATCTCTGCCTTATCGAGTGTCAGGCCAGCATCAGCTAGTACCTGCGCGGCAACGCTGGCATTCTGGGACAAAATCCCCAGCAGCAGATGCTCCGTGCCAATAAATGGGCTCCCGTAGCCACGAGCAATCGAATCAGCATAGAACAAACTGGTGCGCGCGTCTTCGCTCAGATGCTGGGCAAGCTCTGCAAAATCATCCATAGTAGCCATTGTACTAGAAAATTAGCACTCGCGCAATACGAGTGCTAATTGACGTGTGCTTACTGGCAGCACCTACTGGGCTGACTCCTCAAGGGCGCTAAACAGGCTATCTTCTATATTCTTGCGTGGCTTTGGCGCCTCGGTAGCGGCTGGCTGCTTGGTTTCAATATCAAGCTCGTAGCCAGTCAAGCGGCTCGCCAAACGTACGTTCTGCCCACCGCGGCCAATCGCAATCGACTGTTGGTCCTCGCTCACATACACGGTAGCGCGCTTGTCATCTTCGTTAATAGTGAGTGATAGTACCTCAGCTGGGCTCAGCGCACTGGTGATATATTCAGCTGGATCCTCGCTATAGGTAACGATATCAATTTTTTCCTGGTCACCGATTTCATTCATAACGGCCTGGACACGTGTCCCATGGCCACCCACAAAGGTACCAACAGCATCAATACCCGGCACGGTGCTGGCCACAGCCAGCTTGGTACGGCGGCCTGCCTCGCGGGCAACACCCTTAATCTCAACTGCACCGTTCTCCATTTCTGGTACTTCCTGGCGGAAGAGGTATTCAATAAAGCCTTCGTTGCCACGGCTCAGGATCAACTGCGGGCCCCTATTCTCGCGCTCAATATCCTTAATAAACACCTTGATGCGCTGGCCAATACTGTAGAACTCGCCCTGGATTTGCTCGCTCTGGGGTAGAATGCCGGTTGCCTTGCCAAGCTCAATACGCACTACGCGTGGCTCTACCCGAGCAACCACACCGGTAACGACTGTGCCGATTTTATCCTCAAAGGCTTCTAGCACTACCTCACGCTCAGCTTCGCGTAGGCGCTGCAATACCACCTGCTTGGCAGTTTGCGCCGCCACACGGCCAAAGCTGTGTACTTCGTGGGACTCCTCAATCTCATCACCAAGCTCGGCGTCTGGCTTGATTGCCCTCGCTTCGTCAAGGCTCAGCTCAGTCGCAGGGTTAACGGGGTCTTCAACCACCTCACGAATCACATACACCATAGCTGTGCCGTCATTCTGGTTTAGCGCCGCGCGTACATTCTGCTCGCGCTCGCCGTTATCACGGCGCCACGCAGCTGCAATTGCCTGCTCAATAACGTCCATAACCGTCTCTTCTGGCAGGTTCTTTTCGTCCGCAATGGTACGCACTGCCAATGTCAGTTGTTTTAGGTTGATATCTTCCATGGGTTGTTCTCCTTTGGTTCAGAATAGTTCAAAAAATCCGACCTCACAAGCGGCCGGATGTCTAGTGGCATTGTATCAACGCTGGCGCTTACTGTCAACTGCCCGGTACTCAATTTGGCGGCGTGTATAGCCAGATTCGATAAACACAGAAGCAAATAGCACCCCGCTGACCATCAAAATAATAAACCCAACCAACATCCAGGGTAGATCCGTGCTCGCAAAAGCCAGAATCAACCTGTAGCAGGTATAAAGGAGCCCGAGGCTGACGACAAAGGTTGCAATCGGCCCATTAAGGCTGGCGACAATCATCACATAGGTAATGGCCGAGGCAGCTGCGCACGCTACCGGGCCGCGCCAGGGTTGTGTTGAGCCCCGGTGAGCCACATACCCCACCAGCCAGCCTATCCCTGCTGCCAGCCAGATTTCGGCAATCACCATGATAGTATGCCAGCGAATGGCTAGCGTCGGTATTGCATAACTCCAGCTAAAAGCCAGCGTATGGTCCACAACAAACCAATGCAGCATAACGCCGGCGTACAAAAGCGACACCAGTAGTAGCACCGCTGCAGCCACGTAGCTAGGGTGTACAGGGCGACGCGGCTGGTCAGTCTGGTGAGTGTTATTGCTTTTGCTTATAGTTTGTTTCATAATAATTTTATTATTACATAGCCGCTAAGTAAACACAAGCACCAGATGTAGTGTTTATAACATAGCCATGCCCACTACTTTTATGAGGGTACAAAGTACGCTATACTGGGGGTAGTAATAGATGAGAAATTATGCGGCCCCACTGTGCACTGGGCCGCACTAAGGAGTGGGAATATAATGGAACAAACAATACAGGCATTAACTGCCCTGCCCAAAGGTATATTTGCGGCAGACGAAAGTACAGCAACTATTGAGCGGCGCTTTGCCGAGGCTGGTATTGATTGCAGCGAAGAAAACCGCCGTCGGTACCGCCAGCTATTTTTCACAACTCCGGGCATCGAGCGCTCCCTAAGCGGTGTGATCCTATATGATGAAACCGTCAACCAAACTGATGATAATGGCACACCCTTTGTGCAGCTACTCCGTGCCCGGGGAATCGTTCCTGGTATTAAGGTCGATACTGGTATTAGCCCCCTACCTGGGTTCAAGGGCGAAGGTGTCACGACGGGGCTCGATGATCTTGCCAAGCGACTACGCCACTACAAGCACCTTGGCCTCCAGTTTGCCAAATGGCGCTCAGCCTTCTATATACAGAACAACGCACTACCATCTGATGCGGCCATTGCTGCTAATGTTCATGGGCTAGCTCGCTTTGCTATGGAATGCCAGGCTGCCGATATGGTACCAATTGTCGAACCAGAACTGATCCACGCAGGGGACCATAGCGCCCAGCAAGCCGAGGCCAGTATTGCACGTATTCTTGATGCGCTGTTCGACGAGCTAGCTCTCTTCCGTGTGCAGCGGCATACACTCCTGCTAAAGACTAGTATGGTGCTAGCCGGCAGTGATGCGCCTCTTACACCCGCCCGCGAGGTAGCAGCGCGCACCCTACGCGTGCTCAGTAACCATACGCCACATGATCTTGGCGGCATTGTGTTCCTATCTGGTGGCCAGAGCCCGGAGCAAGCCACCGCTAACTTAGCGGCCATAAGCGCACATGGCCCCCAAGCTTGGCCGCTTACCTTTAGCTACGCCCGTGCACTCCAGCAGCCAGCTATTAGCCTGTGGCATGGTGAAGATAGCCGTATCCACGCCGCAGAGCAAGCCTTTCTTGCCCGGCTCACCGCCAATACCGAGGCCGTGGCACCACAAGCACATAAGCGCGCACCCCAGCAGCACACCCACCAAGGAGCAACAGCGCAGCAGCTGCATATCCACACTCTGCAAGCACACTCGCAGCGCCGCACGGTACACCAGCCGCAACCGCTCCTGCCAGGCCGCGGTCGCCCACTGCGCCACCTAGCTATACAGAACCAAGTCGCCTCGGCAGCGACGCCGCAGCATACGCCAGCTATTGCCCAACTACCTGCCCGTATCCCGCAAAGCTCGCGCCCGCACTATATTCATCACGGCTACGAGGACGTCACGCTCTAGCCTATGGTAGTGCCCGGCCCTGCTCGCAACCAGCCAATACCAGTGATTATTCTGGCTGGTTTCTTGGGCTCTGGTAAAACTACCATCTTAAACCACATCTTGCGCTCGGGCGGTAGCGATTCCATTGGTGTGGTGGTCAATGACTTTGGTGATATCGCCATTGACCCACTCTTGATTCAGAGCCAAACCAGCACCCAAATGCAGCTTAGCAACGGCTGTATTTGCTGCCAGCTTGGTGATGAAGATATTGGCAAGCTGCTGGCTGATTTCATCCATACCAACAGCCATATACGCACTATTATAATCGAAGCAAGTGGCATTGCCGAGCCTCTCACGCTTAAAAAGCTACTGCTCTATAGCCCCCATAAACATATCCGCTTTGCTGGCATTGCCTATACTGTTGACCCCGTTAATAGTACGGCAACCATCCGCCAGCACCCTGTATTGCTCGAGCATATCGCCCAGGCAGATTTGCTCGTTATAACAAAGGCTGATCAAGCTAGCAAAGCGCAGCTCAGCCACGCCCAGGAGCTCTGCCGGCAGCATAACCCGCAGGCTACCATTACCACCATTGCGCACGGTCAGCTGGAGCCAGGCCTTTTGTATGACCAAGCACCCGCGGCCCGCGCACAGACCCAACTACGCCTTGGTATGATACCGAGCGGGCATGATCACAGCCAGCACCAGCATCTACACGATGCCTTTACGAGCGTGAGCTTCACGACCAGCCAACCCCTTGACCCGACCCGCTTTGCCGCCTTTTTAAAGGACCTACCGCCACAACTTTACCGGCTGAAAGGTATCATCTACTACGGCATGAAAGGCTACGAGCAAAAGTTTATCGTCCACCATGTTGGCCACTACACCCATGTCACCAGCGAGGAATGGCCCCGCGGCGAAATGCCCCACACGAGCCTGGTAGCAATTGGAACACAGCTTAACCGCTCTGAAATCCTTGCAGCCCTACACGACTGCATTGATACCGCGCCGGATACAATTCCCCCGCATTCACTGGTTGATATTATGCGCCTGCATCGCAATATTGATGCCTAAGGTTGCGGCACAGCTTGGCCAGGGCAGGTTGCTAACACTTGCTCCATAGCCTGGCGCTCTGGGGCAGTCACCCACAGGCGGTACTTGGCTTTGACGGCGATTTGCCGGGCAACATATTGGCAGCGAAAGGGTTTGTGCTGTGGTAGCCAAGTAGCGGCATCGCTATCACCCTTATCTTGGTTGGCAGCACCTTTAACGGCTAGTAGATTAAGCGGGTCATTCGCCAGCCGGATACGTTCATCTTCAGCCAGTTGCTGCGCGCCCGTCTGCCAGGCATTACTCAGCGCCACAACGTGGTCGATTTGGATTTTATCACTAGTGCCAGAGCCACGGCGGAATACGTGCGTCTCGCCAGTATATGGATCGTTCAATTCACCGGCGGTTACTTTGCACTGATTATTAACAGCGGCGCGGCGTAAATCACGCTGCAAAATACGGTTACGCGTATCACAAATGCCATCAGTCTGCCAGCCAGGGCCAAACTGGCTACGCCGGTAGTCCGTCTTAGGTGCGCGGCCTTTGGTCGGCAGGGTCGCGAGCACTCCTTGGGCGCTATGGGCACCAACTGCGTGGGGCACGTTTTGCGGCTGGCGGCTATAGTCACGCAACCAACTATATGCTGCCCCACCTAAGCTAATGGCGGCTATAATCAGCAGAATAACCAAACGGCGCATGCGGTAGTTCATATATACCAGTATACTAAAACTTGCTACAATAGATGTATGCAAACATTCTCGCGCTTACTTACCACCTTTACGCCACATAATTACGCCCTTAGGCTGGCACTAGACCGGCCAGGCCGCAGCTTTCGTGGTACAGTCACCATTACCGGTACTGTGCAGCATGCTGGCAGTCTCAGCTTGCACGCGAAAGACTTGACGATAACGCAGGCCACAATCGATGATAAACCAGCTACCTATAGCCACCATGAGCACGACGAGCTCCGGCTTACCCAGCCCGGACTGACCGCTGGTGAGCACACCGTACAAATTAATTTTACCGGTACCATTACCAATGCCATGACTGGCCTCTACCCCTGCTACTACCAGCATAATGGGGCGACCTGCGAACTCCTAGCAACCCAGTTTGAAAGCCACCATGCGCGCGAAGTTTTCCCGTGTATTGATGAGCCAAGCGCTAAGGCACGCTTTGACGTAACGCTCATTACCGAGCCAGGTGTGGTGGTGCTTGGTAATATGCCCATCGCTAAGCAGACTGAGCAAGACGGTGCCCTTACCACTACCTTCCATACCACCCCCGTTATGAGCAGCTACCTGCTGGCTTGGGTGGTCGGTGATCTCCACAAGCAAACCGCCCATACCAAGCAGGGCGTTGAAGTCAATGTATGGGCCACACCAGCCCAGCCAGCCAGCAGCCTTGGCTTTGCGCTTGATATTGCAACCCGCTGTATTGATTTTTATAACGATTACTTTGGCATCCCCTACCCGCTGCCTAAATGTGACCACGTCGCCCTGCCTGATTTTAGTAGCGGCGCAATGGAAAACTGGGGGCTTATCACCTACCGCGAAATTGCCCTGCTAGCCGGGCCACGTAGCAGCCTAGAGACCAAACGCTACGTTGCGACGGTTATCTGCCACGAGCTCGCCCACCAGTGGTTTGGCAACCTGGTGACGATGGCGTGGTGGGATGACTTATGGCTCAACGAAAGCTTTGCCACCCTGATGGAATACGTTGCAGTCGATGCGCTCGAACCAGACTGGAATATCTGGCGCGACTTTGCTAGTAACGAAGCCGTTATGGCCATGCGGCGTGATAGCCTTGACGGAGTCCAGCCCGTACATCTGCCAGTCAACCACCCGGATGAAATTAGCACACTGTTTGACGGCGCTATTGTGTACGCCAAGGGTGCCAAACTTATGCGTATGCTGCAGCATTACATTGGTGACGATGCGTTCCGCCGCGGCCTGACGGATTACTTTACAACCCACGCCTACCACAATACAAGCGGCGCTGATTTATGGCGTGCCCTTGGCACCAGCAGTGGCAAAGATATCGCAGGCTTTATGAACACCTGGATTAGCCAACCTGGGCTGCCACTGGTAACGATTACGTCAAGCGAACATGGCGCGCAGCTTAGCCAGCAGCAGTTCTTTATTGGCCCGTACACACCCAGCCAGCGGTTGTGGCCAATTCCCCTCGCAAGCACAACCCCGCAGCTACCACAGGTGTTTGATACCAAGCAGCTGACCACCAGTCTTACCACACCATTCTTTATTAATAATGAAGACACATCCTACGTCATTACCCACTACCCAGATAGCTTTATGACTGCCCGGCTCACGGAGATTGCAGACGGTACAGCCAGCGAAATTACCCGGCTACAGTTCCTGAATGAGCAAATCCTCCTCGCTAAAGCGGGCATTACCAGCCTGGCAAAACTCCTGCCAGTCCTCCGCGCCTACCAGCACGAGACCAACCAGACAGTCTGGAGTATGATAAGCCTAGCTATCAGCGAGCTTCGCCGCTTGGTCGAAGATGACCCTGCTGCCCAGCCCCACACCGAGCAGCAACTACGGCAGGTGGTACGCACAATTATTCGCCCGCAGTTTGAACGCCTTGGCCTGACACCGCACGATAATGAATCAGATAACGATCGTATCCTCCGTGGCACGATCACGAGCTTAGCACTCTATAGTGATCTCCCTAATGTACGCCAGGCTGCTCACCGTATGTACACCAGTACCCCGCTAGCGGCACTAGACCCTGAGCTACGAGCAAGCCTCATTGCAAACGAAGTGCGCTACTTTGACGCTGCAGTTGATACCCTGCTGGACCACTACGCCGCCGAGACCGATAGCGAAATCCAGGGCGACCTTGCGAGCGGTCTAACTGCCGCCACCAACCCACAGGTGATCACCACTATTCTTGATGCGATGACTCATAGCCAGGTAATTCGCCCACAAGATGTCTTCCGTTGGTTCGCATACCTTATGCGCAACCACGCGAGCCGCCAGCTGACCTGGCAGTGGCTCCAAGACAACTGGGCTTGGGTAGATGCAACCTTTGGCGGCGATAAAAGCCTCGATACCTTCCCACGCTATAGCGCAAACTCGCTTGCAACGGCTACGCAGCTCCAGCAGTATCGCCAGTTCTTTGCCCCTCACCAAACAAACCCGAGCCTAGCACGAGCCATTACCATTGGCCAAGCCGAAATTGAAGGCCGCATTGACTACATCAAGCGGGATGGCCCAGCAGTGCGTCAGGCGCTAGATGAATTCACCACAGCGGCTACTAGCTAAGCAGTGCGTGCCACCACATGGGCACATGCACCAGGCGGCTTGACTTACCTGCCACTGTCCTTTATTATAGGGAGCGGCAACGACGCCAGTTGCCCTTGTCCTGTACAACCGACAACCGAAAGGTGTAGCTTTTATGCCGAATAATGTAAATATTCACATGCTAACAGTTTTGCTGCTATGGGCATGTGGCATGATCGTGATGAACACGCACACACTCAGCGGCATTGCGTTTATCGTCGCTGGGTTTGTCATTTTTACCTGGCCGGTTATTCGGCCGTTGACAAAGCGAAAGCACAAAAACAAGCTACTATCAGAAAGGCTATTAAAGTAAAACAGGACTCCCCTCACCGTAACCCGGTGGGGGTTTTATTCATTCAGTGTTACTATCTGCTCAATACGGGGCTGGGTACCGGCCGTGCTAGCTGCCTGCAGCCGGGCGTTATACTGTGCATAGCGCGGGTGGCGGGCTAGGAAGAGCTCAGCTGCAAAGCGCATTTGCTGCTGCTTGCGCGCGGTGATTGCCACAAGCCCGGCCCCGTAATCAGCAGTTTTACGGTGTTTTACCTCTGTAAAATATAGTGTTTTACCACGGCACGATACAATATCAATTTCGCACCAGCGCGTACGCCAATTACGCGCAAGTACCACGTGGCCAGCCGCCTCGAGCTGGTCACTCACAAGCTGCTCACTAATATCGCCTAGCTGCCGGGTGGTTACACCGGCATGGCTCGCCGTAGGCTGGTGCCACGTCCCACCAGATGCATCCATCAGTAACTGGCGAATGCTACCTGTCATCTCGCCGCTAAATACATCCCGGGTAGACAGCTGGGCCGCGTGCGGCGCAATCGGGGCAAAGCTGACACGGTGCTCGGGCGTAATGCCATGTTTATCAATCGCCTGGCGGTGCCTGGCAGTACCGTAGCCAGCATGGCTCCCAAAACCATACCCTGGGTACGTATCATCAAGCTGGGCCATATATTCATCGCGGGCCACTTTGGCAATGATGCTCGCGGCACTCACACTCGGGATAAGTGCATCCGCCTTTGGCATCGTACGCACATACGCACCCTTGCCGGTCCCGGCTAAAAAGTTCACCGTGCCATCAATAATGATTTGATTATACGGCACTGCGATCCCTGACACTGCCCGAATGGTCGCCAGCTGCAGCGCCAAACTAAGCCCCATCATATCAAGCTCTACCGCACTCACCCAGCCAAGCTGTGCCGCCTGCGCCTGCTGCATAATACAAGGGGCAAGCATACGCCGGCGGCGCTTGGTGAGCTTTTTGCTATCAGCCAGGCCATCTATCGTAGCACCAGCGAGCACCACAGCACCCACCACCAGTGGGCCCGCCCACGGTCCACGGCCAGCTTCGTCGATGCCAAGTAGTATGCTCGTAGTATGTTCACTCACGTATTCTTAGTATACCATTCAGCGCCCAGGGCACACAAAACCCCCAGCAATACTACTGGGGGTTTATGGATATCGCTTCGTGATTTTGGCTTCGTGCCTTAGTGCTTCTGCGCATTAAGTGCATCAACCGCTTTGTCGGAAAGCATAAAACTGTCTTTGCTATTAATGTAGTGTTCCACAAGCTTTTTAAACGATGCTTGTTCGGCGAAAATAAGCCCAATCTGACCATTCTCAAGCGTATCTTGCTGCTCTTTGGTTGCGTTTTTGGCATTATCATTGTATAGGTTTTGCAAGGAAAACTCTGCCAGCGTACGGGCATTAAACACCCATTCCGCAGCATCCGCTATACCCTCACTCAGCCGACCATAGCTGGCATTATTAACTGGGCGCACAATGGCAGCCATATTCTTTGCAAACTCTAGCAGCTGTGTGTAATAAGCTTTTTGGTCTTCTTCTGTTGATACAGCGAACCCGTCAGCCGAATTATAATGTGCATCAATCTGGTCCCAGTCCTGCTTAAACTGCCAGGTCATATACTCGTACACTAACCGGCGTAGCTTGTAGCTATCAAACCAGCGCTGCTTTTCGGCCTGCCTGTGCTGCTCGAACTCACGGTCTATATCATCCATTACTCTCTCCTTTCCTCTACCGTAATGGGGGCGGTAGTCCTCTTACTAGTATAGTTAGCTCCTTGTATAAAGGCAACAAAATCGCGTCGTATACTATACAACGCGATTTATGTAAAGGACCGGCCTCGATAAGCTAGCTATCTTGCCCTGGGTGTGGCCACGCAAACCGGTGAGTCGGTATGTAGAGACCACCTTCCTGGCTACCCGAGGCATCTATACCAAAATAGTGCTTGAGCACCTGACTATAATAGTGTGCCGTTAGGTCACTCAGCGAACCTTGAATACGCTCTAAGTCGCTCCTATCAAGACTTGTATGGTCAGCACCATCAGCAAGTATAAAATTCTCAGTAAAGTCTGCGTACGCAATCATTCGCCCTGCCCATGTCAGTGCATACACAATACCTTCTGGCACGTCCGCCGTTGCATCGTCCAAAACCTTATGCCCAAGTGCTATGTCTTGGCGTGTTCTCGCTGTATTTTCGTTCTGGGTTGCCACCATCACGTCCTGGGCAATCGCAGCTACTTTTTGTGCAATCTCGCGCATTTTTGTGCATCGTACTTGCTGGCGTTGCGCCCAGCTGTCTACAAGGCTTTCTTGATTCGTCTGGTTAATCTCCTGCCAGCTATCTTCCTCGTCAAACCGTATCCACTCCCATACTAATCGGCGCAAATCGTTTGCATCATATTTATTTTCCCACTGCTTCGTATTGCTGTCGCCCTCTGCCATATCCATCTCCTTTACTTATTAGGGATAATATGGCAATTATAGCATTGTACGCAACCAAAAACCACCAAGTATCACTGTACTTGGTGGTTAGGAGTTAGCCTGATTGTAAACCTAAGCCTTCTTTGCGTCTTCTTGCGCTGCTGGCAGAGTATTGACTGCCTCACGGTCAAAGGCAACAGCCTTCAGGCGGGCACTCTTACCGCTGCGGCCACGCAGGAAGCTCAGGAAGTTGCGGCGTACCTTAGCACGGCGCACAATCTCTACCTTCTCTACAAGTGGGCTATGGAGCAAGAAGCTCTTTTCTACACCAACACCACTGGCGATTTTGCGCACGGTAATGCGGCTAGTGTGGCTCTGCTTGTTATCAGTGCGGATCACAACACCCTCGAACACCTGTACGCGCTCTTTATTGCCTTCCTTAATACGCTGGTGAACACGCACAGTGTCACCACTACGTACATCAACAACGGCAGGCTTCTTCTGCTGGTCGTTCACCTTCTGGATTAATGCAAAACTCATTTGTTTATCCTTATGTTTGTCCACTAGCGGTAGCTGGCCACGCATTGTACCTCTGCGGCTCCACACTACGCAAAAACTAGCGGCGCTTATGTTCACTAGTACATCTTAGGGGATTTTACCACACTCGGCCAGGTAACACAAGCTATACTAGCGTTGCCTCAGCATACAAGCCATAGTATAGTAGCAGTATGGACTATAACAAACTCGCACTCGACCTACACAAAAAATATAAGGGCAAAATCACCACCAGCCTGCGCGATAGCGATGAGCTAGACCGTGATAAACTCAGCAGCTACTACAGCCCTGGTGTGGGCGCAGTCAGCAAGGCAATTGCAGATGACCCCGCTACTCTACCCACCTACACCTGGACGAATAACCTCGTGGCAGTCATTAGCGATGGCTCGGCCATCCTAGGCCTGGGCAACCTCGGCCCCAAGGCAGCCATGCCAGTTATGGAAGGCAAGGCACTGCTGTTTAAGCACTTTGCTGGTGTGGATGCCGTGCCAATCGTGCTGGACGTACACCAACCAGAGGAGATTATTGCTACGGTTAAGGCAATCGCACCAAGCTTTGGCGCGATTAACCTCGAGGATATTGCCGCACCTCAGTGCTTCGAAATTGAAGAGCGCCTTAAGGCTGAGCTGGATATCCCCGTCTTCCACGACGACCAGCACGGCACGGCTGTAGTGGTACTGGCTGGGCTCATTAACGCTGCCAAGCTGACGGGCCGCAGCCTAGCTGATAGTAAATTCGTCGTGGTCGGCGCCGGCGCTGCTGGTACTGCTATTATTAAGCTACTGCATACTTACGGCGCTCGGCACATTGTGGCGGTTGATAGCAAAGGCATCGTGGGCAGCCACCGCACCGACCTCAACGCCGAGAAGACTGCTTTGCTTGCGTACGTTGATGCCTCGCAGCAGGGGTCGCTGGAAGACGCGATGGCAGATGCCGATGTATTCATTGGCGTATCGCGTGCAGGATTGCTGACTCCAGAGCTCGTCGGGATGATGGCCAAAGACCCAATTATCTTTGCTTTGGCTAACCCAGTGCCAGAAATCATGCCAGATAGCGCCAAAGCAGCCGGCGCGGCTGTCATCGCCACTGGCCGCAGTGACTTTCCCAACCAAGTCAATAACGCTCTGGCCTTCCCGGGCATCTTCCGTGGTGCACTGGATAATGGCGTGCAAAAAATCACCGACGAGCACAAACTTGCCGCCGCCCAGGCGCTGGCAGCGCTGGTCGATGAGCCCACAGCAGACTACGTCATCCCCTCACCATTTGATGAGCGCGTGGTGGAGGCTGTGGCGAAGGTTATTCGCTAGTAGACTACCTGCCCGCATAAAAAAGCAAAAGAAAATCCCCCGCTCCACAGGCGGGGGGTTACTCCATACACACCTATGTACAATGACACAAGTAGTTATGGAGTGAAAGTGTGCCGAGTTCCATATCAGCATAGACACGCTGCCAGCTCATATAGGGAACTGTTGGCACGGTAAGCGACTGTTTGAGCGCGAAAGCATACGTACGCGCTAGCTCAGGGCCAAAGCGCTTCTGCAGCGCGGCTACTGTAACATACTCATCATGCTGCATTGCTTGGTGGGCATGAATAAGCAAGTCGTTCAATCGTGCCTGCTCACCCTGGGCCCAGTCACATAACTCTTGGCTGAGCCGTGTGATATATGCTTTACTGACCGGTGGCTTATCGCTAGATATATCACATATCTGGCGCACCCTATCAAGCGTCATGCTGGCAATATGATCAGCGCTACACAACCTTTTATAAAGTTGTTCGATTGAAAATCCCGGTAGCTGCAAACCTGCTGCACGGACACAAACCATAGCAACCGCGTATGAGCGCTGCTGAATATGGCTCATGTCATCGCCCTCCACAGGCGGAAAGGGAGCGTCGTACAGCTTATCTAGGTTCTCGCCCAGCGCTAGCAAGCCTTCAAAGGCTTGCGCCCAACCCCGAACGTAGAATTCATTACTACACTGGCACAGCTGCCATAGCTTATGAATATTATCAAGCTCAAGCATAGTGCTCCTCTCATCTACCACCGAGGACCATCCCAGGCGGTGGCTATACATCAATCGGCTTTGGTGTATAGCGAGCCACTTTTTATTCTACCATGCCCTGCCTTCACGCTAAACGGCATTGCCCACGGTGTGCGTACGTATCTTTAGCTAGATCACACGGTTGACTTCTTCAAGCGTTGTCTCACCGCGCAGGGCCGCGAGCACCCCCGCCTGCAGCAACGTTACCATACCCTGCTTTTTAGCAGCTGCCTCGATGGTTTCGGTGTGAATATCCTGCACATCACCACGGATAAACTTCTGGACTTCTTCTGTCACAACCATTTGCTCCATCACCGGCATACGCCCCTTGTAGCCAAATGGCACGTCATCAGTTGGCACCGCCCGCCAGAGTGTAAAGGTATCAAGATCAGGGTGCTCGATTTCCGGCGGTAGATCCTTCAGCACCTCTTTAACCCAGCGGCGTGTTGCCTCGTCCGGGCGGAATTCCTCCTTCGAATCTTGCCACAGTCGGCGCACCAGGCGCTGCGCAATCAGCAAGCGAATCGATGAGCTAAAAATTGGGTTCTGGCCAATCATGTCAATGATACGGCTAAAGGCAGCGCTGGTAGAGTTAGCGTGGAAGCTCGAAAGCACCAAGTGCCCGGTAATTGACGCTTGAATCGCTGTGCGGGCCGTCTCTTGGTCACGAATCTCACCCACCATCACAACATCCGGGTCAAGACGCAGCACACTACGCAGACCATCAGCAAAATACTGGCCATTGGTGGTGTCAATCGGGATTTGCGTCACCCCTGGAATACTATTTTCGATTGGATCCTCAAGCGTAATAATCTTGCGGTCATCGGTATTAAGCGCATTCAGAATACTATATAGCGTGGTGGATTTACCACTACCGGTTGGGCCGACCATCAGCAGCATACCGCGCGGGTGGCTAACAACCTCATCGATTTCCTTACGCTCACGTGAGGCAATACCAAGCAAATCAAGGTTAAGGTCATCGGTATTAAAGTTGAACAGACGCAGCACAACATCCTGCCCATACATGGTTGGCACTGCCTCCACGCGCAAGTTCAGTAAGTGCGTAGCATTCGTGCTTGGATCGTATATCTCTTTATGCATGTGGCCCGACTGCGGCGCACGCGAGGCTGTCGAAATATTTGCCTGGGAACTCAGCGCCGCCATCAACACACGGTAGCGATCCTTTTCTAGAATTGCCACCGAGTGCAGTGCGCCATCAACACGCATGCGCACCCGGATTTCGCTGCGCTGGTTTTCGATGTGGATGTCGCTTGCACCCAGTTTATCCGCCTGCTGCACCAGGTAGTCAAACACCATATCGGTACCGACAGAGTTAAGGGTTTTACTAACGGACGCAATCGTTTCGCTATCGCCTTCTTTCGCGATTTCAATATCATCGTAGTGGATCTCGGGCGGCGGGTCGTAGCGCAGCATAAAGGCATCGTACCCAGACTGGCTAATCAAGAAGAACTGAATGGCCTTACCATCATCGGCGTACTCGCGCTCCATACGCACCAGGAGCGACTGCGGCGTTGTGCTAGTAACAGCAAAACGGTACGGTTCACTTTCGCTCCCCATCACGAGGGGGATGATTCTATCTTTATGCATCTGATCGACGCTTAGCAAGCCCTCTACGAGTGGCAGAGCCTGTTCGATTTGGCGGGTGTCAAGATACTGCAGCCCCAGAATCGCCGCCCGGCGCTCGGTGCTTTCTTCGTCGTTATTACGGCGTTGTGCCTGAATTTTTGCTTCGTCCATTAGCCTTATTATAACAAACCATAAGCAAATTAGGCATAAAAACCGCCCTGCGTTTTACACAGGGCGGCCGGTAGAACGAGATAGCGCGCAGGGTTACTTACGCGTAAACAACCCCTTGAGCGATAGGCGTGAATCGTACTGCATAGCGCCGTAGCGGAACAAGTAGACTGCCAGGCGAATAATGAGTATACCAAGCACCACAAGCATCGTAATAGTAACAGCTGCCGTGACTGGGTCAAGCGAGCCAAAGGCATTGCGCAGCATACTGGTTACTGGTGACGTAAGTGGGAAATAGGTAAAAATCTGTACAATTGGCGAGCTTGGGTCACTCAGGATCAAGCTAATGATATAGAATGGAATGAACATCGCAAGGATAACAATCCCAAACCACTGCCCTGCTTCTTTAGCCGTTGGCATAATTGCACCGGTTGCCATCAGTGAACCAGTAAACACCAGAATACCGCCAATCAGTAGCAAGAAACCAATCCCCATAGTAACTGGGTCAATAACCAAGCCCTTCAGCATAGCCAGATCCGGCAAGTTAACGGCATGGCTATTCGTACCAAGTACAAAGTAAGCAATCACCACAGGAATCAGCACGACAAGCATCTGCACAAGCCCAGCTAGGAAGGTGGCAATCAGTTTACCAACGATCAAGTTAGTTGGGTTGAGTGTCGTCAGGATCATCTCGGTGACACGGTTTTCCTTTTCCTCTACCGTACTATTAAGCAGGTTATTACCAAGCATAACAATCGCAAGGTAAAAGATTGCCAGGAAAATCAGCGGTGGCGCAGCTGCTAACCAGCCAGCGGCTTCTTCGCCGTTATGCTTATAGGTCGTGGTGTGGGTTTTGGTATTACCCTTGCTAAGCTCAATTAAATCGTTACTACCAATCCGAGCATTAGCACTCAGGGTTAGTAGCTGCTTTGCAACTGTTTCGTACTTTTGGTTGTTAAACAAGCCAACATCCTTGCCATAGACTTCCACCTGATTACTGGCGACATTACTTGGGTAGTAGAAGAATGCATCAACCTTATGGTTACGCACATCCTGGATTGCCTGCTGCTTATCAGTTACCTTTTTGGCCTGTACACCTTCAGCAATTTGCGGCACAATCAGCTTTGAATCATCCTGGTAGACAATACTAAACTTTTCTTTACCAAGCTTATTGGAATTATCCTGCGTGGTTTTATTGCTGTAGAACACAATCCCAAAAATGACACACATCAGGATCGGGAACGACAGCGTCGCTGCCCAGAATGATGGCTTTTTAATAGTACGCCAAAACTCAAAACTAATGACAGTGCCTAGATTATAACGGTTAGCCATTGGTTACCTCCTCTTGCGCATGTGCGCCGTATACCTGCAAAAAGACCTCATCCATCGTGGCCTTGCCATACTGGGCCAGTACCTCTGGTACAGTGCCGTAAGCCGTTTTGTTGCCATTACGCAGCAGCAAGAGCCGGTCACACAAACGCTCAACCTCGCTCATATCGTGGGTAATCAAGACGATGGTCGCGCCCTTTGCCTTTTGCTCATCAATAATATCCATCAGCAAACGGCGGTTAACAGGGTCAAAACCTTTTGTCGGCTCGTCAAGAATCAGGAGACTTGGATCGTTCATAATAGTGACGCCCAGCTGCACCTTCTGCTGCTGCCCGCCAGATAGTTTATCGATCTTTGACTTGGCTTTATCGGCGAGGCCAACACGCTCTAGGTAGGCAAGCGACCACTGCTTTGCCGCCGCTTTATCGAGCCCTTTCAGCCGCCCAAAGTATGTCATAACATCAATGACGCTTTCCTTTTTATACAGGCCACGCTCCTCTGGTAAGTAGCCAATTTCGCTGCCGTATTCAGGCTTAAATGTACGCCCATTTACCAGCAGCGTACCACGCGTGGGCTTATAAATACCCAGCAGTGCCCGTAGTGTGGTGGTTTTGCCACTCCCATTGCTGCCTAAAAGTCCGAATGTTTCGCCTTGGTTAATCTGAAACGACAGCCCATCAATAACCGTTTTATTGCCAAACTTCATAACAAAGTCGTCAATAGCAATAACCGGAGTTGGAGTTGTTTCCATATGCCTCCCTCTACTGTTTACAATTGATATCTATATCGTATCACAAAGGCCCCCCTTAGCAAGCATAAGCAATATAGCAACAGATGGTACCTACGGCGCCTTCATACAGGCCATAATCCCACGTGCTACAATGGTAGCTATGCAATCAGCGCTTCGTTTTACTATTACCCACCGCCTACCCGGTGCACTTGGCCGCAGCGGTGTTATCACAACCCCACACGGCAGTATCGAAACACCGGCTTTTATCCCGGTTGGTACCCAGGCAACACTGAAAAGCCTCACGCCAGAGCAGCTAGCAGCCACCGGCACCCAAGCCTGCCTGGTGAACGCCTACCATCTTTATCTGCGCCCAGGGCATGATGTGATTGATGAGGCCGGTGGCATCCACACCTTTATGAACTGGGCTGGACCGACCTTTAGCGATAGCGGCGGGTTCCAGGTTATGAGCCTTGGCGTGGGTTTTAAAAAAGTAATTGACATGAGTGGCAATGGTGATGGTAACGTCACACACAAAAAGGATAAGCTTGCTACAATTGATAACGATGGCGTTACTTTTAAATCCCACCTTGATGGCAGCTTGCACCGCCTTACCCCCGAAATTTCGATGCAGATCCAGCACGGTATTGGCGCTGATATTACCTTTGCGTTCGATGAGCTCACCACCCTCCATCATAGCTACGATTACCAGGTTGAATCCCTCAACCAGCGCACCCACCCCTGGGCCGAGCGTAGCCTGGCTGAACATAAACGCCTGAATGCAGCCCGCACACACCGGCCACCGCAAGCACTATTTGGCGTGGTGCAGGGGGCGCATTTTGAGGATTTACGCCGCGCCTCGGCCCGCTTCTTAGGGGCAATGGATTTTGATGGCTACGGCCTTGGTGGGGCACTGGAAAAGGCACGCATCGGTGAAATCGTTGGTTGGATGAGCGAGGAACTGCCCGAAGGCAAACCGCGCCATATGCTTGGTATTAGCGAGCCCGATGACATTTTTGCCTGTATTGCCCACGGCGCTGACACCTTCGACTGCGTTTCGCCAGCCCGGGTAGGCCGTAACGGTGCCCTCTATACACCACATGGCCGGGTTAATATTCGCCGGGCTGAGTTTAAGCGCGACTACCGGCCTTTTTCTGCCGACTGCGATTGCTATACCTGCCGCCACTACAGCCGTGCCTATCTACACCATCTCTTCCGCACCGGCGAGCTACTTGGCAATACGCTAGCCACCATTCACAACGAACGTTTTATTGTGCGGCTTGTTGATGATATTCGCCTGAGTATTCAGAACGGTACCTTTACTGACGTGCAGCGCGATTTCTTAGGCCAGTACTACGCACACTAACTGAAACTTGACTTATAGCGTAGGTACTCTATAATCACTATAGCTATTACTGTACGTCTATATGGTAATAGTCGTTCTTGTCCCTATATGTAAGGAGATATGATGCGTCAGGCAGAAGCATGCGCAGGAGTTTTTAAGTACTATTTTGACCTTAGCAAACACCAGGTTGAAGTATTATTTGATCTGGTGTTGCACGGCCCAGCAGAATTAAAGACCATGCTGTGGCAGCGCTTTGGACGGTGCCTGGTGGTGTGGTTACTAACGAGTGGCATATTAGCCACCGGCAGTAGTGTACTACTGCTTGGCTGGCCGGTGCAGGTTTTGAGTACAGCCGTCTTTTTTGGGCTAATAGTTCTGGTCAGTACCGCACTGTTGCCCTGGTTACTATCTGGTAGTATGCTGCTGCAAACATGGCACGACCTACGCTTTTTACAGCGTGGGGTACCGCTTATAGCGGGCGCAGCACCGCGCCCCGAGTGGGTGCAGCTACTGGATAGTGAGCTTACCCGGGTATTTGGCCAACCAGCCGGTACAATATATGTGCCGGCCCAGCCAGCTAACCTCGACGTAGCGCTATGCTTATTACAGCGCTACGGCATGGAGGTCAGCCAAATGGCTGAGCTGCCCGGTAATGTCGCCAGCTTAAACCCTGTTTACCAGGGAAAGTTGGTGCAGCAAACAGCCTGCGCTATCCAAAGCTGCTTCGCTGTGCGCACCAGTGCCAGCGAAGACGCACCACTCTCTACCACCACCCGCTAATGTGTCTACACCACGCGGGTGGTGTTTCATTAGTACGGCCAATACACGAGGCAACTCACACAGTAAGAAGTTAGCTTTTTGGTAGCTATCATGGTATGCTTAGTGGTAAGGAGAGACATAATGAAAGTAAAAATAGAAATCGATACCAAAACCTTTGTGCGCTTTTGGTTAGTAGTTATTGGCCTAGGGTTAGCTGGTTTTGCGCTCTACAGTGCACGCACTGCCCTGCTGATCATCGGCAGCGCCCTATTCCTCGCGCTAGCACTTGAAACACCCGTTAACGCCCTGGCTAAACGCCTGCCAAAGCGCAGCCGCTTGCTTAGTACAACCATCGCCTTTATATCCGTTGTGGCGATTTTGGTTGGCTTTGTGGTGCTCGTTGTGCCACCAATTGTGCAGCAAAGTATGCATTTATTTGAACAAATTCCTAGCATGATCAGCAGCGATAGCCAACAGGCAAAATATGTCAGCCAAATTATTGACCAGTACCACCTACAAGACCAAGTCGACCGGGCTGTGGAAACTGCCAAAAGCAACGCTGCCGGATGGATATCAAATATTAGCGCTAATGTTCTATCTGGTATCAGCTCGCTGCTATCATTTATATTTGCTACCTTCCTGGTGCTGGTGCTTAGCTTCCTTATGCTACTTGAGGGGCCGCGCTGGCTGGATGCATTGTGGGGCTCATACCTCGATAAGCAACGTATGGAGCGCCACAAGGAACTAGCTGGCAAGATGTATGCGGTGCTGCGCGGCTACGTAAGCGGCCAGCTGCTTGTATCGTTAATCGGTGGTATGTGTGCTGGTATTACGGTGTTTATTATGTCGTTTATCTGGCCGCTACCTGCATCACTTGCCTTCCCAACAGTTGCAATTGTATTTACTCTTTCGCTCGTGCCAATGTTTGGTGCAACCCTGGCGGGTATTGTGATTGCCATCGTACTGGCACTCAATAGCATCGCTGCAGCCATCGTCTTTAGTATCTACTTTATTATCTACCAGCAGGTAGAGAACAACTTTATTTCCCCACAAATTCAAAGCCGCACTATTAAGCTATCGGCCCTCGCAGTGCTGATTGCCGTTACGATTGGCACCTATGTATTTGGTTTGCTTGGTGGTATTATCTCTATCCCTATTGCCGGGTCAGTGAAGGTCCTGCTTGAAGACTGGCTCCAGCACCGCAAGGCCAAGCATGTTGCCAAAACCAATAAACCACTGGCAAAGTTTATCAAGAAGGTAGCTCGCAGTAATGACGCCCCAGCCCAGTAGCCCGGCCCAAGCTCCACAGGCAGATACAAGCCGGGACGAAAAGCTGCAAGCGGCTATGTTCCGTCTTGGCAAGGTAGACGATGAAATTAGCGCTGGCTACGAAATTCTTGGCAGATACGCCAAAACCGTCACTATCTTTGGCTCTGCCCGCCTAGGCGAAAGTAGCCCCTACTACCAAGCCGCCCGGGCAGCAGCACGCCAGCTTGCCCAGGCTGACTACGCCGTTATCACCGGCGGCGGCCCTGGTATTATGGAAGCTGGTAACCGTGGTGCCTTTGAAGTTGGCGGTGATTCAATTGGCTTTAATATCACCCTGCCGTTCGAGCAAAACCCCAACCCACATACCACGGCGGCTTTTGCGTTCCGCCATTTTGCGCCGCGCAAAATTGTTATGACACTCTACGCCGATGCATACGTCTTCTTCCCTGGTGGCTTTGGCACGCTAGATGAGCTGAGCGAAATTATTACTCTAGTACAAACTGGCAAAACCGCACGGGCGCCAATCATTCTCTTTGGTTCGGACTTTTGGAATAGCTTTGATAGCTTTGTTAAGCAGCATATGCTTGGTGATCTCGCCTTAATTTCGCCTGGCGACGAACAGCTCTATCATATCACCGATAGTATCGATGATGTGGTGTGGCGCGTTCAAAACAAGCAGCTATAAGGCTGCTTGTTTTACTATACGAGTGATGCTTGAACAAGCGGCATTGTGTGTACGTGCGCATTGTGGTATAAAATCCCCGTCTTAGCACCGATTTTACCCACCACGGCGGTTGCATTAGCACTGGCGTATGTCACAGCTTGGGCAAGCCCTTCCCCGCGCGCCCACGCACTTAAAAAGCCGGAGCCAAAGGCATCGCCAGCCCCGGTCCTATCTACCAACGGGACATCCTCGTATGTACCGGCTGTCACAATCGTTGTACTGTCGCTCGCAACCACGCCGTTGCTACCATCACTCACAATGGCAACTGGCACATAGGCAAGCAGCTGGCGCACCAGCTCCTCTGCCGTTGCTCCTGGGACAATCTGCTGAGCTTCTTCTTTATTAACCAGCAGCACGGCGGTGTTTTTGAGGAGTTTGCGCAAACTGTATGGTTGGGCCAGCTCGCCCTTACCAGGATTAAAACATACCTGCACACCATGAGCATAGGCCCAGGCAAAAATATGGCGCAGAACAGGCATATTGCCAGCAAGGCTCGATACATAGAGCCAATCCGGGTGTAAGCCATCAAGCTGGAACTGCTGCAGGCTATAATGCGTACTGGCACCCCGGTAGGTAAGGATGGTGCGCTCACCATTGGGCGCTAGTAGCAGCACCGAATAGCCTGTATTGTAGGTACGTGATTCCTGCATACGGGTGATATCAATACCTTCTTCTACCAGCACTTGCCGAATAGCCTGGGCAGCCGGGTCACGCCCAACCACACCAATAAAAACAGACCTGTGCCCCTGGCGCGCAAATGTTACGGCTGCATTGGCCGCACCACCACCAGTGCTAAAGGTAATTGCATTCATATCAAGCTTGGCACCAAGCTGCAAGTGCATAAAGCACTCGTGGGGCTTGTGGCAGACGGGCGCAAAGGCATCGCTATTATGTAAAAACACATCCTGCACAGCTGCGCCAATAGCTGCAATCGTTCGCTGCTGGCTCATACATGCGCCCCAATAAATTGCTGAATACGCGGCGCCATCGCCTGAGCTGTGAGGCCATACGCCTGCAGCAACTCCTGCGCGCTGCCACTCTGGCCAAACCGGTCTTCAACACCCAGCCGCAGCACTGGCATCGGCATATGCTGGCTGGTGAGTTCACTAATAGCACTGCCGAACCCACCTGCTACCTGGGCTTCCTCGGCCGTTACTACCAGGCCGGTCTTGCGTAAGCTGCCAAGAATGGTAGTGGTATCAAGCGGCTTGATGGTCGGTACATGCACAACTTCAAGCGACAAACCGTGCTTGGCAAGCTGCTCGGCTACAAGCAGCAGCTCAGCGGTCATTGTGCCGGTGCCAATAAGGCTGGCATCCGTGCCGGGGCGTAGGACATAAGCCCTACCAATTGCAAAATCTGTATTATCCGCCATAAATACGCGTGAGGCCTGGCGGGGCATTCGCATATAGCTTGGCTGGTTGCTAGCCGCCATCAGCTGCGTCAGTGCAGCAGCCTCGGTTTCATCACCCGGAGCCAACACCACCATACGCGGCAATGCGCGCATCAAGGCAATATCTTCAAGCATTTGGTGCGTCGCTCCATCTGGGCCTACATTCAGGCCCACGTGGGAGCCAATCACTTTCACCGGCTGGTTGTTTAGGCAAATGGTCGTACGAATCTGCTCCCAGTTACGGCCCGGGCTAAAGGCAGCATAGCTCGCCGCAAACGGAATTTTGCCAGCCTGCGCAAAGCCAGCTGCTAGGGTCACCAGGTTTTGCTCGGCCACGCCAACCTGCACAAAGCGGCCCGGGAACTGATCCCGGAATTGGCCCATGCCAACACTGGCTGTAAGATCAGCACACAGGCCAATGACGCGACTATTTGCCTGAGCAGCCCGCACAAGACCCTGGCCAAAACCAGCCCGTACCTCGCCCACGCGCGGCTGGGTGTAAAAATCAGTCCTTAGCATTTCTATCCTCCACAACACCACGCTGGGTGAGCTGCGCTAAGGCAGCAAGTGCCTGCTGCTGATTTGGCGCCTTACCATGCCACCGATAATCATACTCCATAAAGTCTACACCCTTACCAGGAATAGTACGGAGGATGATGACACTTGGCTGATTCGTAACCGCCTGGGCGCGGCGCGTTGCTGCCATAATTTCTGCTTCATTATGGCCATCAACCTCCTGAGCATGCCAGCCAAAACTACGCCATTTGGCCAGTAGATCTTCAAGCGGCATTACCTGGTCGGTCGTACCATCAATTTGAATATTATTGCGATCCACATAGGCAATCAGTTGGCGCAGATGGTAGCCACCGGCGAACATCGCTGCTTCCCAAATGTTGCCTTCATCAAGTTCACCATCACCCATCAGCACGTAGACAAAACGGTGACTATCATTATCCATATACTGCAAACTATAAGCATAGCCAGCCGCCTGGCTAAGCCCACAACCAAGCGGGCCACTTGTGCTCTCTAACCCCGGTAGCACGGTGCGCTCGGGGTGGCCTTGTAGCCGGCTGCCCCATTGGCGCAAGGTAAAAAGCTCCGTTACTGGGAAGAATCCAGCCTGGGCCATGGCAGCATAGAGCGCCGGCACAACATGGCCGTTACTAAGCATAAAAATATCCCGCCCTGGCCACTGGGGCTGCTGTGGGCGGTAGCGCATTATACCACCCTGGTACAGGCAGGCAAAAAAGTCACATAGCCCCAGCGCACCAGCCGTATGGCCACTGCCAGCATGCTGCAGCATGCGGATCACATGGCGCCGCAGCTGAGCAGCAGCTGGGCTCATGGGGCGCGTTGACATTACAAAACCCCTGCCTCGTTCGCACGTTCAGATAGCTGCTGGTAGGTGGCAGCTGGGTTTGTTGCATACTGCAGCGCGCCGCCAACGGCAATACTATCAACACCAGCCTCAGCCAGAGCCCGCACATTGCCGAGCGAAGCGCCGCCGTCCCAGCCAATTTGTACCTTGGGCGCTATGTCTTTTATAAGGGGGATTTTCTCGAGCTGAATAAGCCGTGCTCGCCCGCCGTACCGCCCAAGCTCACCGCTAAATATCAACACGTGGTCGGCCTGGGCAAGGCTATCTACAATGGTACTTGGTACCGTGCCCCGCTGTAGAGCCAGCCCCGCCTTAATATCATAGCGCTTTAAGGTTGCGAGTACGGCTGGCACATTACCTTCGGCCTCGGCATGAAAGATAATCATAGCTGGCCGCAACGGAATCAAGCGCGCCAAGTATTCTTCGGGGCGGCGCACCATAGCATGGATTTCTGCCGTCGTGCCATCGGGCCACCATAGCTGGCTAGGGTCGATGGTCTGGCTGGGGGCAAACACACCATCAGTTATATCAATATGGAGTCGCTCGGCAAAGTCAGCCACCTTATCAACCTGTTGCTGATAGAGCTCAGGGCTCGCAGCTAATATAGCCGGCGTGATGGTTGCCATTATGCTACCGCCTCATCAATCTGTTGATTGCGCCGGCGAAAGCGCACTTCATCAGCAAAGGCTGTCTTCAGCCACGCATCAATAATACGCTGCCATTGCTGCGGCTCACCGTGTAGGATATCGGCAGACAGGCAGAGCACATTGCTATCGTTATCACGGCGGGTATGTTCGGCACTTATAGCGTCCCAAGCAAGGCTCGCCCGCACACCCCGGAAGCGGTTAGCTGCCATACACATGCCTTGGCCACTGCCACACAGCAAAATACCACGCACTGCGCCACCACCAGCTTGTACCGCCCGCGCTACCGCCTGCGCATACTGCGGGAAATCATCGCCGGCATCGTAGTGACTATTGCCAACATCCTCGACCGTATAGCCCTGCGCTTGCAAGTACGGGATCATACGTTGCTTTAGTTGGTGGCCGTTGTGGTCACTGCCAATGGCAAGGTTCATAGGCTACTCCCGATTTCGGCCGCTAGTTCTACCAAGCGGTTGCTATAGCCCCATTCGTTGTCGTACCACACGCAAACCTTCACCAGGTCACCATCTACCACACGGGTTAGCGCAGTGTCCACCACACCAGAATGGCTATTGCCAACATAATCCCGGCTCACCAGCGGCTCATCGCTCACAGCTAGTACACCCTGGTAGAATGGATCCTCAGCGGCCCGAGCAAACGCCTGGTTGATTTCCTCGACACTAACAGGGCGCTTGACAAGAAGCGTCACGTCACTAATCGATACCACCGGTGTTGGAACGCGCATACTAATACCATCGAACTTGCCTTCAAGCTGTGGCAAGGCTTTGGCCACAGCCCGGGCTGCCCCAGTACTGGTTGGCACGATATTTTCGGCGGCATTGCGGCCCTCGCGCGGATCCTTCTTCGGTGCATCCTGCAATGCTTGGCTGGCGGTATAGCTATGCACGGTGGTTAGCATTGATTTTGCTACGCCAAACTCCGCATCTAGAATGGCCATCACAGCACCCAGACTATTGGTTGTACAGCTTGCATTGCTTACCACCTGGCTAGCGCTATCAATCGCATCATCATTAGCACCAATCACGATAGTATCAATATCCGGTGAAGCTGTTGGGGCACTAATAACCACCCGCTTAGCCCCAGCCTGAATATGTTTCTGGGCATCCTCGGACTTGGTAAAGAGCCCGGTTGATTCAATCACCACATCAACGTGCAAGCGACCCCACGGCAGCTGGGCTGGGTCACGCTCGCTCGTGACTTCAATATGCTCGCCAGCCACCAGCAGGCCATTCTCGTCGGCTTCTACCGGGTGGTGGTAGGTGCCATAGTTGCTATCATTCTTTAGTAAATAACCTAACATCTCGGTGCTCGCTAAATCGTTAATTGCCACCACCTCCATATCGTCGCGCTCAAAGGCAATTTTAAAGGCACTGCGCCCAATGCGGCCAAATCCATTAATCGCTACCCGTATTCTACTCATATTATCCCACTCCTTCACTATTTTGAGCATTAGCTTATTACCCTTATTATAGCGAACAGCCCCTGGCACGCGCAACCACCCGGTGCCTGCCAAAGCATTGCCCATGGCACCAAAAGCACGTATACTACCTATATGAAAGCACGCGATCTACTTGAATTTGCTAGTGCGCTCTACGATGATGATGAGCTGCAGGATATTGAGCATGCCGTTGAGTTTGCCACCACGGCCCACCGCGGGCAAAAACGCCGTAGTGGCCAGCCCTATATTACCCACCCACTGGCGGTGGCGCATATTCTGGTATCGTGGGCTATGGATGTTGATACAATTGTAGCCGGCATCCTGCATGACACCGTTGAAGATACTGACGTAACGCTCGAGCAGATCGAGTCATTATTTGGCCACGACGTTGCCTTTTTGGTTGATGGCGTGACGAAGGTCAGCCAAGCACGGGCTGGCATGCGTGATCTCACCCACTACCTGCCGCAAACAACCGATAACCTTTCAAAGCTTTTAATTGCGGTCAGCCAAGACGTGCGCGTTATTATCATTAAGCTTGCTGATCGGCTCCACAACCTGGAAACCTTGCAGCACATGCCACCCGCCAAGCAAAAGAAAATCGCTAAAGAAAGCCTGGAGGTATTTGGCCCTATGGCAGACCGCCTTGGTATGGGCCGGGTGCGCATGCAGATTGAAGAGCTAGCCTTTAGCTATCTTGACCCAGCTGAATTCAAACGTTTGCAGCATGCCATGCGTAAGCGGCTTGGTAAAAGCACCCGTAAGCTCGGTGCTGTGCGTACCGAGGTCGAAAAGCGGCTGGCCGAGGAAGCCGTGGCCTTTGAAATTAATGGCCGCGTTAAAAGCATCTATAGTCTGCATAAAAAGCTCGCCAAGGTTGGCGGCAATATGGATGATATCTACGACCTTATGGCCCTGCGGATTATCGTCCAAACCAAGGAAGATTGCTACCGTGTGCTGGGCATCTTACATAGCATGTACCAACCAATGATTGCCCGAATTAAAGATTATATTTCGGTGCCCAAGCCCAATGGCTACCAAAGTCTCCACACGACAGTAATTACACCGAATAAGCAAATCGTTGAGTTCCAAATCCGCACACACCAAATGCACGAATACGCCGAGCGCGGCCTGGCTGCTAGCTTCCACTACCACGAGCAAAAGGATAGCAAGCAGTATGCCCGCAAGAAGTCTGTCGCTTCGCTGCCGCCGCAACTACAATGGATTAGCCGATTGCAGGAAATCGCCCAGCAGCTACAGGATAATACCGAAATCAGCCGTGCACAGCTAAATATTGATCTATTTAGTGACCGTATTTTTGTCTACTCCCCGAAGGGTGATATCTTTAATTTGCCCGAAGGCGCTCTACCGCTTGACTATGCTTACCTTGTTCACACCGACGTCGGCAAGCACGCCTATGCCTTCCGGGTCAATGGCTCAATCCAGGCCTTCGATAAGCCGCTTGCTAACGGTGATGTGGTCGAAGTCATGACGCGCAAAACTGCTCTGCCCAAAAAGGCTTGGCTTGACCTTGTGCGCACAAGCCATGCCCAAAGCAAAGTCCGCCAGCAGCTCAAGCAGCTTGGTATTATCGAAGGTATTTCGCAGGCAGCGGCCATCATACGCGATAAGGCCACTCGGCGCAGCCATAGTGCCTAGTGGCCAGTGACCTTCATATCCTCGTATAGCTTCAGGGCCGTTGCGGCAACCTGCGCTTGCATAAGGCGCAGCCGGCTGGTTGGCCTCACATCAGATTCAAGCCCGTGCTTAGCATAAAAGCCCACCACGGCCGCCAGTAAGTCACGGTTTAGGGAGCTAAGCCATGGCGTTACATCAATCTGGTTACGGGCGACATCGAGCAGGAACTCCGTGGCGCTAAAGCCCTTGGGGGTGAGCGATGCCCAGTTCCAATCTACCAGGCGCACACTACTCTTGCTGGGGTTGAGGGTAATGTTTTCGCTACGGACATCACCGTGGCTAAAGTAGTTTTGTGGCTGCTGGTGGAGTAACTTAGCATGCTCCGCCAGGGAGGCAATTTGACTCTGATTTGATAAAAACTGCATCATGCGGCGGTGGTTATTGCGCATACTTGTGGCCTCGGCCTCTAGAGCAAGGCGCTGGTGCCGCTCAAAGAGCGCTTGGCGCATCTCATTACTAGTAAGGAGCTCCTCAAGCCCACCATCAAACGCCAATTGATCGCGCAGGATCGGCTCAAGCCCCAGGCGGTCAATCGTCTCGTCATCCAGCTGAACATCCTCCAGCTGCTCAAGCACACCAAGTACTGCCGCAATATAGCCCGGCCGCAAACCAGGTAGCTCTGGCAGCTGCCACAGCCAGCCATCATCCGGCCGGTAGGCAGTTGTCATCATCGTAAGGCCGTCATCACTCAGCCACGCCCATTCTGCCCCTAGGTGCGGCGCCGCACGCTGCAGGAACAGAACACAGTCGTAATCTTTGCGCTGCCAGGCGATTTCGCGCGCTAGCTTTTCCTCGTCCTTCAAGAGGTCGGGGTCGACTTGCTTGACAAATACCCATTTGCCGCCATAGCCAACCAGCGAACGCCGCGCCTTAGAATAGCCACCACTAACAGACTGTAATGTCACATCCGCAACCGAAGCATTGAGTCTATCGGCCGCGTGCTGGCGGGCAGCGCCAGTAATCGGTTTACTTGTTTTTGTTGGCGATCGATCCATAGCCACATTATAGCATAATAACGACCCCCGCTCGCAGGTGCAAACGGGGGTCATTGTCAGTTCTTAGCAAGTAATTGTACCTTCGTGTAGCTACGCGGCGCGGTTATCCCAGCGCTTAATTGCCTCGTGCACAACAGCTTGCGCCTCGGCAACATCGCCCCACGATTCAACCTTGGTCGTACCTGGCTTCTTCAAATCCTTATAGTGATTAAAGTGGAACTCAATCTGCTTAATCAACTGCGCTGGTACATCCTGCAGGCTGGTGATCGCATTACCATTGTGGCGGTCATCGGCCGGCACTGCGACAATCTTATCGTCAACTTCCCCATCATCAACGAACTTCATCACACCAATGATACGCGCCTCTAGGTAGACGCCCGTTGCCAGTGGCTCTTCTGTCAGCAGGAGCACATCCAGCTCATCGCCGTCTTCATCAAGGGTTTGCGGGATAAAGCCGTAGTTGGTTGGCTTTGCAAATACCATTGGCTCATCACGGTCTAGCTTAAATAGTTTTTTATCACGGTCCCACTCAATCTTGTGGTTTGAGCCACGTGGAATCTCGTTTACAACCGTAATAAGGCCGTTATCAACATCGCCCGGGTTTAGAACAGTATTGTAGTCACCCATGTAATTCTCCTCTTGTTATCTACTACCCATACCTTACTACAAAAGCAGCTAGGCATGCAAGCGACGCTACGCGCGGCGCAAATATTCACGGATAGAAAGCGCCGCAACCGCGCCATCACCAACAGCAGCGGCAATCTGCATAGTCGCGCCGCTGCGGACGTCACCACTTGCAAATACACCGGGTACATTCGTGTGCATGCGCTCGTCAGTAATAACGCTGCCATGTGTATCTAGCTGGACCCCGCTGCCTTCCAAAAAACCTGTGTTTGGTTTGAGCCCAATAAACACAAAGACACCATCTACCATAAAATTACGGTCAGTCCCATCTTGCTTGGTTGCAACACCTTGCACGGCGCCGTCCTGGGCTATAATATGGTCAACCGCTACCCCTTGGTGCACGGTGATTGTACCAGCTGCTACCTGCCGGTGGAGTTCCTTTTGCAAGACTTCGCTGGCTTTGAGCGTGCTGCGGACGAGCAAATCAATATGGCTTGCAAACCGGGTAAGGAATAAAGCCTCTTGCACAGCCGAGTTACCGCCGCCCACAACTGCCAACCGTTTATCCCGATAGAAAGCACCATCACAGGTAGCACAGTAGTGCACACCACGGCCAAAGAATTCATCCTCGCCAGGCACGCCGAGCTTACGGTACTGGCTACCAGTAGCAATCAAAACTGCCTTTGCCAGGTGCTGCTTACCATCAATAGTAAGCTCAACGCCACCATCTGCCGCGTGTATTTTCGTCACCTCACCAAACGCCAGCTGAGCACCAAAGCGCTTTGCTTGGGCTTGCAGCTGACTCGCTAGTTCCAACCCAGCAATACCATCAGGAAAGCCAGGGTAGTTATCGATCCTATCCGTCGTTGCCGCCATACCACCAACAGCCGCCTTTTCGTATAGTGTGGTTGGAATGTCCTCACGCGTGGTGTAGACGGCGGCAGTCAAAGCACTCGGGCCGCTGCCAATCATGATAACTTCGTGTGTTTGTGGTGCTGCCATTACCGTCGGGCCCCCTGAGTGTAGGCTTTTATAAGAGCCTCGGGAATTTGCGGCTCAGCCAAATCGCCCTTTGGCACTGCTAGCACAATAAACTTCAGTGGCGCATTGGCTGGGATATCTTCACCCTGAGCCTTCGAACCATAGGCAAACTCGCTTGGGATGGTCAGCTCACGCACACCACCGATCTTCATACCAATCACGCCTTGCTGCCAACCCTTAATGGTGTTTGCCACACTAATAGGCGGTTTCAGCGTATCGTTGTTAATCGATGTATCGAACACCTTGCCCTTTTCGTTCCAGCCAATGTAGTAGGCCCGCATATCGCTGGCACTTTTTACCTCGGCACCATTACCTTCGATGATGTCCTCTTTCTCTAGCTGCTTCACCTTGCTGCCATCAAAGGCGGCCACATGTTCCTCTTGCGGCTTAAGTATATCGTAGTACTGGCCGGCCATCGCCTTGCCTTCTTCTTCTACTTTCTTCTTATATTCTTCTACCTTCTTCTGGTAGTCGGCGGCAGCTTTTTGAGCCTCCTGGCTTAGTTGCTCTTGCTGTGTGGCGTCATGCTGTGCATTGCTATTTGCAAAAATCATCGCAATAAACGAACCAATCGTCCCCAGTGCCATAACGGCTGCAATAATGATGATCCCGACGCGCTGTTTTGTTGATGTTGCCATAGTCTCCCTCTTTATTACGTTCTTACTATTGTATCAAGTGTGGCTGTGTTCGGCTAGCCCCTATGCGGCTCGCTAGCTACTAATATCAAACTGCTCTAGCTTCTTTTTGGCGGCTTTGCTAGTACCAAGCTGCAGCTCCAACAGCTGGGCATAAATCCCACCGGTTTTAGCAAGTTCTGCTGGTGTGCCGACTTCATCAACCTGGCCATTCTGTAGCGTTACAACAGTGTCGACATTCGCAATAGTGCTCAGCCGATGGGCAATAATGAGCGTGGTGCGGCCTTTCATAAGCCGATCAAGCGCAGTCTGCACCTCGTGCTCAGCCCGGCTATCCAGCGCACTGGTCGCCTCATCCAAAATCAGAATCGGAGCATCCTTGAGAATAGCTCGAGCAATTGCAATACGCTGGCGCTGGCCACCGCTTAGCTTGATGCCGCGCTCGCCAATTTCGGTGTCCAAACCCTGTGGCAATTGCCGAATAAAACCATAGGCATTAGCAGCTTTCGCGGCGGCCTCGATCTGCTCGCTACTTGCATCAGGCCGGGCGTAGGCAATGTTTTCGCGGATGGTACCGCTAAAGAGGGCTGCATCCTGGAATACCGTTGCAATCATCTGACGCAAGCTACTCGTTGTTAGGTGGGCCAGCGATATACCGTTAATGCTAATCGTGCCTTCGCTCGGGTGATACAGCTGCATCAGCAGGTTGGCAATCGTCGTTTTACCACCACCACTCTCGCCAACCAGTGCCAGCTTTTTACCGGGGTGAATCGTAAAGCTTATCCGGCGCAGCACTGGTTTACCATCACTATAGGCAAAGCATACGTCGCGAAAGACCACCGTCGCCTTGGTATCAGTAATCACTTGCTTGCCATCACCACTGGTTACCTCGGACTTCTCGCTCATAGCCTTGGCGTAGTCACGGCTATTAGTAATCGCACGCTGGTACATATCGACAAAAAAGCTCATATTCTGTAGCGGCTGGCTGGTTTGCTGCAGCAGCGTGATGAGGAGCACGACATCGCCAATCGAAACCAACCCGTGGGCTGCACGCCAAAATAGCAGGCCATACACCGCAACGTATATCACCATCTGCACACATGAGCGCAGCATATCCATCATATGCCAGTAGCGCGACTGCGCTGCAGTAATACGCACAGTATGGGCAAAATGTGTTGCAAAAAAGTTTGCCTCGCGCTGCTCTGTGCCAAAGCTTTTCACCAGCCGCATATTACCAACCACCTCGGCAAAACGCCCCCGGGCAATATCAATATGATCGTTCTTTTCTGTTTCCCATATCTGCCACTTTTCGCTTGTACGTGCCGTTAGGTAAATATAAATAGGGATTTGCAGCAATACCAGGAGCGCAATCTCCCACGAGTACCACGCCATAACGGCAATTGCAATGATGATCGTGAGCAGCATCTGCAGCAAGGTGTTGCTAAACATATTAATAAACCGGGTAACATCGGCAATTGCCCTATCAAGCCGGCTGATGATTTTGCCAGTGTTTTCGTTATCGTAATACGTCTGCGGTAGGGTAAGCAGGTGGTCATAATAAGCCTGGCTCAGCTGCCGGCGCATCCGTGTTGCTAGCATGTCGCCGATATAGCCACTCACACCCTTCAGCAACACGCCACCACCGTAGCTAGCAGCGAGTATCACAAGCAGCACCAGGAGTGCAGCTACATCAAGCGGCTTACTACCATAGGCAACTGCCGTTACGTCATCGGTTGCGATTTTAATAATAAACGGCACCACCATAGCCAGGAGTGCGGCAAGAAGTGAGGCCGCCGCAATAAATGCCATGTATTTACGCAGCCCTTTGGTATAGCTAAATAGTCGGGCAATATCTCTCATGCACCTATTATAGCACCCACATCTTTGCTATGATAGGTGTATGAAAAGCATAACTATTTCCCAGGTTATTGGGCGCCAAATATTGGATTCACGCGGCAACCCCACCGTCGAAGCAGACGTTATTTTAAGCAGTGGTGCAATGGGGCGCGCCGCAGTACCATCCGGAGCCAGCACAGGCAGCCACGAAGCAGTTGAACTGCGTGATGGCGGCACCTCGTATGGTGGCAAAAGCGTGCAAACTGCCGTCAGCAATATTAAACAGCACATTGCCCCGCAGCTTATTGGCATGGATGTACGCGACCAGCGGGCCATTGATACCGCCATGTGTGAACTTGATGGCACCGATAATAAATCCCACTTAGGTGCTAATGCGATTTTGGCGGTTAGTTTGGCCAGCGCCAAAGCAGCCGCTGCTAGCCAGTTTATGCCGCTGCACGACTATATAGCTACCCTGGCAGGCACCAGCAATCGCCAGTCATTGCCGCTGCCGATGATGAACGTGATGAATGGTGGCCAGCATGCTGCCGGTAGTACCGATATCCAGGAATTTATGATCATCCCCCGCAGTGCACACACAATTCAGCAAGCTATCGAAATGGGGGCAGCAGTCTTCCATACACTGGCCGGTGTGCTGAAGGCGGCTGGCTACATGACAACGGTTGGTGATGAAGGTGGCTATGCGCCACGCGTGCAGCGGGGCAATAGCGAGCCGCTCGATCATATCATGCAGGCTATTACAAAAGCTGGGTTTACACCGGGGAAAGATATCGCCCTCGGGCTGGATGTAGCCGCCACTGAGCTCTATACAGATGGCTCCTACCACCTTGCAACAGAAGACACGAGCTTGCAGCCACAGCGCATGGTCAGCTGGCTGCAGGATCTAGCCCAACGCTACCCTATTATTTCGATTGAAGATGGGCTCGCCGAAGATGACTGGGCTACCTGGGCAGACCTCACCCGTCAGCTGGGCGAAAGCATACAGTTGGTTGGTGATGACCTGCTTGTGACCAATACGAGCCTGCTTACACGTGCTATTGCTGAGCACTCGGCCAATGCTATCCTTATCAAGCCTAATCAAATTGGTACCCTGAGCCAAACGATTGAAGCCGTCCTCACCGCCCAGGCCGCCGGCTGGAAGACGATCATATCGCACCGTTCTGGCGAAACTGAAGATAGCACCATTAGCCACATCGCCGTTGGGCTTGGTGCGGGCCAAATTAAAACTGGCTCGCTTTCGCGTACTGACCGCATTGCTAAATATAACGAGCTCCTGCGCATTGCCGAAGCCGCGCCGCGCCTTGGCCTTGCGCAGCCATTTGCTCGGTAAGTCGTTGCTATGGCAGTGATTGTTTTTTACGAAACCACCCCGGTTGATCAAACCCACCTGAGCCGTGCCCTTAGTGGTACTGGCCACCACTGGCTCTACCAACCGGCCGCGCTCAGTAGCGACACCATTAGCCGCGATGCCGAGGTTATTTCGGTTGCAGCCAGTAGTAGCGTCACCAGCCAACTGATGGACCGCATGCCCAAGCTGCGCTTGATTGCCGTGCGCGGTGCCGACACTGACCATATCGATCTAGATCACGCGGCGGATCGCAATATCACCGTTGTCAATGTACCCCACTATGGCAGCACTGCGGTTGCGGAGCATACCATGATGCTACTCCTGGCGCTGAGCCGCCACCTTGATGCCATCCGTTGCCAAGTGGCGCTCGGCAATTACGCACCTGGTAGCACTACCGGGTTTGAGCTGCGTAGTAAAACGATCGGCATTATTGGCACCGGTGCAATCGGCCGGCAGGTTGCAGCAATTGCGCACGGCTTTGGTATGACAATCCTCGCCTGCGACCCAGCACCCCATCACGAGCTTGCGGCTCGCCTTGGCGCCCGCTATGTAAGCCGCGAGGAGCTACTCGCGCAGAGTGATATTATCTCGCTGCATGCACAGCTCACACCAGAAACCTACCACCTCATTAATCGCCATACGCTCCGTCTTGTCAAACACGGCGCTATCCTGTTAAACACTGCTCGTGGTGCCTTGGTTGATAACCGGGCCCTGATTAACGCTTTGCAGTCTGGGCAGCTTGCTGGGGCAGGGCTGGATACATTCGAAGGCGAGCATTTTATTCATACTTCATCGATCATCGCTAATTTGGTCCAGAAAGCCGCCGCACCCGAAAGCTATGTTCATACAGCCGAGGCCGCCGCCCTGCTCCATATGAATAACGTTATTATCACGCCGCACAGCGCCTACAATACCCACGAGTCACTGCAGCATATCAATACAACAACCGCCCAGAATATCCTCAATTTTTATCATAATCGTACCCTGCAGCACGTAGTTGAGCCGCCGCGCTCTGGCCGGCTGATTATTGTGCGCCACGGCCAAAGTGAGTGGAACGCCCTGGGTAAATGGACGGGTACGACGGATGTCCATATCACACCACTTGGCGCCGAGGAATCGCGCCGGATAGGCACGAAGCTGCGTGGCATTGCCTTCGATTTTGCCTACACTTCGCAGCAAATACGCACCAAAGAAACCCTGGCGGCTATCTTGCAGGGCGCCCAGCAGCCTACGGTCGCAAGCGAATCAAGCGCTGCCCTGAACGAGCGCGACTACGGCATTTACACCGGTATGCGCAAGGACGATATCAAGCGCATTATTGGTGCCGGGCCCTACGACCAATTACGCCGCAGCTGGGACGGCCCTGTTGAAGGTGGCGAATCGCTCAAGGATGTCTACGAGCGCACCATCCCCTACTATTTGCGCATTATTGTGCCGCGCCTACGCCATGGCCAAAATATCCTTGTGGTTGCCCATGGTAATTCTATTCGCTCGCTCCTGAAGTATATCGAAAACATTGCTGATGAAGATATTGGTAGTCAAGAAATGATTCAGAACTGTGCCCTCAGCTACACGGTGGACGCCGAAGGTCGCGCCAAGCACAAGCAGGTTATTATGCTCGATACCACGCAGGATATTGAGCCCTAGCTATAGCTTATCGACCCCCGGCGGCAGCCCCGCTACGCATTATGGCAGCGGGGTTTACGTTACCCTACACGACAACCGCGCCGGTCGCCTGGCAGACCGCTGCACTCACCTGAGCCATAATCTGGCTGGCCTGCTGAGTTGTAAGTGTGGCGTGGCGTGGCTGTATCACAATCCGGAAGGTGATTGACGTCTGTGCTGCGCCCAGCTCTGACTGGTAAATAGACACCACATCGGCTGTCAGCGCTACCTCATGGTTACTTGCCTGGGCAGTAGCCCGCTGCACCGCCGCTGCCACATCGGCATACGGTGTACCGGTCTGTACACGGAAGGTCAGATCCTGGCTGGTTGCGGGGAATCGGCTAAGTGGCTGGTACGGCACCCGAGCCTGCTGCCAGACTGGTAGTAATACATCAATATCCAGCGTCGCGGCTGCCGTATAATCTGGCAGTTTAAAGTGCTGCCGCGCTGACTGGGTTAGCTCGCCAATAATGCCAAGTTGCTCACCTGTCGGCACAAGGACGCGAGCACTCCTAGCTGGGTTAAACGGTGCCGCGCTATCATCATCCCCTAGCGGCTGGTAGTCAAAGGTGGTGTGTATATCACGCGCCAGCTGGTCCAGCACTGCCCGCACGTGGTAAAAGGCGGCGCCAGCCCGAGGCTTTTTGCTACTATACACAAGGTCAACCAGTGATTGTTCAGCTGGCAGGCCGTCTTTACCGATTCGTGCTTTGGTGTGGCCCTTGCCAATTTCGAACAACATAAATTCGCTGTGCCCTGCCTTGATATTAGCGTGGACTTTATCGAGTAAACTCGGCAGCACACTCAGGCGGTAGTACTGGAGGTCGGGGCTGAGGGCGTTCGAGAGGCGGAAGGCCTGGGCTGGATCCTGGCCTGCACCCCTCAGTACGCGCTCGTGCACAAAGCTGTAGCTCAGCACTTCGTTGGCACCCGCCTTGGCTAGTGCCTCGCGCACAACGCGCTTCAGCTCACGGCAGGGGTTCTTACGGGCCGGCTGAATACGGCGCATAGGCAGCTGGCGTGGCACAGTATCAAAGCCGTGCAGCCGGCCAATTTCCTCAACGATATCCTCTTTGGTTTCCAGGTCTGTCCGCCAGAAAGGCACCTGCAGGCAGATATAGCCGAGTTCATTCTCTGGGCCATGGCTGTGGATTTCGACGTTATTGAGCAAAGTGCAGATATCGTTTTCAGTAAGGTGAGAACCAAGCCGCTGATTAATAAATCGACTGGTTATATTGATGGTTGCGGGCTCGTACTTCCCTGCAAAATACTCATCAAGCATGCCAGCCCCCCCACTCGTAAATGGCTTACTGTCCACTACGTGGCTCGCCTGCTCACCGCCCACCATACCAATCAGCCGGTTCAGTACAGCCGCATTCTGCAGGGGTGACTGGCCTTTATTAAAGCGGGCCAGCGCATCGGTAAACACGCCGTGGCGCATGGCCATTTTGCGCACTGCGTACATGTCGAAGGTAGCGCACTCCAGCACAATCGTGGTGGTCGTGGCCGATACCTCAGTGCGGCTGCCACCCATAATACCGCCCAGGGCCACCGGGCCCTGCCCGTCGGCAATTACAATATCATCTGGTGTCAGCTCAATTGTCTTACCATTCAGTAGCGCCAGCGTTTCGCCCTGCCGCGCCATACGCGCGCCAAGCTGCCCGCCCTGGAGCGTATCGTAATCATAAGCATGGGTTGGCTGGGCCGTCATTAGCATCACATAATTCGTCGCATCCACAATGTTATTAATCGGCTTTGCGCCCATCGCCACCAGTTGGCACTGCAGCCAAAATGGGCTGGGCGTGACCTGCACGCCGCGGATCGCCACCGCCATAAAGCGCGGCACAAGCTGCGGGATATCGTTCGAAACCGCGAGCGGCACACTATCGCCATCGCCAAATACCTGCTCCAGGTTATACCACGTAGGGCTGGTAAACGGTTGATGGAGGATGCCGGCAATCTCGCGCGCCACACCCAGCTGGCCAAAGCAATCTGGCCGGTGGGTAAACATCTTGTTCTCGATATCAAGTACATAGTCATCCAGGCCAAACAGCGCGGCAAAGTCAGTCCCTGGCTGCAAGGCCTTACCTGCTGGTAGGTCGCGCGGCGTCAGCGCCACAATCCCCTCGTGGTCGGTACCAATTGCCAGCTCGTCAGCCGCAGCCAGCATACCCTGGCTCAGCACCCCGCGGAGTTTGCGCGCATCGAGCGTAAAGGGATCACCCTCGAGAATACTGGCTGGCACCGTGCTTGCAGGCGGCAGCCACACAGCCCACATACCAGCTTGCACATTGGGCGCGCCGCACACCACCTGCACCAGGCCGTTTTCATCGCGCGGCACATCGGGTACTGCCATGTCGTCATCAATTTTGGTCACGCTCAGGCGGTCGGCATTGGGGTGCTTCGCGCACTCCACCACCCGCACCACGCGCGCACCGCGGTAACGTTCGGCCAGGTTCTCGACCTGCTCTACACTACCAAGCTGCTGATTAATACGCTGCACTAGCTCATCCACCGGCGGCAATTCAAAGTTAATAAGTTGTTTTATAACATTAAGGCTGACTTTCATACTGGGTTATAGTATACCATCAGTGTGGCGATATCCGCTACAGGCCTGCTCGTTTGCAGCAGTTCCATAGGGCCCTACCCTTTGACTATACTCATGATTATTGATATAACTAGCTACAAGCTTTGCAACCGCTAGAGCTCTGTTCGTAGCCTGCCACGCTACGAGCACAACGCCTACCAAAGGAGGCAACCATGGCAAAGAAGATGACAACTATCACTATCGTGCAAAATCAGAATTTCTGCGAGATAGTCTTTGAGGATTACCTCACCATATTGGTGGAGGTAAGCCCGCGCTTTACGGCGGTGGAGCATAACCGCCGGGCCGACGGTAGTTACGCTACTGTGACGGGCCCATTGGCTATAGGCCTAGAACCCCTGGCAGCTCAGGCCATTGTCGCCTGGGCGAAGGAATACGGGCTATCACTTAAACGTCTCCGGTTTGAAGGAGATATAAGTGATGAGCTCCTCAGCGAAATTAATCGCTTACGGAGCCCACTAGCCCGGGCTGCAGCCTGGGCTAGTGATCACGCCGCCGCTGGCCTAGAAGCCGCGCGGCATGGTGGTAGCCATGCTATAGCAGCGGCTCAGGCAGCAATCAAGCACCGCAAAAAAGGAGGAAGCGCCATCTAACGCCACGCACTCGCTCTACCAAGCGAGTGCATTTTACTATTGAGCAGCGCTACTACCCAATGCTCAATCTCTCAAATATATTTTTTTACGGATATCAATGTAATAACCATCGATCGAATCTTCACTGTTTGTCCAAGCCTCGGTGATGGGCATTGTATACAGACGAGTTGGTGCTACGCCCATGCAGTCTGAAGGAGTAAGCTGAAATTGCTGAGCTTTACTGTTATAGATGGCAATTGCTTCAGTGAGCTCGCTATCTACTACTTGATGAGCAACACCACGACAGTATAAGCCAACGCCGTGACCTTCTGGGGCGGTTGAGTCGTAAATTGTCATAAATATACGGTGGTTATGTTCGATATTTTGTGAGTGCTGAGCAGCTATTGGTGACCACCAATATACTGCGCCATCTGCATACGCAAAAAATACTGGCGTATTCCACGGCTGGCCATCCGGAGAGACAGTCGCAAGATTTGCGTAGGCGTTATTGTATAAGAGTGCTTGTGTAGAATGATTCATAGATGAAATCATAGACTCTACTACCTAACGCTCAATTCCCATGCTACACCAAACTGGTCTGTGCACTGGCCGCTATAACCCCACGGCTGCTCACCAAGCGGCATATCAATCTGCCCACTACGCGCAAGCTGATTAAATAGCTGCTCTGCGTGCTGGCGTGAATCCGCTGCATAATGCAGCCGCATGGCAGGTTCTGTCGGCTGCATAAGCCCCGGTTTATCGCCTGCCATCAGTAGCATATTGCCAAAATCAAGCGCTGCATAGGCAATCAAACTAGCCTGCTCGCCACCCGTCATACCCATATCACCATAGGTAATCATATTTGTATTTGGCATAGCGGGAAAGGGCGCAAGCGGCACACCAAAAACCTGTTGATACAAGGTAAATGCCTGCCGAACCGTACCAGGCAAGTAAAGGTACACATGTAATTTGTTATCAGACATAGTTACTCCTTTCTGAGTGATAAAAGCCTTACCCTAGGAGTATAGCAAGCATACCCGCTGTACGCTTCCGCTGAATTGCTATTTCCTGCGCATAAGCTGCATTAACAACACCGGAAAGTTCATAGTGATTGGCGGGTCACTCGCAACAGGTAGGCGCATACGTAATTCAAGCGCAACCTGGGTATGGCCGGTAAATGTAATTGGGCGCGGATGCTTTTGGCGATAATTCTGCCTTAGCACAGTGCGTGGACTTACCCCAAAACGTAGCTCGCACGCTAATACATAATACGTGCCAGGCGGTATGTTAGTAAACGTCGTGCTTGTCTTACGCACAAGCGCCGCACCTATAATTGGGACTCCCTTTGGTACACCAGTTGCGAATAGACCAACACAACTAATATGCGGCCGGTAGCCCGGTGGGTAGATCACCTGCACATCTAGCTGATTATGCAGCGTATTGCAATGGGTAACGGTGCGCTGCACATACACCTGCTGCCCAGGCTCGGCCACTTCTTTTAATACCCGTCTAGCTTGGTCCGATTGAGCTTTATACTGGGAAGGGCGCACCCCTGTATGGCGCTGAAAGGTCGTGGCAAAGCTCCCGAGGCTACTATACCCAGCCTCGACTGCACTGTGCGTAACCGAACGAGCCGCCAACAACCACGCTGTGCTATGCTCGACCTTTACGGCCTCCTGGTATTGGCGAATCGTGCATCCCATGGCATCTTTAAAAACACGCGACACATAATACTTACTATAACCGCAGTGCTTCGCTATCTCGCTTAAGCTCGGTTCATTACCTTGTGCCGTCCTCGCCCGTATAAAAGCGCTGGCTTGTTCGGCTACCATGGTGCGCCGCGGCATTACGCAAACTGCCGCAAAAAGTCTAGCTTGCCGCTCTCGAAATGCCGCACGTCCTCGATGCCGTATTTCATCATCACCAGGCGGTCAATGCCGCAGCCAAAGGCAAAGCCGGTGTAGGTGTCGGGGTCGATGTTGGCTGCCTGTAGTACATTGGGGTGGATCAAGCCACAGCCAATCAGCTCCACCCAGCCTTCGCCACTACACACCTTGCAGCCTGGGTCTTTGCCTTCGCAGAAGGGGCAGCTGAGGGCAAACTCAAAACTTGGCTCGGTGAAGGGAAAGTAGAAGGGGTTGACCCGCACATCGAGCTGCTTGCCGTAGTAGCTTTGCAAAAATTCCTGCAAGGTCGCAATCAAGTTACCAACGTTGACCCCCCTCGCCACATAGACGCCCTCCACTTGGTAGAAGGTGTGCTCGTGCCGAGCATCCAGGTCTTCGTTACGGAAGACGCGATCAGGCACGATGGCCGCAATAGCCTCGCCTGCGTCCAGCTTGTGGCGATAGGTGGTCAGGACGCGATTTTGCATGGTGCTGGTGTGTGCCGGCGCAATTAAGCGGTCGCCCTGCGTGTCTGTCTCGACAGTCATGAAGGTGTCGTAATCATCGCGGGCGGGGTGGCCTTTGGGGAAGTTGAGGCTCTCGAACATATGGAACTGATCATCGATCTCGCGCGACTCCTCCACCACAAACCCCATGCGGTAA
>JABCON020000003.1 GCA_013333595.2 Candidatus Saccharimonadota bacterium
ATCCCGGCCTAATGCACTTGTCTTTTTTGGCTAAACCCGCTATAATCTATCAACGTAATCAACTTGGCTTGATTACTACACTATGGGCGCTTAGCTCAGTTGGCTAGAGCATCTCGTTTACACCGAGAGGGTCGGGGGTTCGAGTCCCTCAGCGCCCACCATTATGTAGTATGTTTAACCCCACCTGTTATACGCAGGTGGGGTTTTTGGTCCTCTCCTCATGATATATCTATATATACCAAGCCAAGCTTAGGCTTACGACATGCGGAGCACAGCACCAAGAGCCCGCACCAAGCGCTCGATGGCTTCTGGTGGCAGCGCTGCCTTCGGGCGTGGATCATCCCATGGCGAGCAGTCTGGCTTGGCCTCGCGGTTAGGCCAGCGTGGAATCAAATGTGCGTGTACATGGGGGTCGCGGTTACCTAGTATCGCTACATTAACCCGGGCAGCACCTGTTGCTACACGAATGGCCCACATAGCGCGCTGGATATCCTGCCCAAATGCTTGCATAACCGCTGGCGGCACCTGCTCGAGCGAGATATAGTGCGCCTGCAGCATAAGGATGCACCGGCCCGGGAAACGGGCATCATCATACAACCCTAAGCGCGTCGTGGCTGACTCTGCTACGGGGTGGTATAGCTCAAAACCACAACTGTGGCATGGTACTGGGTGGGCTGGCGGTCGTAACATAGGTATCTCCTTATATACTAGTATGAACCTATTGCTTGCAATGGTAAACCCCCGCAGTGGCGTGCGGGGGTTAGATCGACTTATTGACTCTGGACCGGCGGGTCATCCGCCGGTTCTGGGAGCGGCGTGTCGTTGTCACCAGGGTGTTGGTAACGCTGGCGCAGTTGCTCAGTACGAGCAGTACGCCACTCCGGTTCATAGGGCCGCTCGAAGTACCCCTGGTACTTCAGGGCGTTTTTATCGCCCCGAATCATACGCAGGTACACAACCCTGTAGCCTATCTGAATGCCCATAAAGGCAAGCAAGAAGGCCCCTAGGATGGTAGTGAAGTCGATGACCTGGTCAATGACCAGAGCCAGGAGCACAAGCGCTGCCCACACCACGGCGTACGCCCCAAGGGGTGCACGCAGAAACTTGCATGACGCCCAGTAGCGCGCCTTGTCGAATAGGTCGTTATTGTTGGTGCTCATGATGAGCACCTCCTTTCTAAAGGAAGATGAATAAGGACATGGTACTAGCCACGGCAATGGCTACTACCGTGTATTTATGGTAGCACAGTGGCAGTACCAAGTAAAAAGCTCGTGGTTTTTATCCTAGGCAGCTTTAGGGTTAGCCTTCGGCTCATCCGCAGGAGTAATGCATATACAAAGCAGCGATACCACAGCGGCAAGGATAAAGATAATTGCAAAGCCAAGCTGGTAGCCACACAGTGCTAGAATGGCAAACACCGCAATGAACAGCGCCACGTAGGCAATATCACAGGCAATTTCCATAGATAGAATATAGCTCATCCCCTGCTTGCGTGTGTGGGCGTAGTATGTACTCGTCCATGGGTTCTGCTGGTATCGTAGGGCCAGCAGCCACACAATATTAATCACAGCCACGCTAGCAGTTGATGCCGGCACTAGGCGCAGGAGATGCGCGCCAAACGTGGCCAGCGAGCCTTCGCGTAGGACCTTAGCGGTGCCAACACTATCATTACGGTTACCGATAAACATCAAAAAGACTGCCGCACCCACACTACCAATCGTCGCCACCGTACCAATTGATTGAATATTCGATAGCACCAGTGCCATATAGATAGGATAGACCAGGTTGCCAATCGCTGTGTGGATATTAAAGGCAAAGTTAGCTAGCAAATCTCGCTTAGGGGCGTGGCGCAAGCTATAGCCAATATTTTGCTGCTGCTTGTGCCCACCAGCCGTGTTGTCCAGCTTGCGCAGCCAAAAAATACTCCCAACGATACACGCAACTGCCACATATAGCGGCCAACTGGTACCTAGCACCATAGCGATGCCCGCTGCAACAGCCGGTGCAATACTGCACGCCATCATGGTAATGGATTCAATGCGGGCAATATCTTTACCCTTACGCTCCATATTAATCGCCCGCGAAACAAACGCATGCTCGGCGTTCCACTGGAAGGCGTTCGTAAAGGCCATAGCAACGGCCATCACCCAGGCCAGCTCGCTACGGCCAGTTTGCACAATAGCTGCCAAACAGAGCAGGTACACAATATAAGCAGCACGGCCGATAATTAAACTTGGGCGCGCCCCAAACCGGTTCGTAAAACGCATGGATGGGTAGTTAATAACCAGCTTAACAACAGCATAGACGACATAAAATAGGCTCACACCAAGCAGTGACAAGCCGTGCTTAAGCAGCAGAAGCGGTACAAAAACTTCGACCAAGGCACCACCAAAACTGCGCAGCGTGTTAGCTATGGTTATATCAACTAAATCTTTATGGAGAATACTTTTGAACTTTTTCATGGGCTCATTATAGGATACATGCCCATCATATGCAATAATTATCAAGTTCCCAAGCCTTATGCCCTACTCACAAGCCCGTGCTGCCAGGCAGCCAAATACGCCAGTAGGCTAGGCGCTAAAAGTCCTGCTCCCGCCAATAGTCTTCTGTTGGGCTGGGGCTTGTGTTCATCACAATGCCAGTCTCGCTAGGCTGGCCCCATTCAGGCTGCTGCTCGTCCTCTGGCAATACACCAACTACATTCTGAAAGTCCAGCAAATACTCACTATCAGGGTGCGAAAAATCAATCGTCTCTTGTTCTGCGTAGCGTTTTGCCCGTTCCATAGCAACCTCTTTCTTTATCATTTCTAACGTACAAAATTTATTATATAACAAAACGCTATATATAACAAATAAGCACCGTCAAGTAGCGCAGAATCTGCCCGGGTTATGCTATACTAATACGAGCATGAAAGAGCAGTTTATTGTGTTTATTATCCGCTGGTTGAGTAATTCGTTTGGCCTATGGGTGGCAGTGCGTCTGCTGGGCAGCGGTGTTCCTGCAGAGCAGATTGATGGCCATATGGGTATATTCCTTTTGGCTGGGCTGGTGTTTTCGGTTCTGAATAGTATTATTCGGCCAATTCTTGTGATTCTATCCCTGCCAGCTATTCTGCTAACACTTGGGCTGTTTATATTCGTCGTTAACGGGGCTATGGTATGGCTTGCCATTAAGCTCACACCAGGCCTGAGCATGACATTTATTAACGCAATTTTTGCCGGTATGCTACTAAGTCTGATAAACTATATAGTAAGCAGTATGCGCGAGCTACGCCGCATACAAAAGAGAGGAGACGCATAACATGGGAGCGATTTTACAGTATATTACGATGGGTTCAGCTGTGCTGATGATTATAGCAATTCTATTGCAGCAGCGTGGTGCAAGCCTGGGTGCTGGGTTCGGTGCCTCGGGTGAGCTCTACACAACTCGCCGTGGCATTGATAAAAGCCTATTTGAATTTACCATCGTGATGGCAGTTATTTTTGTCATGTCAATCATTGCAAGCTTGCTGCTACCAAACCTTGGGGCGTAACACTATATGGCGCAGCCAGACGGCAATTGGCAACGGTTCCAGTATATTCGCAAAACGAGCGAGATTATTGCTCGTGCCCGCCAAGCCGAACAGAGAACGGCGCAGCACGCCAATACCTTTCTATTCGGCCGTTGGCATAACACAAAGCAAGTGCGCCACCATATGGCGCTGTGGCTGATTGGCGTTGGTATTTTAATTATTATTGTCGTGGCGCAGTTTTTTGTACTACGTGGCACGTATTCTACCCGAGCAGCAGTACCAGGTGGCACCTACGCAGAAGGTGTTGTGGGCAGGATTGAGTCGCTCAACCCGCTCTATACCAGTAGTGGTGCAGAACAATCCCTGACTCGCCTGCTGTTTTCTAGTCTCTTTACCTACGATAGCACCGGCGCCCTACAGTCCGATATTGCAACTGGCTATAAACTACAGAACGATGGCAAACGCTACCGTGTGAGCATCCGTACTGATGCTCAGTGGAGTGATGGCCAAAAACTAACGGCCGATGATATTATCTTTACAATCAACGCCATTAAACGGCCCGCTGTTGGCTCACCGCTCTATGCTAGCTGGCGCGACGTAACCGCCACCAAGGTCGACGCTACCACAATTGATTTTACGCTACCGGCAGCCTATGCCCCATTCCCACACGCACTCACCTTTGCTATCCTGCCAAAACACATCTTGCAAGACGTCGCCCCTAATGTATACCGTGAGCACGACTTTAGCCAGCACCCAACCACCAGTGGGCCATTTGCCCTGCGCTACATACAAACAGTACCTGGCAGCGATGGCCAGCGCCACCGCGTTGCTCACCTAGTACGCAATAGCCACTATTACCGTGGAGCGCCAAAGCTTGAACGTTTCCAGCTCCATGCCTACCGGGATGCTAACCGGCTGGCAGAAGCCTTAGCTACACGCGAAATTAATGCTGCAAGCGGGCTACCCCTTAGCAAAGCTGCCGAGCTTGATAAAACTGGCTCATTTAACATCATAAAGAACACAACCAATGCTGGCATTTATGCCCTGTTTAATACCACCGGCGATGCCTTGCAGCACGCCAAAGTACGCCAAGCGTTGCAGCGGGGCACCAATGTTGCTGCGGCACGCAATGCCGTTGCGACCGGGCTGCAGCCCATCGATACTCCTTTTGTACGCGGCCAAGTACCAACCGGTGATATCAATAAACCAAGCTATAATGTGCAGGAAGCCAATAAACTGCTGGATGAAGCCGGCTACTCCGAACGACGCGGCGGCGTGCGCATGAAGAATCAGCGCCCCTTACAGCTACGCGTCGTACTCCTTAAAAGCACGGATTACGAAAAGGTAGCCGCCAACTTGCGCAAGCAGTGGGCAGCCCTAGGTGTGCAGGCAGTCGTCCGTACCGTTGACCCCAATGACCCCACCCAAAGTATGGCTAGTTCTGTGCTACAGCCGCGTGACTACGATGTGCTCATTCACGAGCTAACCATCGGCGCCGACCCCGATGTCTACGCCTACTGGCACTCATCCCAGGCAGTTGCGCGCGGGCTTAACTTTACTAACTATAGCAACGGTGTCGCCAGCGATGCACTCGCCAGTGCACGTGCCCGCAGTGATGGCAATCTACGTAATGCCAAGTACCAGAGCTTTTTGCGCCAGTGGTATAAGGACGCACCGGCAATTGGCTTATATCAATCGGCTGCAGTATATGCCAGCACGAAGGGCACAACGGCCGTTCAGCCTGGTGAACATTACGTTGCAGCCCAGGATCGTTACAATAACGTCGCAGGCTGGATGATCAAAACTGCCGACGTATACCGGACACCCTAGCCTAGCTATTTACATAGCGCCTGCATTACGGTACAATTGTAGCTGCTACTATATGGCCCCCGGGCACTATACTAGCGTAAGGGGTACGCGGGCGTGGCGGAATTGGTAGACGCGCTAGCTTGAGGGGCTAGTGAGCACTGTGCTCGTGGAGGTTCAAGTCCTCTCGCTCGCACCACAAATACATAGGCATGATTATACACCACGTGCGGTCCTTACCCAGGTGGTGTTTTGTTTTACCTTACCATTATTGTTCAATATCGGCTTTAAAAATTAATTTCAGCATTTTTCAGCAGCGCCTGCACACATTCTATAACACCACTTGGTATATCAGCATGCGCCGTAAAGCCCTGCTGCTCGTAGGCAATGAGCCGGTCAACTTCTGTAATAAGCCGCTCTACAAACTCCATTTTTGGACGATCAAGGTACCTACTAGACGGGCCGGGCGGTGGGGCTGGTATGGTAGTAATGTGTGGGTACTGCTTTTTAAACGTAAGGAGCGCACGCCGCATCAAAAAGCTTTTCGACACGAGAGTTGCCGATTCAATAGTAATCCCCATTTCCTGAAGACGCTCCATACCAAAGCAGACGTTCTCACCAGTGTTAGTGGCTTTTTCTTCTAGAATAATTTTACTGCTCGGTACCCCATGCTGGGTCATAATATCAGCAAACGTCTGGGCTTCGGACTGCGAAAACACTCCCGCTGTAAGTGGCCCGGCAGCTCCAGACACAATAATGTGCCCATACGCTCCTGATTTAAATAGTTGGGCTGCATACTTTGGAACAGCGATATCAAGCCCACCAAACACAAACAGTATGTCTGTTGGCATAAGCGGTGCTGATGGGGCTAGGTAGTCCCAAAAGGGCGCTAATGTATCGTCGAAAATATCATTCTCTGTTGTATTGATGAGCATATATAATTCCTTATATTATAGCATCGCTGGCTGTCTGGATAGCTTCACTCGCATCGCTACGCGAACGGAGCTGCTGCCGCAGTTCGATGAGCGGAATAACTTTGTTCATATCAAGATTAGTAAGGAGCACCACGATTCCCTTACTTAAACACGCATTATCATGCACACCACTTGCGGTACTCACCCAAGTGGTGTTTTCTTTACTATCATCATTCGTATTGGTACAAGTGATCTCTTCACACTAAGCGTTATCTACCTTGGGATTAGTATAGGGCGGTTATTTGATTTTTGGCTACAGTATGATATGATTATTCCATATGAAGATTCACGTACTTGGCTTAATTATTATTAAACTAATGGGGGTTTGCTTTTTCGGTGCTGGTTTTGGCTTGTTGTCGTCATGACCCAGCTATACATTAGCAGCAACACAAAGCTAGAGGCACTGCTGTGGTATCTGCCAGGCTCTGGGTTTGGGGTTGGGCTACTGGGTGCTGGGTTTGGCTTGCTGACTGCACGTAGCGTGCAAGACGTAGCATATAGGTTCATAATGCTCACTAGGATTGATGGTAAATAGTAAAGGCTCAGTACCAGGCGTTTGATTTTCTATTGACTCATACACTATATTGCGTCATAATATACACTATTATGGAACGCAAGAGGCCTAATAACACAGATGTGGTAGAGATACCGTCAGGGAAAGAGCAACAAGCACAGCACGCATCAGCTGCCCAGCGCATGGGAGCAGAAGCGTATAGCGCTTCATAGTAGCCAGTTATATAGAAGCTCAGAAAGATGCCCCAAATATAAGTCTTGAAGAGATTGCACAAATGCTCCAAAAAGTTTGTGCAATCAATAAATATGTAAATGAAAAACTAGATGAATCTGAAAAGGCCGAAAATATATACGATCAAAATAGACGGACTTCCCGGCACCCAGGGCCTGTTGTTATCGCCAATGCAGCAATTGCGTAGAACTATTCTAGCTATACTACGGTGGATGGATAGACACTTTATCACATCCATGATGATTATTGGTGTGATTCTTCTTATTTACATTGCCCTTTTTTGGCCGCTACAGGTGATGGATAACTAGGCAGCCCCTGCCGAATTTGCGCTGCGCGCGCCTCCCCCACCACTGCCGCTAGCTCTGCCTGGCTGGCGCGCATGATACCGCGCACACTGCCAAACTGCCGCAGCAGTTTTTGCTTCGTTTTGGGGCCAACGCCAGGGATGCTATCGAGCGCGCTTTTTACGCCGGCTTTGCGCTGCAACGCCGTGTGGTAGCTCACGGCAAAGCGGTGCGACTCGTCACGAATCCGCTGGAAGAGCTTGGTAATGTCACTAGCTGCAAGCGGCGGAGTGGCTACCTGGCTGGTACTGCTAGTTGGCTGTTCATGCACGGCAGAGGCAGTGTGGGGCACCTCTGGCTCATACACCGCGGCACTACCTCGCAAATTCTTGGAGTGCGCACCGGCGTTGCGCTGCCCTGGGTGGAGATTAATCACATAGACGTCGCCATCCTCGTAGACGGTAATACCACTCGGGCGCTCCGTCTGCAGCTGGTGAATATACGCCAGTCCCACCTGTGAGCCAGTCTTGTGTACCAGGATCTCTTCCTCGCGCTTGGCAATGCTGATGATCGGCACATGTACCCCGCGCGCGTCACGAGCCGCAATTGCTGCCGCCAGCTGGCCTTTGCCACCGTCAATCAGGAGCAGGCTCGGCGTGCCCCAGCTCTTGATATGGCGCTCACTGAGGCGGCGAAAGATGACGTCGTGCATATTACCAGTGTCGTCGTTTTTTTCACTGACTTTAAACTTACGGTACTCGGCCCGGTCACTGACGCCATTGCGAAACACCACCATGCTCGCCACCACTTGGCGGCCGCTCATGTGGCTGATATCGTAGCCTTCAATGCGGGTTGGTTCGCCGGCTAACCCCAGCAGCGTGGCAAGATCCGCCAGGGCCCGGTCCTTGCTAATAGCCAAAAATTCCTTATCGCCAAACATCACCCGGCGCTGCAGCTCCTGCATAGCGCGCAGCTTGTTGCGCAGCTGGGCGGCCCGTTCAAATTCGTGTAGCCCCGCGGCCGTTTTCATATCGCGCTCCAGCTCGGCAGCGATGGCTTTGCGGTTGCCTTTGATGTAGCTTATCAGCGTGCGCAGGTTGGCTTTATAGACCTGCGGGCCGTCGCTGATTTTGGGGCTCAGGCCTAAATCTTCGTCCAGCTTTGATTGCCCAGGCCGGCGCTCACGCGTCAGGTACGGGAAGATTGGCCGCAGGTGGCGCAGGGCTTTTTTGAGCGCAAAGCCGTTGTAGAAGGGGCCGTAATAGTCGGCGCCATCATCTGTTGGGTTGCGCGTCAAGCTCACCACTGGCCACTGGCTCTTCATATCGATCCGCACGAAGGTTTGTGATTTATCATCACGCAGCAGCACATTGTAGCGCGGCATGTAGCGCTTGATCATCTCGCTTTCTAGAAAGAGGGCGTCCACCTCACTCTCGGTCTCGATCCAATCCGTATCGTGAATCTCCGCTACCAGCGCCATAGTCTTGTTATCCCGCCCGCGCGAATCCTGAAAATACTGCCGTACCCGGTTGCGCAGCACCGCCGCTTTGCCCACATAAATCACCTCCCCACTGGCCGACTTATGAAAGTACACCCCCGGGCTGCGGGGCAGTGTTGCGAGCTTGGCGTGGAGGGCGGCGTTCATCCCTCTAGTATAGCAAATGCAGCCGCTTAGCGCCTGCCAAACCAAGCTGCGACGCTATGGCGACTGAGCGGCCCACCATGGCCAACGTAAAAGGTATGGCTATTTGTCTCTAACAGTCTCGTAATGGATACACGTAGCTCATCCATATTCGTTACGTAGTAGTGGTAGGCTGGCCGCTGCGCCAGGAGCTTACCGCCCAGTATTCCACCCATCAATACGTCACCAATTATTGCCTGGCCGTCATCCGCCACAATGCTTATACTACCCGGTGTATGCCCTGGCGTGTGGATAATATCCGCAGCAATGCCGAGCTGGCGTAGAAGGTTGCTGCGCTCGCCCTGCATAACACTATCGTTTGTAAACCGAGGGAAGCTCGGGTTAATTGCTAGTCGCAGCAGGCGAGAAAACAGCCGTGTATTGTGCACCGGGTCACTGACACCATTGGTGCACATATGGGCATCACCTGTATGAATAACCGTTTGAATGTGCGGATATGCTGCGATAATTTCAGCCGTACTGCCGCAGTGGTCGCTGTGACCATGAGTATGAATAATATGCGTCACGTCCGTAAACGATGCACCAGCACTGGCCAGCGCGCGGGCAAGCCGGGGCATATCGCCAGGCTTACCCGTATCAACCAGCACGTACCCATTCTTGTGGCTGAGCATATAGCTATTGGCAACTGGTAGCACGATGCGTTGGATATGCACTTACTCTTCCTCACCTTCAATCGAAACATGCGGCAGTACGTTATCCAGCCAGCGTGGCAACCACCAGGCGTGCTTACCAAGCACCGCCATTACAGCTGGTACGAGCGCCATACGGACGATAAAGGCATCCACCAAAATCCCCACCGCCAAACCAAAGCCAATTGCCTGAATGGTAACATTATGGTTGCTCACAAACCCGGCAAACACAGCCACCATAATAATGGTAGCAGCCGTCACAACCTTGGCGCCAGCGACAAAGCCATGGTGCACTGCCTGCTTTGCATCTGGCGTTTTGCTATGCGCATAGGCTTCGTGCATATTGGACACCAAGAAGAACTCATAGTCCATAGCCAGGCCAAACAGAATGCCAATACCAATGATAGGGATAAAACTCACGATCGGTGCCGGGGCATCCGTAATACCGAACCACCCCCACTGGAAGGCCATCACAATCGCACCAAACATGGCCCCAACCGATAGCAAGAAGCCAAGCGTCGCTTTCAGCGGTACCAAGATCGATCGAAAGGCAACCATCAGAATCACCAGCGAAAGCCCAACCACAACGACCAAATACACTGGGAGTGCTTGGGCAAGCTTTTGGTTAATATCTACCTCGATTGCCGTAGAACCCGTTACCGCAAGCCTGGTACCATGCTGCTGGGTGGCAGCCGTGGCATCACCACTACGTAGCCACGCAATCAGATCTTTGGTGCTCTGGCTGGTCGGGGAACCCTTAGGGATAACCTGCAATACGCCCGCACTTGTATCATCATTGACCATCGCTGGCACGACCTTGGTAATAGATTTATTGTGTGCTGCTAAGCGTTCACCAGTTTGGTTAAGATAATACAGCTTAGCGTAGCGCTCCACAGTCTGCTCAAACTGCTGCTCGGCCTGGGCAAGTTTGTGTGGTGCCTGAGCTTGGGCTTGCTGCACCTCTTGCTGTAGCGTGAGCATTTCGGCCGGCGTTGTAGCAGCAGCTAGCTTAGCAGCGAAAGCCTTTTCGGTCGCCTGGCGCTCAGCGGCAACACGTGCGTCAAACTGGGGGCGTAGCTTCTGGCGGACAGCATTTTTTGCAGCATCATCCACCTTTGGTAGATTCTCGACCACCACGGCCAGGGGTGCATTATAGCCTTCACCAAAACCACGCGTTATGGCATCATAAGCCTGGCGCTGGCTTGAGGTTGGTGCGGCGTATTGATCTGTCGGGATACCAAGCTGAATCTGCGCCACTGGCCAAGCAATTGCCGCCACTACCACAATACTACCGATGATCACTCGCCAAGGATGCGCCACGACAAAGCGCGCCCAACGCTCACCAAAGATGCGGCTTGGCCTATGTGCACTACCAGGCTGGCTTATGTGTGCACCCTTGTGCGCACCGGCCTGGGCGAGCTGGCGGCGCGTCTTTTTACTGAATATTGTATCACCAGCAAGACCCAGCAGTGCGGGCAGTAAGGTGACTGCAACCACAGCCGCCATTGCTACCGTGCCAGCACCCGCCAGCCCCATAATTGTCATGAAAGGAATACCTACCACACTCAGCGCCGCCAGGGCAATAACCACTGTCGTGGCAGCAAACACCACTGCATTACCAGCCGTACCTGTTGCTCGGCCAATCGCAGCCTGGGCCGGTATACCGCCTAGGCGCAAACTACGGTATTTGCTCACAATAAACAGCGAGTAATCAATCCCCACAGCCAAGCCTAACATCACAGCCATAACGGGCGATGTTGAACTAATCTCGAGCCAATGCCCTGCTGCTAGTAGCACACCCATACTCACGGCTACCGCAGCAATTGCCACGATAATTGGCAGTCCAGCTGCCACCAGCGAACCAAGCGTCACGATCAGCACCATCAGGGCAATCAGCACCCCAATAACCTCGCCAATACCCAGGATCTCGCCCGGTGCATTATTTATCAGATCACCTGCTATGTGCGCACGTAAGCCATCCTTTTGGGCAGTGCCTACAGCCTGCTGCACCCGGCTCAGTGTCGTGTCGTCAATCTGGCCAGCCTGGTGCTCAAGCTGCACCTGGGCATATGCAATCCGGCCATCTTTGCTGATAGCATCACGGTATTCAAATGGACTTATCACCCGTTTTACACCATCTACGTTTTCAATATCTTTCAGTGTGGATTCCACGATTGTCTTATGCTGCTCAATCGAGCTACCTTCAGCCACTTCAAACACAACGCGGCCCGTGCCGGCACCGGCATCTGGGAAGAGCTGCCGCAACCTATCAAGCGTGGTTTGCGCCTGAGTACCAGGGATGGTGATTGCCTCACTCATTGGTCGGCTTAGGCTAGCTCCCACGCCACCAGCAATACCAAGAACAACCACCCATAGGGCAATAAATCGCCATGGTCGGCTAAAAATATACTCCCCCAGTTTGTGCAGACCTTTACCCATTATTTTCCTCCTTCATACGCTGCGCATGCATTGCATCAACACAGGCTTGGCCTTCCGTCATGGCATCGACCAAGCGCTGTAGTTCAGCGGCTGCGCGGGTCAGTTCTGGCTTGTAGATACGCTTGGTACCCTGCTTTTTGTACGACACAATGTGCACTTGCAAAAGCAGCTTTAAGTGGTGTGATACCGCCGGCGGCGATAGCTCCGATTCATCAATCAATTGCCCGACCGACATCGAGCCATGCTTAATCAGCTGTACTAGAATCTTCAGGCGCTGCTCGTCCTTTAAGGTTTCAAAAATCGGCATGCACCCTTTAAAGGCCTCTATACCATACTGCTCTGGCGTTGCCGTGCCTACAGATGTAGATGTTTGCTGAGGCTGACGTTGAGTTGATACCATCGTCGTGTCTCCTTTACTTCCATAATTTTAAGTTCTTAAAACTATAATATTATACTACAACATAAAAAACAAGATCAGCCTTTTGACTAATCTTTTTTGAGTAAATGTTCATTGTGGGGTTTCTTGAAATCGTGGGGTTTCTTGAACCTACACCTAAATTTATATATTCCTCAGAGGTAAAGAGGAAACTCCCGATATTAGTAATAATTCCTGCATTAATGATACTGTCTGCACTATCATATACAAAAACTTTTAGTGGAAGCCACTACAAAA
>JABCON020000004.1 GCA_013333595.2 Candidatus Saccharimonadota bacterium
CCACTACTTTCGCAATCGTTATTTACTTTCTTTTCCTCATCCTACTAAGATGTTTCAGTTCAGATGGTTCCCGCCTCATGTCCTATGTATTCAGACAAGCGTAACACGACATGACTCGTGCTGGGTTTCCCCATTCGGAAATCCCCGGATCAAAGCTTGTTGACAGCTCCCCGAGGCTTATCGCAGCCTTCCACGTCCTTCATCGGTAATATACGTCTAGGCATCCATTGTGTGCCCTTGAGTACCTTTTTATGCATTGACTTAACTAGTAATTGCTATATACAACTACATGCCGTCAATTGTAAAAACTCATATTTCTTCATCAAATTGTTAACGATCGTACTCTGTTAAGAGCACATCTCAAAACACCCTAGCGTATTCTGTAATGTGACCTTAACGGGCTTATTCATACTACCACACGCACTGCTGCATGTAAAGCCCTTTTTGCTAATTACTGTACAGTTATTTACCACCTAGGTAATAAGCTGTACGTTTGTGTTACCACACCGCCAGAGGTTCCCGTTCGAACATTCGCTTAACTGTTAATTGATTATAGAGCCTTTATTTATAATTTGCAAGCCCTTTTTATGACTTTTTTTGGCTTTTTATATGGCGGGGTGACTGGGGGTGTGATTCGGTAGGCGTAACAGGGGTCGTTGGCGGTATATCGGCCACGATACTAGCCATCAGCTGCGGGCCAGTGAACATCATCCCCGTGATAAGCGCTACCGCATCGGCACCGGCTGCCAGCTTAGCGCGGGCATCGGCCGGGCTAAAAATACCACCCACGCCAATGATAAAGAAGCGCTGGCCATACAATCTGCGGGCGCGGGTAATCAGCTGGTTTGAGCGCTGGTGGGTCACTGCCCCGCTCAACCCCCCGGGCACACGCGGTGGCAGCTCGTCATGAAGGTGCACGCGCTGGCGGTCCTTTTCGAGGTTGGCAATCGTCAGCCCATCAATCGCGTGCTGGCTAGCAATCGCAAGTAGGTCATCAAACTGAGTGTCGCTGTGCGTTAGGGGCATTTTAATCGTCACTGGCAGGCTATAGCCACGAGCAGTAATCGCCTGCGCCAGGAGCTGGAACTGGGCCGGCTGGCTAAATAGCTGGTCGTCGCAAACATTCGGGCAGGAAATATTAAACTCCAGCGCCGCCACTTGACCACTGGCTACCAACCTATCGGCGCACTGCAGCGCCTCATCAACCATAGCGGCTGGGGTTTGATCAGCCTGGGAGGCCACCAGCGCAACCGAGGCGATCACCGGCATACTACCCCGCTGCCGCTCGGTGCGGCGCAGGTTAGCAATAGCCGCCTCGACACCATCATTGGCAAGACCAGCGTTCACCACCAGGCTTTTTGTGCGGGGCAACCGGTAAAACCACGGCCGGGGGTTGCCAGGGCGCGGCCGCAGCGTCACCGAGCCAATCGTCACAAAGCCACAGCCCAGTGCCGCAAGGAGCGGGGTGGTTTGGGCATTTTTATCAAAGCCGGCCGCAATCCCAACGGGATTTGGCAGTGTTAGGTTGCCAAACTGGCGCGCGGCGCCTGGTGGCTGGGCGGCAACGGTCGTACGGGCCAGCCAACGCACCACGCCACAGCGTTGCACAAGGCACACAAACTGGACCATATGCTGGTGCACGTGGTCAGGACTGATACAAAACAGCACCGGCTTTACCACCCACCGGTACCCGATGCCAACGATACAACGCCCGAATTTCATAGCCCTAGTATACTCCCTCCCTACGCCACAGACAAATCACGCCCGGCCCTACCTCAAAATACATCAAAATAACCAAAAAAGACGGACCTGCCGTCTTATTCATAGCAATACAATATATGGTGGGCGATGAGGGACTTGAACCTCCGACCTCGTCATTATCAGTGACGCGCTCTAACCAGCTGAGCTAATCGCCCATATGCTTGGTGGAGTGCCCCAGACCGAAGCCTGGTTCACCCCATATATGGTGGAGCGTCGGGGACTCGAACCCCGGACCCCCTGCTTGCAAAGCAGGTGCTCTAGCCAACTGAGCTAACGCCCCATCTACAACGTACGTGCCCGCACTGAGCGCCCCTTATATGGGTTACCACGCTCGCGAACATATACAATATTAGCATAGATTTTTACTGAGTACAAGAGTATAATAGGTACTATGCAATATCATTTTGACTGGGGATGGTTTATCGGAGGCATCCTGCTCATTGCCGCAGCCGCGCTCTTCATTCGCTTCCACCGCTGGGTGGCAGATAACTTTGGTGCTGGCTTTGGTGACTACGAGCGCTACAAGCTCTATGGCCTGATTGGTGTCTGTATTGGGTTCCTAGCTTCCCTTAATATCGTACCATTTATCCTGAGCTTTATCGCCCGTTCACTCTTTGGCGGCGGTCTGCGGTAACCCATCCACGATTCACTCTCGCCCCTGCTTTCTGTATGAAACCAGGGGTTTTTACCTGCCCACGTGGCGTAAGCAAAATACCCCTTGCCGAAATCGACAAGAGGTAGTCTGTATTAACAATCTAGTTGTGCAAATCATCAAGCAGTTACAAGTAGTGAACTTCGTCTTGGCTGGTATACCAGCTAATTTATTGTGTAAGCTCAGCACAATAACAAGACCGACCTAGCTCTACCAAGGATTGCTCGCTTGGTAGGCATCGTAACTCCCTAGAAAGGAGGTAATCCATCCGCACCTTCCGGTACGGATACCTTGTTACGACTTAACCCCAATCATGCCCCCCACCTTAGGCCGACGAATCGG
>JABCON020000005.1 GCA_013333595.2 Candidatus Saccharimonadota bacterium
AAGGGAGTAACGGTCTTTGACAAAGAGCTCTCGGAATTAGCAAATAAAACAGCTAATGTCACCTATGAAACCAATGCCAGTCTTTCCCTGAGTCAAGAGCACGTTGCACAGGCAATCAATAAATATGGCAATCGAGCTCAGTATCTCTTAGCTGGACAGCCTGACGATGTAAAGGCAATGAAGAAGCTCCTTACAGATAAGGGAATTGATAGCAAGAATGTTAAATCAAGCACTTTTCGTGGGTTGAAGTAGTGGCTGTTATGCGCGCCGCACGGAGCGTCATGTCTCCCTACTCGCTCGCTTTACATCACTGCCGGGCACCTGTACAATAAATACCAAGTTATTAGTTAACGCAGGGAGATTATGAACCGACTGTTTGTAGATATGATGCGCTACGGTGCGGTTTCGGTACTGGCACTGGTGGTAGACTTTGGTACCCTGATGCTGCTGGCCAATTGGCTGCAGGTCAATTACCTTGTTGCCGCTACAATTGCCTTTTTGCTCGGGCTGATTACTAATTACGCCTTGAGCCATAACCGTGTGTTTACCGACCCTAAGATTACCAGTCAAGCTGGTAATTTTGCTGTCTTTGCAACCATCGGTGTGATTGGCCTGCTGGGTAATAATGCAATTCTGTGGCTGGGCCACCAGCAGTTTGGTATGCCGCTGGCAGTCGCAAAGTGTATCGCCGTGGCGGTTGTGTTCTTTTGGAACTTTCTTGCCCGGCGGCAGTTTTTGTACCAAGGCCACAAAACGCATAAATAATAAAGGAGACGTATGACCAAAACCAAAGCAACCACAGCGGCTGCAGGCGCTCAGCGCAAAAAGCCCGGCCGCGCCAAAAAGCAAACTGCCATTATTATAGGTGCCGGCCCGGCAGGCCTCACTGCCGCCTACGAGCTAGCCACCAAAACCAACATCACACCAATTGTGTTTGAGGCTTCGGATGATATTGGTGGTATTAGTAAAACCGTTAACTACAAAGGCAACCGTATCGATATCGGCGGGCACCGTTTCTTTTCGAAGTCCGATACTGTGATGCAGTGGTGGAACCAAATCCTACCAATCGAAGAAACCCCAGCATCGAAAACCTTCCGTATGAAATACCGCGGCCAAGAAGCCGACTTGCAAGGTGGCCCAGGGCCCGACCCCACCAAAACGGATGATGTCATGCTGGTACGGAGCCGCCTAAGCCGTATTTACTATGGCCGCAAGTTCTACGACTACCCTATTAGCCTTAACAAAGCCACCATTAAAAACCTCGGCGCTAAAAAGATTGCCAAAATTGGCATGGGCTACATTGCTACCAAATTCCACAAAGTTGATGAGTCAAACCTCGAGGGCTTTTATGTTAACCGCTTTGGCCGCGAGCTCTACAACACCTTCTTTGCTAGCTACACCGAAAAGCTATGGGGTGTATCGCCAAGCGAAATCGATTCTAGCTGGGGCGCCCAGCGCGTCAAAGGCCTAAGTGTTTCTAAGGTGCTCCTGAATGCCATTAAGCCAAAGAAGAAGGCCGATATCAGCCAGAAGAATGTCGAAACCAGCCTGATTGAATCCTTCCTTTACCCAAAGCTTGGCCCTGGCCATATGTGGGAAACTGTTGCGAAGCGCGTGGAAGAAAAGGGTGGCCAGGTGCACAAAAACCAAGTTATTACTAAAATTCACGCCACTGCCGATGGCACAATCGAGGCTGTCGATGTCTATAACTACAAAACCAAGCGCACCAGCAAGGTAAAGGGCGATTACTTCTTCTCGACCATGCCGGTTAATGAGCTAATCGAAGCCTTCGACGGCGTCCGCATTCCGCGTGATGTACGCCGCGTGGCTAAGGGCCTGCCCTTCCGCGACTTTATCACCGTGGGGATTCTGGCAAAAAAGCTGAAGATCGAGAACCAAACTAACCGCAAAACCAAGGGCAATATTGTACCAGATAACTGGATCTACATTCAGGAGCCGGATGTAAAAGTCTGCCGCTTGCAAATCTTTAATAACTGGAGCCCGTACCTTGTGAAGGACGAAGACAACATCTGGGTTGGCATGGAATACGTTGTGAGCGAAAAGGACGATGTCTGGAAGCTCAGCGATAAAAAGATGGCCCAGTTTGGTATTGATGAGCTGGCTAAGATTGACATCCTCGACCCAAGCGATGTGATTGATACTACAGTTATTAAGCTTAAGAAAACCTACCCGGCCTACTTTGGTACCTACAACGAGTTTGATACCGTGCGTAACTTTACGGATGGCTTCCAAAACCTATTCCTAATTGGGCGCAATGGTCAGCACCGCTACAACAACCAAGACCACTCTATGCTCACAGCCATCGAAGCTGTCAAAAATATCCAAAATGGCGTCACCGATAAGGCTAATATCTGGAACGTCAACGTGGAAAAGGAATACCACGAAAGCAAATAGCCCGCACCCCGTGGCAACACAAAATACCACCCCTTCCATACACAGGGGTGGTATTTTATATAGCTGCAGGTAACCTACTGGGGAATGGCAATAAGGCGGTGGCTGGCGTCATCATACAGGGCTGGTAGCTGGCTTGCCCGCTGGTTGGTAGCCGCGGTGGAAGCCTTTTTATCCACCAGCACATAGCCAAGGCCTTTGCTGCGCATGCTGGCAAAATCATCGCCCGAAAGATCGTAGTAGCTACGCATAGTCGCCTGGTAATCACGTGGAATAAAAGCACTATGGCCATTATACATATAGCGGCCGTGGTAGCCAGCCCACAGCATCTGCTCGCGCACGTAGTTTGATTCGCCCGGGCTTACGTCCTGGCTGGCGATAATCACCAGTTTATCTACCTGCGGCTGCGTGCGAATATAGCGGTAGACTGCTGGTATCTGATAGGTTGCCTGGGCGATATTCGGGCGCATTGGTACCATATGGATAGGCAGGATATCCGCCGCCAGCAGCAGCACAAGGCCCACGCAGCCCAGCATTCGGTAGCGGCGGCTCGTGGCTGATTGCGCCCGCGCTATAACATGCGGCAGTAGCGCCAGCAAGCAGCACAGGGCCATCAGCGGCACCACACTAGCCCGGCCAATTGCACGAATAAACGATAGCTGCGGCGCCAGTAGTTCCACTAGTAGGTATGGCAGTGGCACTGTGTAGGGTACCTGGGCAGATTTTAGTATATACACATAGGTTTCGTTGATTTTAAGGAATGGCCCCAGGGATATAATAACCCCCACCACCGCCATGGCGGCAAAGGTATAGGCCAGCGCTCGTGAGCGCACAAATTGTGGCGTGCGTGTGCCACCGCGCCGGGCAGAACGTATATACAACACTACGGCTATAAGCGCCGCCAGCCACAGCGTGGCCCCGTGGTAGGACTGGCTATCTGGGTTGTAGCCATTATGCATTTGCTCGCTTGGCTTATGGCCGGTCAGTTTATAGAACACTTTACCCGTCAGTGTATCGCTACTTGGGATAGCGTAGTCCTTGAGCGATGATGAATACAGCGTCTTTTCGGTCAGGCTATAGCCAGAATTATTCTGCTTAGAACTATCGACATATACTTTCGCCAGTGGCAGCACCGCAATAAATGCCAGGCCCACAACCAACGCAAGCATACCAGTTTGGCGCCAGCTGACCTGCCGCGCTAGGCGTAGGCCAGCTACCAGCGTTACCACCGCTAGCATAGTAAAGGCCATTTGGTACCACGAGGCATAGCACTGGTACAGCAGCACCACAAAGAGCGCCGCCAGCCACCAGCGCGCAGCCCGTTTACTAGCCGCTGCCTGGTATTTGAGGATAGCAAGCACCGCCAGCGGCATGGCAAATATACTAAGGTTTTGCAAATGCCATATGGCCGACATTCGGAAGGGCGCGAATGCAAAGATTAGCCCACACATAATAGCAATCAAGCGCCGGCCGCCGCTCAGATGCATCGCTAGCAGATACATACTCAGCCCAAGCAGAAAGGTCATGCTAATTGTGGCAATGTTATTAATTGCCACTGGGTTATCTGTCACTAGCCGCAAGGGAAGAAACAGCACGGCGGTCGAGACCTGCGCTTCGGACCACACCAGGGTATGCTGGTGGCCGTAAAAAATATTGCCATCGGTAATATCGTGGCAATTCTGGCCCACCAGGCACTGCTGCATGCGGGTGATCGTCCAGGCGTTAAACATCGCGTCACCCCCAGGGCTATAGGTAGTAATGCGCGGCAGCAAGGGCGCAAAGAACAGCAGCGCCCCCGCCAGCACCACGCCAGCGCCAAGCCAGTGCCGCCGTATAGCCTGCCCAAGCCAGGCCCACCCTGCCCATCGGCGCATTGCCCAGCCGGCTCGTTGTACGACATTCTTCTTACTCTTCATACGCCCATGGTACCACCTTTTGCCCAGCTGCCAAAGCCCAAACCACCGGGCCCAGCTACAGCAAATTTTTAGCAAACCACGTATACTAGGGGTATGAGCACAATTTTAGTTACCGGCGGTGCTGGCTACATTGGCAGCCACACCCTTATAGAACTACTAGCAAACAGCCACCAGGTTGTCGTGGTGGATAATTTAATCAATGCCAGCCAAGAATCACTAGCGCGGGTAGAAGCCATCACCGGCAGCAAGATCCCCTTTTACCAGGCTGATGTACGCGACGAAGCGGCGCTGGAGCAGATCTTTACCCAGCATACAATCGATGCCGTCATTCACTTTGCTGGGCTCAAGGCTGTGGGTGAATCAGTCGAACGCCCGCTCGACTACTACCGCACAAACCTCGGCTCAACCCTGCAGTTACTTACAACTATGGAGCACCACGGTGTTCATAAGCTAGTGTTTTCTAGCTCCGCTACGGTATATGGCACGCCCGAGCAGCTACCGCTGACGGAAACTTCCCGCGTGGGTGTTGGTATTACAAACCCGTATGGCCATACCAAATACATGCTCGAGCAAATCATCACCGACTACTGCCAGGCCAACCCTAGCTTCCAGGCGACGATTCTGCGCTACTTTAACCCCGTCGGCGCACATGAATCTGGCACCATTGGCGAAGACCCAAGCGGTATACCGAACAACCTCTTGCCATTTGTGGCCCAGGTGGCCGTTGGCAAGCGCCCCTACGTGGGTGTGTTTGGGGATGACTACGACACGCCTGATGGTACCGGTGTGCGCGATTATATCCACGTTGTGGACCTGGCCCGCGGGCACGTGGCAGCACTCGAGCATATGCAGCCGGGCGCCCATGTGTATAACCTTGGTACTGGCCAGGGCACTTCGGTTAAGCAAATTATTGCAGCCTTTAGCGCGGCCTGTGGTAGCGATATCCCCTACCAGGTGCAGCCGCGCCGCGCTGGCGATATTGCTGCCTGCTACGCGGATTGCAGCAAAGCTAAGCGCGAACTTGGCTGGGTGGCCGAGCGTACCATTGCCGATGCCTGCCAGGATGCGTGGCGCTGGCAGTCGCAGAACCCTAATGGGTTTAGCAGCTAGGCGTAACTACACCCAAGTAAAACGGCCGGTACAAGCACCGCCCATATTGCCCACACAAATGGAAAGCCCACGCTTATATAAAGCGTGGGCGTTTTGCTCCTTTCTTGGGTTGAGTGATGACGGCAGGCCCGAACGTCGTGGTAACGACTGGTCCTACCGATGGATAATGCGGTCAGGCAGATGCGAGCTCGGCTGCCAGTGCCGTAGAGTCAGCACTGGCAACAATCTTCCGTACCCCGCTCCCGTCCCCTTGCCGTGATGGCAAAGGGGGGTTTGCTTTCGGCAGCAGAGTAGCTGCCGGTGGGGTATTGCCGCGCTCAAACAGCGGATGACCCACACGGTTGTGTGGTCCATGGGCGCTGAATGGCGGCCGATGGTATATAAGTATACCGTCAACCGTTACCACAGCATGGCCATGCTGTGGTCGGCGCTTACCCCACCAAGCACCCGGTCGCCCGCCATAGTACATACTTAGTACACCCCCTATGGTGTATTCAAAAAAGAGGGTGTCTAAGAGTGGCAGCGGAATCCCTACCGCCACAATGGCGGTACGTATGTGGAAAAGCGCCCTGGCACGCTTCAGCTTCTGGCGGAGCTGAAGTACGTCAGCCGAGCATTGATGCAGCCTTTTGTACAGGGCTGCATCTTGCGCGCGGGTGATCTGGAGGGCGTTTTGAGCCCGCTGCAGATCACGCCGCGCTACACGGACCGCCTTACGGGAATCAACGTCCCGTTTTTTGCCACCCTTACGGTGGCTGCGGCTATCAAGCCGCCGTTTAGCCACCGCAAAGGTGGTGTATGTAGACTGCTGCACTTGGCGGAGAATTTCCTCCGCCTCGGCCACTGCCGAGTAGTGGCCTCTGATCTCTTCCCGCAAGGCGAAAAGAGACGCGAGCTTAGCGTAGTAGCGATCGTTTGCCATTTGGTAATGGCTCTCGATATCTTCTACTGTCACCAAGCGCTCGGCTGGAGCAACAGTCTTAGCAGCGTTCATATGAATCACTTCCTATCTATCAATAACCCTATTAAAGAGCCCTACACACGTTGTGTAGTTACCACCTACCATAGCAGAATATGGCATATGTAGCAAACAGTAGCAGTATACCAAACGCTACTGCGGTGTGCGCTTACCCCGCCCCGCCCGGGTAGCATAGGCGTCGCCCCACCACTGCATTTCGTTCAGGACCGGCAGTAGACTTTGGCCCAGTGGCGTTAGGGCGTAATCCACCCGCGGCGGCACCTGGCGGTACACGGTACGCACTACCAATCCATCAGCTTCAAGCTCCCGTAGCTGGAGTGTTAGCATGCGCTGAGTAATCCCCGGTACCGCCCGTTGCAAGCTACTAAAGCGCCTGGGCTCTTCGCGCAACTGGGCAAGTATCACCATCTTCCACTTGCCACCAATAATACGCATAGTCTGCGCTACCCCTATCAGTTGCGTGGGGGCGTCTGCTTGGGCTAGTTTGCTCTGGTTCGATTTGGGTGTGTACATGCTGTTTTGTACCATAGTATAAAAAATGTATGTATAGTATATAAATGTTAGTAATGTATAGTATGTAGTGTACACTCTTATTGCTCACAAAGCAACTGTAGTACAGGCATTATGGTACACAAAAGCCCCCTCGGTATACCACCAAGGGGGCTTTATAAAACAAACGTGGCTCCCGCGACTGGGCTCGAACCAGTGACCTATTGGTTAACAGCCAACCGCTCTACCACTGAGCTACGCGGGAATACACACCATAGTATATAGGCCCGCGCGCCCAGCGTCAAGAGTAAAATAAACTGTAGCACGCACCTCTACCCATACAGCGCCTATAGCTATACGCGCCAACCAAAAAGGGGTGCAAGCCTAGCTTGCACCCCTCCCCTATTATGGCCCGTCTGGCTAGTTCCTAGCTGGCTTTTGGCTACGTAGCTTATCGAACTCAGCAATAAACTTAGCAGCAGTGCTAGCGTTGGAGCTTTTCGACAGGAAGGTCACCACGTAGCGCCCACCCTGGCTAGTAATGACACCAGCTTGGTTAAAGGCGCCCTCGGTGCCAGCAATAGCCTCGATATTGTTCTGCCCAACCACGATGCCATCACGCTGCTGCAGGCTACGCATCGCACTGGTGAGCGGCTCTAGCTTTTTGGTTGGTAGCTCCTTTTTCTCGGCTAGCTTGCGCATAAAGGTTTGGATATCATCCGCGGTGGTGGTAATTTGCTCACCCAGCTGGGTATTATTCAGGCCGATATCACGCAGACGCTGCTGCACCGTAGCATTACCCACGCCGCTCAGCAGGCCATCAATACATTCTTTATCCTGCTCGGTAATGGCTGTCTTGATACAGTCAGTGTAGGTTTGGCTGCCAGCGACCTTATTGGTAGGCTGAATACTGCCGTTTTCTATACCAACCTGGGCGGTATAGGCCACCAGGGCGCCCTCGAGCCCACCAGCGGGGATCACCTCGCCACCGCGGGTAGCAGCTACAACTAATGGCTTGCGGCCCGTAAGTTCTGTAACGGCAATTGCAATATCACCCTTATTATCCTCGCTAAATTGCTGCACCAGCGCCTTAAAGCCCTCTTCTGTTGGTGTGTAGCTCCGCTTATACACGACGGTGGGGCCAACTGGCTCTACCGTGGCTACCATGGTGCGGGTTTTGCCATCGGCAACATCAGTAGCGCTCTGGGTGGTTTTGGCAATGTTAATTGCTACACCAGGCTTACCCTCCTGGCGGCTCGTTTCGGTAAAGTCACGTGTGCTCACCGTGGTCGTGCCAGGCTTTTGCTCCGCCCCAGCGAGGCGTGAGCTCTGAATATACTTCTTAACGCGGTCTGGCTCTACCGTAAAGGCTAGGCGCGGCTCACTCGCCTTTGGGTCATCCGGCTTTGCCTCTGGGGTGACTGTTTTAAAGCTTAGCCAGGTTTTGGCCGTATGGGCAGGCACGGTGTCCTGCTTATCGTTAGCGGTGATGGGGATATCCTGGGCTAGGGTTTTATTAAGCTTATCTGCAAGCTCCTTGGCGGCGTGGTTGCCGAGCGTAGCTGGGGTTTCCTTCATGGCTGTACGTATTGTGTAGCCACCGTCCTTAATGGTAGCCTTCTGCACCGCAGCCTTAAACTCGGATAGATTACAGGTACCCCCAGCTACAGCTGGCACAACGCTAAAGCGGTTATCGTCAAGCCGCAGCGTGGCATCCTTTGGGTTGATTTTGCAGTTATTGCCAAGGTTCTTGAGTGTGTAGGTGTCAAGCGTAGCAGTATCGTACGAATAGAGCGCTGGGCTGGCTTTGATAGTAGACCCAATCCAAAAGCTTGATGTTGGCACCAGGCGCCACCAGACTGAATAGTGGGCGTTCTTAAGCCGCTCTTGGTTATTGACCGATATACCAAGCTCGCGGCCAGTAGGGGTTTTATACGGCACACTGGCATTACCAAAGAACACCTTGGCCTTGGCATTACCATAGGCTTCATCTAGCCGGCTCACCGCTGCGCTGTGTTCCAGGCCACCAAGCGGTACACCATCCACCACTACGCCCTGCGGCACTGCATTATATGGCAAAAACACCTGGTACATAATATCGAACACCACCAGGAGCAAGCTAATCACCACAACCGGTGCCCACCAATTGCCTTTCAGCCAATCAACAATCCGGATAGGCAGCGGCGGTGCATCGTAGCGGCGCGGGCGCGGCGGGGGCGTCATAGCCCCAGGTATATGCTGGCGAGGTGGTGGTGTGAGCGCTGGTTGGCCATAGGGCTGCTGGTGGGTAGCATAGCCTGGTTGACCCCCTTCTACCGCTGTTGCGTACGGTGGGTAATTTGCTTGATTATTATAGTTGTAGTAATCCGGTACGCCAGGCTGGGCAGCAGCCGGCCCCGGGGATTGCCACATAGTGGGCTGGGTGTCCTGCTGAGGTGGCGGCGTCACCGGGCCATCGGGGTAGGCCATATCGACATTAGGGCGGAAGGAACCACTTGGCATCGGTGGATGGGTTGGCTCCGGTGGCTGTGTTGCCGGCTGGCGAGTTTGCAACAGGCTTGGTATGCTGCCTGGCGCTGGTGTAGGGGCCGGGAAGGTTGGCTGGGGCGCCGGCGTGGTTGGTTGATTGGTTGGCTGGGGATTATTATCACTCATAACTATTATGCTTATTTTAGCACTTCACGGGCAGCGGCGTCACTACCCCGTGCCTATTTTAGGCTCAATTACCCTATACCTACACCGTACCGGTCGCTGCAGTGGGCGCTGGCTTACCGTGTGCTGCAACTGCCCAGCCAGCCAGTGCACCAGCTAGTAGCCACCAGGTGATCACCACGGTGTCATCTGCCCACACCGGCAGTACCAAGCCAATCGTCAGCAGCCCAGCACCAGCTGCCAGGAGCGCACGGGCCAGCCAGTGGTCGCGGCGCGCCCGCCATAGTAGCAGCAATGCGCCAGCGGTAATTGCCAACTGCACACCGAGCCCTAGCCAGCCAGTTTCGTGGGCCATGTACAGATATTGGTTTTCGATGATGTGCGGTGTGGCACCCGGGCCTAGCGAAGGCGAACCTGTGCTGCCCACACCTACCCCTAGGGGGTGCTGCCCCACAACCTGGGCGGCGTGGCGTAAGGAGTCAGCGTGGCCATCATCCGATTTATGCACCGAACCAGCCCCGGCGTTATTATGGAAAACCACATTCGATATAAACGGCGTCTGCCGCAAGCTATAGACGACAACCCCACCCACGCACGCAGTTACAACCAAAGCCGCCCCCAGCCAGGCAACAAACCGGCGTGGCACATAGCTAGCTGCCAGTACTATACCAGCCACCACAGCCCCCAGCCAGGCGCTGCGTGAATAGCTCCATACCAGCGCCACCAGGCTACCGATCACCACTGCACCCAGTAGCCCCCGCTGCATAGCGCGTAGCTGCTGCCAATGCCGAACCCCATACGCCACAGCCACACATAGCAGCAGCACACTATACGCCCCAAGCGGGTTTGGCCCCCGCAAAAAGCTATTGATACGCACAAAGCTATCGTTTAAATCGACCGTTAAATACGGCGCAATTGTGGCCTTACTATAGCCAAACTGAGCCAAAAAATCCACCGGCAGCACCGTGACTTGCAGCACCGCAAAGCCCACCGTACAGCCTGCCCCTATCCCTGCCGCAAGAAGCAAGCTACGGAGCGCCTGCGGGTGTAAATACACCAGTGTATAGGCCACCAGCCAGGCAAGGTAGCCCCGTAGATCTATCACAAGGCCGGCAAACTCACTCCCCGGCGGGTGGTGGTAGACTGCCACGATCACCCCATGGAGGAGCGCCAAGGCCATAATACCCCAGCAGATTGGCTGACGCACAAACTGCCCCCAGGCCCGCCGCTGGGTTATTGCAGCGGCTAGCAGCACAGCAGCGGCCAGTAGCACAAGCTCCTTCCAGGCTTTAGCAAGTGGCGCGTAAGCCCCGGCATGTATATCTGCCTGCACCGCTATAAAGCCTTGCAGCACCACACCAGCTACAACCACCCCTGTCAGGGCGGCACTTATCCGTATCAGCCAGCGCGAATTCATGCTACTAGTGTAGCGTAAAAGATGGTATAATAACAGGCATGTTAGGCCGTAATTCCCAGTACTACAGCTTATTCCTGCTGTTGATTGATTCCCTTACCCTCCTTGCCGCCCTGGTTCTGGCATATGTCATCCGCGTTCAATATGATGCCCGCCCCCTGGTAGCAGAAGTCTACGCGGTGCAGTATATCTTTGGATTGCTGGCAATTATTCCCTTTTGGATTGCCACCTTCTTCTTGCTGGGGCTCTATAGTAGTGAGGTCTACCACCGGCGCCTGCGTGAATGGTCGCGAATTGCGGCTGGCTCACTGATTGGTATTTTGCTGGTACTCGGCTGGGAATTCCTGACCCAAAACTCGCTCTTCCCCGCCCGCCTCGTGGCTGTGTACGCGCTGATTGGCTCATTCCTGATGATTCTTGGTGAGCGCGAGCTACTACGGTTTATGCGCAGCCAGTTTTTTAAATACGGCGTGGGCACCAGCCGGGTGCTAATCATTGGCTCTAGCACCACCGTGGCGGATATTGCCCGCAACCTGGCCGATACAAGCAAAAGTGGCTACCACGTTGTAGCCATTGCTGGGCCTAAAAAATCCCTCCCAAGCGAGCTACCCGTTCGCTACTACCCCCGGGTCGAGAGCGCCCTAGCCCAGCTTGATGATGACGCGATTGATACCATTATCCAAACCGATTTGTACGATAACCACACCCGTAACCAAACCATTCTTTCTGCTGCCCAGTCACGCCATATTAGCTATAACTTTATCCCTGGCGAGCCAGAATTCTACTCTGGTAAAAACACCATCGATGTCTTTTTGGGCTACCCTATGATCTCTGTGAGCCAAACACCGCTGGTTGGTTGGGGCGAAATCGTTAAGCTTATCTTTGATACTATCATGAGCTTTATTGCCCTAGTGCTGCTCAGCCCGCTCTTTATTGTGCTGATTCTGCTGCAGAAGATCTTTAACCCTGGCCCGGTGTTCTACGTATCGGAGCGCCTGAGCCGTTTTTCAGAGCCAATCCAGCTGATTAAATTCCGTAGCATGAGCGCTAAATACGGCAAAAAGGACGCCGCCGAGGAATTTGAAGATATGGGTCGGGCTGACCTAGCTGCCGAGTACCGGGCCAACCACAAGGTAGAAAACGACCCCCGTATCACCAAGTTTGGTACCTTTTTGCGCAAGACTTCGCTCGATGAACTACCGCAGCTGATTAACGTGCTGCGCGGTGATTTAAGCCTAGTTGGGCCGCGCCCAATTCTGCCGCAAGAAGCCAAATTTAGCCGCGGCAAAACTGCCCTGCTCCACAGCGTCAAATCCGGCGTAACCGGCCTCTGGCAGGTATCAGGCCGCAGTAATTTAAGCTTTGATGAGCGTATTGAACTAGAACTCTTCTACGCCCAAAACTGGACCTTTTGGCTGGATATTAAAATCTTATGTAAAACCGTGGCCGTGGTGCTGCGTAAGCAAGGAGCCAAATAATGCCCCGACTAGCCCCGAAAGCAACCGCAAGTAGCAAACCAACTACCCAGCCAAGCCCTCAGTCTGAGCCAAAAATTGCTATTGTTGCTGACTGGCTGACTAATATGGGCGGCGCTGAGGTGGTTGTGCTTGCGCTAGCCGAAGCCTTCCCCGGTGCACCTATTTATACCAGCACCTACGTGCCCAGCGCCATGCCACGCTTCGGGGCGCTGGATGTGCGCACTACCTACCTACAGCGTCTGCCGGGGCCGCTTAAAAAACTACATAAATTCCTGCCAATGCTGCGCGTCAAGGCCTTCCGCCGGCTTGATCTAAGCGAGTACGATGTGATTATTTCTTCTGCCAGCGCCGAAGCAAAGCAAGTACGTACAACCCGGCCGGGGCAAATCCATATTTGCTACTGCCACACACCAATCCGCTACTTTTGGAGCCACTACCACGAATACAAAGCCGACCCAGGCTTTGGCATGCTTAATCCCCTAGTACGCCTTAGTATGCCCCTGCTGGTGCCACCGCTTAAGCGGGCTGATTTTGCTGCTGCCCAGGATGTGGATGTGTTTGTGGCGAATTCACACGAAGTCATGAATCGTATCGCTACACACTACCAACGCCAGAGTACCATTATCTTTCCACCGGTTGATACCCAGCGCTTTACACCACAGCCACAGCGGGGTGATTACTACGTGGCGCTTGGCCGGCAAGTGCCCTATAAACGGATCGACCTTGCCGTTGCCGCCTGTACCAAACTAGGTGTGCCACTACGGGTTTACGGCAGTGGCAGCGAGCATGCAAAGCTGCGGGCTATGGCCGGGCCGACGGTAGAATTCTTTACCGACCGCCATGGTGACGCCAGTGACGAAGCCGTCGCTGCGGCCCTCGCGGGTGCTAAGGGACTTATCTTCCCGAGCGAGGAAGACTTTGGCATCGTGCAAGTAGAAGCCCTGGCTGCAGGCGCGCCAGTTATCGCCTTTGGCAAGGCTGGCACGCTTGATATTGTGCAGGACGGCACAACCGGCGTTTTGTTCTACGAGCAAACGGTGGCTGCAGTTATCGACGCCATGCAGCGTGCCGAGCAGCAGCACTTTGACCCTGCTAAGCTACGCCGTAGCACCGCCCGCTTTGGTAAAGAAAAGTTCATCACCCACATGCGCGAACTAGTGCAGTCGCAGTGGCAGCGCCGCTCACAAGAGTAAAGAGTAGCACCCTCTCCCCCGCCCACCTATGTGGCGCTCAGCCCGCTCAGCTATGCACTTACTCAGCAAGCAAAACCCCCGGCTTCATGACCGGGGGTTTACTACTAGGTGCTGTACTACTCGTGTTAGTTGCCAGCTTGAATACGCTTGGCAACGTCGCCTGCCTTGGCAGCAACATCCTTACGCGCTACTAGTACACCATCTGGTGTGTTCACTACAACGATATTATCAAGACCAATCACCGCTACTGGCTTGGTTGGCTCTTCGTTGCGGATATAGGCGTTCTCGCTATCAAGCACATAGACGCCCTCGCCGCGCACGTAGTTGCCAGCTTGGTCCTTTTCGACCACATCGTGCAGGTCCTTAAAGTTACCGATATCCATCCAGTCAAAGCTGGCTGATACCATAGCCAGGGCTGGTGTTTTTTCGATCAAGGCAATATCAATCACCTGGTTATCAAAGCCCAGGTAGGTTTGGCAGTAGGCATCATCGCCATGGGTGCTCAGGCCAGCCAGCGTTTGGTAATTAGCCATTAGCTCAGGGGCATACTGCTGCATCTGCTGGGTAAAGGTATCCACCGATCCCACAAAGTAGCCGCAGTTCCACAGGTAATTGCCGCTAGCCACATAGGCACGAGCAGTGTCGTAATCTGGCTTTTCTTTAAATGATTTCACGCTGTAGGCATCGGTTGTAATACTATCGCCACGCTCGATATAGCCAAAGCCGGTTGATGGGAAGGTTGGCTCAATGCCAATCAAAGTAATGGCATTATGCTGGCTAGAAATACGGCCGGCTGCCTCGAACGAACGCGCAAAGCCCTTGACATCACGTACATTGTGGTCGGAGTGAATAAAGGCAATTGGCTCGCTGTGGTCATGGGTGCGGGCGATGTAATCCAGCGCAAAGATAATACAGTGCGCCGTGCCGCGGCGGCCTGGCTCAATCAAAAAGGCCTCGTCTGGTAGCTCTGGCAGCTGGGCGCGCAGGGCATCAGCATGGCTGGCTTCTGTCACAATGTAAATTTGATCACCCAGCTCACGGGCACGATCGTAGGCTTGCTGCACCATCGTGCGCTCGCTCGTTAGGGCTAAGAGTTGCTTTGGTTGCGTTGAGGTTGAAAGTGGCCACAGGCGCGTACCTGAGCCACCAGCGATAATTACTGTAATCATAATACTGTTATTATACCATACAAGCTGCTATACTATAAGGAGTTACAAACATATGGAGAACCGACACACGTGAGCTTTTTTGACACCGTTATTGTACAACCGATTTTTAACTTGCTCATGGCGCTTTATAGCATTATTCCGGGCGGCGACTTTGGCTTAGCCGTTATTATCTTTACCATTTTGGTACGCCTGGCAATGTGGCCACTGGTGGTTAAGCAAATGCACCAGGTCAAAGCCATGCGCGCCATGCAGCCAGAGCTTAAAAAGATTAAACAGCGCGCCAAAGGCAACCGCCAAATGGAAGGCATGATGACGCTGGAGCTCTACCGCAAGCATAATATCAGCCCCTTCCGCTCGCTGTTTATTGTGCTGATTCAGCTGCCAATCTTCTTTGGCCTGTACCGAGTGATTCAAATCTTTAGCCAGCAGCCAGACCAACTAGGCCACTACACCTACGGCTTTGTTAAATCAATCAGTGCTGCCGCCCGTCTAATTGCCGACCCGTCTATCTTTAACCAAAACCTGCTGGGCCTGGTTGATCTTACCAAGCAAGCTATTAGCAGTAGCGGTATTAACCTACCCCTGTTTATCCTGGTGATTCTGGCCGCTTACCTGCAGTATGTCTCGAGCAAGCAGACTATGCCGCAGGCTGGTACCAAACGCTCGCTGCGCCAGGTTATGGCTGAAGCCGCCGATGGCAAGCAGGCTGACCAATCCGAAATCAATTCCATCGTTATGGGCAAAATGATGATCGTGATGCCGCTCTTTATTGCCCTAATTATGCTTAATCTCCCCGGGGTGATCGCCCTTTTCTCGGCCGTTTCTACCATTGTGGCGGTTGTGCAGCAACACATTTTGCTGCGCCGCCAGGATACTGCTGCCGCTCGCTCTGGGGGTTCTTCATCTGTAACCACTCGCTCAGGTAAGGAGCGCGCCGAGCGTGCAATGCCAGCCCAGGTCGTTGCCGAGGCTCAACCGGCCGCTCGCCAAGCACCAAAGGCCAAAGCTCCCGCTACCAAAGCCAAAAAGGCTCGCAAAAAGAAGCCCAGCAGTAGTAGCAAAACCGTTGTGCGTGTGGTTGCAACATCAACCAAAAAATCAAAAGGGGGGAAGAAACGTTAATGGATAAGCAAGCATCGATTGATTTTGCCGTTAAGGCGGTAGAGGATATTATTTCGTTCTTCGAGGTAAAGCCGCAGGTGCAAGCCATCGTCGAGGATGATGTGATCAATATACAAGTTGGCTCCAGCCAGCTTAATAGCCTGCTGATTGGCCGCGGCGCCGAAACGCTGCGCAGTCTACAAACACTGGTGGCGGCGATGCTCCACAGCCACGATGCAGAGCTGGTGCGCCTAAATATCGATATTGCCGACTACAAAAAGCAGCGGGCCGATAAGCTCGCCGCCGAAGCTGAAGGCTGGATTGCAGATGTCGTTGCACATGGTGAGCCCTACACTGCCCGGCTAAACGCCGCTGACCGGCGCATTGTGCACCGGGTGGCGCAAAACCGCAGCGAGGTCACAACCCATTCCGAAGGCGAAGGCAAAAACCGCGTTCTGATTATTAGCCGGGTTAATTAACGGCACCTAGTAGCCCTTAAGAGCCTACTACCCCGGTAGTAGGCTTTTTGCGCGTGCGCAAAACGTGGGCGGGGCGCCAAGTAGCTTGCAGCGGGCGGTCTTAGCTCTTTAGCCCTTCAGGGCAGCGTGGTAGCCAGCCAGCGTTTGCTCTGCCATGCGCCGCCATGAATATAGCGCAGTCTGCTTGTGCCCGGCCTCGATTAACTGGCGGCGCAGGTCTGGGTCGGTAATCACATCGTTAATGGCGCGGGCCATATCGGCAACGCTATAGGGGTCAAAGTAGTGCGCGGCCTGGCCGTAAACCTCCGGCAAGCAGGTGGTGTTACTACTAACCACAGGCGCACCGTAGAGCATTGCCTCGAGGCCTGGCAGGCCAAAACCTTCCATCAGGCTTGGGAAGACATACGCCGCCGCATGCTCGTATAGCCAGTCGCGCTGAGCATCGGTCACAAAGCCGGTAAAGGTGATGTTTTTATAACCACGCTTAGCAAATAGATCTTGGTTTTTGCGGGCAGCTGCATTTAAATTCCCAACCAGCAGCAAGCCAAGGTCCGGGTGGCGGGCCAAAAGCTTTTGGTGGGCCTGGGCCAGCCGAGGCAGGTTTTTGTAGTCACTCTGCTGGCCCACGTACAGCAAATAGCGCTTATATTGGTGATGGTAAGGCTCAGCACCTGCGTGGAGCTTATCAGCTGCTTCGTAGGTTAGGATGGTCTTGCCGACCGCGGCCTTGCTATAGGTTTCCAGATCCTGCTGAGTATAGCGACTGGGCACAAAAATACGCGCATTGGTGTGGCAAATAATTTTAAAAACCGCCCGGCCCACCAGCTGCTTGGCGTGATATATGAGCCAGTTTTTATCGGAATTATAGGTTTTTAAAAGGCTCAGGTCGTGCACCGTGGTGACATGCTTACCGCGGTAGAGTACCGGCTGCTGGGGCATACAAAAATGGACGAGATCCGGGCCTAGCTGGTTAAGAAAACGCAGAAACTTCGTCTGCTCGGCAAAGGAATAGTTGCCATAATCTGCCACCTGCACCGTAAAATTCGGCTGCGTGGGTGTGTAGTAGTGCTTATCCTTAGCCGGCACCAAAATCGTATAGCGGTTTTGGGTGTCGATCTTCTCTAGGTAGTGCAGCAAACGCTCCACATACCGGCCGGTGGATGAATTAATAATTCGTGCATCTATGGCAATATGGCTCATTGCTGAGTTCCCCCTCTTGGTGTTAGTTGCTCTGCTGCCTGGTTCGCCTGCTGCCCGGCTGGCTTTGCGGGCCGAGCCTGTGGGAAAACAACCTTGGCATAGAGCACATAGTTCCAGCTAAGCGACCCGAGCGTGGCCACAAGCTTGGCAAGCAGCGGACCCCACCAGGTACCTGCCACCCACGCCGGCGCCACAGCCAGCACCACGGTGATAATGACAGGTTGAATCACCCACAACCCACACAGCGTCACAGCAATAAACAGCGCCATTTGCCTGCCAATATGCGTGCTGCGCGCGGCACTAAAGGTATACGTTTTATTCGCAAAAAAGCTAAAGATAAAGCTAATACTTGTAGAAATAAAATTAGCCACCAAGCGGTCAAGCCCCAGTTGTGTCAAGCCAAAGAACAAGCCAAAATCAAGCCCGGTATTAACCACGCCCACGGCCGCAAAGCGGAGCGCCTGGCTATTTTTTGCTAAAATCTGCCGCATGGTATTCCTCTATAAAGTAATTGGGGCGCTGCTTGGTTTCGGTAAAAATACGGGCGATATACTCACCAATAACCCCAAGGCTTAGCAGCTGCACACCGCCGAGGAACAATACCACCGCCATAAGCGAAGCGTAGCCATCGCCAGTTGGCACGCCAAAGAAAGGCCGCACCAGCAGGTATAGAATATAGCCAAACGCCGCCAGCGATACTACCGCCCCCAGCACGGACGAAAACCGCAGCGGCGCTGTGGTAAAAGAAGTAATGCCATCAATTGCCAGGTTGATAAGATTGCGGTAGTTCCACTTGGTTTCGCCAGCTGCGCGCGGGTCGCGGTCGTAAAGCAGCTCCTTTTTGCGGTAGCCTATCAGGCTAAAGAGTGCCTTGGTATTACGCTGGGATTCGCGCAGGCGCGTCAGGGCGTCGATACAGCGGCGGTCCAGCAAACGGAAGTCGCCCGTGTCGCGCTGGATTGGCACCCGGGTAGATTTTTGCAGTACCTTGTAGTACCACTCGCTGGTCTTCTTCTTGAGCCAGGTTTCGCCCTGACGGCTGCGGCGGCGGGCGTACACATCATCGTAGCCATCCTCCCAGAGGGCAATCATGCGTGGGATCAGCTCTGGTGGGTCCTGTAGGTCCGCATCAATAATCACCAGGGCATCCCCGGTAGCGTGGTCAAACCCAGCCAGCATGGCGGTTTCCTTACCAAAATTACGGGCTAGATTGACGTAGGCAACGCTGGCGTGTTTGGCGGCCTGCTGCTGAATCAAGCGCAGCGTTTTATCGCGGCTACCATCGTTAATAAATAAAAACTCCAGCTGGTAGCGCGGCAGGGAATCTTGCAATTGATAGAGACGTTCGAATAATTGAGGGAGCACTGCCTGCTCGTTATAGGCAGGAATCAGGATGGTCACACGGCGTTTCATGGCATTATTATACCACAATTTACCGTATACTACCGGAGGTAACGATATCAGTGATTGCACTGACGGTTGTAATGCCGCGCTGGGCCAAGTACTGCCGCTTGGCCTGGGCAGATTCTGCCTGTGAGCCTAAAATCGCACCAGCGTGGCCCATTTGCACCCCGGCCGGTGCACTGGCCCCAGCAATATAGGCCGTGACTGGCTTGGTGCCATGCGCCGCAATATAGTCGGCGGCGTCACACTCAGCTGTGCCGCCAATTTCACCAATCATCACAATACTGCGAACGCTTTCGTCCCCCATAAACTGTGCTAGGCAGTCAACAAAGCTCGTGCCGCTAATGGGGTCACCACCAATCCCTACAACCACACGCTGGCCGAGTCCCGCCCGGCTTAGCTCTGCCATGGCCTCGTACGTCAGTGTGCCACTGCGGCTCACAATGGCAACACTACCTGGGGTAGCAATCTGGCCAGGAATAATCCCCAGCAGGCTGCCGCCAGGTACCAGCACGCCGGGGCAATTAGGGCCAATCAGCTGGCTTTTACTACCAGCTAGCTGCTGGCGCACAGCGAGCATATCGTGCACCGGGACGCCTTCGGTAATACACACAATCAGCGGGATTTCGGCTTCGATTGCCTCGCACATAGCAGCCGCCGCATGGGCTGGTGGCACAAAAATAACGCTGGCATCAACTGGGCCATGGGCAGCTGTCAGATCACGAATCGTACTATACACCGGCAGGCCGTGCACGCTGTGCCCCTGCTTACCAGGCGAGGTACCCGCTACCAGCGGTGTACCATAACCCAGCATGCGCTCAGTATGAAAGCGCCCGTGCCTACCCGTTATACCCTGTACAATTACGCGGGCGGGGTTATATATAGCAAGGTTACTATTACTCATGGTCGCTCCTTTGGACTACCCGAGCCACAGCGGCAATTGCCGCCGGCAGGTGTGGGTACAGTACTAAGCCCTCTGCGGCTAGCAGCTCGCGGGCCTCGGCTGCATTGGTACCCTCGAGCCGCACAAAGAGTGGCGGCAAGCCAGCCATACGCTGCCGCGCCGTTATAATCGCCCGGGCAACCTCGTCGCTACGGGTAATACCAGCAAAAATATTAATAACAATCGCCTGCAGGTGTGGGAACTCCATCAGGCGCTGGAAGGCCGCGAGCACCTGCTGGCTGGTGGCCCCACCGCCGATATCCAAAAAATTAGCTGGCTTGAGCCCGGCGGCCTCGACTGCATCGACCGTCGCCATAGCCAGGCCCGCGCCATTGGCAATCGTGGCCACGCTACCTGCGCGGTTCAGTTCTACAAAATTATGCTCTGCCTGCGCCGCTGGCCACTCGGGGTGGCGAAAGCGGGCTGCATCATCCACCACTAGCTTGCAATCAGCCGCTATAAGCGCACCTGTAGCCGTTAGCACCAGTGGGTTGATTTCGAGTAGTGTTGCATCCTGCGCCTGCGCCGCCACTAGTAGTTGCTGTAGTAACGTTGCAAGCTCGGCCTGCCTGCCTGGTAGTTGGTAGGTGGCTGCTAGCTCATCCGCCAGACTAGCCACTCTATTGCCATCAATAGCGCGGCGCAAAAAGCTCCCCTGATCCAGCGCCTCTACTTCAACCCCACCCTGGGCATGAGCCAGCAGTTCAAGCCGCTGGTTAGCCCGGTCAATCAGAATACTCAGGTAGAATTCACGCTCAATTGGTAGGCGCTCTTCGGCTAGAATTACCTGCGGCAATTGGCCTTTAATTGGCGTTGCCATAATGCGCTGGTACGCCGGTAGCAGCTGGTTAGTATCATTTACCACCTGCACACCGCCTGCCTTGCCACGCCCACCAGCTAACACCTGGGATTTGAGCACCGCCGGCAGCGCCACGTGGCGAGCTTCATCGGCCGTATGCACCACCACCCCCTGGGGTATAGCTACACCACAGCGCGCCAGCACACGCTTGGCTTGGTATTCATACATATTCACTCTTATTAGTATACGCTACTGGCTGGATTTGAGCTAATCAGCGGGGTGTAGGCATATACGTTAGCGCTGGGCACGAATATAATGCCATGGCCCGTGGGTATCTACCTGGTAGTGGGCACGCAGTTGGCTCGCCAACGCCGCATCACGCGTCACATATAGATTGGTGCGTACATCTGCCGTACCCTGGGTCAAGCGGGCACGTTCGCCAGCCACAAACTGGTCCCGCTCTGGGCGTTTGTAGTCATGGGCGTAGTAGCCTTCTGTGAGCGTCATATTACAGGCAATTGCACCCTGCGATACATGCACAAAATCATCGTGGCTGGTGTACTGCTCGAGCGCAACCAAGTGGCGGCGCTGGCAGTAGTGCTTGGTGATATCATTAGCCTCGCGGCTAGGCTTGTAGTGGCTTAAAAACTGCTGGCTCATCTGGTGGCGCTTATTACCCACCTGTTCGCTGGCGCGAATATCCACAAACTGCAGCAGCGCAAACGGCGCCAAGCACAGCATGGTTACGAGCCCAACACGCCGCGTGGTTTGGCTGGCAACCATACGAATACATACCGCCAGCACCCCGGTTATAATGAGGTAATAAATCGGCCAGAACATCCGCCCCGACGAACGGAAAACCAGCCACAGCTGGGTGATAGCATGTGGCAACTGCCAGACCATAAACACATGGCTACCAAACTTAATGGTCGAGCCAAGTGCCACCACATACAGCCCTACCAGCACCAAGCCAGCCAGGCCATGGCGCCAGGTAATAAGCCGCTTCACGCCGGCCCAGCCACGCTGGTTCAGCCACAGCAGCGCGGTAACAAACACAACCGGCAGCAGAGCAAGCACCCCTAGGCCAAGGTAGTTGGTTTTTTCGCCGCTTTCAGGGGTGTAGCGGGTGTCCTCAAACAGCTGGCGGCCCATAATGCGCGAGTACCCCTTGGGGTCCACCGGCGAGGCCAGGTTCATGCCGTATAGGTCTAGGTCGATTGGGTCAAGGTTATGCTTGGTTGGCGTCAGTCCACCAATTGCACCAAATAGCATGATCGCCACCACTGGCGGCACCAGGTAGCGCAGGCTCCGGAGCGGGTTCTCTGTGCGGTAAGCATAGATACTTGCAATCACATAAAGTGCCAGTACCATTGGGAAGAAATACGGGTGAATCAGCACTGCGAGCGACAACAACCCCGTCCAGGCAGCAATAAAACGCCAGTACCGCACCGTGCCCGCCTGCTTGGTACGAATCAAAAGGTAAATCCCCAGCAGAATAATCCACTGCGCGGTGAGTGCGGTGTGTGAAAACGAGCGATCAATCAGCATAGGTGCCAAGATAAAGAAACTGGTGCCAAGCAGGATTACCCCTATATGCCGGCTCAAGCGGCGCATAATCAGTGCCGCTACACCACCCTGCAGTACAAACGAAAGCAACGTAAACGCCCCAAGGTACTGGAACTGGCCAGGCAGGAGCCCAGCAAACGGCTTGAGCAGTAGCGCGAACAGAGGAATAGCATCCATAAACACCAGCGGCACACCCTGGGGGTACGCCAGGCCATCAATCATACCAAGCGGGAATGACCACGCCGACGAACGGAAGAAATGCCAGCCCATATAGTGCTGGTGTACATCACCGCCGCGGCTAAAAATCCAGGTTACGTTGGTTGGGTCAATAATACTAGGGCTAAAGAGCGATAAAAAGTACGCCCCGCCAAGCAATGCGCCAAGCAAGAAAATACTAAATGGCGAGCACAGGCACTGACGCGCAGTGTGCCACCATGAACGGTGCTGTTGTTTCATAATGTAGCGTATTATACCATTATTTATACTATTAAGCCAATTATATGGGGTAAGTATGGTAAAAAAGACACAAAACTGATATTTAACTTAAAAATACCTGTAATATTCGTGAGCTTTATTATATACTGTTACGTACAAATACTAACCATAAACAAACATCATATATGAACATACCACACCATCTTTCCCGCCGCCTTATATGGGGGGCGGCCGCACTCGGCCTGGTTGTCGCAGCGAGCGCCGGTGCTTACCTCTTGTGGCCGCGCAGTCCACAGCCAACCCCTACCAACCAACCACCCCACGCCGCTACGCCAGCCCAAAAAGCCAGCGAGCAGCAGCACAACGCTACCAGCAAGCAGCAGTTTAATGATAGCGCCGCGAAGCAGGCAGCAGGCCAACCGGCGGGCCAGCAGCAGCCTCGATCCGCCCCAACCAGCCAGCAGATTGAGCTGCGGGCCGAAACTGCCGGGCAAGCGGTCACAGTCTACACTAAGCTAGCCCACGCAAGCAGCGGCACCTGTAGCCTGCGTATCCGTAATGGTGAGCGCGAGCAGCAGCAGACTGCCGCCATTATATACCAGCCAGAGTTTTCTTCGTGCGCTGGCTTTAGTGTGCCGGTTGCACCCCTTGGCCAAGGGCAGTGGCAGATTGAGCTAACCGTTACGACCGATGGGGCCACACTGACAAAAACCATAACTCATAAGGTGGCGTAACCATGGCAAGTCTACCCCGTTCCCCCCGCACTACCGCCAGCACCTGGCTGCTACTGATTGCCCTGGGCTTATGGTTTGTGCTTGGCTGGCAGCCGCAGCCCAGCCACGCCGCCCGGGCCGAAGATTGGCAGGCCGGCAATATTATGAGCGACGCGGCGTTTACCCACGCTGGCAGTATGAGCGTGGATGAAATTCAGCGCTTTTTGGACCAAAAAATTGGCCATTGTGATATATGGGGCACCGGTATTGCCCACGAATTTGGCTCACACAAAACCCGGGCAGAGTACGCCCGCGCCCGCGGCTGGGCTGGGCCACCCTACACCTGCCTCAACCGCTACCACGAAGTCCCCAAGACCAGCCCTACTGGTGGCGAGCCAGCCAACAACTACGCTCACCCAGATGCTATCCCCCACGGGGCCAAAAGCGCCGCCTGGATTATCAAGGATGCTGCCGAGCGCTACGGTATTAGCCCCAAAGTGCTGCTGGTCAAAATCGCTACTGAATCATCTGGCCCGCTTACCAGCGATAGCTGGCCGCTATTCAACCAGTACCGCTACGCTATGGGGTCACACTGCCCGGATAGCGGCCCAGGCGGTAGTGCCAATTGTGATACTCGCTACGCTGGCTTTTCTATCCAAATGTACTCCGCCGCCGAGCTAATGCGGTGGTACATCGATAATATGGATAAACCCTGGTGGAGCTACAAAAAGCCGCATCAAACCAACCATATTTTATGGAATGTGGTGCAGCGTGGTTGTGGCGGCAGTGATATATATATCCACACCAAAGCCACAGCAGCGCTCTATACCTACACGCCGTACCAGCCTAACCAAGCAGCCCTACGGAATATGTACGGCACTGGTGATAACTGTAGTGCCTATGGTAACCGCAATTTTTGGCGTGTGTACTGGGACTGGTTTGGCGATAGCCGCTCGCTTGGGTTTATGCCGCTGGCCCAACCCCGCCTGATGCAAATTACCACCGCTACCTATAAACGCCAGGCCTTTACTGGCCACAACCATACCGGCGATGGCTTGCTGCAGCCTGGCCGCGTGCTCAAAATTACCAGCAAAATCCCCGCAAGCGACGGCTGGTGCCTGCGTACCGCCAGCGATACCCAGGGCAATATCCCCAACTGTATACCAGCAGCCAATGTCGGCGAAATTGCCATTACCCCTACCCCGCTCACCACACAGCCCGTACGCACGCTAACGCGTAATCTTGCCAAAACCAACCTGCGCACGGGCGACCCAGCCGGTGATACGATTGGTGCTGGCCGCATCATTACCTTTAGCCACCAGGTGCGGGTTAATGGTACCGATTACCTTATCAGCCAGGTCGATAGCCAGGCCGGGCGCGAGCTTGGTGTGCCGGTAAATGCCCTCGCCATAACACCGGAGTACCAGGCAATCACTCCCCGCACCATGGCAGTTACCCATATAGTCAAAAAGCAGCAAGGTGCTACCAATACCCCCGTTGGCCAGGAGCTGCCTGTGCAGCTAACCCGCACCTTTGTCTCGCGGTTTAAGCTTGGTAACACATGGTACTACCAGACCGAAGCCGACCACGCCCTGAAGCTTGATTTTGGTATTGCCGAGCAGTACCTTAAGCCGCAGTTTAGCAACTTTAGCCAGCCGCGCTGGATGAGCTTGAGCCGTGATACCCAGGCGGTTAATCCGTTCCTTAACCACAACCTGGCTGATACCCTCAAAGCCGGTGAGCAGCGCTACTTTACCAGTAAAATCGTCATTGGCGATACAACCTACTACCGTACAAAAGAAGATAGCGACGCCGGGCGCAGTATTGTCTGGCCAGCCAAGGATATTGCTGATATTAGCTACCAGCCGTTTGCCCACCCTCGGCACCTGCGCCTGCGTGCATCTGCCCGTAAGGTAGATACCCGTAGCCTTTCCCCTGTTGGCCAGGAGCTACCAGCCGGGCTAACCCGCCGCTTTAGCTCTAAGGTGTATGTGGGCGGCAGCTGGTACTACCGCACCAAAACGGACGAGCACCAGTTTGGTTTGCCCTACGCACTACCAGCCAGCAGCCTAGAAGAAGTACGCTAAGCACCGCGTGCAGGGGTGGCTAACCACCAAGCCACCTTCGGCCTACGCCTTAGCCCATAGCAAAACCCCCGGCTTCTTGGCCGGGGGTTAGTGCTTATAGCTATGTGTGCTTATTATAGCTGATCAATCGCCTGCTTCATTACCTTGGCGCTATTCTTCCAGGCAAATTGGTTGGCCCACTTTTTACCTTGCTTAGCTATGGCAGCGCGTTCTTTATCCGACTGGGCAAGAATTGTCGATGCCTGCTCGAAAATGCCGTACCAGTCATCTGCCAGGTATACATTCGGGCCGGTCAATTCCTTGAGCGAGCTGTTGTTATAGGTAATAACCGGGCAACCAACCTCGAGCGATTCAATCACCGGGATACCAAAGCCCTCAAACTCAGTTGGGAAGACAAACGCAAGGGCGTTCTTGTAGAGCCATGCGCGTTGCCCATCAGATACAAAGCCCATCAGGTGGATATCTTCGCGGTAGGATGAGCGCTCAATTGCCTGGCGCGCCGACGGGCTAAAGATCGTATCCAGCGTCTGGAAATCATTACCGGCCAGCACTAGGTGTAGGTCGTGGCCGTGGGCACGTAGCTGGTTAAAGGCAGCAACCAGCTCATCAATTCGGCGGCGTTCATCCACCCCACCAATAAAGAAGAGGAAGTTACCATTACCCAGGCCAAGCTCGGCATTGAGTGCAACTTCAAGCGGGTCAATCTTGCCAGTACCCTTGGCATCGTGACCCAGGTGCATCACAATTGGCTCAAGGTTGCCATTGGTAGCAAACTTCTTGGTGGTTTCGGCTGTGTAGTTCGATACGGTGATCACAGCACCAGCGCGCTCTAGCACAGTCGCCAGGCGCTGGCTATACTTTTTGCGCTTAAGGTGCTTTTTAAAGGCATCGCGGCGGCGCAGGCCAACCTTGCGGCTCACGCTGTAATCTGCCAGGTAGGAATGCGGGTACTTATTGCCCAGAATATACGGGATTTGGTCGTGAATCACAACCACGTTTTTGTGGTGGCGCGGCACGCCAAGCTCAAAGTCAAACTGAATAAACACATCGCAGTGCTTGCGGATGAGTTTTTCCTGTGCGGGGCTCAGGGCACTATCCGAAATTTTAGCCAGCTTGCCCTGTGGTGGGTGCGGCAGAATAACCGTTTCGTACTCATCCAACACACCCTTTGCAACTTCGCGGTTATCTTCGTATTGGAACACAACGATTTCGTCATCTTCGCTTAGCAACTGTGCCAGTTCGTAGCTTACACGGCGCACAACCTCGCCAATACCCCGGAACTGGTGGCCAATTTGTAGGGCCCTAAAATCTATACCAACGCGCTTCATTATTCGGCTACCTCCCTGACGGCTTTAAGTAGTGTAACGGCAGAATTATGCCAGCTGTACGAGCGGGCTTGCTCCATACCCTTCGCGACCTCCTCGGCGCGCTTTTCGGGCGTCCAAGCATCAATCGTGCGGTAGGCTTTGGCAATGCTCTTGGGGTCTTCTGGGTTGACTAGCACACCGGCCTTGCCAGCTACCTCTGGCATAACCGATGCATTACTGACGATAGTTGGAGTCTGCACAGCCATCGATTCAATAATTGGCATACCAAAGCCTTCGTAAAAGCTCACATAAGCCGACATTGCAGCACCGCTATAGAGCGCTGGGCGGTCTTCATCCGACACCCGGCCAAGCAGCACGATAATCTTCAGGCCATCGTGCTTGGCTTGCTTGACTGCCTTTTCGATTTCCTCTTGTTTCCAGGCACCAGCACCGGCCAGCACCAGGGTGTATTTATCGCGAATCTTTTTAGGGGCTTGGCGCAGGGCTTCAATCAGGGCCATTTGGTTTTTGCGTGGCTCAATATTACCCATCGAGAAGATATACTCACCCGGGATGCCGTACTTACGCTTAACGCGCTTAATCTCTTCTGGGCTGCGGCGGTAAAATTCCTTTAGATCTGCTGCGTTTTCGGTCACAATCACATCACGGTCACGCAGGTTATTGTGGCGCATAATATCCTGCTTCATCGAGTTGGTCACGGTAGCAATTTTGCTAGCACGCTCCACAGAACGGCGCAGCGAAATCGTCATAAATTTACCATTCACGGTATCAACATACTGCGGCACATCAATAAACGATAGATCATGGATAGTGGTAATCGCCAGCGACCCAGCCAGCTTCCAGGTATTGTAATCCGGGAAGAAATACACACCCTTGCCTAGGTAGCGGTCCATGGCTGGCAGCCAGTCCTTCACTACCAGGCGGCGCATCACGCTCAGCGGCAGCGGAATACGCTTGGTTTTGATGTGCTTAAAGTGGTACTTATCGAGCCGGTCCGCCCGCTTGGTCGGCACGGCAATGTACACATCCATATCGCGGTATTCATCCGTACCCAGGAGCTGGTCGATTTCTTCCACCAATCCTTGGATATAATGGCCAATACCACTAAAGTGATCGGCGACAAGAGCACTCCCGTCGATGATAAACTTCATATTAGTCCTCCACATACCGCAAGGCACGCCGTGCGATATCGTTGTTAATAATTTTTGTAATCTTAGTATTGTTATACGCTAATTTAACGCATTTGTCCAGCTCCTGGAGCGTTTTTGGTGCCAAGGTTGGGAGTGGCTCCGCTAGCAGGCGGCTGACCATATCCTGCTCGTAGAACTGGCGGATGGTCAAAAAGTTACCGGCAAGCGACGGGAAGGAATCCTGCACCAAGCGCTCGGTTTTATGTGAGCCATACGACACCCCATAGACAGGTGTCCGGGCTACCATCGCCCCAATAAAGCCATGGTAGCGGTTGGTTACCACTAAATCCTGCTGCTGGTATATGGTAATGAGCTGCATGGCATCCGCAAAATCCTGCAGATACACAGGCGTAACGCCAAACATTGCCCCAAGCTCCTGGCTCAGCTCAATATCCTCGCGGGCCTGGCATACAATGGTCACGTCGTAGCGCTCGGCCAGGCGCGGCAAGTGCCGGGATAGGTAGCGGCGGTAGCTGGTGTAGTCACTCGCCAGGTGGCTATCGATCTTTTTGTAATTACTACCCAGCTGCCAATCAGCCAGCGAAAGTGCCAGTTTTGGCCGCTGGCTAGTAGGATCAGGTGCGTCTGGCGCGGCATGAGTATCCGGCTCAAGCAGGAAGACCAGATCGCGCGCAGTCACCACCCTGCTGGCTGGGTAGCCAAGCTCCTGGGTAATAAACTGGCTATCGTGCTCGCCGCGGGTTGATATCGCTGTTACAAACGGCAGCGTTTGGCGGTACATATCGCGGGCCTCCTGGCTAAAGACATGCTGCACACCAATACCCATCATATAGACAGGGATTCGGTCGGCCTGGGCTTCGTTGATGATTTGCAAGTAATTGCGCACATTGGCCATATCGTAGTCGTAAATCAAACCACCACCGCCAATCACCACAATATCGGCTTGCTCTATAGCGTAGCGGCTGTGCTGCGGGTAGATGGTTACCTGGCTATCTGCCACGTGGGTTTGTAAAAACTGCTGCAGGGCCAGGCCAATTAAATCATCGCCAACATTGCCGTAATGGGCAGCGCCAAAAACATTAATCTTGAGGGGCATTGGTTTGGTCTCGTTTTAGGTAATAATGGTAGAGCCGCTGGGCCGCAAACTGCACCGGGCGGGCAAAAATTTGGGCCAGCAGCTTGCTCTGGGCATCATATTTGCGCTCTAGTAAATGGCGCTTATGCTGCAGGCGCAGCAGCTTGGCCGTATCGGCCGTAGCAAAGTGGTAGCTGTGTTCTAGCTTAGCGTACTTTTTGGGTAGTAAGGCTGGGGTCAGCCCAAAGCGGGTGGCAAACCTATCAATCGCTGTATCACGCTCAGCAACACCAGCAAAGTGGACGATAAAATACTGGCTGGCCTTTTTGGTATAATCCGCTGGCCGGGCATTACACACCTGGTAGTCAACAACCTGGGCAAAGCGGCGCTTATAGCGGCTATCGGTGTGGAGCAGGTGTGTGATGACGTCTTGCTCCCCACCAGTGTAGAGGCCGTACGTGGCTGCATCCCAGCCTGCCTTAACGGCCGCGCGGTCCTGCTGCAGGCAGTCATCCAAAAACTGGCGGGTTTTGAGCGAATTCTTTAGCAGCATCACACCAGAGTTAACGGCCGTCCACTGGGTGTCGCTGTAGCGTGGGCTATTAGCAATCGTTAGGTGCGCCTTCATTGGTAGTGCTTCTGCTAGCGGTTGCTGCAGCTGGGTGAAAAAGGCGTCGTCATCCAGCCATAAAACATAATCATACAGCCCGATAAACTTACGGATTTTATGGAGCTTAGCGTAGTATGGGTTCGGTTCATCCTCTACCGCCAGGTCAAAGATATAATCATAGCCATGCATACGGGCATACACCTGATGGTTAATATAGGCCGCATAGCGCAGCTGGGTGCTATAGCTGATAATGGCGATGCGGGGTGCTGTGGTTTTCATGGCTACTTCACACTCAGGCGTGAGCCATCAGCTTGCTTAAAGATAACCGGGTACGGCATCTTTTCGTTTGGGTTGTTGATAATGGCAATATCATCCCAGTTATCAAAAATGGTCGTGTCTTCATCTAGGCGCACGGTGGTACCAACCGCAAGCGATGCCTCGCCAAACACATTCGGCAGCGTAAAGTTGAGCGTCTTTGGCGCGCCAGGCTTGACTAGCACCTTTTGCTCGAACTGCTTGGTATTAGTACCAGCTAGCACCTTACCAGCCATATCATTCAGGCGCAGGCCCAGCACTACCGGCCCGCCAACATCCTTCTTGGCATCAAGCTCAATGCTGACCGTTACATTCTTGGGGCTCATCTTGGCCTTGACGGTCTTGACGTATACATCCTGGTTACCCCAGCGCGACTGGTCCTCGGCCTGGCTATTGTCTTGGTCTGGCGTATCGTTAAAGAGCTTTAGGTACTCATTAGCCGTTTTATTAGCAGTGCCCTCAAAGGCAACTTTACCATCCACAATCAGCACAGCTCGGTCGCAGAATTCACGCACAGCATCCATACTATGGCTCACAAACACCACGGTTTTATTATGCTTTTTGAGGCTTTTAAAGTAATTGTAGCACTTGCGCTGGAACTCGGCGTCACCAACCGCCAACACTTCATCCACCAGTAAAATATCCGCCTGTGACTGCGTGGCAACCGAAAACGCCAGGCGCACCTGCATACCGCTCGAATAATTCTTAAGCTTTTGGTCCATAAACTCTTCTAGCTCGGCAAAGGCAACGATTTCGTCGTACTTTGCTTCGATTTCTTTGCGGCTAAAACCAAGCAGCGCGCCGTTGAGGAAGACATTCTCGCGGCCGGTCAGATCGGGGTTAAAGCCCACCCCAAGCTCAATAAACGGCACCATTTTACCCTTGGTTGTGACTGAGCCCTTGGTTGGCTGGTAAATATGCGCCAGGATCTTGAGCAGGGTGGATTTACCACTCCCATTCCGGCCCAGGATGCCAAAGAATTCGCCTTCTTTAATATCAAAACTCACCCCACGGAGCGCATGCTGCAGTGTGTAGCCCTTCTGGCGGCGAGCCATGTTAACCAGGGTGGATTTAAGCGAGCTGCTCTTTTCTTTCGGGAGTTTAAAATCCTTATATACGCTATCAACCGTAATAGCTGACGGCTTGGTGGATCGGGTTGTTGGTGTGCTCATATTAAATCTCCTCCGCAAAGTGTGGGCTGCGGCGTTTAAAATACCAGGCACCCACAATTAGGGTCATAACAACAATTGCATATGGTACCAGGCTTAGCCAGCCACCGTGAATCGTCTGCAGGGTTGGGTACTGCGGACTGACCAGCACATGGCGCACATCCTGAATTGCCTGCGCGACGGGGTTAAGCAGCATAAACTGGGCCAGGCCAGGCTTACGCTCCAACACCATTGATACAGGGTAAATAACGATCGAGGCATAGAACATCCCCTGCATGATAATTTCCCACACAAAGTTAATATCGCGAAAACGCACAAACAGCGGGCTGAGGATAAAGGCAAGCCCGAGGCCAAACAGGAAGATTTCTAGAATATAGAGCGGCGTCAGTAGTGCCGACCATGACAGATCCACCCCACTAATTGCCATAAACACCCCAATAATCAGCATATTAAAGCCCAGGTTAATCAGCGCCGATACACTAGTAGAAAGCACCACAATGTACTTTGGGAAGTTGACCTTGCGCAGCACATCGCCGCGGCCAACTACCGAACCGAGGCCGAGGTTAGTAATTTCGGAAAAGAAGTTCCACAGCACAATACCAATCAGCATACCCACTGCCCAGTTCGGCATACCACCACTGACTTTAAAGACTTCTACAAATACAAAGTACAGAATCACAAATAGGAATAAGGGTTTGAGTAGTGACCACACATAGCCCAGTACCGACCCCTGGTAGCGGAGTTTAAAATCACTCCGTACTAGCTCCTTTAGCAGGATAAGCGAGTAGCGATACTTCTGTACGGCGTTACGAACATTCATAATAATACCTTCCATTATACCATAGCTGGTATGGGTTACTTGATGATGCCGCCTGTTGCGGCCGGCCCTTCCTTGGGGGCCCACCTTACACCACAGGCGCCAGGCACACTACGCACCTGGCGACCGTTCTTCCTATTCCTACCCTTTTACGTGTGCTGCCTAGCGGCTAAAATCATCCTGAATTCGGATAATATCGTCCTCATCCGATAGATGCTCTGGGTCGGTATGCTGCCAGATTTCAGCCACAACCGTTGGCGTACCATCAGCACCGACAAGACGGTGGCGCTCACCGGCCTCGAACTGCACCAGCTCACCAGCCTGTGCTGCCTGGCGCTCCCCTTCATCATCCGTTTTGCTGCGGTGGTAGTAGCCATCAGTCAGGAAAATCCAGCACTCAGCACGGCGATTGTGGCGCTGCCAGCTGAGGCGTAGCTCTGGGTCAACTAGCAGAACCTTTGGCGATAGCGGCGCATCTGGGTTACCCTTTTGGGCATCAGCTAGGCTAATCATTGGGAAGAAATCAGCCACAAACTGGGCCACATCATCGTTATCGAGGCGCACATAGCCACCCCACGGCTTGCTTGTGTTGACTTCGCGCACAGTGTAGCCGCTGGCTTCGAGCGCCGTGACAATCTGTTGTATGGCTGAGTCCTTCTGGTAGTCATCAGCCTTGGTAATGATATCTGTAATGGTACGTGGATTCATAATAGCGCTATTATACCACGGATTGATGATTTTTGCATCTTTTAGTTGCCCGGCCACCAGGTGGTAGAGCTGCGCGTGCGGCAAGGCAGCGACCTCGCTAGAAAACACCAGCACAGCAATATCGTGCGGGCCATTCGTCATATGCGGCAGGAGCGTGCGTATAATTTCGTAAATCCGGCGCCGGATCCGATTGCGGCCAGGGGCGCTTTTAAGCACCTTTTTGCTCACCACAACGCTAATGCGCGAATGCCGGCGATACGGGTTGGGGACGTATTTTATTGAAAGGAGCCGCCCACGTACCATCTGGCCATGCTTATATACATAGCGCAAGCTGCCATGGCCATGAAAGCGGTGCTGCTGAGTAATCATACTCCCCTAGTATACACGAAGTAACTAACACAACCACCCCGGTTGGAGTGGTTGGTAGGTGTGTTGCTAAACCGTGAGCCGTGCGCGGCCTTTGGCGCGGCGGCGCTTCAGTACAGCGCGGCCACCCTTGCTCGCAATGCGGGCTCGGAAGCCGTGTGTGCGGGCGCGGTGGCGTTTATGTGGTTGGTGTGTTCGCTTTGGCATATCACCGGCAATTATACCACAGGGTGCCAGTGGGTGCAACGCAGCTATCCACACAAAAAGCATAGGCGCTTGCCTGACGGGTGATTCTATCGTGTGGTTAGTGTAAGTTTTCCCCACTTTTTGCCAAGATTTCCACCATATTACCAGAGGTCGCTGCATACTGTGGAAAACCTGACCCCTGGTGGCTCACATGGGTTGCATCGGATTTATGACTTGTGGAAAACCGGGCTTTTGTATATAGTAGAAGAAGAGAAACATAGTAACTAATCTGGTCAGCCTGTATGGAGGGTATTGTTTGTTGTGTCTACGCATGTATTATGGCAGAGTGTCTTAGGTGAGCTTGAATTAACAATTGCGCATTCGGCGTTTGCAACGTGGTTTAAAAATACCGAGCTCGTGAAAGCAACCGATGAAGAGGTGGTGATTGCGGCAATTAATTCCTTTGCTATTCGCCAGTTCCAGGTGCGCTACGACGAACAGATCCGTGAGGCGCTGAAGAATAATGGCGTCACGGCCACAGCGATTTCGTACATTGTGCGCAAAAACCAAGAATCCAAGCGCACGGTCATTAGCCGCGAAACCACCCAGCAGCCAAGTACACCAGCCCCAGCCAGTGGATTGCCATTGCAAGCTGCATCCCTTACCGCCCCGCGCGCCCAGGGCGGCAGCCTTGGTACGCTCAACCCCCGCTATACATTCGATAACTTTATTGTTGGGAGTAGTAATGACCTCGCCTACACCGCCTGCCAGGCCGTGGCTGCTAACCCGGGTGTTAAGTATAATCCCCTCTTTCTATACGGTGGCGTGGGGCTTGGTAAAACCCACCTGATGCAGGCCGTTGGTAATGCCATTTGTAGCCACAACCCGAAAGCGCGCGTTATGTACGTTACCACCGAGGCCTTTGTGAATGACTTTTTGGAACACATTCGGTTTAAAAAGCAGGGCTTTAGCCACAAATACCGCAATGTTGATGTGCTGATTGTGGATGATATGCAGTTTATTGCCGGTAAAGAGAAAACCCAGGAGGAATTCTTCCACACCTTTAACGAGCTACACCAAAACAACAAGCAAATTATCATTAGCTCTGATAAGCCACCGCGCAACATCCCTACCCTGACGGAGCGCCTGCGCAGCCGTTTTGAGTGGGGCATGGCGATTGATATCCAGATGCCAGACTTCGAGACCCGCTGCGCTATTGTAGAAGCCAAAGCTGCCCTGAGTGGCGTGGAACTCGCCCGCCCGACTGTTGAGTACCTTGCTAAGCATCTGAAGACGAATGTGCGCGAGCTTGAAGGCGTGCTTAACCAGCTGCTCGCGTACGCCGAAATGCGTGGGCTAGAGCCTGATATCACTACCGCCGAGGGCTTGATTGGTGGCAAACGCGCTGCCCGGCCCCAGCACCTGACCGCCCGCCAGGTGATTGATAAAACCGCCAAGTACTTCCAGCTGACGCCAGCGGATATCTGCAGCGCCAAGCGCGATAAGCACATCGTGGTGCCGCGCCAAATTGCTATGTACTTGCTACGGAGTGAGCTACACCTGAGCTACCCTAAAATCGCTGGCGAGCTCGGCCGTAAGGATCATACCACCGCGATGCACTCGATCGAAAAAATCGACCGTGCCATCCGCCTGGACTTTGCTATTCGCGAAAATGTTTCAGAAATCCGTGAGCGCCTCTATGCCTAGTGCGCACACCACCCTGTGGAAAGCCTGTGCACGGCTTGTGGCCACGCGGTGGGGTAGCCTGTGGGCGTTCATCCACAACCAGGCCGGCAACTGCCACGTACGCCGCGCGAGCCGGTGGAAAGCAGCCCGTTTCTCCCCACCCGCTCCACCACTCACTCGCATAGATTCCCACAGGCACTGCCATTACTCCTACCCCTGGCCAAGACTGGATTTACCCACATTATACACACCGCCTACTATTACCACCACTAAATAAAAGAAAGGATATATAATAGTATTATGGAACTTTCGGTACGGCAAGAAAATTTAGCAAAAGCCCTCAGTGCAGTGGGGCGGGTAGCTACGGGGCGCACCGAGCTGCCCATCCTGCATAATATCCTGCTGCGCACAGATGGCTCGCGCCTATTGGTGGCGGCTATGAACATGGAGCTCGCATCGCAGCAGTATATTGGCGCCAAAATTACCCACCCTGGCGGTATCACCGTGCCGGCCCGGCTCGTGACGGATTTTGTTACCAGTGTGCCAAAGGGGCATATGACGCTCCGCGTGAGTCATGATCACTTACATATTGAGGCTGGTGGCTATAGCTCAACCATCAACGGCGTGACGGCAGATGATTTCCCGGAGCTCCCAAGTGTTGATGAAGCGGCTGCTATTAGCTACACGCTGGCGCCACAGGATTTTAAACAAGCCGTGCAGCAGACTATTATTACCACCAGTAGTGATGGTACGCGGCCGGTGCTAACTGGGGTATATTGGCACACCGAGGGCGACCACCTATACCTTGCGGGTACCGACGGTTACCGCTTGGCTCAGCGTCGGCTGGTTGCCACCACAAGCCAGGTGGCGGCTATTATCCCAACCAGTTCGTTACAAGAAGTCCTGCGCACTATGACTGATAGCACGGCCCAGGTGGATGTACTGTTCGATGGTATGCAGGTGCGGTTTACGGTTGATGAAGCCCAGATCACTAGCCAGCTGGTGGATGGTGCCTTCCCGCCCTACCAACAGTTGATGCCCACCGAGCCAGGCACTCACGCTACGATTGCTACTGATGAATTTAGCCGAATTGTGAAGGTAGCGGGCCTGTTTGCGCGTGATTCGGGTGGTAGCGTAACAATTACGCTTGATGAAGACGCCCAGACGGTATCGCTCCACTCGGTTGCGAGTGAGCTCGGCGAAAATACCTCAACCACGCAGGCAGAAGTCGTCGGCAGTGGCGTGGTAACGCTTAATTCACGCTACCTGGCAGAGGCGCTTAATGTGATTGATGCACCGGCGGTACGCTTTAGCTTTAGTGGCAAGCTGGCGCCAACTCTTTTGACGGCCGATACCCAGGATATTGATTACAAGCATATTATTATGCCGCTGAAAAGCTAATGGCCAGCACCGAGCTTTCTGTGCAGTATGGGCGCTCGCACACCCAGGCGCGCTACCATTTTAGTAACCATGTGACGGCCATTTTGGGCCCCAATGGGAGCGGTAAAACGACGCTACTGGAGGCTATTCATATAGCCCTGCGTGGTACATCGTTCCGCGGTAGTGATAGCGAATTTTTGCAGCGCGGCGCTGATTGGTGGCGAGTGGATTTACGCCGCCCGAATGATGTGCGCTCGGTCACCTACCAGCCTAATCTACCAGCCCGCAAAAAGCGCTTTATTATTAATAACGCGACCCACTACCGGCTGCCACTGGCTAAAAAATACCCGGTGGTGGTGTTTGTGCCAGATGACCTGCGGGTACTGCATGGTTCGCCTGCCCGGCGTCGGGCGTTTATCGATACGATTATTGCCCAGTCAAACCCAAGTTACCCACCCCTACTGCGCCGCTATGAACGGGCACTGAAGCAGCGCAATAATCTACTCAAGCAACCCCCGACTACCTACGACGACGTGTTTATATGGGACGTCGCCCTGGCGGAGTACGGCGCAGCAATTGCCCACGCCCGCGCGCACCAGCTGGCGCAGATGAATACCGCACTTGGCCCTACCTACCGCAGTATTGCCGGGCGGGATGATGACGTTACTATACACTACGATGCTCCGGCTCATACCAGTAAGCAGGCGCTGATGAACCAGCTGCATGCCCAGTTTACGCGTGATAAACTGCTTGGCTACACCACAATTGGCCCGCACCGGCACGATATGGCCTGTGATTTTAATGGCGCCCCGGCCCGGGCTGTTGCCTCGCGTGGGGAGGTGCGCAGTATTATTCTAGCGCTTAAGTTTATTGAAGTTGATACCGCCACGCAGGCAACCGGTCAGCCCCCAGTGATTTTGCTTGATGATGTGTTTGCCGAGCTCGATGAAAGCCGCCAGCAGCGCCTAGCCGAAAAGTGCCAGCACGGCCAAATGTTTATTACTAGTACCACGGGGTATGGGGCGCTTGCAGCCGAGGCAGTCATTCAGCTTGCAGACTAAAGGGCGCCTGGGGTGACGTCGCCTAGGCTTGAGCAGCCGGTCCTACTGGGGCGGGATGGGCTGCCCACGGTTGATGGCCGTAATGGCATCGGCTGGTATATCGCGCAGCAGTGGCGCAGAAAGTAGCGGTTGTGGCGGTATGGTGCGCACCTGCCACCGTCCATTCCGTTTGGTGAGGAGGATGCGTAGGCTATCGCGCTGGTCGCTATTAGGGCCATGGTACGTAAGCGTGGCGCCATAAATAGTACCATCCTTATACAGCTGGCCGTGCGTGATGGTATAAAGATTACTGAGCTGTGGGTACTGCTGGTTGATAGCCTGGCTAATAGCCGCCTGCTCACGCTCAAGCAGGCTTGCCAGGTGGGTAGTGTTGTAATAAATTGTGATTGGTATCTGTTCGCGGTCGTGGGTAATGGTAAGCGGGCGCTGCTCGGCCTGGGCGGTTGGGCCGCTCATGATAGCGGTGTAATTCCCCTTCTTGAGCCGCACTGGTGTACCTGGCTGCATAGGTATTATCTGCCCCGACGTGCTCCGCAGCTGCACGCTGCCAAGCGAGCCATCAAACTGCAAACTCACCATACTAAAGCTGGTGGCGTAGTGGATCAGCCAGCTGCCACCACCGAGCACAAGCAGCGCACCAAGTGTAAGCATCATGCGCATTGGGGTGAACCACTGGCGCCACTTACTCATGACCGCCCCCCTCCCCCGCTAGCGGGTTGGTGTAGTTAGTAAATTCTACGACGTAATCACTCGGGTTAATGCCCGCCCGGTAGAGGGCCTGAACTGCCGCCGCCCGGTAGCGCGCCGAGGTGCCTTCGATGGTGATCACCATGCCATGGCTAGCCGAGTAGCGGTAGCCTATGGTGTAGTATGGGTCCTTAATGGGGAGCTTAGCAGCGGCCGGGTATTGACGGGCGTAGGCGGCGTTGAACTCCTTGGCGGCGTCAGCACTTAGGCGCTCCAGCTGGTGGTACTGGCGCTGGTTGCGCTGGGCTTCTTGTTGGGCGCTGGGTGATTGCGGCGCTAGCCCAACGTAGAGCGTACGCGGGCTATTACTGGCAATAATCACCTGCTGCTGGTAGGTGCTGTAGCCAGGGCGTTCCACCTGCACAGTATATTCGCCTGGGGTTAGGTGGGCCGTGCCGTGGCTCGGTAAGCGGTTGCCTTTGCCTGGCCCAGCGCTAATATGCACCGTGGCGTTACCGGGCACGACGGCAATTTTGAACGGGTAGGTGCCAGCCGGGCCAATGTTCTGTAATATATTGTAAAAAACCACGGCCGCAATGATGACACCACCAAGCACGGCCCCGCCGATAAGGCACGCCCGGCGGTGGCGATAGATAAAACTATACAGAGCGTGGCTATGCTGCATCATTTCTTCTTCCTATACCAATTATACCCTGGTTGGTTCGGGCTCTGGTGTGGGTCAGCCATCGGTGCGCGCTCATCCCACGATGCCGAAGCGATTTTAGCCTGGAACCCGTCTACCTCCCCCACGTATATAAAGGTGTGCGCCCCGTTAATTGCTACATCGCCAGGCTGCAGCTCGGCTGCATTAATGCTGGCGCTACTGCCAATATGCTGCCAGTTGGCACGCATCCATTCCTCTTGCGTGGTGGTGTTGCCGCCGCGGCCATCGTAGTTAAAGCCGCTATCGTGCTTGCTATTGCGGATGAGCAGCGTGGTAAAACCACCGCAATCAATCCCCGGTGGAATGCGGCCGCCATCACCCTTACTGCCAATGTAGAGCCCCTGGGCCTGGGCCTCGCTGACCGCCTTGGTATAGGCGGGCTGGGCTTCGACCGTCATACCCTTCCACTGGGGCCAGGCGTAGGCCTTGAGCGTTTCGGTGAGATTACCGCCGGCAAAGTCGTTCTGCTTACAGCCAGATTTTGGATTGGTGCGGCTATTGGTGGCTGATTTTGGCCCCTGCAGCGAGCCTTCGGGCTGGTTCATATTGGCGTCGGCTTCGGCACCGGCTAGGGCTGGGGCGTCTTTATATTTATCGAACACCTTTTTAGCGTTACCACCGCGCACCGAGCGCACTGCACCGGCGCTATCGGCCGAAACCTCGTAGCCATCGTGCACAATAACCGCCGCTTCGACTGGGTCGTTGGTGGCGCGTAGTTTATTAAGCGTCCCGACCCAGCCGCCGTTGAGCTCCTGCCAAACGTATTCCAGCTGCACGCTCATATCGGTGACGGGCTTACCCATTTGCCCGGCTAGTTTTACTAGGGGGTCTTGCCGCGGGGTAAAGGTCCACTGCACCAAGCCAAAGCCTTTGCCATTCTGTGGTTTGTAATCTGGCCCGGCAGTAGCGCCGCCCTCGATAATATCTGGCTTAAGGCCGGATTCTTGCATCATATTACCAACGATACCGCTGGCTTGGGCTAGGCTAAGGCCCTTTCGCATTAGGAAGTTGAGGATCTTTTCGGTGTTGTCGTTGCCAGCTAGCTGGACTGCGCTAATGTTGTCGTTATTAATACATTCATCCTGGTAGTGGTCGATATTATTCTGGCTAAAGAAGAGTGGGTCGCGGATAGCCGCCGCCTGCAAGGGTGTCAGGATACTGCCAGCAACCAGCACAAGCAGCAGTCCTGTATATATAATACGTTTACTACACATCACCACCTCCTTGGGTGTGGGCTACGGGTTGTGTGCCTTCGGTGCGGCCCACGAGCGGCTTGGGGTCAATGGCTGTGCCGCCGGCCATTTGTCGGTGCCCACCGCGCCAGATTTCAAAGTGCAGGTGCGGGCCGGTACTCTGCCCGGCGTTGCCAATCGCACCGATCTCTTGCCCAGCCTTAACCTCATCACCCTGCTTTACTAGTACGCCATCGTTATACATATGCCCGTAGACACTATCGTAGCGCTGGCCATCCACCTCGTGCTGGATGACAATCCAGTTACCAAAGCCACTGGCCGGCCCGGCCGCAATCACCTTGCCGTCGCGGGTGGCAAAGATTGGCTTACCCTCGGCCCCGCCAGGTTGGGCAAAGTCTGCTCCATTATGGGGCTGGCCACCGCGCATACCAAAGCCACTGGTAATAATCGCCTCTGGCGTGGTGGGGTAGGCCCAGCCGTCATTATTAACCTGCCCGGTTTGGCCGGTACCGTGGGCTGATTCGCTGCCACCCTTTAGCCCTGGCGCGTCGCCGTCTTGCACCTTGGCCCACTCGTTTACCATATGGAATTTTGCGTAGTGCCAGTTTTGCTCGTAGTGGGCTTTGTCCATGCATTCCGGGGTGTCTTCGTGCTCGCCGATGCACTGCTCGACGTATTTTTTATAATTCCAATCCTGGCCGTTATCCTTGGGGGCGCCGCTTTCATCGCTGGGGTCGATTTCGTCCCGGGCTACCATCCAGTAGGTGGCGTCCTCTGGGCTGAGATCCATGGCGGGCTTTGGTAGGCCGTAGACGAGCTCACCACTTGGGTCAACCGCAACGCCCATTTCCTGGTAAAAGGAATCACCATTACCATGCTGGTAGCGTTCGGGTTTAATCTGCAACGATACCGCCTGGGCTGGTAGTGGCGAAAGCCGCCCGGCCGCAGTGGGTAATAACCCGGCTAGATGGGCCAGGGTGTGGGCGCCACTGCTACGCATACCCAGCCAGTGTGGCAGCAGCGTTTGGGCTAGTGAGCCAGCAAAGGAGTGTGGGTTATACATAGCAAAGGGCGTCTTGGCGGCCTCGGCCCGTTCGTAGTCCTGGTAGGCAAGCTCAACCTTGCGATTGGTGTTTTGGTACTCAACCATCTCACTTGGTGGTAGTGGCATCATGCCGCGGGCTTTGGCTTGCTCGTTCATTAGGACGGATGAGCCAATTGCCACTGCATCCATCAGGTCGGTACCTTTGAGATCTGGGCTGGTGACCTGGCCGGCAATCATATCAGCCAGCTGTGCCGTCAGGAGTGGTAATGCCATATCAATCAGCATACTGCCACCCATCACCGCCACAGTGCTCACCCCCACGGTTGCAACGCCAGCCGCGATGCCCAGCACCAGGGCACTCCCCTGTACGGCCGGGTTCTGTAGCATTTTGCAGGTTTGCTTGAGCTCCTGGTGTGTGCGGGCCCCGGTGGCTTGCTTAATACTGGTTAGCACACTACCGAGGCGACCGTTCAGTGCCCCACTGGCCAAAAAGCGCTGATTGCTGAGGGTTAGGCGCGGCTTTTCTTGCAGGGCCGAGAGTTTATAAAAGGCGGCATCCATACCGGACTTGCCTTTATTCGGGTTGTCGATCATTGGCATATTGCCACCCGGGCTGGTGCTAGCAAGCTTGGCTTCATCCACCACTTTGCTACGCATATCAACATGTGTGTATTTATTGCCGTAGTATTCTACCTTTTCTGGGCTGAGGCCTTCGGCTTTGAGCTCGCTGGCTGGTTCAAGTAGCATGGCAGTAGCAAAACGGGCCAGCTCTGTGCGGCGCAGGATCTTTACCCCGGCTTCCACCGCCCGGGCCGTGCTGTAAACGGTACAGGCAGTATCGGCCACGCCAGTAATTTTTACACCACGTGCAATACTCCCAGCTAGCTTGCCCGCGCTGGGCGAGCTTTTAATACGGGCTTCGGTTTGTTTGATTTTATCGTACTCTGCCTGTGTAATACGGTTGCCGGCTTCATCGGTGTATTCGCCAGTTGGCTTGCCGTCTTCATCGGTCACGGCTTTTAGATTAGCGCTGGCCAGGGAATTCTTTATATTAACATTCTTCTTGATGTCTTCATCGAACTCCTTGGGGTTCTTGCCGAACAACTTTTTTGTGTAGCTAGTTTTTATCCAGCTGAGCGCCTTGTAAGCCGGGCCATCGTGGAAGGATAAAAAGCGCGGATTGCTGGCCTTGACCATAGCGTGGTTAAAGCCACGGTTGGTGCGGATGGCCCGCTCCAGCTGCTCTGGGTTGGTGACCTCTACCCTACCCTTTTCGCCCTGGTAGCTGAGCTTTTCGATCCGGCCGCGGCTTTCGGCTTGGCCACTGCTCGTTTTAGCAAAGCTAACATCGATACCGGCTTTTTTAAAGCTGGTGCGCATGGCGTTCATATTGACCGTGCGGAACTTTTCGAGCACTTTGATATCGCTGCTGGTTGTGGATTTACTTAGCTTTAGTTTCCACAGTTGGTGGTTGGTGCGGTTGACGGCAGCGTGCTGCACGTTGAGGTCCTTTACAAAATCCTCGGCCGATTTGATAAGGAAGAGCCCGGGTGCCATATTCACACCTACAAGCACAAACATAATGATGATGGTTGCTAGCACCGCCGCAATTGGGCCAAGGCCCTTCTTTTTGAGCTGCTGGCTAAGGTGACGCAGGAGTAATTTGCCCGGGGCGCCAACTGGCGCAGCGCTGGCGGCTTTCAGTGCGGTACTACCAAGCCCGTGGCCCAGGCTGCCGCTCCGTGTATAGGCGGCGCGGCCCTGGCGTGTGCCAAAGGCCGCCTGCTCGCCATCGCTGGCTTGCTCTTCTTGCGCGCGCACAAAACCAGCGCTCCGAGCGGGCGCTGGGTGGTTGCCGAGTCGTCTATCCGGTGCCTTCTGGCGCGGCTCTCCCTGTAACCTGGCCATAATCCCTATACTATACCATGGACGCTGTTTGTACACCAGGCTTGCCCCTGTTCGGGCGTTTTCTGCTGGCTATACAGGCAAGCTATTCGGTTGTGCCGTAGCTTGGCTGGCTCGGTTCGGAGGTGCGGGCGTTGATAACGTTAATAGCCGTCAGCACCGCCATAGGGATGCCCGGGTACTCAGTCTGGCTGATCGTCAGGTAGGGCTTAGCGGCAATGCGCCACTCACCAGATTGCTGGTGCAGTACAATCCGCAAGCTATCGCGCTTATCGGAGTGGATATCACCCCGCCAGCGTAGCACCGCGCCGTACCAGGTGCCGTTATCGTACACGCCTTCTTGGGCAATGTTAAACTGGTCAAGCAGATCCGGGTAGCTGGTGCGTATGGCTTGGTAAATACGGCTCCGGTTGGCTTCGAGTATCGCTTGCAGCTCGGCTTCGGTGCGGTCGTAAGTAAAGCTCACTTGGGAAGGTTGGTCACTAAGGTCTATCTGGCGGGTTACCTTTTTGTAGCCACTTTGTACGTATTCGGCAACGTAGCGCCCCTTCTTAAGCCGGATGGGTTGGTTTATAACCACATTATCGACGCGCCCCGCCTTACCGGTGCCGTCTTCTGTTGCGTAGTATAGGGTAATGTAGCGCGTTCGTGCCGCCGGGGCCACCAGGGTTAGATCCTGGAAGGAATTAATATACAGCCAGCCAAACCCCAGGCCAATCAGCACCAACGATATAGCTAGGTAGCCAAGTATCAGTTTTGCAAGCCGGTTCATTGCTGGGCCTCCTTGAGCGGTGACTGGTAGTTAATAAAGGTAATTTTGTAGCGCGACGGGTCAATCCCCAGCGAAATAAGTTTTTTAATGGCGTTTTCGCGGTAGCGGGGGGATTCGGTGCGTACGGTGATGGTAAAATCACTGCCATCCTTGCTAATATAGCCAATCTTAAAGTACGGATCGGTAAAGGGTAGCTTGGTAATAGCCGGGTTCTTTTCGCGGAAGTTATTGCTGTACTCGGTGGAGGCCCGGACGCTGGCACGCTCCAGCACACCCAGATCGGCATCGCTAAAGGCCTTCATATGAGGCTTTGCTGGCTTAAGCGGTGTAATAACCTTTGCCCATAAGCCCTGCTTAACGGTAATTTTAATCTGCTGTGTGATGTAATCTGGGTGGCTTACCGTCACGCTATACTGGCCGGATGGCAGGTAGTTGGTATAGCCATTGCGTAGCACTTTGCCATTACTGGCGGTGATAGTGGCGCCTTTTGGCAGGACTTGCACCACAACGGGCTGCTCGCCAGGGCCAGCTGTGGGTGGCAGGTTGTAGATATAGAGGGCCACACCCCCCACAATAAACCCGGCGCCCAGGCAGGCTAGTGCGATTTTATGCCAGCGTTTGAGTTTGATTGCTTCCATTAGACACGCTCCCCTTTCTTGCGGTACCAGGTAAAGCCGGTTTCGGTTAAGGTATCACCGCCGGCAGCTGGTGCACGACTATCTTGCGAAGCCGAGGCAATATCGCTGTCGAAACCTTCTACTTTCCCAACATAGATAAAGGTATGGACGGCATTAATGGCTACATCACCTGGTTGCATCTGGCTGGCATCCATAGGGCTATGGCCATCGTTGAGTTTTTCCCAGTTCTTTTCCATCCACTCTTGCTGCTTGATAGTGTTGCCGGCTCCATCGCTAATTTGCCCACCGTAGTTAAAGCCTTTATCCCAGCCACTATCAACAATAAGGCTGGTGGTAAAGCCGCCGCAGTCGATGCCGGGGTGGTCGCCACCGCCAATATAGCGGCCGTTTTTGCCAGCACCATTAATTACCTTATCGCGGTAGGTGTCGGTTGGTGTTAGATTACCCTCTTGGACCGGTTTGGGGTGGGCGTAGCCAAGTAGCGTTGCCTCGAACCCGCCGCTACTGCTATTGCTGGCGTTTTGCATACATTCATCGTTTTTGTTCTGCTTTTTGCTGTTATTAACCACATCTTTTGTCTCGCCGGTGGTTTGGTCGCTGGTAGCAGTACCGACTGGCGGAGCGTCTTTATACTTATCGTAAATAGCTTTGGCGGCACCACCGCGCACCGAGCGCACTTTGCCGGCATTATCGGCCGAAACCTCGTAGGTATCGTGAATCAGCACGGCGGCTTCAACCGGGTCGTCAATCCCCTTTAGCGGGTCGAGCGTACGGCCCTTCCAGTTGCCGTTGAGCTCCTGCCAAACGTACTCCAGCTGCACACCAATATCGGTGACCGGTTTACCCATTTCATCCGCCAGTTTTACCAGTGGGGCCTGGCGGGCGGTGAAGGTCCACTGCACCAGGCCAAAGCCCTTACCGTTCTGTGGTACGTAGTCCGGCCCAGCGGTGGCACCGCCCTCGATAATATCCGGCCGTAGGCCAGATTCCTGCTGCATATTGCCAATAAAACCACTAGCTTGGGCCAGGGTAAGCCCCTTTTGCATAAAGAAATTAAGGATCTTTTCGGCGTTATCGTTACCGGCTAATATGACGGATTCGGTGCCGGCTTTTTTGGCGCCACCGCTACATTTAGCGAGGCGGTTATACCAGGTGATATCGTTACTCATGTAGTAGTTGACAGTGCGGTCGAACTTGGCCGTGGCTTCGTCCTTTTTTTCGGTGGCGTAGGCTGCGTCGCCCAGCAGCAACCCGGCAATCATTAGGATAATCCCCGCCCGGCGCAGTATGGTCCGAACCTGCATTACTCCTGCTCCTTAAACTGGTTGAGGGGTGCGTCTTTACTGGCGGCTTCACCGTGGTAATCCTTACTACAGCCAAGGTTATTGTTAAAGCCGGGTGGTATCTCCATAAAGCGGAGTGGGTTCATAGTTTTTTCGGTATTGGATACGATTGGGTCGCGGCTGACACCGATATCAAGGTGCACTGCGTAGGCGCCATCCACAGCCGAGCCACTACCGCCGCTACCGCCTTCTTTGGCGATAGCCTGACCCTTATTGACCTTATCCCCAACCTTCACGTTAATGGCCGACAGGTGTGAGTAACGGGTGTAGAGATTATCGGCGTGCTTAATAACCACAGTGCGCCCAAAGCCGCTGTAAGGCGGGCTACTATTGTGCTCAGTGGCGATGACTTCGCCGCCATCCACCGCCAGAATATTGGTGCCAGTTGAGCCGGTGGCGATATCAAGCGCGTAGTGGTTGCGGCCATCAAAGTTTGGCCGTAGGCCATAGCAGCTCGATAGCGTACCACTCTGGGCTTCCACCGGCCAGCCAAATTGCCCGGTAGATTGACCGCCGCCCTGCGAGCCACTCCCGCTGCTACTGTCATCATCGTCCTCGCTCTCTTCGGCGTTAATATCATCGTCAACCGCCTTGCTGAGGGTGTAGGTATTAAAGTAGCTGAGCTCCTTCTTGGCTTCGGCTGGTGACATATTCGGCACGCCATGGGCACAGGCACGGCCAGTGTACCATTCAATTTCGGCGACGTGCTCGACATCAAGGTACTGTATAATCTCATTGAGCTTACCAATACCAAATGGGCTAAACGAGCCATTCAAGACTTTACGCATCGTGTCTTTATACCAGCCGGTAAAACCAGAGCCCCTTTCTTCTTGCCGGATCTGATCGATCAAGGGGTTAATGTGCCCGGAAGATTCAGCCCAGTCACCAAGCGGCACTTCGCGGTTGGCACAGTATTTCAGGTAATTACCGTAGCGCACGCCAGCAACTGTGGCCTCCTTGCCCTTGTTCTTTGGCTCGCCGGTTTCTTCGTCGATATATTGCTTATCGATCATAAAATCAAGCACTTCGTTCATATCACGCTCAACGTCCTCTTTGTGGAGGGCGTGGCGCACACCGCAGCCAACATCTGGGTCGATACCAACGGTTTTGGTCAGGTTATAGTCATCACACTTTTTGTAGCGGTTGGGTTTAAAGTCGGCGTAGGCCTGGCTAAAGGCAGCGTGGGCTTGTGGCACCGCCAGGCTACTGGCTACGCTGTGGACGGATAGCGTACTGGTAACGCGGGCTAGGAAGGATGGCTTTTTGGACCACATAAGCCCCCGGAATTGGTAGGCCAGTGCACCCAGGAAGGCGTAGCGGTTATTAATATCCCATGGTGTCTTGCGGGCATCGGCAATATCGGCGGCCAGGTACTGGTTGCGGATATCATTGCGGTAGGCTTGGTACTGCTTCAGATCATCCACGGTAGCTGGGCGCATACCGTAGCCAGACGATTTGGCACCTAGTATACTTGAGGTACCAGCAAAGATAGCATTACCAGCATCAGCATCGGTGGTGCCGGCGTTCAGCGGTAAGGCGGTGGCTTTGGTAATAAGCTTTTCGACCTCGTGCTCGGCGTAGCGGGTGCCAAGCTCGCTCAGGGCATAGCCAAATACGATCTGCCCGGCACACACGGCAATACCCACACCGGTGGCTGATTCTGCTACACATGAGCCAACCGAGGCTAGCATCAGGGCAGCTTGGGTTTGTGGGTCGTTAATGCCAGATTTCTCTACCCCAATGCAAATGGCCCGGAACGCCATACGCCCAGCCGAGGCAGCATCCATACCAGTGGCCTTTTCCATAGCAAAGCCCAGGATTTTATTCATCCAATCCTCAACCTTGCCAAAGATATTGGTAAAATCGGTAATGGTTTTGGGCTTTAGCATAAAGGCTTCTTCGCGCTCGGTTAGCTTGGGTACATCGCCTTCGTTAGCTAGCTTAACGCCCACGGAATCGCCAGCATTGGTAGGGCTGTTACCGCTAGAGAGCAAAGCGCCTACCATAGTAAAATCTTTTTCAGTAGCCTCGCCTGACTGAATGCGACTGCCGGCCGTTAAGAAGTTGCTAGCGTATGGAGCAAGTGTCTTAAAGCGATCCGAATTAACGGTTTGGATAACCGTATGGACACTATCGCTTAGTGGGCAGACCTGGGCAATGGCTTGCAGGAAGAAGAGCCCTTTCACACCATTGGTAAACGAATCGCGCATACCATTTAACTTGCCGGATGAATCCTTGGCTCTACCCTGGGCTTCGCGGAATTTACCTTTAATAGTTTCGACCCGCTTTTTAAACGGATTCTTGGTGGACTCTTCGTTAACGAGCTTGCCATCCTTATCACGAATACCAGCGTCCTCCTCGGCGCCGATTGATTTATTCAGTTCCTTTTGGTTCTCTACCTTATCGTCTTTATTGAGGTTCCAACGGTGGAAGTTGCGCACCCCCACACGCTTGGCAGCTTTCTTCATGGTGTTGCCAAAGAAGGACGCCACGCGGTTATTGTAAGCATTGCGCAGGCTATTGCGAATCCCAACGTCGTGCGGGTTACCAGAGCGGAATAGCTTGACGACATCCTGCGGGCTGCGTGCTTCGTAGGTGTGCTGGACAGTCTTGCCACCTTCGGTTACAGCGATGGTTTTACTAATGCCATTAAGCTTGTAGCGCTTGCGAACTTTGCCGACATCGTCGGTGTCTACCTTAAACCCCGCTGCCTCAAGTCGCTTCTTTTGGCGCTCGCTAATGGTGGCAAATTTACAGCGCAGGTTGATTTTTTCGCCACAGACACCCTTGGTTTTAATTGTGCCAGCTACCGTGCCGCGGCCAAAAAACTTGCCGGCATACATGCGGGTGCCGCGCTCTTGGATTGCTTCGGCAGCGTCGTGTAGGTCGTTGGTCAGCAGCTGGGTAAGCTGCATTGGTAGGCTCATAAAGGTGCCGAAAAACAGAATAGCCACCACAATAGCCGCCAGAATAACCCCCACAAAGGGCCCAGCTAGGTTGCTACCGTATTTATAGGCGGCTGCGGCTGCTTTGCCTTTGACGCCACCAGTTTTGGCTAGCTTTTCGGCGGTTTTATCGGCGGCCTTTTTGCCGACGTTATTCGCCCAGGAGCCCCCGCCCCCACCAGCTTCTTGGCCAGCAGCGCCAGCCCGGCCAGCTGTGGCCCCGGCTTCTTCATTAGCAGCACTAGCCTCGGCGTTATGCAAGCTTTTGCTTAACGGGTTTAAGGCTTGATCATAATACGCGTCCGCTGGGTTGGCACCGGTATCTTGCTCTTGGTCTGGTCTGTCGTCAAGCAGTGTGGCCACAGGCTGTGCTTACTCCTATTCGTATGGACTCCGTTGGTTTGAGGCATTCTGGCGCAGTTGCTCTACCGGCGTGGTGGATACCAGCTTGGTTTCGGTATCACTGGCAATCACCTGAATATGCACGTGGTTTTGGCCAGCAAAGAACAAGCCCTGCCCCACCGGGAAGTTAGAAAGGCGCTTCTTTTCTTCTTCGGTTAGCTTAAACACATCACTCAGTACATCCACCGCACTAGTCGATTGCTTCAGCAGCAGCTGCATGGATGAGTTAGCCACAATGGCGCGACCCATCTTGCTCCCCATAAAGTCCTCCACGTCCTGCGTAATGGTCGTAATACCCAGGTAGTACTTACGGGCGCGCTTCGCCAGGCTAAACAGGAAGTTGGCTGAGTCCTGGTACTTCATGAGCTGCCAGGCCTCGTCCACAATCAGCATGCGCTTTTTGCGGTGCGAGCGGGTAATGTTCCAGATGTGGCTCATCACGATATAGGTAGCCACAGGGCGTAGTTCGTCCTCGAGGTCACGAATATTAAACACCACCATGCTGTTATTGATATCGATATTACTCTGCTGGCTAAAGATACCAGCAAAGGTACCGGTGGTAAACTTGCGCAGGCGCTGGGCCAGGCTTGGGCCGGTGCCACCCATGTGCACCAGGGTATCGTAAAGGTCGCTCATAGTTGGTGGGCGGCTGGTGTGGGTTAATGGGTCGCTGGTAATACCAACGCGGGCGTAGGTATCAATCAGGGCTTGGTCTAGGTCGGCCTCTTCAACTGGGCTGAGGGTTACATTGGTGTTGGTAGCGGTAGCACCACCAAGCATCAGGCGCAGCAGGCCGTGTAGTGTCACCAGATTGGCGCGCAGGGCATCGGCGGCGTCTTCGGTATCGACCACCTTCGGCAGGTCAAAGGGGTTAATGCGCACATCAGAGCTCAGGCTCAAGCGAATATAGCTCCCACCAACGGCATTGCTGAGCTTTTGGTACTCGTTTTCGGGGTCAATAATAATCACTTCCGAGCCGGTCATCATACTGCGGATTGCCTCAAGCTTGACGGTGAGGGATTTACCAGCACCAGACTTCGCGAATACCACCATGTTGGCGTTTTCTAGGCTAAAGCGGTCAAAGATCACCAGGCCATTATTGTGCATATTAATACCGTACAAGATACCCTTTTCTTGGGTTAGGTCGGCACTGGTGAATGGGAAGGAGGTCGAAATTGCGCCGGTGTTCATATTGCGGCGAATTTGCAGTTGGTCCATCAGCTGCGGCACGGTGCTATTAAGGCCCTGCTCCTGCTGGCTACTGGCTACCTTACTAAATACCAGCTGCTGGCCAAAGAGCGTTTCTACCTTGTTCTGGATAAAGGTTAGGTCATCCAAGCTATTGGCATACAGGGTGATATAGAGCCCGTAGCGGAAGAACTTTTGGCTACCGGTTTGTAGTTCGTCGCGCAGTTCTTCGGCGTCCATCAGGGCAGATTCAAGCCCTGGGTCACGGGTGCGGCCCTTTTCTTGGTTAATGCTCATGCTGGCTTCGAGCTGGGTCACCTTCTTTTTAAGGTTTTCCATCACAATCTGGGTATCTACTGGGTACAGGAACATGCTTACATCCAGCACTTCGTCCATATTGATGATATTACTGAGCCAGCCGGTGTAAATTTGGCGTGGGTAGCCATACACGTACAGGGTGCGGCCGTACTTGGTACCCAGGCGGAAGTGGTCGGTGTGGAATTCTAGGCTACTTGGGGCAATAAGGTCGCGCAGGGTGTTAACGCCCTTTAGAAAGGCGGCCTCAACTTCGGCAGCTTCGCGGGCGCGCTGCTGGGCGGCAATATCCATTGCTTTGCGGTTCTTGGCCATTACAAAGTTCCTCCTGTTGTCATGGTAGGCCGTGGCGGTTTGCCCTCGCCCTTTTTAACATAGCTAAAGGTATTTTGTTCAAAGTTACTGAGCGGCTCGCGCACGGCAGTATCGGGGTTGTAGTAGTTGTAGTAGAGCTTACCAAGCTCGCGGCTATTAAGCTGGGCGCAGTGCACACCAATCTGCAGCAGACCACTGGTAACGGAATCAACCCGGTTTTTAATCTCGTCCTTAGCCTTTTGGTAGCTGAGCTTATCGATCTTGGTCATTGACTGCCCGCCGCCAAACAGGCGCTGGAAGAAGCCCTTGCCGCTATCTTTAATATTACTCAAATCCCCCACGATCGAGTACGGAATCACCACGTAGAAGGTTTTATCCATAATGTTGGCTTCTTCCGACAGAATATCGATAAAGTCGATGTAGTCATCCATCAGCACGCCCAGCAGCATGTTATCCTGCGTTTTGCGGATATTGGTCAGGCGCTCCAGGTAGGGGCCAATATCAACCTTTTGCGAGCGGATGAGAATCTGCACCGGGTGGGTCAGCGAGTTGATGAAGTTCTGGTAGGTAAGCTCCACACCTTCACGCTCGCGCGAGCTCATCAGGTCAAAGTTGATGGATTTACACGCAATCACCGCACGGAAGCTACCGTCGGACATAATCATCATATTATCGCGGATTTCCGAAAACAGCAGGCTGTTCTGGGTGGTGTTCTTGGGTCGTGGTGGCTGGCTAGCTGGTGGCGGTGTGCCCTGGGGTTTGGCGCCAGCTGGGGCCTGCTGCGGCTGCTGTGGTGGCATTGGGCGGCCGCCGGGGCGTGGCTGTGGGCCAGTGTAGCCGTAGCCTTGCTGCGGGTGGGGCCCGGTGGTCGGTGGCTGAACCCCCTGGCGCATGGCAGGGTTGTAGCTGGGCTGCGGCTGCTGTGGTGGGTAAGACGCACCACGTTGCTGCGGGTTATTTGGGTATTGCTGCGGTTGTTGTGGTTGCATGCGTACTCCTTACAGTTACTTTATGGTGATTGATGTGCTTGATGATGGGGGCTCGGTGCTGCTGGGTGGTTTGGATGAGTCTGGCGGTGCGGTGTGCTTGATTTCGAGCCGGTGGGCTTCACGCGCCAGGCTAGCTACAGAAAGATCAGTACCTTCGCTGGTGAGCTTAACGATTTCTGGCGAGGGCTTGCTGTGCTGCGGCCGCGGGCGAAGGTCGACCTCCTCTTCCTCCCCAAGTGGTACTGGGCCAAGCGTTAGGCTGGCGTAGAGTTCATCCAGGGCCTGCTTGCCGGCTCCACGGTAAGGGTCACCAAAAGGATTGGGAGCTTGGGTCGGTGCCGGTGTGGCAGCTGGCGTGGGTGCCGGTGTTGGGGTGGGAATATGTGGTGGCAAGCTTGGCGGCGGTGTGCTTGGCTGGGCCGGCATGGTTGGCATAGGGATAGGCTGTGGCGTGGTTGGTGCTGGGGTAGCCTGGCTGGCCCTATTTGGCTTAGCTGGTGGCGTGGCCTTTGGCTTGGTGGGGCTGAGGCTGATGGTTTGCTTGGCCGGGGCTGCCGTTGGGGTTAGGGTAACAGGTGGCTTACTGACCGGTGGTAATTGTGGCTTTGCCTGCCGAGCAGTCGGGGCCTGGGACGTCTGCGGCACCGGGCTGGTAGGCGGCGTGTGCGGGGTTTGGGGTGGTGTATGGGGCGGCGCGGTTGTTTGGGCTTGCTGCATAGCGCGGTAGGCCGAGGCTTGGGTTTGCTGCTGCTGTTCAGAAATAAGCCGGTCAAAATTCTGGGTTGCAGCGTTCGACTCACCAAGCATATCGCTGGCGGTATCGGCTTCGGCATATAGGTCGCTACTAAGGTTACCACTAGCGGCTGGCTGGCCACCACGGATCGCCCAACCGCGTGAATCCACAATCGTGGTGAGGTAATCCAGCCGGCTACCGGCTTCCTCGGCAGAGATATTCTTGGTCCGCTCTGGCTCAACTTCCTTCGGCGCGGTAATTTCTACCAGCGAGGTAATCCCGTCTGGCTGCCACATACGGCGGCGCGGCTTAATAAAGTGGAACGACACAATCGCCATCAGGTAGGTTTCCATTGGTTGATCCTTTTTAAGTGGCAGGGCAAGCACCAGGAAGAGAATAACCATTGGTGCCGGGATGAGTGCCAGTGGGAGCAAGACTTGGGCTAATGCCCAGCCGATCGCTATACCCATAGCGGCAATAATCAGGTAGATGAATTGGCGCATGCTGAACGGCCCAAGGAGCTTATCCTCTGCCTCAACATCCTGCGGAACTTTGTAAACTGCCATATATACTATTTTACCACCTTTAGGCTAATTTGGTTATGATTAAATACTGGGTTAAGAATTGCGTTTTGAGCCGGAGCTGACTGGAGTTTTAGCCGGAGCACCTGCCACATTTGTAGCTGAAGTACCGTCACCAAGACGCTTGGTTGCGCCCAGTGCAACCCTTACCTCAACGGGAACACGGCTAACAAAACGTGGATCGTCGAGCAATTCCGTGGCACGTTCTGGTGTAATACCACCATTGGAGGCCACTTTGGCGAGTACACCCTTCTTTTGCCCCGCTAGGTCGCTGGCAGCCATATTGCTCCAGATTTCTGGGTTTTTGAGCTCCTGTTCGTACGATGTACCACTGGTTGCTGCTGTAAACAGTGCCATGTCTTTGCCCTTCATATCTGGGTGGTAGCGCAAGAAGTCCTTAGAGAAGTCTTTCTGAGCATCTTCATCCATGTATGACCATGCAGTATCGTAGGCTTTACCAATTTGAGCAGTAGCACCAGCTTCCTTTAGCTGATCAAGGGCAGCAATAGTCATAGCTTGGTCGTGGTCGATCATGGCTTGGGTGAGACGCTCCTGAAGCTTTGGAACGCCATCATCAGAGATTTGCTGCTTAGCGAGCTTGATACGCTCATCAATTGACTGAGCTTTACCAATTGCCATAGCACGTTTGCGCTTAGCTTCATTCTCGGGGCCAGTACCACCAGCCAATGCCACCAAGGCTTCACCAGCCCGCGAGTTAGTGTTTAATTGGTCAAAGAAGCGTGCCGAACGGTCCTGCTCACTTAGCTTACTGCGTAGACCATAGGCAGAAATTGCATCGTATTTTTCGGCCTCCTCGGCGTGGGTTGCTGCGTAGTCGTCGTCCATAGCTGTGAGGGCTAGCTGGCTAAGCTGCTGGGTGCGGCCACGGCGGCGGCGGCGCTGATCCATACCGGTCAGGCCAGTAAACTTACCTACCCTACCCACAAAGGCGCTTTGGCGGCCGCTGCCATCTTGCCCAGCGGTCAGGTTGTCTTTCGCCTGGCCTAGGCGCTCGGCACGGTTGCGCTTAGCCCAACCAAGGGCACCACTGCCTTGGGCTTCTAGGTTGCCGCCCAGGCGCCCGGCAATGCTATTGGCTGTCTTAAGCAGCCGGTAGCTGAATATAAGCGGTGCTACCTGCACAAATAGTGCAAATAGGCCCATAATCATCTTCATGCTTGCATCCATACTAGCGGTTTCGGTGGAGCTACCAATAATACCACTTGCAACGCCACCCATCCCCCACAGCAGCGAGAACATCGGGTAAAAGGCTAGCAGGGTTATCAGGGTATCGCGCCATTTATCAAAGTATTTATTGGTATTTGGTAAGAGGTAGAGCGCCATGGCAATTGGCGAAACGGCAATCAAGATGTAAATAAGCGCCATGCGAGCTGCTAGAATCACCACAGCGGTAAAGGCTGCAATCACACCACCAATCAGCACTGGCAGTAGGATTGCAATAGCCAAGCCACCGTTGGCCATCAGGGCCGCACCAGCTACAGCCGCACCGCCAACTGCAGCGCTGCCGCTCAAAATACCAGTAACAATCCCAACCCAGCTGCTCATTTTATCGGCGTTATTACCACTACCGCTGTTGCTGGCATTCGGTAGGCTATGCAGGAGCTGATACACACCATGCCCTACCAGGTTCGAAATATCGACCATACCGGCACATATATAGTAGCTAAGGTTGATAAGCACAGCAGCCACAATTAGGCGCGGTAGCATACGCTTAACGCCATAGTTGCTAATACCGGTGCTGGTAATTTGTGAATACAGAATAAACAAGAACAGGATCACAAAAACAATATTGGCAATATTACGGAACTGCGACCACACCTTAAACAGGTTGTCGTCACTGGTATTGCCGAGCGCGAGAGGCGGCACAACCACACCCTGCACCATAAAATGATACAAGTGGTCCATAGTGCCTGCCATAAAGCGTGCTACCGGGCACACAAACCAGCCCACACCTTGTACGGCGCAGCTATCGGTGGTGTCGCCATCGCTGGTAGATTGGGCCTCATCAATCACATCCGAGAGAGATTTTTCGCGTAGGTCTTGCGGGGCTTGGTCGGCGTGGTCAGCCAGGTACTGGGCAGCATCACTACACTTACCTTTCCAGGCGTCGGCGTTACCGCGGCCGGCCCGTACGTTAAATTCGGTGTCCTTTTTATTCTCGAGCTTGAATAGCTTTTCTTTCAGTTCGCCACCATCCCATACTTTGGTAATAATCCTATCTTCATCGCTACCTTTGGAGCGGTTTTCTTTGGTGACGTCTTCTGAGCTACTGGCCTTACATAATTCAAAGAAGGTATAGTGGTTTAAGGCGTAGTAGTCCTGGTCGTTAAGATTTAGTGCACCACCTTGCTTATCGAAGGCGGCATCAAACATGTTGGAATCTTTGCCAGTAGATTTTGGTGCCTTAAAGTCACCATTACCATTCACACAGTCACTACCATTAGCGCGCGTATAGCCAGCTGCACAGACGAATTCACGGCGTTGCTTGGCTTCCTTCAGGCCATATAGCTCGGACATGCCATCAAGCAGCCATCGGTCGTTACAATTGGCTTTGCCTTTATCGTCGCCTGAGCCAAGGATCTTACCAGCTGTAACACCAGAGTTTTTGGCATTCTTACCAAAGTATTCGCCGCCGTCAATCTCGACGTCGCTGATAATGACATCTTTCGACTTAGAGCGGGCGCCACCAGTGTAGGTATTATACTGCTGGTCGGCATGGGGCTTAAAGTGCTTATCCGCACACTGGCTGAATACATTGCGGTAGCTTTCTGCCTTGAGACGGTCCAGCGAGGACTTTTTGCTAAAGTCTTCGACCGCGTAGGTGGTCGCTTGGGTAAAGAACCCAGCTGCGACCAGCACAGCACCGGCAAATAAAAGGCAACGCCGCAGCAGCGGGCGCCGTCGCATAGGGGCAAGGCGTTGCAGTATCATACGTACCTACTATACAACACCGACACTGCTTATGGCAACCAGCATATATGGCGGTTTAGTAAATGGTAGCGTGCGTGTTGTAGCGCAGCTGCTGGACCTACAGAAACAAGTGCCGCAAAGAGAATCCCCTAGGCTTGGCACCACTGGCGGTGGCGTAGCCTAGGGAGGTTCTACGGCTTAGCAGGTGATGGGACCCATTTGTTTAACGGGTCCTGTCCACTCTACACCGCCGGTATTGGTATAGAGTTGGACATCTATCACCTTACCTGCGGGAATGGTGATAGACTGGCTGATTTCTTTAACCGTTTCTCGGCTAAATTCCTCATCAGAGGTGGTCAAGGAATGACCATCAACCGAAACGGTGTACCTTACTGAAGTGGGGCTTTGGTTGTATCCAAAACCAGTCAGGCTTACTAAACCAACCACACTATCAGGGGTCTCTTGGTAGCATCGTAGCCCGAAAATGGCCGCTATGATAGCGTTATCGGACTCGGGTTTTGGTGCTGAGCGGTACCAAAGCTCATGGCCTTCTGGTACCATATCATCCAGAGTTACATCTGGTGACGGGGTAAATAAGCTCTCATCGAGTTTATCGATGATATGTAGCGGCCCGTCTTGGCGGGCTGCGGCGATCTTCTTGGCCTCCCCACCGGGGGCGGCCTCGTTATCACTCTTGCAGGCGGCAAGAGCGAACGCCATCACGGCTACCATTACCACCATGGCGATGGTAGCAATGGTGTAACGGCGGTGTGTTAGTTGAGTGGACATTTTGTCCACCCCCTTTCTGTAGGTGCGAAAGTGAGACTCCAGCGGATGCTGGTCACTTTAATCTATTAAAACACAGCCTGTACAAAAAGTAAATAACATTGCAGAAGTATACTGCTTGTGGCTAGCCGTCAATTGGTTATGGCTACGCTGCCCCTCCCCCAAGCAAATACCCCTGAGTGGACCAGGGGTATTCGTCGTAACGGCGGGCGAACGGTGCCTAGGTAAAGCGGGCGCGGATACCTTCTGCCATAATTGTGCGTGTATTGACCCACACGCCGTTGTTTTCGGTTGGGACGGTTTTCTTAAGGTCCCACACGTTTTGTGAGCTGTCTTTCGCCTCGCCATCCTTGGTGAATGGGCTGGCGTCGTCCGGTACAACGTATTCAAATATATGCAGCAGCTCCGTTTGGTCGGTAGAATATTCACCTACATGGTTGCGGGCATAGGCTTCTTGGTCCTTAAGGTAGCCTTGCGGGTATTTTGCCTTTGCCACAATAGAAGCCTGTGGGTCAGTGTAATCATAGCCGTAGCCTGGGTCACTACCGAATTGCCATGAGCCTACAACCTTGCCGGCCTTGAGTGTGATGGTCTTAGCTGGTTTACCACTACTGCCACCGGTGGCTGCCAGTGAATTATCGGTAAAGAAATCCGGGTCAAAGTACTTAGTGCCACCAGTGTGGGTGCGATTGTTCATCGAACTCAGCGTATGAATAGCCGCCCCAAAGCCCTTGTTGTCGGGGTTGGCGGCCAGGGCATTCAGGATAGTCATGTTATTGACCATATCCTGCGGGCTGGCCTCGCGGTCGGTAATATTAAAATGCTCGATCTTTTTGTTGCCAAGTTGCGACTGATTAATAGAATCAATCGCTTCCTGGATCGACTGCTTCAGCGGGCTATTGCCGTCGGCCTCGTAGGCGTTAGAAAGCTCCGTAATAAAGGCAATGGCTTCATCCTGCGTCACGGGGTTGTTGCTCTCTGGCCCGCGGCCAACGAACTTTTGGGAAAGCTCGGCAACGCTGGATTGGTTATATTCGTTCTTTTCGGCCAGGGGGCCCACCAGCTCGCTGGTGGTTGGGGCGGTTTCACTGCTGGTGCTACCAGGTGCGACAGACGTAACGGACGTTTCGGGTGGAGGGGTTGGTGATTGTTCGCTTGCGCAGCTGGCAGTGGCAAAGAGGCCAATGGCGGCGGAAGCGGCTAATAATTTCTGCTTTCGTTCGTGATTGAACGTTGGTTTATTAAAATTCATCTGTGTTCCTCCATACAGATTTAGTTGATAATATGCCAACATAAAAATATCAACACTTGTATCGTACCATGGGTTTGTGCTGGGCGCAAATTACTCGCTAAATTACCTCTTGACACAAACGGCCGACCAAAAGCATAATAAGGGTAATATTAAATACATATAAGTATAAGCGGATTAGTAACCATGGTACAAACATATAGCAACCGGCGGCGTTGGTGGGCCCACCATGTGGTCGGTTTTACAGCGGCACTTGGTATGATGCTCGCCGGTGCTGGTATGCTGGCACCCCCAGCCCACGCCCGTGACGGCGAAAGCAAGTGTGGCGAGGTCACAACCTCGCTGATTAAGTGTGATGATATCGATAAATACTCCAAAGTTGGCGAGAATGAGGGTGGCTACATCTTTGACCTACTGGGGTTCTTTATTCGTATCCTGACGGCTGGTGTGGGTATCGTGGCAGTGGGCGGTATTGTGTACGGCGCCATCCTGTATGCCTCTGCGGCCGACAACCAAGCCCAGGTAACCAAAGCGCTCGAGGTCATTCGTAATGTGGTGATTGGCCTGGTAGCCTACGCGCTGATGTACGTACTAATTGAATTCCTAATCCCAGGAGGACTATTCTAATGAAACAGTGTAAAACTCTGCTGGCGGGCCTGCTGCTGCTTGGCGCTATGCTCGGCACGTCCCTG
>JABCON020000006.1 GCA_013333595.2 Candidatus Saccharimonadota bacterium
CCAAGGCATCTGCTACCAAAACCAAATCGACCACCAGGAAATCAACCAAAAAACCGCCTGCTGCGTCATCTACATCGGGCGACGATACATAAACGCATCGCATAGTAACTAATACATAAGGAGAATTTATGCGCATAACTAAGGCCATCATCCCGGTTGCCGGGTGGGGGGTACGCCGTTTACCAATCACCAAAGCAGTCGAAAAGTGTATGCTGCCAATTGGCAACCGCCCGGTGGTGGACTACGTTGTACAGGACTGTGTACTGGCAGGGATTACCGATATTTACTTTGTGGTAAACCAGGCCGATACCCAGCTCGAAAAGTACTATTCGCGCAACCAGCCACTCGAGGAATACCTTAACTTTGCAGGTAAGCCAGAATATCTTAAGTTTACCCAGCCACCCCGCAACGTTAACTTTTACTACATAGACCAGGATGCGGTGCAAAAATACGGCACCGCCATCCCGGTGGGCTTGTGCGCACCGTACATTAAGCCCGGCGAATCCGTTGCAGTGATGATGGGTGATGACTTCATCTACAACCGTGATGGCAGTAGCGAGCTTGCCCGCCTGATCGCCCAAACGCCCGAAGGCGGTGCGGCAATGCTCGGGGTAGAGATTGACCGCCAAGCCGTTGGCCGCTATGGTGTGATTGAGTTTGACCAGAATGGTAACTACTACCAGATTGTGGAGCGGCCCGACCCAAGCACGGCCCCAAGCAATTTCATCAATGTGAGCAAGTATATCCTGAACTACGATCTTGTGCAGATGATTGCGGCCTATTCTAGTGTTGAGATTACGGGCGAGTACCAAATCACCGAGCCGATTAACCAGTACGCTATTACTGGTGGGCAAGTCAAGGTGGTGCCAGCCACTGGCCAGTACCTGGACGCTGGCGATGTCTACACCTGGCTCTATGCCAACCGTGTCGTGCTGGGGATGTAGCCCTGGCTTGCGCCACATACGGCGCACAGATATTATGGCGTGGCCTAGGGGTACCTACCAGAGGTCACGCCCCTTGTGTTTTTATAATTATTATGCTACTATAAGCCGCAGAAGAGGTGCCCACGCAAGCGCCCCGCGGATTTAATAGTAACGTAAACGTATTAATGTGGCCGCCTGGTGCGGCCGTATGAGGAGTTCTACCATGGGGCACAACCACCCACCGAAGCAATCAGCAGAAGCACCTGCCCAGTTTGAACTGAGCGCGGACGATATCAACCCACAGCTGGCCGAAGTGTGGGGGACGGCTGACACGGCCGAGCAGCGCCTAGCCGAAAAGTACCAGAATTTTTCCCAGCAGGATTTGTACCAACTGGCGATGGATTCCTATAAAACCAGCCACGAACTCAAGCAGAAAGGTGTGCTGAGCCTAAGGGAAACCGTGCGGCAGCAAGAAGCCCAGCACGTGTACGAAGAAGCCGTCAGCGCTGCGCACATGCACTTAATTGGGCAGATAGATACGGCCGAAGTGGTGCTGAAACGCTATGACCTGACTGACGAACAGATTGCTGATGAAGTCGATAAAGATTTAGCGAAAGAAGGTTTGACTGGCCTGAGCGCAAAGCAAATTATGCGGCGTGTGAATGAAAAGCGGGCGAAATATACCGAGATTCGTGAGGCTGTTGAGCGTGAAAAGGAAGAAAACGAGCGCTACTTAGAGCAGCTGAACGCCGTGCCAGCCCGTGCCCTGCGCGAACTAATGCGTGAAGACGATGATGAATACCAGATGACCGTCAAAAGCGATGGTACGGTCCAGTGGGGTGGCCGCGCAGCGAGTGCTGACATTGATACGCCGCAGGCTGCAGCAGGCCAAGGCCCAGAGACCCCAGAGCCAACCAGTAGCCCCGAAGCACCCACTGACGCTGAGCCGACCCCAGATACGAGCGAAACCGAAGGCGCCCCCATCAGTAGCGAAAAGATAGCGATTGGTAGTGCAGCGGTAGACCGCACCATCAATGCCCTGGCAGCCGAAGCTGGCCTCGAGGCGCCAACCGCTACCACCGAAGCGATGGCGGCAAACGCTGCTGATATTGAGCAGCCAACCACCGCCATGGAAGCAGGCCAAGGCCCAGAAGCCCCAGAGGCAGCCCCCCAACCCCACGCAGCGAACGAGAAGGCCGCGAACGCGCAGGCCGGGCAAGCCCAGCAGGGGCGCGACAATATTGCTAGCCGTATGCTCGGTATCTTCTCGGCTGAGGTGCCTGATGCGGCCAGTGCTTACGACCCAGCTTTTGATAAGCCAGTGGTTGGTGATCTCGGCACGAGTCACGTTCGGCAAGTAAGTGATGAGCACTGGGCCAAGAGCAAGGACCCAGGCTGGCGTGGTGCCGCCAAGCGCTTCATCGGCCACCTGTCGCCGCGCTATGTGCGTGCCCAGTGGGCGAATTACACGCCGTTCGTGCGTGAATCTGGCCGCTCGTTTAACGCCAAATCTATGAAGCCAGAACAGCCGACTGATGCCGAAGCAAAACTGTTGTTTAGCAGCCTGATGACTAGCCCAATGCTCGAGGCCAAGCTGGTTGGCGAGGGAGCCTCTGCCCAGGAAGCCGAAGCAGTGCATAGTGCGCTGAGCCTCGCCTATACCGACTGGTCTAAGCTGGATGAGCTAGCGCCAGATACAAGGCAAGCCGAAAACAAAAAGCTGCTTCCCCACGTTAAAAACCTCGAAAGCATGATACCACAGATTGAAGCTCTGCTGGATGAAGACAGGCACCTGATGGCGCAGTTTGATGATAATAACAGCCGCACCAACCACAGCCGCCGGCTGGCCTATGCCCGCCAGCACCTGGCAAATGCGCTGGCCAATGGTGATGCCCAGGCGGTAATGGACGCCCGTGTTGCCCAGAAGGACCTGTATCTGGACCGCCGCGCCGATGCCCATAAGCGTGATATGCAGTATGATGCAATCAAACGTGAGCTGCGTAGCCAAGTGCGCGACTACCTACGTCGCGTCGAAGCCTAGCGGCGCAGCATTCTATAGAGCAAACCGCCCCCACACATGACGCGAGGGGGCGGTTTTGGTTGGGGCAAAAGGGGGTGGCGTAGCTGCTACACATAATTTGGCCTTGATTCTGATAATTAGCTTATGGTAGAATACAGTTGTACGATATTACAAACCAACATATCAACTTTAAAAAAACTGAAACAAACAGTCATACAAGGAGTGGCCCTGCCATGTCAGAACGAATAACGCCGGCCCGCGAGCATCAGCCAGCTGCAGTGCACGAGCACCAAGCGCCCGCGCCCGAGCGTACCCATAGCCTGGAGCAGCAACAGCACGAGCATGCTCAGCAGGTTTTTGGTGATCTACGCAGCAAACTAGAAGAAAAATTTGGCCTTACATACAACCAGCTGCCGCCAGCGACTGCCAAACGCCTGGAGGCGGAGCTAACCAGTGCCATCCAAACCGCCACCAGCGAGCTGGATGCCTCCGACCAGTACCAGGCCGCTAGCCTGGCTGAGCGCACCACAATGGAACAGGCCCGGCTGATGGATGTTGGCCGCCGCCTGCTAACGGATATGAAAGCTAATAGCAGCTTGCTGGCCCAGATGGAACAGGCCCAGGCAAAGGGCGACACCGCGGCGCTTAATACGCTCGGCAAGCAGCGTATGGAGCAGCTTATGACGCCAGAGGAGCGCCAGGAGCAGCTGAGCCACGATACCCGTGAGCTAACGGCAATTTATAATAACAAGGACGAAACCGTGCGCATGGCGGCGCTGCAGCATTATAAGCAGGATTTAATCCGTCAGTACGGCCCAGAGTACGCCGAGATGGCCACGAGCGAGGCACGCAAGACTGCCTTTGGTGACGCGGTTGATTTGACCCCACGGGTGGATGATGTGGTCGAAGCACTGGCCGAGGATAACCAGCAGCCGGTTACTGCCAAGCTGGAGTCTGGTGCTCGCCGCAGCCTTGGTCTGACCAGCAAAGCCGGTGCCCGGCATGCCCGCCGTGGGCCTGCACCCCGCACCAGCGAGACTGGCTCGCACAAGGGTGGCCGCCACCGCAAGGAACGCGAGGCATGGCACCAGCGCTACAAGCGCCGCTTGGTGATGGCCGGCCTTGCCGCTGCTGCCTTCATCGGCCTTGCCCACAACGCAGCCGAGCAGCCAGCGCGTGAACCCCAGGCCGTGACGCAATCGGTAGAGCCAGGTGCGCATGGCCTCGGCCAGCCAAGTGCCAGCCGTATTATTGACGATATGAACACCGCTCGCCGCGCGGCGGAGCTATCGCCAGAAGACAGGGCCGCTGGGCCATTTGCCCGCTGGCGAGCCGAAACTAGCAGCTTTTACCAGCAGGGCAAAACGGGCGAATATAACTTGGCCGCACCGCTGCAGTACCGTGACCTAGATGACGCTAAGGATAAAATCCGCCAGCAAGCCACCAGCGAGCTATTGGTTGCCACGGGCCTGGCGCATGATCTTGGCATTGCCGGCATGGAAAGCGGCGATCTCAATACTGATCTACAAAATCTCTTTACCAACCGGTCGCTGCAGGGTGATGTGCGGCGTGGTTTGCAGGATATTCTGGCGAGTAGCAGCACCACGATAACGAGCTTTGAGGCTGCTGCTGGGACGTATGATTCTGACTACGCTATTCCAAATAGCAACGAGGCCGCCGGCTTTACCATGGCTATGCAGCAGGGTGTGCAAGAAGCCGCCACAATTATAAAAATCAGCCACACAACGGCCCAGGGCGAAATTAAAACGGCCTACTACAAGCCATCGTGTGGGCAGGTGGTATACCCACGCGCTGTGGCCGAGCAAGCTAAGCTGGATTACCAAGCTTTGATTACCGGCGTTATGCAGCCAGAAGCACCAGCCTACGCACCGGTGATTGATACCCCACCAGCCGAGCAGTACCGGCTACCGGCGCCGCTGGTACCAGAAAACCCTGGTTCGCCACCGCCCGAGACACCACACAACCCACCAGAAACACCCGATACGCCGCCGGATACGCCACCTGGGCCACCGCCTGAAGTGCCGTACATCCCACCAAATACCCCGCCTGAGGTGCCAAATGTGCCACCGCCCAGCCCACCCGAGCAGCCATATGTTCCACCGAGTGGCCCGCCACCAGCACCAGAGCAACCACCGGAAACCTTGGCGCCAAAGTCAGCCGACCCGAATGACTATGTTCATATCGATGGTGCGCCGCTGGCCGAGGCTGGCCCGCTGGAGGAACCGGCCCAGCAGCAGAGTGCGCCTGAATTCACCGCCCAGCAGCCAGGCCAGGAAATCCCGCAGCAGCAAATTGGCGGCACAGCTGAAGGCGCGACGATGGGCACCGGCGAGGGTCGCAGTGAATCAACCGGTGATACTGGCGAGCAAGCTGCCAGCGCTGATCTAAACCAAAGCCATGACTCTGCCAAGCAGCAGGCTACCCCGGCCGATACAGCCCCAAGCGCTGATAGCCCTGGTACCGAAGCCAATATTCAGCTGTAACCACCCTGCGTATGAACGCGTATAAACACAAAAAGGAGAACAACCTATGCAACAGCCTCTACTAACCCACCCAGGCGCGCCGCGTGCAAAGCGCGCCCTGGGCTGGCTCAGTGGTGTGGTAGCGCTCGGTGTGGTGGTGCTTGCCACCAGCGCCGGCGCCCTGGCGTGGGGCCCAGAACGGCCTACCTACACCATCGAAAAGCCAGCCGACCACGTCACCTTTAATTCCATTACCAATAACCCTGCCTATGGGGATGAGCGCAACTTTGTGCGTATTAAAGAAGCTGGTGCGCCGGCAAGTGCCTACAGCGACGACACCAAGGTAGAGCCTGGTAAAGACTACGAGGTCTATGTGTACTACCACAACAACGCCTCGAAGACGCTTAACGACGATGCCCACGGCAAAAAGGGTATTGCCCAGAACGCCCGCCTGCGTATGGCACTGCCAGCTGGGTTGAAGGCCGGCCAGCGTACCGGCATTACCGGCTACCTCAGCGCCGATAACGCCACGCCTAAAACCGTGCACGATAATTCATACCTCACCAGTGGCACCGATGTTGCCCTGCGCTACATTCCTGGCTCGGCTACCATCGCTAGCAAAGGCGGTGTCAACGGCCAGAAGCTACCAGATGCGCTGTTTAGCCAGCAAGGGGCACCCCTGGGGTTCGATAGCCTGAATGGCCTTCTGCCGGGCTGTAATGAGTTCTCGGGCTACGTGACCTTTAAATTCCGGGCCGATGCACCGAACTTTACTATCAAAAAGCAAGTCCGTAAGGCTGGCGAGCAAACCTGGCAGGATAAAATCGTTGCCAAGGTTGGCGAGAAGGTAGAGTTCTTGATTAGCTACCAGAACACCGGCAGCACCCAGCAGAATGATGTCATCGTCAAAGATGCACTCCCAGCTGGCCTCACCTACCAGCGTGGCTCCAGCGTGCTGGCTAACTCCGTCAATGCCAAGGGTGCCCCCACAGCAGATGACGTCACAACCAAGGGGCTTAATATTGGCGCCTACAGCCCACGGGGTAACGCCGGCGTCCGCTTTAGCACCACGGTAGATAAGCCGGCTGTGTGTGGCAACCGCCAGCTTACCAACCATGCTACCATCATCACTGCGAATGGCAACAAGCAGGCCAGCGCTGTGGTAGAGGTTGAATCACCCTGTGCACCGAACGAATGTAAGCCAGGTATTCCTAATGGCGATGCCCGCTGCGAAAGCAAGTGTCAGCCCGGCCCTGGCCAGGTAGTCGATAAAGATGGCAACTGTGTGGCGGCACCAACCAGCCTGCCAACCACTGGCCCAACCGAGGTTGTGCTTGGCCTGATCGGCATTGCGCTGCTCGTTGCCGGTGTTGTCTACTGGTACCGCAGCCAGAAGGATCTGAAGCACGCGCTGGTAGGGGAGAGCACTAGCCTGCCAAGCGCCCCGGCACCGCGCCCAACCCACACGGACGACGAGCCAAAGCAGTAACGCTTTCGTAGGCCCGCATGCGGAGCCCCTACACCGAAAACCACCCCTGTTATATCAGCAGGGGTGGTTTGGTTGATGATAAAGCCCGGGCCGCCTGCGTAGCCGGCCGCGTTCGTGTGGCGGGGTTAATCCAGGTAGTCCCAATCCGCCTGCGTAGCCGGCCGCACCTCCAGCTGCAGCTTGCCCAGCAGCATGTGAATGTTACCCGGTGTGAGCGCGCGTGCGATGGCCTGGCGGGTGGCCAGCAGGCCGGCGGCGCGGTAGTATTCCTTGGGTGCATCTCGCCACTCGGGGTCGTGGGCAAAGCAGTCTCGGTAGGCAGCTAGGTTGCTGGGGTGCGCGGTCAGCTCCCGTGCTAAGGCTGGTAGGTCGCGTGCTATGTGGCGCTGCAGGCTGGCTAGGCGTAGGCCGGTACGGGGCAGGGTGTAGATGGCTATAGCCGCCAGGGCACCACTCGGGTGATCAAACGGGGTGCTGGAGCCGCGCAGATAGGCGCCGTGGGGCTCAAGCTGGCTATCCAGCCAACTGCCAATCAGCGGCTTTAGGCGCAGGAAGGCCAGCTTTTCCTGTAGCGGCAGGCCGCGTGCACCAAAGCGTACCGCCACATCACGGTAGCGCTGGCGGGCCGGCCGCATGGGCAGAATAGGCGTGGCAGCGTGGTTGCTACCTGCCAAGTGAGCGTGGTAGGTGGGGGCAAACTCATCGCCAGCACTGCCCTGAGCGGCATCATCGTAGCAGTAAAACGGGCGGCGGTCCAGCTTCTGCAGAGCTCGGGTCAGCCGGGCACGGTCCGGGCTGGTGGGGTCAGCTATGGCTTGGTTGGTTATAACGCTGCGGGCTTCGGTCTGAACACGCTGCAGCTCTTGGTCGAGTAAGTCCCAGTCAATCCGGTTCGGCCCGGCCATATAGGCCGCCAGCACCTGCTCGGCCTGCGCCGTATATAGGGTGTAGTCTATAAACATCATGCGGGGGAAGGTTTCACCCGCCACCCAGCCCGCCAGCAGGTTGCCCACCCCCGCTGCCGTTAGCCGCCGGTGGGCAGTCATCACAAGCATGTGCTCATACACGTGCGCCACTTCGTGCTCAACGCCAGTGGTGTTAAGATGATAATAGCCGGTGCATAGCTGATGGTACATATTGGTTTATTATATCAAGTGTATATATTCAGGTGAAAAGCCAGTTTTGCGACGTGGCTTAGGTCGGGATTAGCTAAAAGCGGCGGCTGTGTGTCGCGACCCTTGGCATCGTGCTCCTTGCCGCCGCCGCCGCTATGTGCTATAATGGGCAGCTGATAACTAAGTAAAAGGATACTATGGCAAAGAAAGCAGTCATTAAAGTAGGCGGCAAGCAGTACCTTGTAGCCGAAAAAGAGACCCTCCTGGTGGACCTCCTCCCGGAAGGCACAAAAGAGCTCAAGACTGAGGCGCTCCTCGTCATGGATGGTAAGGATACCACCGTGGGCACGCCAACTGTCGCGGGCGTAACAGTTACCGCTAAGGTAGAAGAACCAGTGGTCAAGGGCGAAAAGCTCCGCGTCATTCGCTACAAGAGTAAAAAACGTGTGCACAAAGAAATTGGTCACCGCCAAAAGCACAGCCAGATTACTATTACCGCCATCAAATAACGCCCACACCACGCCCCGCCTTAGCGCGGGGTGTTTTGGTGGTGGAGTATTCCCGCTGGGGCTGCTATAATAAGGATAGCATAAGGGAAATAGCAGAGAACCATGACAACAGTAATTTCAGTAACCAACCAAAAGGGCGGGGTGGGGAAAACCACTACCTCTATTAACCTAGCGTATTATTTAGCAAAACTTGGCAAAAAGGTGCTATTGATTGATTTTGACCCGCAGGGTAACGCCACCAGTGGGCTTGGGGTCGATAAACAAACCCTGCAGGCCACCATGACAGAAGTCATGCTTCAGACCAAACCACTCAGCGAGGTTATCATTACAACCGAGACAGAAGGCGTCTACCTCGCGCCGAGCACGCCGCACCTGGCTAATGCCGAGGTAGAGCTAGCCCAGGCTCCGCACCGCTTTACGCGCCTGCGCTCAGCTATAGAGAGCGTCAGTGGCTACGACTACGTACTAATCGATAGCCCGCCCAGCCTCAGCCTTTTAACCGTCAATGGGTTGATTGCTGCCCGCTACGTGCTGCTGCCCGTACAGGCGGAGTTCTACGCCCTAGAAGGCCTAGGCCAGCTGCTCGAAACCATGAAGCTGGTACGCAAGAACATGAACCCAACGCTTGATCTACTGGGTGTGCTGCCAACCATGGTCGATAACCGTACCAGCCTGAGTGTGCAGGTGTACGAGGAGATCAAAAAGCACTTTCCGGGTAAGGTATTTAAAGCCTCGATTCCGCGTAATATTCGCCTTGCCGAGGCCCCCAGCCACGGCCTACCAATTGGTGAGTATGACCGCTGGAGCAAGGGCGCCCGGGCCTACAGGGCAGTCGCTAAGGAGGTAGTGGAACGTGTCGGCTAAAAAGAAACATGGTTTGGGCCGCGGGTTTAGTTCGCTGATACCAGATGAGCTGCTGGATGAGGCCTTTGACCCGACCTCGCAGCAGGACGAGCAAGTCAGCGACCTGCGCACCGTGCCGGTAGCGCAAATTGCGGCTGACCCAAACCAGCCGCGCCGCACCTTCGATAAAGAGGCGCTTGAACAACTTTCGTACTCAATTAAAGAGCACGGTATTTTGCAGCCACTGGTGGTGGTGCCGCGCAGTACCAGCCCAGATGGCAGCGATGAGGCGAGTGACACCAGTGGTGTGCGCTACACTATCGTGGCTGGCGAGCGCCGCTGGCGAGCCGCTCAGTTGGCGGGGCTGACCCACGTGCCGGCCATCGTGCGCACATTAAGTGCTCAGCATCAGCTAGAGCTTTCCCTGATAGAAAACCTGCAGCGCCGCGATCTAAGCGCTATCGAGACTGCCACGGCCTACCTTAAGCTGCGCGATCAGTTTAATATGACGCTGGATATGATTGCCACCCGCATGGGCGTTAAGTCCGTCAGTACAGTTAGTAATAAGCTGCGCCTGCTTAAGCTGCCCAAGAAGATTCAGCAGGCGATTGTGGCGGGTACGATTACTGAAGGCCAGGCGCGGCCGCTGATTGGCCTGCCCGAGGCCACCGCGCTGCAGCTATGTACGAATATCACCAAGGACGGCTGGTCTGCCCGCACGGTAGAGCAGTACATTGCCCAGCTAAAGAAGCAGCCGCCCCAGGTAACCCCGGCACCTGCGGCGCAGCCACGCACTGGCTACGAGCAGCATATCGAGCGCCTGGCACGGCGGCTTGATGCGGCGGTGAATATCACCAGCACCAGCAAGGGGAGTGGGCGGATTACCATTCGGTTTAAAGACGAAGATGACCTACGGCGCATCGAAGAGCTACTGAGCAAGAGTGCCTAGTGGCCGCACTCTACTGGCTACGCAGCCGAGCCTGGGCCGTGGCCCCGCGCTAGCAGCAGCCGGGCCAGTGTGCTATACTAAGCAAGATGAACGCACGGTTTTTGCAGCGGCACCAAGGCATGCGCGATGTGATTGGCATTGTTGTGTTCGTGCTGGCTGTAGCACTCGGCACGATCATTATCAATACCTTTATCTTCCGCAGTTTTTCGGTGGTGGGCCCAAGTATGGAGGCTACCATGTTTACGGGTGACCGCTTGATTGTTGACCGCCTGCCGGTGACGGCCGCCAGCTTGCAGGGCCAGCCCTATGTGCCCAAGCGTGGCCAGGTGATTGTGTTTAAAAACCCGCACCCAGCCTATGGCACGACCTCTGGCACAGGCGAGTATATCGTCAAGCGGGTGATTGCCTTTGCCGGCGAGCGTGTGGTACTAAAAAACGGCGTGATTACCGTCTACAACCGCCAGCACACAAGCGGCTTTCGGCCGGATGATGACAACCACGGCGAGCCCAAGCAGCCTACCAGCGGCGAGGTTGATATGACGGTGCCAAAGGGCGAGCTCTTTGTAGCGGGCGATAACCGTATTAATGATTATTCCTATGACTCGCGTAGTGGCCTGGGCACCATTCCGTACTACGATATCGTTGGTCCGGTGAGCTTCCGCTTTTGGCCGTTTGATAAAATGCGCCGATTCTAGGGCATAAGAAACCCCCGCTGGTAAAGCGGGGGTAAGGGGTTAGGTAAGGGAAAGTTGCGCGGTGACAACACCTCCTTCCGCTGTTGGGTCGGATGTGATAGTTACCTTTGCCTGCCACTGTAGAGTCTTAGTGACGTGAGTCACTAGTTCTTCTACGTCTAGCAAAGACAAGCCACGCAGTGGGTTAGCCTTCAGGCCATTGTCAGCTTGAATTTGCTTTACCGCTAGCTGGGCATTCTCTTCTTGCGCTTGGACGGTAAGCCGTCCATCGGCGATGATAAACTGCACGTTCATCTTTGTTTGTGCAGTTTGTGCCAAAGACTGTAAGAAAGCCTTGTCACCAGGCAATCCAGCTTCCTGGCTGACAATATCCTGCACCGCCTGGAGGTACTCCCGCCAAGCGGCGGCCAAGACGGCCCGAGCCAGGTGCAAGCCGTGGCTGTACACCTGGTCGGGGGTGCCGTAGTAGTAGCGGCCGAGCAGAAACAGCTCGTCCGCTAGGGCTTGACTGATGGCCAGGAATTCGGCCATCAGTTTCTGCTCCAGGCAGCTTATCCGCTCGCGGTGAGCGGACGCGGACTTGTCGATGATAGACCGCGTTTCGCCGCGGTCTAGCAAGGCGTTCAAGGCCTGTTTAATACTCTGGTCCTGCATAATTACCCCTTTCAAGGTACGAACACCACAACGGTTGTGGTGTTAATGGAGTGCCCTGGCTCATCGGTAAGCCGGGTACTTGCCCCGCAGCGCGGGTATGCGCTACAGAGCGGTAAAGAATATGATAGTAGATATCTTGCGCATGTGTCAAGCCGCGCACCCACGTGCGAGTATAGGAAACCCCCGCTGGTTAAAGCGGGGGTGGGGTTAGGTGAGGGAGATGACTACCTCGAAGGCGCCTTCTCCCGTTGCTAACGGTCGAAAGCTCGCCTTCATGGATGCAGCCCATACCGGCTTCAGTGCTTCTGAAGCCCTGTTAAGCGTAAGGAAGAGGCCTTCAGGGGCCTCATGTGCATACAGGCTGTTCAGGCCATAGTACAAATGGAGCTTGTTCAGCTCCGTCTGTACTTGCCTAAAGGGTGAATAGGCGCGCAGGGCGCACCCCGCGCTAAACTCCAGCTCTGGTGGATGGTTAGCAAGGCTAGCTAGAGCCAGCCTTGATCGGTTCTTTTCCGAGTCACCTATAGCTTTGTCAAAATTGCTCCTCGCTCGGCCGAGGGCCCAAAGGTATTCCCGCCAGGCGGTAGCCAGGGCCACCTGCGTATAGTAATACGCATGGCTGGCGAGTGCATCAGCAGTGCTGGCGTTTCTTTTAAGCGCCTCTTTGCTGACGTTGCCACCAGAAGATATATGATCTGCTGGTTTGGCAATATCATAGGCTCGCTTCAGCCTCTTGGTGGAGCTCTCTAGAAGCTCCTGGATCTGGAGCTGCTGAGTGCCAACTTGTGTATCAATCTGATACACAAGTTGGTTGATACTAGCGCGGTCCGTCTCCACCTTCAAGGTGGAGATTAACTCACGGAGGGTCATGGTAGCCACAGCAGTCGTGGAAATAGACATATCAAATCCCTTTCAAGGTACGAACACATGCAACCATTGCATGCGTTAAAGAAGAGGCCAGCTCCATTGGGGAGAAGGCCAGGTGGAACCCCGGGTAGGGCTATGGCGGTTGCCGTAGCCTGGTATGGGGGTCTAAGGGAGATGATATATATATATATATATCGATTATTTGTCAAGTTTGTTGTACCTACAGCTGGTAGCGACAAAAGAAACCCCCGCTGGCAGGCGGGGGTGGGGGCTAGGTAAGGGAAAGGGTGACGGTAACGATACCTCCTTCTTCTGTGGGGTCAGCTGTGACGGCGGCCGTGCCCTCTTCAAGCACATTCGCTGTCTCTCGCTCCACCAGTTCCACTAGCTCGCCGAAGCGTTCGGCGAGGAACGGGTTGAGCGGCAGGCTGTATTCAGCCTGAATTTTATCAATCGCATTCTGCCCGCACTGGGCTTGTACAAGCAGGCCTTGGTGGGTACTGATGAAAAATAATTTGCTAGGCGACTGGGCCGCCTGCGTAATTACTGGTACGGCAGCGCCGTCGGCAACCACCCTGGCAACCTGACGCAAATATTCGCGCCAGGTTACAACCAACATGCTCCACACGTAGCACCGCGCATGTTCGCGCAGTATCTCCTGCACGGCGGGCGCGTGGATGATCTCGTCCTCTCCAAGCCGGCTCATCATTAGATGAACCGTATCTCGAGAGTTGCAATGTTGCTTAAAGTGCCGCATGGGCACTCCACAAAGCTCGATTTTATTCTCGAGCCGTTCGCCGAGCATATCGGCATATTTGCGGACGTACTCAGGGCTGTCACCACCCTGAATAAAATCCATGAATGCCACGTGCTTGGCCAAATTGGATAGGCTGAGTTCACGAGTAGCGGCCTCGATATCGTATGCGTACATACCCTCTCCTTTCAAGGTACGAACACCGCAACCGTCGCGGTGCTAAGGGGGAGAGCAGCTGCAGTTAAGCAGTGCTCCGGCAGCTCCGCGCGCATTGGGCACGGGAGGTAAGGGAATCATAGAGTATATATCGCCTATCTGTCAAGTTTGTTGCATCGCGTAGCGGGGTGGGCCGGGGTCAGAACGGTGTGCAAAAATCCTGTGTAAAACGTTGTAGCAAAAGCATTTTGTGTGTGTACATGGGCGCAGATTTTTTGTATGATAGGTAGAGTAGATTATGAACAAGCAACCTTCTTCCATAGATGGATTCACTCCGCACCGGGCAGGTGGCCAAGCTGGCCAGCCGCTTGGTGGCAGCATCCATAACCCGCAGCCTATGAACCACGTACCCGTTACGGTGCGCCCAGTCCGCCGTAAACTACCACCGCAGCCACCTATGCCGCCCAAAATGCCGGGCCTTACCAAGGCGCCCCAGCCGCAGCCAGTGGCTATCAACCGCCGCCGGGCTGCACGCCAGCCGGCTGCCCCAGGCTTGGTTGCTGGTGGCCAGCCTGGTTTGCGCCGCCCGGGTAGCCCCCAGGCACCGAATGCGCAGCGCCAGCCTGGCCCCGCTAAGGGCCGTGCTGATCGCTCTAACCAGAACGATATCGCTGCCTCGCTCGCTCAGATAGATCTTAATAACCCAGGCGAGCCACGGGGTAAAAAGCGCAAGACGCCCGAGCAGCTTGCCAAGCGCAAGAAGATTATTAAATGGTCTATTATTACCGCGCTGCTGGTTGCGCTGGGGATTGGTGGCTATATTATTGCCAAAACCCTACTGGCGACGGACTCGGTCTTTAAGGGGGGCGTTTTTGATTTTGCCCAGAAGGCCCAGCTTAAGATGGATGAAAACGGCCGCTCTAATATCTTGATTTTTGGTACCAGCGAGGATAGCGACGGTGGCCAGCACCCTGGCGCCGAGCTGACTGACTCGATTATGGTGCTCAGCATCGACCAAAACAAAAAGAGCGCTGCCATGATCAGCGTGCCGCGCGACCTGTGGGTTAAGCTTGATACTACCTGTGCCGTTGGCCGCCAAGCCAAGATCAACACGGTGTATATGTGTGCCTCGAATAGTGGCAAGAACGAAGCCGCTGGCGCTGAAGCCTTGCAGAAGAAGGTCGGCGAGGTGCTGGGCCTCAAGGTGCAGTACTATGCCCACCTAAACTACAAGGTGGTGTCGGATACGGTGAATGCCGTTGGCGGGGTTGATGTGAAGATTGAAACTTCTGACCCACGGGGTATTTACGACCCGAACTTTGACTGGCGCTGTAACTACCAGTGTAAGATGGTCTACTACAAGAATGGCCAGGTTGCCCACCTGGATGGTGACCATGCGCTGGCGCTGGCCCGTGCCCGCAACGCCCAGGGCGGCTACGGCTTGCCTGGTGGTAACTTTGACCGCGAGCGCAACCAGCAGAAGATCATCCGGGCCCTGCAAGAAAAGGCCCTCAGCGCTGGCACGCTGGCCAATATCGGCAAGATTACCAGCCTGGTGGATGCCTTTGGTAGCAATCTGCGTACCAACTTCGAAAAGAAGGAAGTCCGTACCCTGGTAGACCTGGGCAATGTGGTCAAGGGTGATAAGCTGCGCTCGATTGCACTCGATAAGGATGGTGAGGCCGTCCTGACCGATGGTAACCACGCCGGTCAGAGCGTCGTGATGCCGGTGGCGGGTCTGTTTAACTACACCAAGGTGCAAGCCTATATTACCAAGCAGCTATTGGCTAATGAGCTCACCAAGGAGAGCGCCCGTGTTGATATTTACAACGGTTCTGGTGTTGCGGGTAAGGCCCAGCTGGTTGCGAATGATTTGCAGGCCAAAGGCTTTACTGTTGGTGCAATTGGTAATGCCCCGGTTGGTGACTATGGCAAGGCCAAGGTGTACCAGGTTGGCGAGGGCAACGAAGCTACCAAGAAGAAGCTGCAGCAGCTCTACGGCACGACGGTCGAGACCACCAAGCCGCCAGTTACCACCACCGCCGAAACTAAGTTTGTGGTGATTGTGGGCAAGGAGCTAACCGTTGGTAGCCAGTAGGGCCGCGGGCGCGCAGATAGCACAAGGTATGGTACAATAAGCATATGGAGTTTTTACAAACCAGCCGCCGCCGTAATATATTTGGTGACCTGATGCACATTGCGCTTAACTTGGCACTGGTGTGCATGGTGTTTGCAGCTATGTATGTGGGCCAGCGGGCCGAAATTGCACTGATTTTGATTATGCTCAGTAAGTGGCGCGTATTTGCCGTACGCTGGCGCTATTGGCGGGTTAATATCCTGGCTAACCTGGTGGACTTTACCGTTGGCTTTGGCGTGGTGGCACTGCTATACCTGGCAGCGGGGAGTGGTAGCTCGCACACACTGTGGCTCCAGGTAGGTGTGTCTATCTTCTTTGCCCTGTGGTTGGTAGTGATTAAACCCCGCACACGGGCACTGGCAAGCAAAGTACAGGCGGGCACGGCACTGTTTATTGGCTCCTGGGCGCTGGCAGCCTTTTCGCACGATATTGGCCAAATCGCCACGGTGATATTCTACCTTGGTATGGGCTATGGTGCGGCCCGGCATGTGCTGGTAGCGGCGGACGATAAGCACTACAGCCTACTTGCGAGCGTCTTTGCGCTGGTGCTGGCGGAGCTTGGCTGGGCAACCTACCACTGGAATATTGGCTATGGCCTGAGCCTGCTTGGGGGCTTTATGCTGCCACAAATGGCTATCATTGCCCTGTGCGTGGGCGTGATTGCCGAGCGCTTGTACCAAACCATTACCGCCAAGGCTAGCTTTAGCCAGCCCCGTATTAGCGTGCCAGTTATTGCGTGCACAGTAGTTGTGCTGGTGCTGGTGCTCTTCGTTAGCTCAGCTGGGCCAGGGCTCTACCCAAATCAAACTATTATATAGCATAACCACGTAAGGAGACCCAACGCGCGTGAAGAAATCTGCCGACTCGAAAAAGCCAAGCACTCCGGCCCCAGCGCCGACCGCATCCACCAAGGCCCCCAAGCCTGCCAAGGAGCCAGTCCCGCCAGAAACGCCCGCCACCACCGAGCCCCCAGCTGCGATGCCAGCAGTGCCGCCCCAGGGGGAGCCACAGTCACCAGCCCAGGCGGCCCATGTGCGCATGCCTAAAAAGCTGATTGTAAGCCTGGTGCTGCTGGCAGTTGCCAGTGGGGCGCTTAGTACATGGTTTACCTACACGGTGCTGCAGGGCTGGCACAGCGCCGAGCAGACGACACCGGCGAGTGGTAACTTTGCCAAGGATGATGGCAACCGCGTCAGCAGCGCCGAAGAAAACCGTGTGGCCGCCGCGGCCGAAAAGGTTTCGCCGAGCGTGGTATCGATCGCTGCCCAGTCGCGCAATGCCCGTACCCGCCAGGCCACCCAGGGGGCCGGCACGGGTATTATCGTCAGCCACAACGGCTATATCGTGACGAATAAGCACGTGGTGGATGGCGCTAGTCTGTTTGAGGTGACGACATCCGACGGCACAATTTACGATGACGTCCGCTTGGTGGGCACCGACCCGCTTAACGACGTGGCTTTTTTGAAGGTGAATAACGCCGGCAAGCTAACCCCGGCCGAAATCGGCAACTCCCAGACGGCCCGGATTGGCCAGAACGTGGTGGCGATTGGTAACTCGCTTGGGGAGTACCAGAACACCGTGACTAGTGGGATTATTTCTGGCCTGGGCCGGCCGGTGAATGCCCAGGCGCAGGATGAATCCAAGATGGAGTCACTGACGGGGCTGATCCAAACCGATAGCGCCATTAACCCCGGTAACTCGGGCGGCCCACTGATTAACCTTAGCGGCCAGGTGATTGGCATTAACACCGCAGTTGTGGCAGATGCCCAGGGGATTGGCTTTGCGATCCCGATTAATTCGATCAAGGGCATCCTAAAGGGTGTGCTGGCAAAGGGCAAGGTGATGCGCCCGTACCTTGGTGTGCACTATGTCGAGATCACCCCGGCGCTGGCTCGGAGCCGCCGCCTGCCAGTTAAAACCGGTGCTTTGGTGACACCTGGGCGTAACCAGCCAGCGGTGGAATCAAACGGCCCAGCCCAGAAGGCAGGTATTAAGGAAGGCGATATTATTACCAAAATTGGCGATAGCGAGGTGAAGGCCAGCCAGAGCGTCAGTAGCCTGGTGTCGCAGTACCAGCCGGGCGAGCGTGTACGCGTGAGCGTGCTACGCGATGGCAAGGAGCAAACCATGGAGGTTACCCTAGCGCAGTACACTGGTGGCAGCCAGTTTGGCCAGGAGCAGCGCCGCCAGCAGTCACAGCAGGATCACAGCGACGAAAGCAGCGAGGAAGACGCCGCCTGGGGGTTCTAGCCGGTATATTCAGGTAGGTGGGTATAACAAACGAGCCGTGGCAGGTGTGCTAGGGCTCGTTTTGTATGCTAGGGTGCTAGGGCACCGAAGGTGTGCGCCGGGTCAGGGGTATGATAAGCCCCTGGATGGGGCCTGGCTGCCAGCCAGTGCGCTGGGCATAGGCACGGATTGTGCTATGCTGGCGGGCGTCGGCCTCGAGCAGGAGGATACCACCAGGTTGCAATACGGCCGCTGCTTCGTGCAGGAGCCGCAGGATGAGTTCATACCCACCTTGGTTGGCATAGAGGGCCAGGCGGGGCTCATACGCAAGCTCCGGGCTGGTATCGGGCCAGCCTTCGTCCACATAGGGCAGGTTTGCCAGGATGGCATCGGCTGGGGGGAGCTCAAGCGGGTAGTCTGCCAGCAGGTCACTATGTAGCGTGCGCACCTGTGCCCCGTGCCGGCGGGCATTTGCCGCCGCCACTGCCCGGGCAGCGGGGCTAATATCAAGCAGTGTTACCTGGCTGCCCGGTAGCTCTAGCGCCGCCGTAATACCCAGCACACCGCTCCCGGTGCCAACGTCAATAATATGCGGCGCGGCGGGTAGGCCAGCGGCCAGCAGGAGCTCGAGTATGGTTTCGGATTCGGGGCGGGGAATCAGGACGTCTGGCGTGACGGTAAATTCGCGGCCGTAGAATTCCTTATAGCCAACCACATAGGCCAGCGGCTCGCGCTGGGTGCGGCGGTTAAGCATGGCATCGGCCGCGGCCAGGACGTGGGGCGCTAGTGGCTCATCACTATGGGCGTGCAGCCAGGTGCGCTGCTGCGCCGCGGCGTGGCATAGGAGGAGCTCGGCATCCAACCGGGCGCTCGGCACGCCGGCACTGGCAAGCCTAGCCTGGGCACGAGCCAGCCAGTCAGCCATGGTTACTACCCCTCGGACGTTACTGGGGGTATTACTGGCTGGCATTCTGGGCGGCCAGCTCGCGCTCGTAGGCCTGGAGCTTTTCGGTCAAATCATCAATCCGGCCATCCATTGCTTGGGGGATGCCGCTACGGCTATAGCCAATCCGGTGGTCGGTAATGCGGTCTTGCGGGAAATTATAGGTGCGGATCTTTTCGCTGCGGTCGCCTGAGCCAATCAGGCTGCGGCGCTCGGCCGTGAGCTTAGCTTGCTCGGCTTCGATGGTGGCTTGCAGCAGGCGGCTGCGCAGTACGCTCATGGCCTTTTCTTTATTCTTAATCTGGGATTTTTCGTCTTGGTTGGTAACCACCAGGCCGGTTGGTAGGTGAGTAATACGTACGGCGCTATCGGTGGTGTTGACACTCTGGCCACCATGGCCGCCACTACGGAAGACATCCACCTTAATATCGTTTGGGTGAATGGTAATATCGGTTTCTTCGGCCTCTGGTAGGACCGCTACTGTAACGGTACTAGTGTGGACGCGGCCCTGGCTTTCGGTAGCTGGCACGCGCTGCACACGGTGCACGCCGGACTCAAACTTAAGCACGCCATACGGGCTATCACCAGCGATACGGAAGACGACTTCCTTGTAGCCACCGGCGTCGTTGGGCGATTCGCTCATGAGTTCGGTTTTAAAGCCGTGGGTTTCGCAGTAGCGTAGGTACATACGGTAGAGCTCGGCCGCGAACAAGCTGGCTTCATCGCCACCAGCCCCGGCCCGGATCTCCATAATCAAGTTCTTGCCATCATTCGGGTCCTTCGGGGTCAGCATAATAAAGAGCTCGTCCTCAAGCGCGGCTAGCTCCGCCTCGGCTTCGGTTAGTTCATCCTTGGCGAGCTCCGCCAGCTCACCGCCAGCGGCAATCAGTTCCTTGGCCCCGGCGATGATGGTGCGTAGCTTATCGCGTTTGGCAGCAACGCCCAGCAGGGTTTCTAGCTCGGTAAAGCGCTTATTTTTGGCACTAAAATCCGGGCTGCTGTAGGCGTTCGGTTGGGCCAAAAAGTCGGCCAGCTCGGCACGCTCGGCAGCAAGTTCGGCTTGGTTGAGGGTAATTTGTGGCATAAGTACCCCTATTATAGCACACTGGCCCCGGCCCCGAGCACCCCTAGCGGGCCGGCGGCATGTGGCGGGCTTAGGCACCCGGTGGGGTCGCGCCCCGGCCGGGTATATGGTTTAATAGGATTATGTATACTACGTGGCGCCAGTTTGTTGAGGCCCAGGCCGAGCAGCCGTATTTCCGGCGCCTCATGAACACCGTTGACGCCGAGCGCCGCACCAAGGCCATCTACCCCGCCCGCCGGGATATGTTTAGCTGCTTTGCTGCCTGCCCGCTGGCGAGCACCAAGGTTGTTATCATTGGCCAGGACCCATACCATGGCCCCGGCCAGGCCCACGGCATGAGCTTTTCGGTCCGGCCGGGTGTGCCGCTGCCGCCGAGCCTGGCTAATATCTTTACCGAGCTGGTGGACGACACCGGCCTGCCACACCCCACTAGCGGCTACCTAGAGCCCTGGGCCCGCCAGGGGGTACTACTGATGAACACCAGCTGGAGCGTGGAGCGCGGCAAAGCGGGCAGCCACGCCGGGCTTGGTTGGCTGGAATTTAGCCAGCAGGTGCTTAGCCTGCTGAACGACCACCCGCAGCCACTGGTGTTTATCCTGTGGGGCGCGCACGCCCAAAAGGTCGGTCGGGTCATAACCGACCCCCGGCATGGTACAATCAGCAGCCCGCACCCGTCGCCGCTATCGGCCCACCGCGGCTTTTTTGGCAGCCGGCCCTTTAGCCGCGCCAACCAGTTTTTGGTAGGCCATGGCCGCTCGCCGGTGGATTGGCGCCTGCCGTAGGGGGTAGGGGGTAGTAATACAAAACCCCGCCGATACTGCCAGCGGGGTTGTGTAGGTAAGGATAATGGGGCCTAGGCTTGCTCAGCCTTTTGCTCAGCTTGCTCGGCCTTTTTGCTGCGCTCAGCAGCAGCTTTCTTGGCCTTGTTCGCCAGGGCAGCCTTTTGCTCGGCAGCCTTTTGCATGCGTGCCTTAAAGCGGTCAACGCGGCCTTCGGTGTCGATAATCTTCTCTTCACCGGTAAAGAAGGGGTGCGAGGCGCTCGAAATATGCACCTTTACCAGCGGGTAGGTGTTGCCATCTTCCCAAGTAATTGTTTCTTTGGTTTGCGCAGTTGAACGTGTCAAAAAGGCAAACCCGGCGACCTCATCGCTAAATACGACAGGCCGGTAATCCTGTGGGTGTAAACTGCTCTTCATATCTGTACCAGCATAGCAGCTAGGGGGTGGTTTGTCAAAGTTTGACGGCGCGGCAAAAATTTGGTATACATTGTATTGACCTTATCCACTATGTGCGACCAATTTTTTGGCCCCACAGTGGGGCTGGTTGCACCTTCCGAGAGGAATTTTTGCATCATGTTGACCTTTCATGGCACCATTTTCGGGCAGGATGTTCATATCGTACTAGACACATTTTTATTAATGTGTTATGTACTGGGGGCACTCGTCCCCTTCGTTCCATTTTTCACCTTTGGCTTTATTGCCAAAGGTGGGAGCATGAGCCCCGGTTACCGCCTAGCGGTAGCTTGGGGGTTAGGGCTCTTTGCCCTACCACTCGCCATGCTTGGCGGGGTTGTCTATGCGATATTCGAAGGCGGGGGCTGCCTTCAGGGCGGCCCTGTCGCGAGTATTATGGGTGTCGTGTGTGGCACCCTCCTCTTAACGGGGGTTGCTGCTGATCAAGCTCTCAAGCTTGACAAGCAGCAAAAAGAGGAAAACCGCCTCCGAAAGGAGGCGGATGCCTCTATGGCAACAAGCTAAATTCCTCGTCCTCGCGGCAACCAAACGCTGTGCTGCTCACAACACGTGAGTTACCATGCACAGCCGGCGGTTGCCGCTTTTCTTGTATGGTATAGGTGTGGTATACTACGGGGGTACCTACTAACATAACGAAACAGCCCCGTGCGCCCGCTGCCATATTGGCAGCCCGGTGCAGGCGCGCTCACTCCTGCTCGCTACCTACCGTGCAACGCAGGTTGCGCCCCGAGGCAAAGCATAAGGAGTATAACCTATGGCCGTAACGGTTGATATTAAAGCTCTGCTCGAAGCTGGTGTTCACTTTGGGCATAAAACAAGCCGCTGGCACCCTAAAATGGCGCCCTATATTCACAGCAAGCGCCAGGATAGCCACATTATAGACCTCGTCAAGACGGTTGAAGCACTCGAGACAGCCCTGCCATTCCTAACGAGCGTAACCACGAGCGGCAAGCAAGTGCTGTTTGTTGGCACCAAAAAGCAGGCCAAGGCAGTGGTAAAGGCGGCCGCCGAAGCTGCCAACCAGCCGTATGTAACCGAGCGCTGGATTGGTGGTATGCTGACCAACGCCAGCACTATTAACCAGCAGATTAAAAAGCTCAAGAACCTAGAAAAGCGTATGGCCAGTGGCGACCTCGAAAAGCGCTACAACAAGCTGGAGGTGCAGCGCTTCCAGGAAGAAATCGATGCCCTGAACGAAAAGTACGGTGGTATTAAAGACCTACGCGGCCGCCCCGGCGCGATTGTGGTTACCGATGCAATTGTGGATGCCAACGCTATTAAAGAAGCCAAGACGCTGAACATCCCGGTGGTGGCATTTGCTGATACCAATGTCAACCCAGAGCTGATCGACTACGTCATCCCTGCCAACGATGATGCCATTAAGGGTCTTGAGCTGCTGCTTGGCTACTGTAGCCAGGCTGCCAGCGAAGGCGCCGGCGCAAGCGACAAAACACCAACACAAGAAGCCAAATAAAGGAGCTATAGAATGAGCGTAAGCCTAGAGAATATTAAAAAGCTAAAGGAACTAACCGGCGTAGGCCTGACCGATGCCAAAAAGGCCCTGGTAGAGGCCGATGGTGATTTTGACAAGGCGCTTGAAGCCATGCGCAAAAAGGGCCTAACCCGCGCCGAGAAAAAGAGCGACCGCGAAGCCCGCGAGGGTATCATCGAAAGCTATGTGCACTCTGGCCGTATTGGCGTAGTGCTAGAGCTTAACTGCGAGACGGACTTTGTAGCCCGCCTGGATGACTTTAAGCAACTAGCCCACGAGCTTGCGATGCAGATTGCTGCCATGAACCCACGCTACGCAACCGAGGCTGATATCCCAACCGAGGAATACGAGCGCGTTAAGGCCGAAAAGCTGGCTGCTATTGAAGCCGAGGGCAAGCCAGCCGAAATGGCTGCCAAGATTGTTGAAGGCCAGCTGAAGAAGCACTTTGCCGAGCAGGTGCTGATGGCCCAGGCATATATTCTGGATGACAGCCACACGGTTGAGGAGCACATCAAGGCAGCGGTGGCTAAACTGGGCGAAAATATCGTCGTTGGCCAGTTTAAGCGCATCGAACTTGGCGTAAGCGAATAGGCACGGGGACGACGGATGTTTGATACCGATACCTACGAAGCAAAAATGCGCCAGGCGGTGAGCCACTTTGAGGATGAGCTGAAAAAGGTGCGCACTGGCCGCGCCCACGCGGGGATGCTTGATGGCGTTGAGGTAGAAGCGTACGGTACCATGATGCCACTGAACCAAGTTGCGAATGTCACCGCGCCCGAAGCCCAAATGCTGCTGGTAACCCCATTTGACCCGAGTAATATTGCCGCCATTAGCGCGGCAATTCGGGCTAACCAGTCACTTGGGTTTAACCCCAGCGATGACGGCCGCGTGGTGCGCGTGCCAGTGCCGCCCCTGACAGAAGAGCGCCGCAAGCAGATGGTCAAAACCGCCAGCCACAAGGTAGAGGACGCACGCATTGCCCTGCGTACCATTCGCCAGGATGCGCTGAAGGATGCCAAAGCCATGAAGGAAGCCAAGGAACTATCCGAGGATGATTTAAAGCGTGTCGAGAAAGAAATCGACCGGATTATGGCTGATATTCAGGCCCAGATTGACGCGACCTTTAAAGCCAAAGAAAAGGAAATCCTAACGGTATAGCTATGGCGCAGACTGAGCAACCCACCGTACCACGCCACATTGGCTTTATCGTCGATGGTAACCGCCGCTGGGCCCGTGCCCACGGCCTGCCCACCTACGAAGGCCACTTGGCCGGCTACAACCAGCTAAAGGAAGTCCTGCTGGAAGTGCTGGCCCAAGGTGTGCGCTACGCCAGCGCGTACGTCTTTAGTACTGAAAACTGGAACCGCAGCAAGCCAGAGGTAGAGAAGCTGATGGGCTTGTTCCTGCGGGTACTGAAGGACGACGTGCCGATTTTTATTGAGCACAATGTGCGCCTGCGCGTGGTGGGTTCGCGCCAGAATTTGAGCCGCAAGCTGAGTGATGCGATTGATGACGCCGAAGCTGCCACCAAGGACCTAACCGGTGGCGAGCTGATATTATGCTTAAACTACGGTGGCCAGCTCGAGATTGCCGAAGCCGTTAAGGCACTCATCACCAGTGGGGTGAGTGCTGCCGATATTACGCCAGAATTGATCAGCCAGCACCTGTATGCCCCCGAGGTACCGCCATGCGACCTAATTGTGCGCACCAGCGGCGAGCAGCGGCTGAGTAACTTTATGCTGTGGCGAGCGGCCTATAGCGAGCTACTATTTGTAGATAAAAACTGGCCCGATATGACGAAGGACGATGTCCACGCTATCCTGGCAGAGTACACCAACCGTAACCGTCGCTTTGGGGGTTAAGTAGTGGATCTTGTGCTTGGTATTATTATTGGCATTGTGGTGCTGATGGTACTGGTGGGGCTGCATGAGCTTGGCCACGCCCTGGCTGCCCGCCGGCTTGGGGTGGTGGTGAAGGAGTTTGCGCTTGGTTTCCCGCCCAGGGCTGTCACTAAGCGCCCCCGCACCAGCTTTTTGGGCCAGAATGTGCGCTATAGCCTTAACTGGCTGCCACTAGGTGGGTTTGTACGCCTGAAGGGGGAGTACGATAGCTCGCGCGGGCCGGGTGATTACGGTGCGGCTGGCTACTGGGGCAAGACCCAGATTCTGTTTGCCGGTGTCGCCATGAACTGGCTGATTGCGATTATTATTTTTACAGCTATGGCGTGGTTTGGCCTGCCTAAGATTCTGCCGGACCAGTTTGTGATGCCTGGTGATGGCCGCGTGGTGACCGAATCACCTGCCAAAGTTGTGGCGGCACAGGTGGTGCCTGGCTCGCCAGCTGCCCAGGCGGGGCTACAGGCTGGTGATGAGCTGGTAGCGATTAATGGCCAGGTGGTTCGCTCACCGCAGATGGTCAGCCAGGTTTCGCAGCAGCATAAGGGCCATACGATAACCGTTACCTGGCAGCATAATGGCACACGCACCACCAAGCCAGTGCAGCTACGCGCCCAGGCGGCGGATGGCGCGTACTTTGGTATTGCTGCTGGTGGCCAGGCTGAGCGCCAGGTGATTTATGCAACGTGGTCTGCCCCAATTGTGGGTGTCGCTACAACAGCCCAGGTAACCGGCGCAACCTTTGCCGGGCTTGGTACCACCCTGCACAACGCCGCCAGCGGTTTTATAGAGCAATTTAGCGGCGAGCACGCCACCCGCCAAGCGGCGAGTAATAAACTTACCCAGGCGAGCCAAAGCGTGGCTGGCCCGGTGGCAATACTTGGCATGATCTTCCCCCAGGCGGGCAAGGCAGGGCTGAGTGCCGTGCTGCTGCTAGCGGCACTGGTGTCTGTGGGTCTAGCCAGTATGAATGTCCTGCCGATCCCTGGGCTGGATGGTGGCCGCTGGTTTACGATGACGGCGTTTACACTTGCCCGTCAGCCGCTGACACGCCGCCGCGAAGAGAACATCCAGGCCACCGGCATGCTGATGCTACTGGCTCTGATCGTCCTGATTACAATTGTTGATATTGGCAAACTGATGCACTAAGCGTAGCCCGCGCACCAGCGCGATACATGGCATAACGAAAGGTAGATACATGAATAAAAACGTAACCCAACAACCTAACTCGGAGCCAACCAGTACCCAGCCGGTGCCTACGAACGCGCCAGGCCGTATTCGCCGCGTGCTGATGCTGGGCGCTATAGCACTAGGCTTTTGTATTTGGACGGCTGGGGTCTTTATGATGGTGGGCAGGCTCATGGGCGTTGTAGTATCGCTGGAGCCGCTCTATTCACTGCTCGCCACTATGAACCAACAGCTGTACGTGGCGATCATCAGTGCACTGGTGTACATTATATCGATAGTTGTGGCGACACTGGTGCCGTGGATGGTAGCGCGTCAAGCGGCCACCAAGCGCGCCATGCGGCCGACCAAGGCTATGTATGGCTTTAACTACTGGCTGCCCCGCTGGCGTGATGTCGGCCTGGCGCCGCTGGCCTATATTGCTTCAACCCTGACCGTGTTTGGTGTGGCCTTTGTGACGAGTTTTGTGCTACCTGGTGTGGATATGTCACAGCCCCAGAGCTTACCCTTCCAGCCGAACACGATTTATACCCGCACCGATATGGCCCTGATATACCTGGTGCTAGCGGTGATGGCGCCAATTGCCGAAGAAATCCTATTCCGGGGCTACCTGTTTAGCCGCTTGCGGCGCTTTTTGCCCGCCACGGCCACGGTGCTCATCACTGCAGTGGTATTTGGTGCGCTGCATATTATTGGTTCCGATAGCTATGGTAATTTCCGGGCTCAGATTAACGTTGGTATTATAATAACGGTGCTGGGTGTGGCCCTTGGTATCCTGCGCGAGTACACCGGTAGCGTGTGGGCGGGTATCTTTACCCATATGGTGCAAAATTCGATGGCGTTCTTCTTGATCTTCTTTATGGGCCAGTATATTGGTAGGTAAGTGTAGGCAACTATGCTACTATAAAAAGCATTATGCGATTATCACACACCTTTACCCGTACCCGCAAACAAGCCCCCGCCGATGAGGTGGCGCACAACGCTCAGCTGCTGATTCGCGCTGGCTACGTGCA
>JABCON020000007.1 GCA_013333595.2 Candidatus Saccharimonadota bacterium
CTCGGCAATGTTCTCCGTCTCTACATACTGCTGGCCATCCGCCCGCCGGAAGCTGGTAGTCAGGGCCTGCCGCTCGGTAGCAAACTCCGGATGTACCGCCTTGGCTGGGTCGGCAATTTTGGTGTAGGTGTCGGTAATGGCGCTAAAATCGAGTGCGCTGGTATCGAGGTAGCACACCATTAGCCGGTTGCCCCGTCCACTAGTTCAATATGTTGCAGCCGGCCTTCCACCGTGCGCGAACCCCGCCACTCGTTCACCATAGGGCTAAACCAAGCCGCCACCCGCTGGCCTGGCTGGCAAAAGTACTCGCTCGGGGCCTGGAACGCTAGCATCTGCAGGCAGCGGCCGGTGCTATCCTCGAGCGTTAGTTTAACGTGCTGGCCATCGCTGCCTATCTGGCGCATCGCTACCACCGTGGCGGCGGGGATATGCAGCACTGGCTCGGGGTTGCCGTTGCCAAACGGCTCCATCTGGGCAATGCCCGCCACCAAGGCTTCGTCAATCTCGCTAAAGTCAGGCACCGTTACATCAGCCTGGGGCAGCAAATGGCGCGTTTGGTCGCGCAGCCCCAGCGAATCATAATACTCGTTCACCCGCTGCCGAAAGGCATCAATCTGCGGTGCTGCCAGCGTCACACCAGCTGCAGCCGCATGCCCGCCGCCCCGCATAATAATATCGTCGGCGGCGCGCACGGCATCGGCGGCGCTAAAATCGCCAAAGCTACGCGCGCTACCCGTTGCCTCTTGGCCGCGCACCCCCAGGATGAAGGTGGGTTTTTTATACCGCTCCACCAGCTTGGATGCCACAATGCCAATCACACCGTGGTTCCAGCCCTGCTGCGCCACTACCAGCACTCGGCTGCTGGCGTCGTCCTCTGCCTGCTGGCAGGCCTGGGCAAAAATCTCATCCTGAATCTGGCGGCGGCGTTGATTGAGCTCCTCGAGCTTATTACTGGCCGCCAGCGCCTCCATACCATCCTGAGCCATCAGCATATGCAGGGCGTGCTCAGCGGTATCTAACCGGCCAGCTGCATTCATGCGTGGGCCAAGGCCAAAGCCCAGACTGCGGGCATTAACGCTGCGCGGTTCAATGCCGCTTACGGCCATCAGCGCCTTCAGCCCGGTGCGGCGCTGCTTCTTCAACACCTCCAGCCCCCAGTAGACATTGGCGCGATTTTCGTTTGTTAGTGTCACAATGTCACAAACTGTCCCCAGTGCTACTAAATCCAGCAGCCACTTTTCGTGCCCAGGCGCCAGGCCTGGTAGTTTGGTTTGCAGCGCCTGCACAAGCTTAAAGGCCACCCCCGCCCCGCACAGATCGCGGAAGGGATAGTGGTGGTCGTCATACTTCGGATTAACCGTGGCGATGGCGGGTGGGCGAGTCGGGGCAACGTTGTGGTGGTCGGTCACCACGGTGTCGATGCCGTAGCGCTCCTTCGCATAGGCAATTTCCTGGTGGCACAAGCTGCCGCAGTCCACCGTGACGATGAGCTGCGCCCCCATCGCCGCCACCTTATCTACTGCACCTTTAGTCATGCCATAACCCTCTACGAAGCGATTAGGAATAAAGGCTTTCACCGCAGCAAAGCCAAAGCTCGCCAGGGCATCAAGCAAGAGGGCCGTTGCGCTCAGGCCGTCGATATCATAATCGCCATACACCACAATAGCCTCGCCCTGGTCGTGAGCCTGCACGAGGCGCTCTACCGCATGGTGCATACCAGGTAGCAAAAACGGGTCGTGCTGGTGGGCGTCATAGTCCGGATGCAAAAAGGCCTGGCGGGCAGTGTGCGTCGTCAGGCCACGGCTGCATAGAATACGCTCCAGCAACTGCCCTGGCATCAGGTACCGGTAGCTGGGCGCTTAGGGCGGGCAGAATGCTGCTGGGATTTAATCACAATACTCTGCAGCTCCTTAAAGATCGGGAACTGCTTATTGGTGCAATAAATTTTGGTATTGCCCTGCTTTTCACTTAATAAAAAGCCCACCTTTTCGAGCTTTTTGAGCTCACGTTGAATATTGCCAGGATCCTCTTTAATCAGCTTGGCAAGCCCACGAACATGGGTGCGGAAATCTGGGTATTTGGCGTATACGACGACAATTTTGCGTCGGACCCTGGAAGTAATGAATACATCTAACATATATAACCACCTATCTTTCTGTATCATAGCACAGTTTTACAACACCGCTCAAGCCTATTTTGTGGTTTTTTATGACGAAACGCCGTTCGCACGCTGCACGTTCTACCGCCCCCGCTAAACGCGTATAATAAAGCTATGTACTACTACCACATCGCCCCAACCATACTCGTGCGGCGGGCAGATAGCTTTTTTACCTACCATGCTACGCAGTCGCTAGAGCCGGGGCATATTGTGACTATACCGATTGGCACGCGTGAATGCATTGGCATTGTGCTTGGCCCCACAACCAAACCAGGCTTTGCCACCAAGCCTATTAGTACCGTGGTGGAGCCAACGCCCCTGCCGCGCGCGCTTATACAAACCGCCCAATGGATGAGCCAGTACTATCACGTGCACCTGGCGAGCTGCCTGAGTGCCATGCTACCACGCGGCCTTACAACCAAACGGCGAGCGCGTACTAGGCAGCTACTGCACTCGCTCCACCAACCAACCGAGCAGCAGCCGAATGCCAGCCAGCAGGCCGCCATTACCGCGCTGCTGCAGCAGTCAGCCACCACCAGTTTACTCTACGGCGTGACTGGTTCTGGTAAAACGCTTGTGTATAAAAAAGTTGCCCAGGCGATGCTCAGCACTGGCAAAAGCACAATTCTATTGGTGCCAGAAATTGCCCTCACCCCACACATCATCCGCGAGCTTACGATGCTATTTGACCCAGCCGATGTATTGGTCGCCCACTCCCAGCAAACCCCAGCCGAACGCTGGCACGTCTGGCATCAAGCACTGACCGCCCGCACACCCAAGGTGGCAATTGGGCCACGCTCAGCGTTGTTTTTGCCACTACGTAAGGTCGGTTTGATTGCCATCGACGAAGCCCATGAACCCAGCTATAAGCAAGATAATACACCGCGCTATTCGGCACTGCGTACTGCCACCATGCTGGCAAAATACCATGACGGAATTACAACATTTGGCAGTGCCACCCCCTTAGTGGCTGATTATTATTTTTCACAACAGGGGCGCATTCCCCTTATCACGCTGCCCCATAAAGCTACAAAAACAACATCACCCGATATCAGTATTATCGACAACACTAAACGAGGTAATTTCATACAACACCGATTTATCTCTGATGCAGCTATAGGTATTATGAACAACATGCTGGCTGATGGTCGCCAGACACTGGTATTCCATAATCGTCGTGGTACAACTTCTACAACGTTGTGTAAAATATGTGGTTGGATGGCCTTGGACCCCACAACCCAAACACCACTAACGCTCCACGCCGACACCCACCAACTAATCAGCCATATAAGCGGCTACACAGCACCCGTTCCAACCAGCTGCCCAGAGTGTGGTTCTGTTGACATCATTCATAAAGGCATTGGCACCAAGCTACTCCAAACCGAACTCAGCCGGCTCTTTCCACAGGCACGCATTGCCCGCTTTGACGGCGACAGCGCCCCCGCCGACACACTGGCCGAACGCTACAACGACATCCACGCCGGCAAGCTAGATATTATTATTGGCACACAGATTCTTGCCAAGGGCTTGGATCTGCCCCACCTCGGCCACGTGCTTATCCCACAAGCCGATGCCGGCCTGGCGCTGCCGGACTACACTGCCCGCGAGCGCACCTTTCAGCTGCTTGCCCAAGTCGTTGGGCGAGTCGGCCGCCGCCAAGAAAAAACCGCCGTGACCATCCAGACCTACCAGCCCCACCACCCAGTCATTACTTACGGCAGCCAGCAAGATTACGCCGGCTTCTACCACGATGAATCGGCCCAGCGAGCGCGCAGCATGCTGCCACCATTTAGCTACCTGGCACGGTTTACCTGCCGCTACAAAACCGAATCTGCCGCCATCCGTGCGAGCCATAAGCTATACCGCGCTCTGCAGCAGCACGCCGGCACCAGCGTCACCGTTATGCGCCCGACCCCACGCTTTTATGAATACCAGCACGGTAGCTACCATTGGCAGATTGTGCTCAAAAGCCCTACCCGCCGCAGCCTGCTAGCTATGGCCGAGCTCACCCCTGCTAGCAAATGGCAGTACGAGCTCGACCCAGCTACCCTGCTCTAGTATCTTCGTGTATATATGGCGATTAGACACCAGTCAATCATATACTGATAATACGCTGAAGATTTGCTTGTGTTTAAATACAAGCACTGCTATAGTAAAATTACTATGAAGCAGCACATACGAACAACCCCGGGCTTTACCATTGTGGAACTAATTGTGGTGATTGCCGTGATTGCAATCCTGGCCACGATTTCGGCGGTAGGCTACCGGGCGCTCCAAACCGATACTCGTGATAACGAGCGCAAAGCCGATACCGAGCTGGTAGCCGCCGCGCTTGAACGCTACTATGATGAATTCGGCTCCTACCCAGGCTGGAATGATCTAACCCATAACGATGCTGGCAGCGATGACCCATCGCGCCCAGCTAAGCTCCTGAATATACCGGTGCAGTCTATCATTAACCCGGACTCAGGTACCAAGCCACCCAAGCACGACCTAACCAATACCGGCACTGCCCCAGATGACACCAAAACCTACCTATACCGGGCGCAAAAGCAAGATGGCAGCCTGTGCCAAAGCCGCAGCGCCGAAGCCCCCTGCACGCGCTTTAGCATAGTGTACAAAAAGGAAAGCGACGGCTCTACCCAAACAGTTAAGTCCCGCTACGGCTGGTAGGCCCCAGGCCGCCCGCCACGCCCGGCTACCACTGCGTGCGAGCACGCGCATGCGGCCCCGCGCCTCTATTGCCGCCCCCGGGCAGGTACGCTATACTAGTAGCAATGAAAAAAGAAGATATTATTACACTGCCCAATCCCCATTTGCGGCAAAAATCTGCTAAGGTGCATGTTGTCACACCCGAAGCCGAAGCTCTGGCGCGCGATATGATCGCGGCCGCCGTTGACTGGGAAAATTCCCGCCCGCACGAAATTAGCGCCGCCCTGGCTGCGGTACAAATTGACCGCCTGGAGCGCGCTATTGTGGTGCGCCATGATTTTGACGATAAAGATAACAAAGACTTTATGGTGCTGTTCAACCCAGAAATCGTCAAATACGAAGGCGCCCTTACCTACGAACATGAAGGCTGCCTGAGTGTCAAAAACATCTACGGCCGCGTACCCCGCTACAGTACCGTGCGCGTCAAAGCCATGGACGAGCAGGGCAATATCATCCGCATTAAGGCACGGGGCTTTTTAGCACGTGTGCTGCAGCACGAGATTGACCACTGCAACGGCATTGTGTTTATCGACCATATTAAGGACCAGCGCGACGCATTCTTCGAGCTGGACGAGAAAGGTGAACTGCAACCGCTTGATTATGACACCCACATCAAAGCCAATCGTATTCTTTGGGACTGAGGATTTTAGCGACGTTGCGCTCGCCCAGCTGCTCGCAGCCGGCTTTGCTGTGCGCCTCGTCGTGACTAAGCCAGATACACGCCGGGGGCGTGGTAAGCAGCTGGTTGCGCCGCGCGTTAAGCAGACTGCCCTGGCGCACGATATCCCTGTACTACAGCCACGCCAGCTCGGTGATATCACGCCGCATGTCCAGGCGCTCGGCCAGCCGGTGGGTGTCCTCGTGAGCTACGGGCGGATTATTCCCCAACGTATCATCGACCTCTTTAACCCTGGGATTATTAATCTACACCCGTCGCTCCTACCAGCCTACCGCGGCCCTACCCCTATTGAGCAGGCTATTTTGGATGGCCGGCCTACCACTGGCATTAGCATTATGAGCCTAACGGCCCAGATGGATGCTGGCCCCGTCTATAGCCAGCGGACCCACCCGCTCACTGGCACAGAGACCCAGCCCGAACTTTACGACACCCTGGCGCGTATTGGCAGCCAGGAACTAACCCGGGTACTCCCGGCGATTATGCGCGGCGAGCTCACCCCCCAGCCACAGGATGATGCCCAGGCCAGCTACACCCAGCTCCTCACCAAAGCAGCTGGCACGCTTGACCCTGCGCAGCACAACGCCCAGCAGCTTGAGCGCGCCACCCGCGCCTACCATAGCTACCCTAAGGTGCGGC
>JABCON020000008.1 GCA_013333595.2 Candidatus Saccharimonadota bacterium
AAGCCAACCCCTTTATTAGTGAGCCCCCAGCCACTCCCCCCCCAACCCCAACCCCAACCCCACAACCACCGACACTACCAACCCCAACCCCGCAGCCGACTCCACAGCCAACGCCAACTCCTGCACCGACCCAGGCTCCAACCAAGCCACCAGTAGCCACGACACCTGCCCCAACACAGCCCCCTGTAGTCACTGTGGCTCCGATGACACCAGCCCCAAGCCCGACCCCTGCTGCGGTGGTCACAACGCCACCACCTGCCGCAAAAACGCCGGAGGTGCCTCGCCAAACCCCAGCCATTTGGCCGCCTGTTACACCAGCTCCGCTACCAACCTGGGCGCCAGTTGTGACAGCTGCGCCGCGTTCACGCCCTACGCCGCAGCCGAGCCAAACCCCAGTAACTACACCCACGCCAGCAGTACCTGCGAGCCAGGCGCGAACAGCATCACCAGCTGCGCCAGCAAAAACCTCGGCGCCGCTTGCTGCTCCGGCTCATGTCGCAGCTGTTACGTCTGCTCCAACACCGACGCCAACTCCTGCGCCGTCCCCAGAAATCCATACACGTACTGGTGGTGGTTTGCAGCACCAGCTCACGAGCACGCGCCGTCAGGGTGGGGTAGAGTCAAAGCGTGTTTTGCCTGTGCATAAAGTCATTAAGTTAGAATCACCAATGCCACCGCAATCACCAGAACTACCGGCTGATGCCACCGCTGCAACGGCTGTGCCGGCAACGTCGCTGACAGTACTGGTGACCCCCGCCCCAACCCCAACACCCCAACCAACGACACCACCAAACCCAACTCCGCAGCCGACGCCAACTCCTGCGGTTGCTCAGAAATCCCAGCAAACCCCAGTACCAAAGCCTGCTACTCCGGCGCCGACCCAAACCCCAACGCCCACCCCAACTCCGGCTGTGAGCCATGTGTTTGGTAACTACGATACACTCGCGCCACACGGCAAGCTAACAATTCGCACCGCTGAGGCACCAGCCGAGCCAGTATCACAGCCTACTATCACACCGCAGCCGGCGACGTCGTCGCCAACGGCCATTGTGGTGACAACCCTACCAGCTACCAAAGCACCAGAGCCGACTACGCCACCAAGCAAGCCGGCCAGCAAGACGCAGGCTACGTCTATTGCCGTTACCTCTAAGGCGCATGCAGTGCCCGTCACACCAGCAGCAGCCACAAAGGCAGCGCCGCCTGCTAAGCGTGCCCGTAAGCGTGTGAGTATCGTCGCGGCGGGTACTGCTAGCGTAGCGACGGCTGCAGCAGCAGCGACTGCCAGCCATACTGCTAGTAGCGCAGTCCAGGCTAGTAGTATACCTGTAGCTACACAAGCGGTGCGTCGCCAGCGCAGTGGGGGCCGGTTTATGGATATGGTGCAAGCTGCACCCACCCCGGCAAAAACGCTTGGGCCATCGGCGCGAGCTCAAGCTAGGCGCCGCCGTGCTGTGCCAGCAGAGATTGTCCCCACACCGCCGATGCCGCCGTCGCTTGAATCACCGGCACCGGCAGCAGCTGATGACCACGTTATGGCCGAGATCGAGACGGCAGTTGTACAGGCTACCCACCGGCCAGAACATGGTGACCTGTTTGCTTCTACCGAGGGTGATACCAGCTTTGTACACCATGCAACCGACGATGAGCTGGCGGGTACCACGAATGATTACACCGACCACACCTATACCGCAGTGGATGATGATGCCGCCTATGATAATATCGTTAACTCGTACCACGCCACACCGGCGCCACAGACTGATGAGCCAGACGGCCACGAGCCGTACGTCGCAGCGGCTAATGAGTATGATCAGGCTAGTGGCAGCCATGAGCCAGATGATATGTTTGCGCAGGTCGACCCAATTGAGCCTGCCGAGGAAACAGGGGTTGCGACGCATAGCGAGCAGCACTACTATGGCTTGACCGATGATGAGCGGGTTGCCCTAGAGCAGCGTCGTTCGGCTGTCTTTCAGGAGGGGCCGCAAGCGATCGACCAGCAATACCAAGAGTCAGTCGCGCCAGAGGCTGATGGCCATGCTGTGTCGGACATCTACGATACTCAGCGCTACCACACGCCGCTTGGTGATACACCGCACAAAAAGCGCCGCGACCCCTGGGCATGGGTGACTGCCGGGCTGCTTTTGATTATGCTCGGGAGCATTTGCTTTATTCTGTGGTATGCGGGCATTATGGCGTTTTAGTACTCGGTAGGCGTGGTACAATAAGTAGCGATGAACGATGTACTAGCTGGGCTAAATCCAGAGCAGCAGCGAGCAGTGGTGACGCTTGATGGGCCACTGCTGATTTTGGCTGGCGCGGGCAGTGGTAAAACCAAGACGCTTACCCACCGGATTGCCCATATTATTCATACGACATCCACTTGGCCATCGCACATTTTGGCGGTGACATTTACCAATAAAGCCGCGCGCGAAATGCGCCAGCGCCTAGCAGTGCTACTGGGCGAAGATCCGAATGCGCGGGATTTTATGCCATGGATGGGTACATTCCATAGTATTTGTGTGCGACTGCTCCGCATAGATGGCCAGGCGATTGGTGTGCCAAAGAATTTTATTATCTACGATGAGGATGACCGCCGCAGTCTTATTAAGCGGGCAATGAAGCAGTGCAATATTACTGATAAGCAGATTAAGCCAGCCGCAGCCAGCGGGATTATCTCGGCCGAAAAGAACAAGCTGAATGACCCAGCGGCGGTGATTGCGAGTGCCCAGTACCCCTACCAGCAGGCGGTTGGGCAGATTTACCAGACGTATGAGCAGCTGAAAGAGCAGGCTGGGGCGCTTGATTTTGATGATTTATTGCTGCAAACAGTGCAACTTTTACGCACGCAGCCAAGCATCCGCCGCAAGTGGCAAGCGCAGTTTCAGTATATTTTGATTGACGAATACCAAGACACCAATGCCGCCCAGTATGAAATCGTTAGTTTGCTGGTAGGGGAGCAGAAGAATATCTGTGTTGTAGGTGATGACTGGCAGAGTATTTACAGTTGGCGTGGGGCTGATTTTAAAAATATCCTCCGCTTTGAGCAGGATTACCCCGGCGCAGCTGTGGTTAAGCTTGAGCAAAATTACCGCAATACCGGCGCGATTCTCGCAGCGGCCCAGAGTGTCATTACCAAAAATAAAGAGCGCACGAGCAAAACTTTGTGGACAGAAGCGGGCGATGGCCTACCGGTCAGTGTGTATGCAGCACGGGATGAAACCGATGAGGCCGCTTTTATCGCCGAGCGGATTGCCAGTAGCGTTCGCAGTGCGCAGCGTAGCTATAGTGATTTTGCGGTGCTCTACCGTACCAACGCCCAGAGTTATGCTATTGAGCGGGCCCTCAACCAGCGCTTTATTCCACTACAGGTTGTGGGTGGTATGCGTTTTTTCGACCGCGCGGTTATCAAAGACGTTATGGCCTACGTGCGGCTTTGCTACCAACCACGTGATACAGCCAGCTTTATGCGGATTGCTAATGTGCCAACCCGGGGTATTGGCGCCACAAGCTTAGCTAAGTTTATGCAGTGGCAGGGGGGTACGACGATGGATATTATAGAGAGCTTGACGCGGGCGCATGAAGCACCAACGCTTGCGGCGCGGGCACGTAATGTCTTGCAGGCACTTGGTGATACGCTCCGGCTGGTACAAGTCAAAATTAGCGAGGGCACGGCCCCCAGTGAGCTGATTAGTTACGTGGTAGATGTAACCGGCTACCGCACATTTATATCGGATGGTACTGCGCAGGCCGAGGACAAGCTCGAGAATATTGCCACCCTCATAGAAGAAGCTCGCGCTTATGCTGATCTCGAGACCTACCTAGAGGAAGTCGCGCTAATGTCAAGCAGCGATACAGCCAGCCAGCAGGATTCCGTTACACTCATGACACTGCATGCAGCTAAGGGGCTTGAGTTCCCGGTGGTATTTATGGCCGGTATGGAAGAGGGCGTTTTCCCGCACGCTCGTACGCTGGATGCTGACCCAGCTGAGCTTGAGGAAGAGCGCCGTCTCTGCTATGTGGGTATGACGCGCGCCCGCCAGGAGCTCTACCTAAGCCACGCTGCTATGCGCTACCAGTTTAACCAGCGTAGCTACAACCAGCCATCGCGCTTTTTACGTGATGCCGAGCTAACGGATGATACGCCAAGCGAACCGCACGCTCTGTTCGAGTCTGACTATAGCGACGTATGCGACGAGCCGGATATCGCAATTGGCCAGCGGGTGCGTTCAGCGGTATTTGGCCCCGGCACGGTTGAAGAAATCGATGGTCTTGCGGTGGTGGTTGAGTTCGATAGCGGCCAGCGTAAAAAGCTTAATTACGAGTATGCCCGGCTCGAGAGGCTTAGCTAAATGCGTTACTACTACATGCTGATGCGGTGGGCTCACCCTGTTGCGCACGCAAGTCTATGGCTGGTTGCACGCCTAACAGGCCTGGCGCGCCCGCGAGTGCTTTTGGTTGCACAGGGGAGGATCCTGCTGGTGCGTAATGCCATTGGTAACCAAGAATGGAGCTTGCCTGGTGGCGGGGCCCGCTGGGGTGAGCCAGCTGCACAAGCCGCTGCCCGCGAGCTCGAAGAAGAGGTTGGTGTGCACATTGCACCTGATCGCCTGGTACACATGACAACACTGCCGCCAGGATCTGTGCCGCACCAGCCATACCCAGCGCCAATTTTTATTGCCAGCAGTCCTGACCAGCCACCCAAGCTGACATGTAACCAGTACGAGATTATGGAAGCCGGCTGGTTTAAGCCATCCGAATTGCCAGCTCATCGCAGCCAGATGATTGACGTCTGCTTGATTGCGGTGCAGATGCGCGAGCTGGAAGGCGAATAATGCCGGCGGAGCGTATTGCTTTTGGCGCGAGTATGCTATACTAGCAAGTAGATTAGTAGAATCATGATGAGACAACTGACACATAAACGACGTTTTGGTTCATTACTTGCAGCGCGGCCACTCCAGTTTGTACTGATACTTGCGGCCGTTGCGGTGACTGGTATTATTGGCGCAAATATGGTAGCGCAGGCACAGAGCCAATCTACCCGCAGTCAGCTACGCCCTGGCCAACGCTTAGTAACGATTTACGATAATGGCCGCCGCCAGGTGGTAGTGACGCGTGCCCATACGGTTCGAGCCGCCCTCAAGCAGGCTAATATTCAGCTTTATACAGGTGACACCACCGAACCACAGGCGGATACCGCGTTTGATACAACCGATTTTACCGTTAATATTTACCGTGCCCGCCCAGTCTTGCTCGAAGATAACGGCCGCCGGGAGTGGATTTTATCATCGCGCTCGGCTCCGCGTGATATTGCTCGCCACGCTGGGGTAGCGCTCCGCTCCGAGGATAGTGCTACTTTACGCCAGTCCACCGATGTGGCTGGGGATGGCGCTGGGCTTGTACTATCGATTACGCGCGCAAAGCCCGTTACACTGGTATTGTATGGCCAGCGTACAACGGTCTATACCCGTGTGAACACGGTGGATGAGTTGCTGCGCGCCAAGCAGGTAAACCTGACGCCAAGCGATACGCTTTCGGTTGAGCGCACTGCAGCGCTGACCCCGGGTATGACAATAGAAGTGTGGCGTAATGGTGTCCAGACTATCACCGAAGACCAAGATATCCCCTTTAAAACCCGCCAGGTAAAGGATGCTGACAAGGACCCGAGCTACAAAAAGCTAGAAACCGCTGGCAAGAATGGTAAGCGCAAAGTGACGTTTGAGGTTACCATGAAGAACGGCAAGGAAGTGAGCCGTAAAGAGATTCAAAAGGTCACCACAGAAGAGCCGGTTGAGCAGGTGGAGGTCGTTGGTACGAAGGTTAAGTACAGTGGTGGCCCGTTGACCGAAGAGCAAATCACAGCACTTGGCACCTGCGAAAGCGGTATGACGGCTAACCGCAATTCTGGTAATGGTTTTTACGGTGCTTTCCAGTTTGTACCATCAACCTGGCATAAGGTTGCGCCGGCACCATATAACGCTGGCATGCCACACGAAGCACCGATTGATGCTCAAAAGCAAGCAGTGCAGAACCTGCTTTCTAAATCAAGTATTGAGACTCAGTTCCCTGGCTGCGCCAAGAAGATGAAGGCTCAGGGCGTCCTGTAGTGGCCAGGCCCAATAAGCAGCTTGGCCAGCACTGGCTACGCGACCGTACCGTGCTGACGCATATTGCTGACTATGCTGAACTAACCTCGCGTGATACGGTGCTGGAAATCGGCCCGGGCCTTGGCACGCTAACTGCTATTTTATTGCGCCAAGCCGGCCAGGTGGTAAGTGTTGAGTTTGATGCCGAGCTCGCCCGCAAGCTACCGGGTCAGTTCCCTGGTACCAACTTGCAGGTTGTTGCAGGCGATATTCTTCAGTACGATACCAGTCAGCTACCAGCTGGCTACAAGGTAGTGGCGAATGTCCCGTACTATATTACCAGCAAGATTATTCAAAAATGTATGACCGATACTAACCGCCCAAGTGTTGTGGTGCTACTGACACAAAAGGAAGTCGCCGAGCGTGCTGCTGCCCAGCCAGGTGATATGAGCGTTCTGGCGGTAAGCGCGCAGCTGTATGCTGATGTAACGCTTGGCATCGATGTCCCGGCCATGTATTTTACGCCGCCGCCTAAGGTAGATTCGCGGGTATTGATACTACGCACCAAGCAGCCGCACTTGCCAAGCGGGGTGAGCGAAAAGCAGTTCTTCCGGGTGGTGAAGGCCGGCTTTAGTGCTCGGCGCAAAAAGTTACGCTCCAGCCTCAGTGGCGGCCTGGCTATGAGTAAGCCCCAGGTCGAGGAGCTCCTCGCGCGGGCTGGTGTATCTGCCAATGCACGCGCTGAAGACCTCAGTGTTGCTGCGTGGTGCCGCGTAGCTGCGTGTGTGTACCAAACGCCACCCGCCCTGTAAAAAATATGCCCCCACGTGCTATACTGATACATGAACATAAGATGACTAATACGTAAACGGAAGGCGTGTCTATGAAGAATATTGAGCGCAGTAAAACACCAGAACGAGCAACAAGTAGGGAAGCTCAAGCTGCCTATCAGCAACTTGGTGCCGCAGCTATAGAAACTTTTGTTATCCCAGATCTATTGCCGCGGCGTGAGTATGGCCAAGCATCACCCAGCCAAGTAGGGGAGTCACCTGACGCTACCACACCACAGTATCACGTGGCAGATAGCCACCTAAATCAACAGCCAGCCGCCCAGACCGCCAACCATTATGAGTAAGAAACTATATATCACAACAGCCATTCCCTATGCTAATGCCAAGCCCCATATTGGTAATGCGCTTGATTATCTGCTGGCCGATATTTGGGCTCGTTACCAGCGCCAGCGCGGCCACGAGGTGCGCTTTCAGGTTGGGACTGATGAGCATGGTAATAAAATTGCCGCTAAGGCTCAGGCAGCTGGTCTTGACCCTAAAACCTACGTTGATGGCACCCATAGTAATTTTCGTGTGCTGATGAACCAAGTTGGCGCTGAGTACACTGATTTTATTCGCACCACCGATGAGCAGCACGTTCAGGCGGTGCAGTATATATGGCAGCAACTGGCCCCGTATATCTACAAGGGTACCTATGAAGGCTGGTATTCTGTGGGCGAGGAGGCCTTTGTGAGCGATAAGGTTGCCGCTGCTAATAACGGTATTTCGCCAGACCATGGCGTGCCTTACGAGCGCCTCAGTGAAGAAAACTATTACTTCCGCCTAACGGAGTTTGTCCCGCGTATTACCCAAGCGATTGAATCTGGTGAGCTGACTATTGTACCCGCCTCGCGCAAGAAGGAGATCCTTAACCTTTTGCAGAGCGGCGTCGATGACCTCAGTATTAGCCGCCCGCGTAAAAATCTCAGTTGGGGCATACCGGTACCAGGTGATGATAGCCAGGTTATGTACGTGTGGATTGACGCGCTTTCTAACTACATTACGGTGCTAGGCTACCCGCACAACCCGGCGTGGCGTGATTTTTGGCCAGCCGATGTTCAGGTGGTGGGCAAAGATATTCTACGCTTCCACGCCATTATTTGGCCGGCTATGCTGCTTGCACTTGGTTTACCACTACCAAAGAAGCTGCTCGTGCATGGCCATATTGCCGCAGATGGCAAAAAGATGAGCAAGAGCGTCGGCAATGTAGTGGACCCAGTTGAGGTTATCGAGCAGTACGGTGTTGATGCCTTTCGCTATTATTTTAGCCGCCATATCCCAACGCTTGATGATGGGGATTTTACCTGGCAGCGGTTTGAAACAGCCTATAACACTGAGCTTGCCAATGACCTTGGTAACTTAGTACAGCGCGTTGCCCGCATGCTGACCAATTACCAGGCTGGTGTGATCGGTGAGGTTCGCCGGGGTGAACACGATGTGCAGCTCTACCGCGATGCCATGGAAGGCTTGCGTTTTAACGAAGCTATTGATCAAGTCTGGGCCAAGGTTCGTTCTATTAACCACTACCTCGAACGTGTCAAGCCGTGGGAAATTGCCAAGCGCCGCCAAGAGGATCCCGAGGCAGCCGAGCATCTAGCAGATATACTCACGACTTGCGTCGGTGGCATCCTACAGGTGGCGGATTTATTGTGGCCATTTATGCCGCAGAGTGCCTATAGTATTCACACTATGTTCAGCAGTGGGGTCGTGGTAGACCAAGGTGGGCCACTCTTCCCGCGCCGCTATATTCACACACCTGACCCGCGCGCTAAGCACCAAACTCCACCGAGTAAATAAGCATGCTGATTGATACCCATTGCCATATCCACGAAGAAGACTACCCGCTGCCGATACAGGAGGTGCTAGCCGCAGCTGACCACGCTGGAGTTGGTGCTATGATATGTGTTGGTACAAATGCGGCAAGCTCACGCCGGGCCGTGCAGTATGCTCAAGAATACGCGCCGCTCTATGCCGCTATTGGCGTGCACCCGCATGATAGCACCGAGGGTACACAGGCTATTGCCGAGCTAGCCGCCAAGCAGCCAGCTAAACTGGTGGCTATTGGCGAAATTGGTCTTGATTACCACTATACCAATAGCCCGCCAGCTGCTCAGCAGCGGGTGCTAGAAGAGCAGCTGCAGCTAGCAGCGCAGTATAGTCTGCCAGTTAGTTTTCATGTACGTGAGGCGTTTGATGACTTTTGGCCGATCCTTGCAAACTTTCCGAGTGTGCGCGGTGTTCTGCATAGCTTTACTGATACTGCCCAAAACGCTGAGCGTGCAGTGGCACGCGGACTCTACCTTGGTGTCAATGGGATTAGTACCTTTACGAAGAGTAAGGCTCAGCAAGCAATGTTTGCTAGCATTCCGCTTGAACGTTTGCTGCTTGAAACTGACGCGCCCTTCTTGACACCAGTACCGTTTCGTGGTAGAGTGAATATGCCGAGCTTGGTGCGCGAAGTTGCGCAGTATCACGCTACCGTGCGTGGTATATCGTTTGAGGAAATCGCCGCAGCTTCTACCGCCAACGCTCAGAATCTTTTCAGCATATCAAAATCATAAAACGAACGTGTGGAGGTCGTTACTATGAATGAAATCAGTTTTGATTTCCAGCCTTTGCCCAGCCAGGCAAACCAGGTCCCGCCGAGTGAGATGGGCCTATTAGCACCCGACCCGACCGAATTACCCGCGGCACCGTATTTAACGGATTCAGCGAACATTGCCGCCTATAATAATCAACCATTTGCATTGCAGGGGAGCGAGGCCCTGAGTGTGAGTGCAGAGCAGTCACCGGCCAATCCGCCAGCTGGCTACGTGGCCACTGTGGCCGAAACGCCGCCCTTGCCGCCACAGCTTGGCGAGCAGCAGGTAGCTAATCCAGAGCAGGCTGCGGTGAGCGAACGCTTGTTCGCCATCGGTATGCATATTCAGGAGCTGCGCCAGCAGTACCTACAGCAGGACGCCCAACCGAATGAGGAGCAACCATATGTGGGCTAAAGTATTAAAGCAATTATTAATTGGTGATGAGCTGATTACCGAGCAGAGTTTTATGAAGCCCGCTAAACCTGCCCCCACTGAGCCAAAGTCACGCCCCCGCCTGACCGAGCATGAGCTTATTCATAAGGAAAGCCAGATTGGCGCTGAACTATTTGGTGAATTACCAGAAGGCCACCGCCGCGAGTTCTTTAATCTCGATCCATCAACCTGGATCTGGTACGATGAATGGCGTGATGAGCTGACCGGCCAGAACCAATATTCTACCATTCGCTACGAGGTGCACCAGCAGGGTGTGCTGAAGGTGCAAGAAGGCGCAAAGTATGAATATATCGTTGGCGATGAGCTGGCTAACTTTGTGCAGGCGACCGAAGCCTACTATCAAAACGTTGCAAGCCGTATCTACCAAGAGCCGGCTGACTATCGATCGATACCCACAAATGCGGTATAATAGATAGATCATGACGTCAATATGTTATTTTGATTATGCTGCTGCCACCCCGCTCGATGAGCGGGTTTTCGGCGTGATGAAACCATACCTGAGCGAACGCTTTTTTAACCCATCTAGCCCGTACGCACCAGCGGTTGCGGTGCGGCGCGACTATCAGGCTGCCAAGCAAGCAATTGGGCGTATTATTGGTGCCCAAGCTGGTGAGCTTATTATGACAGCCGGGGCGACCGAATCAATCAACCTCGCGATTGGCAGTTTCCGTGGCCACCGGATATGTAGTCGTATCGAGCACGATAGCGTGCGCCGTGCAGTCGAAGCCGGGCCGCATACCATTGTACCTGTGCAGCCAAATGGGCGTGTTGACATTACGGCACTGAAGGCAGCAATTACCCCGCAGACAGAACTAATTAGCGTGGCACTCGCCAACCACGAACTTGGTACAATCCAGCCAGTACGCCAGGTGGCGGAACTCGTCCAAGCCACACGCCAGGCGCGTGCGCAGCAGGGCAATAGCACACCACTAGTGCTACACTGTGATGGTTCGCAGGGGCTTGGTTTACTGGATATTCATGTTGCACGCCTGGGGGTGGATCTACTGAGCCTGAACGCGGCAAAGGTATATGGCCCCAAGCAGGTTGGTTTGCTGTGGGTACGCCCTGGTCTAGTGCTGCAGCCACATACATATGGTGGCGGCCAGGAGCAAGGGATCCGCAGTGGTACAGAGAACGTTGCGGGCGTGATTGGCTTTGCAGAGGCGATGCGCCTGGCAGATAAAAAACGCAAGCCAGAATCAACCCGACTAGCCCAGCTACGTGATGGTATGCAGCGCCAACTGGTAGATGCCCTGCCGGGCCTGGTGTGTGCTGGTAGCCATAAGCACCGCTTGGCGAACTTTTTGCATATTGCAGTGCCTGGCGTGGATGCCGAGCGGCTGGTGTTTATGCTAGAAACGAAGGGCGTGCTCGTCGCAACCGGGAGCGCCTGTGCGGCTAATAAAGGCACTGGCTCGGCGGTGCTGGAGGGAATTGGCATGCCAATAGAGCAAGCCAATGGTAGCTTGCGGCTGACACTTGGCCGGCCAACTACACAGGCAGCCTGCGACCAAGCAGTAGCCGCTATTATAGATGCCGTGCGTACTGAGCGCGCCCGCCAGGAGCAAGCCTAGTGTTGCGCCGGCTCCTGCTGTTTGGCGTAGCGGCCGCCACCTGTGTGGTGGTGCTTGGCGTGTATTTAGCGCCGAATGATTTACGCCCCTGCGGTGATGTACCAGACCAAGCCATGGCAGCATGCCAGCCAGCCGATGCTATTATTGCCATTAGCGGCGGGGATACCACAGCCCGGGCACGCGAGGCAATTGCGCTCTACCAGGCAGGCTGGGCAAAGCGGATTATATTTTCTGGTGCGGCAGCCGATAAATCCGGGCCGAGCAACGCCGAGGCTATGCGTACCCAAGCACTAGCTGCCGGTATTCCAGCTAGTGCGATGAGTACGGACGACGTTTCTAGCAATACACGCCAGAATGCGCAGCATGCTTTAGCGGCGGCTCGGTTGCATGATGTGCATCAAGTTATTCTTGTTACCTCACCATATCATCAGCGCCGGGCGTATATTGAATTCGAACGCGCCAGCGGTGGTAGTGTTGCGATTCGTAACCATCCCACCACGAGTGATCGCTATTGGCCGCGAACGTGGTTTATTAATATTACCAGCTGGTGGCTGGCCGTGGGCGAACTCGGCCGTATTATTGGCGTGTATATTGGAGCATCGGTATGACGCGAGTCTTTGTTGGCATGAGTGGCGGGGTTGATAGTAGCCTAACCGCAGCTTTACTACAGGAGCAAGACTACCGGGTAACTGGCGTCTATATGAAGAACTGGACGCAGGATCTGCCAGGGATGCAGTGCCCCTGGGCGGATGATTTGGCAGATGCCAAACGCGTGGCTGTGCAGCTGGGGATTGACCTAAAAGTCTACGATTTTGAAACTGAGTACCGGGATAAGGTGGTGCAGTATATGATCGATGCTTACCAGCAGGGCTACACACCCAACCCCGATATCATGTGCAACCAAGAGGTGAAGTTTAAGCTCTTTTTCAATGCAGCTTTGGCTGATGGCGCCGATTATATTGCTACGGGCCATTATGCTACTACCAAGCATGGCCAGCTGCACCAAGCTGTGGATAAGAATAAAGACCAAACGTATTTTCTGTACCGTGTGACCGAGCGTGCGCTGCGGCATACCTTGCTGCCCCTTGGTGGCTACACCAAGCCACAGGTGCGGGCCATGGCGACTGAGCGTGGTCTCTACACTGCAGCCAAAAAGGATAGCCAGGGGATTTGCTTTGTAGGCAAGGTTGGTATTCGCGAGTTTTTAAGCCAGTATGTTACTACTCAGCCCGGCCCAATTATTGAGCAGGCGAGTGGCCGTCAGCTTGGGATGCATGATGGGGCTATATTCTATACACTTGGCCAGCGCCATGGGTTGCAGCTTGGTGGTGGTTTGCCGTACTACGTCGTGGGTAAGGATATGGCGCGTAACGAAGTGTACGTATCAACCGATTTGAATAACCAAGCTATGTGGCGCGACAAGCTTGAGCTTGGTGCGCTGCATTGGATTAACGGCCAGCCGGGCGATGGTACGTACCAGGTACGTATTCGGCACCGGGCACCACTTGTGCCAGCCGAGCTAGTCGGTACAACGCTGCATATACGTGAGCCGCAGCGAGCCGCAGCACCAGGCCAGTCGGTGGTGCTCTACCATGGCCAGCAGTGCCTGGGCGGCGGTATTATTGTTTAGTCTGCCTTTCTGCTATAATATAACGGATATGAACACGCAACAAATCCGCCAAGCTTACTTACAATTTTTTGCTGATCGGGGCCATCATGTTATCACCAGGGCGCCCCTGGTTTTGCAGAATGACCCAACCACACTCTTTACGGGGAGCGGGATGCAGCCGCTGCTGCCGTACCTACTAGGCCAGGATCACCCCCATGGTACCCGCCTGGTAGATAGCCAAACCTGCCTGCGGGCGCAGGATATCGAGGATGTAGGCGATAACCGCCATACGACCTTTTTTGAAATGCTTGGTAACTGGAGCATGGGGGAATACTTTAAGCGCCAGCAAATCGAATGGTTCTTTCATTTTTTGACAGATGTTGTGGGGCTCGACCCGCATAAGATTTATGTGAGCTGCTTTATTGGTGATGAAGCCCATGGTATTCCGCGTGATGACGAAGCAGCAACGATCTGGCAAGAGGTATTTGCGAGCAAGGGGATTGATGCCAAGATCGTAACACTTGGTACGGCCGCATATGGCGATGAGCACGGCATGCAAGGCGGGCGTATCTTCTTCTATGATGATAAAGAGAACTGGTGGAGTCGTGGTGGAGGCATTAGCGAAACTCCAATCGGTGACCCCTGTGGCCCCGATAGCGAGGTCTTCTATGACTTTGGCGAGCAGCACCATGACCCTAGCTTTGGCCACGCGCATCCAGCTAGCGATAGCGGGCGTTTTATGGAGATTGGTAACCAGGTATTTATGCAGTATCGCCGCCGTGAGGATGGTGGCTTTGAGCCGCTGGCCCGCAAAAACGTTGACTTTGGTGGCGGGCTAGAGCGGATTGCCGCTGCAGCGATCGATAGCCCAGATGTCTTTAAAATTAGCTTGCTGTGGCCGATTATCGAACGCCTCGAGCACCTGAGTGGCAAGCACTACGCCTCGCATACCGCTAGCATGCGCGTGATTGCCGATCATCTACGTGCTGCTACCTTCCTAGCGGTGGATGGCTGTGTGCCAAGCAATAAAGAGCAAGGCTATGTAATGCGCCGCCTGCTACGCCGGGCAATTCGCTTTGCCTTTGAGCTTGGCATTGAGCAGAACTTCTTTGAGCAAATTGTGCCAGTCATTGCTGACCTTTACGCGCAGGATTACCCAGAGCTCGGCGAAAATCGCGAGGCAATCATTGCGGTGCTTGCCAAGGAAGAAAAGGTCTTTCGCCAGACGCTGCGTAAGGGGCTCAAGCAGTTGGCAAAATTTGCCGATAATGGTTTAACAGGGGCCGAGCTATTTACCCTCTATGACACCTATGGCTTCCCGGTTGAGCTTTCGACAGAAGAAGCTTACCGCCAGGGGATTGATGTATCGCCACAGTGGCGCAAAGAGTTTGACGAGCACATGGCCGAGCAGCGCCGCCGTAGCCAAACGGCAGCTAAAGGCACCTTTAAGGGTGGCCTTGGTGGCACGAGTTTTATCCATAGGCAGTACCATACTGCTACCCACCTGATGTATGCTGCATTGCGCCAGGTACTTGGCCAGCACGTGACCCAGCATGGCAGTAATATCACCGAGGAGCGTTTGCGGTTTGACTTTAATAACGATGGCAAAGTAAGCCGCGAGCAACTTGATGAAATCGAACGGCTTGTGAATGAATGGATTGCGGCTGACCTACCGGTTAGTTACCAGGAATACCCCACCGAGCAGGCGTTTGCACAAGGTGCGGTCGGTGCGTTTGGCGATAAGTATGGCCAAACTGTCAAGGTCTACCAAATTGGTACCGGTGATCAGCGTATTAGTTTTGAAATCTGCGGTGGCCCGCACGTGGAACACACTGGCCAGCTGGCTGAGGGCGGCAAGCGCTTTGTGATTACAAAAGAAGAATCATCAAGCGCTGGCATTCGCCGTATCAAAGCTGTGCTGCGTGCTTAAGGTGCTGCGTACACTGCCGGCTCTCCTTGGGTAGCGGCTCGTCGCCAGGTATAGGGTCCGTAGGAGGGGTAATATTCTGTTTGCAACAAGTGGCCTGCCTACGGTATAATATAAAATACTTATGGTTTTTGATAAGCTACGACAAAAGGCAAATGAATCAATCGACAACCACTATTTAGTAGCGGTCGATATTGGGACTGAGTTTGTCAAGGCCATGATTGCACGGCTTGATGGCGAAAATCTACAGGTGGTCGGTGTGGGCCGCTGCCGCCAAGCCCTGAGTGATATGCACTCCGGGGCAATTGCTGATATTAGCGGTGTAGTCCGCAACTGCGAAGAAGCCCTTGCCCAGGCAGAAGACCAGGCTGGTTTGCAAGCCCGCCGGGCAGTGATTGGTATTGCTGGCGAGCTCGTAAAAGGCACGACTAATACAATTCGCTACCGCCGACCGCAGCCAAATCGCCCGCTCGATGAAGCCGAGATGGAATTTATTATCGAAAAGGTGCAGGAGCGTGCCCAGTATAAGGCCCAGCAGCAAATTGCACTCGAAACCGGCAACCGCGATGTCGAAATTAAACTTGTCAATAGTGCCTTGGTCGGGATTCATATTGATGGCTATAAGGTCTCGAACCCGCTTGGGTTCCAGGGTAAGGATATTGCCGTACAGATTTATACTGCCTTTGCGCCTATGGTGCATATTGGGGCGCTTGAGCGGGTAGCGGACGAGCTTTCGCTTGAGCTTATAGCAGTGGCTGCAGAGCCGTTTGCGGTCAGCCGTAGTGTACTTGGTACCGATGCGAGCAATAACTTTAGCGCTATTTTAGCTGACGTTGGCGGTGGTACCACCGATATTGCCGTGGTCAATGATGGCGGGGTAGAAGGCACACGAATGTTTGGGATTGGTGGGCGCAGCTTTACGCGTACGATTGCCACTGATCTTGACCTGACCTATGACGCCGCCGAAAAACTAAAGGTTAATATCACGAGCGATAAAATCAAGCCAACGGTTCGTAAAGATATCACCCATGCAATTGATAAAACTATGGATGTATGGCTGCAGGGTGTTGAGCTAGCGTTGAGCGAGTTTGAGTCTGTCGACCACCTGCCGAGCAAGATTCTGCTGTGTGGGGGTGGCGCGAGCCTCGACCGCCTGGTAGAGGCGCTGGATGGCGATGACTGGTATAAAGAACTGCCATTTGCCAAAAAACCAGTTGTGCACCACATCAAGCCAAGTGAGGTCATTGGCGTGACTGATAAGACAGGCAAAATCACCGACCATACATTTATTACCGCAATGGGGCTTTTACGGGTCGGATATGATACAATAATGGGAGTAAGCGAAAGCGATAATATAAAAGAAAAATTAAATAGAATCCTTAGAATATAGATATGAACAAAGACGTTATTTATATCGATGCTGAAGATGACATTACTGCCATTATTAGCAAGGTCAAGAGCAGTAATGAGCGGATTGTTGCGTTGGTGCCACCAAAGCAGGTTGGTGTATTGCAAAGCGCAGTTAATTTGCGTATTCTGGCGCGGGTTGCAAAAACAGTTGATAAGCACTTGGTGCTGATTACCAGTAATTCAGCCCTGCTGCCACTTGCTGCGGCTGCCGAGCTGCCTGTTGCCAAAAATCTACAGACCAAGCCAGTTGTGCCAGAGCTACCGGCTACCAAGCCAGATGATGACGACGATATTATTGATGGCGCTAATTTGCCAATTGCTGACCATGCGGCTACTGTGCCAGAATCGCGCCGGCCAGCTCCAGCACCAGCCCACCGTAGCCCCCTGCAGAGCACTGCGCCACCTGCTACTCGTGGCACCACACCAAGCCCAGAGGCAGCACAAACCGCCAAAAAGGTGCCGAATTTTAATGATTTTCGCAAGAAGCTATTTATTGGTGGCGGTATTGGGGTGCTCCTGCTGGCAATTATCCTGTGGGCGACCTTCATTGCGCCGCATGCCACAATCGAAATTGCTGCCAAAACCAGTGATGAACGCTTACAAACCAGCGTAAGCCTCACCACTACCGGCCGCACAGATATTGATAGTGGTACATTGCGGGCTACTGTTGCCGAAGATAAACGCGATACTTCGATTGATTTTACAGCCACTGGTAAGCGCGAAGAAGGCGACAAAGCCGGTGGTACGATTACACTCAGCACGACCACGCCAGACTCCGTCGAGGTACCGGTTGGGACGGGCTTTAGTAATGGTAACTGTACCTTTACAACTACTAGTGCTGTGCGCGTGCCTGGTGTCTCGCCAGAGTGGGATGGCAATGGCTTTGGTATCTCGCCAGGCAAGGCCGACGTGACAGTCAAGGCGACCCAAATTGGCGAGGAATGTAACCTCAGTGCTCGTAGTTATGAGTCGACGATCGACAAGCTCAAAGCCACTGGTTCGGCTATGCAAGGCGGCAGTAAGAAGCAGGTTACCTTTGTAACGCAGAATGATGTTCAGCGCGCCGCCGAGCAGCTAGCCGAGCAGAAAAACGAGTCCCAGAAGAATATCCTCAGCCGTAAGCTGGGTCAAGGTGTGCAGCCAATCCTGGAAAGTTACCAAGCTATTAAAACCAACCCATCACCGTCGCCTGCGGTTGGCCAAGAAGCCAAAGATGGCAAGGCTAAACTGAGCGCCTCAGTTACATACCGTATGTACGGGGTGCAGGTGAGTGAACTCGATAGCTTTATTAGCAGTGCTACCCTGGCAAAGCGTTCGTCTGAAAGCGGCCAAAAGGTGTACCAATCAGGCGCAAAGAATGTCGTATTTAGTGACTTTAGCACTGACGATAATCATAGTACCGTTAGCTTGCTTGCGGTTGCTAAGGTCGGCCCAGAGATCAAAGATAGTGACGTTAAGCGCCGCGCGATGGGTAAAAAATATAGTGACATCAATAATGACCTCAGCGCGATACATGGTGTCGATAGTGTCGATATTCGTTATAGCTTGCCGTGGATTAGCACCGTTCCAAACGATGCGAAGAAGATAACCGTTAAGTTTAGTATTTCGAACAATGGCCAGTAAAAATATCCTAGCCCTGGATATAGGGCACAAGCGTATCGGGGTTGCAACGGCTAATACAGCCGTACCAATTGCTGTGCCGCGGCCAACAATTGTGGTTGATGGCAGCGACCAGCAGCAGATACGGGATATGATTATTGCCAACCGTATCGATACATTAGTAGTTGGCTACCCCCGCAATCAGCAGGGCCAGCCAACTGCACAAACGGAATTTGCAACTCAGTATGCCAAGGCATTTGCCGACCACGTTCAGATTGTTTACCAAGATGAGTCACTCACGAGCGTTGCTGCCGAGGAGCGACTTGCAGCAAGGGGTGGGCAGCACCGTAAGGGTGATGTTGATGCCGAAGCTGCTGCGATAATTTTACAGGATTACCTAGAGGAGTACCATGGATAACGATGCTAACCGATCCCACACTACCGTACCGCCACGACCATCCCAAGTGCCGCGGCCGGTTCGGCCTACGTTAGGCGCTACCGAAGCTGCCCAAACCGCCCGCCAGCATATGATGGCTCAACACCGCAGTGACTACCGGCGTGCTGCAGCACCCGTCCAATCTGCGCCACCTGCTGGCCGTGCACCCGCTGCACCCGCTAAAGCTACGCCTGTGCAGCCAGTAGCTCAGGTGCGCACTGCTAGTCAGCCACAGGTATCACCACAGCCAGTTGCAACGCCGCAACCACCGGTTACTAAGCCAGTTGTTCCAGCCGCGAAAGCACCCAAGGCTCAGCCAAAGCCAAAACCACGCCCCAAAGCCATGCCGGCTGCTGTATCTGGCATGCAGGCTCCAGCTGCCGCGCAGTCACTCCAGCCAGTGCAGCCACACAGGGTTGCCTACAAAAAAACGCCAGGCATGGTGCAGCCACAACCCCAAGCCAATGTACAGGTTGCCAAGCCAGCTGCAGCTATGCCGACTGGCCAGCCAGTTGTGCCGCCACCGTTCGATACAAGCGCTCTCGAGACGCCACTTGCGGCTCACCCAGTCAAAAAACCACGCCGTGTTGGCCGGACAATTGCCATCGTTGCAGGGGTTATCATTACTATACTTGTCGTCGCGGTTATTGCGGTATTTATGTGGTATACCAGCAACTTACAGGCGGTTGATGCCTCGTCAAACGAGCGTGTCCGCGTGACGGTTGCCAAGGGCGCTAGTACTGATCAAGTTGCGAATACACTGGTCAACCAAGGCCTGATTCGCAATAAGGATGTCTTTAAGATTTACCACCGCCTTAACGGTAAGAATGGGCTAAAGAGCGGCGTTTATTTGATTGATAAAAAGAGCGACGTACCCGCCATTCTTGCCAAACTAGAGGCCGGCAAGGTAGATGAATTTAGTGTAACTTTCTTGCCTGGCTCAACAGTGTATGATGCAACGAAAGCCATGGTTCAGCATGGCTACAAGGAAGAGGATGTAAAGCAGGCCTTAGTGGCTGCCTATGATAATCCTATTGTGCAGTCGCGCCCAGCCGGGGCAACGATAGAAGGCTTCATCCTTGGTGAAACGTATAAATTCTATACGGGCACCACGCCGCACCAAGTGTTTGAACACACTGCCAAGGAGCTGACTGATTACATTAAGAAGGAAAACCTAGAAGAGAAATTTAAGGCACAGGGGCTCAGTGTTTACCAGGCAATTGTGCTGGCATCGATTGTGCAAAAGGAAGAGAATAAAGCGGCGGATATGCCTATGGTTGCTGGTGTTTTCCTCAATCGCCTGAAGAAGGATATGCCACTCGGTTCTGATGTGACGGCAAAATATGGCGTTATCTTGCAAGGCAACCACGATTCTAAGGTGGTGGACGCGGTCAGTGTTGATACGCCGCACAATACGCGCATTCACAAGGGCTTGCCGCCAACGCCGATTGCGTCACCAGGCTTTACGGCGCTGAAAGCCGTCGCCGAGCCAAGTAAGACCGACTATCTTTACTTTGTGGCAGGGGACGATGGCAAGACCTATTATGCTAAAACTACCCAGGAGCATGAGCGCAACGCTGCTCAGCATTGCCAGAAGCTCTGCCAGCTATAGCAAAATATATTGACTTTTTAGTCAACCTGGCATATACTTGGAGATAGCACACAGCGTGTAAGTATTATTGGGTGGGAGTTTACCGATTGTCTTATAACTGTGCGCCTACCAAAAATGTCGCACGGGTACAGCCTTTTTAATGCCTAGCGAGCAAATAATAGTAATTAATATTGGTCGACACGTACTCTGTTCTGTGGTGAGAGCCGCAGAAGAAAGACAAACTATGGTAGTAGCATAGCTAGTAATAGCCGTGCAGGAGAAAAGCGATTACAACGTTTACCAGTGGCCAACCTGGCCCACATAAGAGTGTTACGCCCCATGTGGCAAAAAAGAATATTGTTTCTTCGGCAGTATTGTATGGCACTGCCTCGGCGCTGATGGTTGCCAGTGTTGCCTCGCTGTACCAGCCTGGTGTGGCCTTGGCTGCACCGGTTGCAACGACAACGCAATCTGTGTCGGTAGATATCGACGAAAAGGTAGCGACGGACGTAGCTGCTAATTTCGCTCTACAGACAGATATGCCGGTGGCTGCCAACGTTGCCAACCTATCAACCTCACTTGGGGTGAAGAAGGATCTTTCCCAAACTAACGAGCTGGTTATTTCTAAGCCGCAGATCGTGCAGCCGACCGGTGATATTCGTACGATTGTCACCTATAAGGCCAAAGAGGGCGATAATGTTCAGTCGGTTGCGCAGCGCTTTAACCTGACACCAGAGACGGTCAAGTGGGCTAACAACCTCGCTTCAGACAACCTTGAGGCTGGCCGTGATTTGACTATCCTACCAACAGATGGTGTCGCCTATACCGTTAAGGATGGCGACAGTATCCAGTCAATTGCCGATAAGTATAAGGCACCGGGTGAGCGTATTATATCGTATAACGACCTTGAAGTTGGTGGTATTAAAAAGGACATGCGCATTGTGATCCCTGGCGGTGTCTTGCCAGAGAACGAACGCCCTGGCTACACACCACCATCTAGTACACGCACGAACCGTACTAACAATGCCTACGCCGGCACCACGTCGACAGGTAATGCAACTGCTTACAGTGGTGGCGTCGACTATTCGAAGGCAAAGGCAAGTGCTGGTAACGCGTATGCGCCAGGTAACTGTACTTGGTACGCCTATGAGCGCCGTGCCCAGTTGGGCCGCCCAATCGGCAGCTTCTGGGGTAACGCATCTACCTGGGCTGTGAACGGTGCCGCTGCTGGCTTTACCGTTAATACCACACCAGCACCGGGTGCTATTATGCAGAACGGTGGTGGGTACGCAGGCTACGGGCACGTTGCCATCGTAGAAAGCCTTAACCCAGACGGCTCCATTACTGTAAGTGAAATGAACTACGCTGGCTTTAACGTTGTCTCGAGCCGTAATGTACCAGCTAGTGCCCTGGGTAATTACAAGTTTATTCACTAAACCTCATACATGGTCCTGTATGGTGCGCTCCTGTTCAGTCAGGGGCGCATTTGCTATACTAGGGGTATGTTTGTAGATGTAGCGCAGGTGTTTGTCAAAGCCGGCAAAGGCGGTAATGGTGCCGTTAGCTTCCGGCACGAAAAGTATATTGATAAGGTCGGCCCAGACGGCGGCGATGGTGGCCGCGGTGGCAATGTGGTGTTTGTTGCCAGTAAGGATGTTAATACTCTGCTTGCGTTCCGATATAAGCCAGAGCTTAAGGCTCGCCCGGGCCAGGATGGCGCCAAGCGCAATAAGCGTGGCAGGAGCGGTGAGGACTTGTATGTAAAGGTGCCTCAAGGGACGCTTGTCATGCGTGACGGTCGTGTGGTAGCAGACCTAGTAGAGGATGGGCAAGAGGTAATTATCGCCCGGGGCGGTGACGGTGGCTTCGGTAACGCGCATTTTAAATCGAGCACCCGCCAGGCCCCGCGCATTGCTGAACTTGGTGAGCCTGGTGATGAGTTCGAGGCCAAGCTTGAGCTGAAACTCCTGGCGGATGTTGGCCTGGTTGGGTTCCCTAATGCTGGTAAATCAACCTTTTTGAGTGTGGTAACGAACGCACGGCCAGCAATCGCCAATTATGAGTTTACAACCCTCAGCCCCAATCTTGGTGTCGCCGATATTGATGATACGAGCCTCCTGATTGCCGATATTCCTGGGCTGATTGAAGGCGCCTCGGAAGGTAAGGGGCTTGGTGACCAGTTCCTACGCCATGTGGAGCGTACGGCGGTACTCCTGCATATGATTGATAGCTATAGTGATGACCCAGCGGCGCGCTACACAGCAATTCGCCGCGAGCTTGCCCAATATAGCGCAAGCCTTGCCCAGCGCCCAGAGATTATTGCCCTGACCAAATGTGAGGGGCTTGATGACGAATTAATTACGATGCAACGGGATGCGCTGAAAGCAGTTGCGCCCCATGCACAGATTGTGGCGATTTCTTCCCAGACTCACCAGGGTACGGCGGAGTTATTGCGGCTCCTGGCGCGCGCCGTTGCTGAGTACCGCCAGCAAGAGGTAGCCGAGGCCGAGCAGGATACCGATGATATGCCGGTAATTCGCCTCAGTGAGCAGGAGGTAGAAGAAGCCTGGACGGTTGAACCGATGCCGCGCCATGGTGTAGCAGACACTGAGCCTGCCTTTGTGGTGCGTGGCACCAAGATAGAAAAGTTTGCTCGCCGCACCAACCTTACCCAGCCCGAGGCAGTTACCCGGCTGCGTGATATCATGAAGAAAATGGGCATTACACACGAGCTGATTCGCCAGGGTGCTACCAACCAGAGTATTATTCATATTGCCGGCCAGGAGCTGACGCTTGCAGAGTAGGCGAGGTATGGTCTTATCTGCTATACTGAACATATGGGGCAAACCTTTTTCTTTTACGACCTAGAAACAAGCGGGCTGAATCCACGCAGCGATCGCATTATGCAATTTGCTGGTATTCGCACTGATGAGCAATTTCGGCCCCTTGGCCAAGCCTATAATGCACTGATTCGCCTGAATGATGACACCTTACCGAGCCCCGGGGCGCTGATGGTAACGGGTATTACGCCGCAGCAAACCGTGACCGATGGCTACACCGAGGCTGAGTTTGCCAAGCTCTTTATAGAGGAAATCTGTACGCCGCATACGGTGGTGCTTGGTTTTAACAATATTCGCTTTGACGATGAGTTTATTCGTGCCTTGCTGTGGCGTAATTATTACGACCCATACGAGTGGAGTTATAAGGATGGCCGTTCGCGCTGGGATATGCTGGATGTGGTGCGCTTGACGCGTGCGCTGCGCCCTGATGGTATAATGTGGCCGGTGGTTGATGGCGTTGCGACAAACAAGCTCGAGCTTTTATCGCAGGTCAATGGCTTAGAGCACACCAAGGCACATGATGCCCTCAGCGATGTCGAGGCACTGGTGGGTATGACAAAGCTTATTGCCACCAAGCAGCCGCAGCTGTTCGATTATCTCTTTAGTATGCGCCACAAAGAGGCCGTGCGTGAGCTAGCCAAGCCACATGTACCGTTTGTATACGCCAGCGGTCGTTACGATAATGAATGGCACAAGACGACGGTTGCCATGGCTATTAGTGAGGCTGATTTTGGTAATGTGTATGTGTATGATTTGCGCCGCGACCCAACGCCGTGGCTTGATAAAAGCGTTCGTGAGCTTGTAGAGATTATGACAACGCCATGGAGTGAGCGTGGTGATGACTACCAGCCGCTGCCGGCAAAAAAGATGCAGCCGAACCGGGCACCAGCAGTTGCACCGCTAGGTGTGCTCAACCATGGTGATGGCTGGAACCGAATTGGATTGACGCTACACGATATCGAGCGGCACCGTAAGATACTCCTTGCCCGGCCTGATTTTATCAAGCGCCTTACCGAAGCGCTCAGCACTCGGCCCCAGTTTGCTGCGCCACCTGATGCCGAGGCAAAACTCTACGATGGGTTTATTAGCGAGCACGACCGCCAGCAAGCAGAGCATGTGCGGCGGGCTAGTGCAACTGATATTGCGACGCTTGCCCCACGCTTTAAAGATGCACGCTTGGCCGAGATGTTCCCGCGCTATAAGGCACGTAATTTTGAACAAGCTCTTTCGGCTGACGAGCGCACCAACTACGAAGCGTACCGCCGCCAGCGTCTTGAGCAGCAAGCACCTGGGTTTGTGCGAGAGCTACAGCGCCTTGCCCGCAAGCAGCTAACCAGCCACCAGGCGTATGTGCTCGAGGAGCTTAAGCTGTGGTTCGAAGCAATTATGCCAGTAGCTGATGAGTAGCCATCGACCTAGCTACGTAAAGCAAAACCACCCATAGCCTGGTAGCAACGGGTGGTTTTACTTAATGAAATGGTGCCAGTAAGCTACGCAGCTAGTGCGTGTAGCCCGACTAGTCAATTAGGGTTGATGAACTACCAGGGTGCTTGGCATCGTAGGGCGTGAGTGACTTTGGTGGAATGATGATGTACATTGCCAGGAACCAAGTAACCAGCGCGTAGAAAATGAGCATCGCTGTTGGCGGAATTGAATAGGTGGTGTGTGGAATGGCGCCAACCAGAACAAGATCAACCAGGCTGGTGCTCAGGCGTGAGTTCAAAAATGCCATCACGAGTACAACAACAAGGGCAATAACACTGGCATTAAAAAGCAGGCGTTTAATACGCTCGATTGGAATAAATTGCTTAGCTTGGGCGCCAGTGGTGCGCCCGAAATTAAGTAGTGTTGCCTGTAGTTGCCCAATGTGCTGCATGGTCAGTGTCCCCTCTGTGTTAATGATTACTATGATGATTGTTATACACAATATAGCATATTTGTCAAAAACATACAACAATAAGCTTTTTAACAAGCTTACCTATGCAGTTAGTCCCACAAATATCTCCACACTATACGGTAATTTGCTGGCAATTATACGGCACTTCACGCCAGAATGCAATACACTTAGTTCGCATGTGGCGGTTAAAAATGCTATACTGTATAGGATATGCCCGAGGTGATAAAAGTAACCGGTGCCAAAGAGCACAATCTTAAGAATATTAACGTTAGTATTCCGCGCGATAAGCTGGTGGTCATAACTGGCCTGAGCGGTAGCGGTAAGTCGAGCTTAGCATTTGATACGATTTATGCCGAAGGTCAGCGCCGCTATGTGGAAAGCCTCAGTAGCTATGCACGCCAGTTTTTGGGGATTATGGATAAGCCCGATGTTGAAAGTATCGATGGCCTAAGCCCGGCGATCAGCATTGACCAAAAGTCTACTAGCCGTAACCCGCGTAGTACCGTTGCAACGGTGACCGAAATTTATGACTACTTGCGGCTCCTGTTCGCGCGTATTGGTGTGCCGCACGATCCAATCACTGGCCGCGAAGTCACCCGCCGCACCAAAGATGACATTATCGATGACGTCATGAAGATTGAACCTGGCACACGCTTGATGCTGCTGGCGCCAATTGCTAAAGATAAAAAAGGTGAGTTTGCCCATGTGCCCGAGCAGTACCGCCGCCTCGGCTTTGCTAGGGCGCGAGTTGATGGCGTCGTGTACGCGCTGGATGAGTTCCCCGAGCTAAAAAAGAATGATCGCCATAGTATAGAAATTGTTGTTGATAGGCTGGTGATGGCCCCAGATATGCGTGGCCGTGTGGCCCAAAGCGTCGAGCAGGCGCTTGATGTTGGTGGCGGTATTGTGGGTGTGCTCTATGCTGATAGCGGCGATGTGCAATTGCTGAGCCAGCGCTACGCTTCGCTGGATAACCCAGATATCGAAATCCCAGAGCTTGAGCCACGCCTCTTTAGCTATAATACCCCTCAGGGTGCGTGCCCGGTTTGTACTGGATTAGGGAGCCGGCTCGAGATTGACCCAGAGTTGGTGTTTAACCCTAATCTGACAATTGCCGAGGGTGCCATTCGCCCATATAACCGTGTCAATGTTGATAATTTTTACATGAAGAAAATCCGTGCAGTTGCCGAGGCGCATAGTTTTAGCGTGCGCACACCAGTGCGGGACCTGCCAGAGGCAGTGCAGCAGCTTGTACTCTACGGCACCGGAGCCCAAAAGTACCGGATTGCACTAGGTAGCGGCCGCCATTACGACACTACCTACGAAGGCGTCATTCCAAACCTGGAGCGCCGCTGGCGTGAAACCGATAGCGAATTTATGCGTAAAGATATTGAGCGTTTTATGCGTGAGCGCCAGTGTACCACCTGTAAAGGTGCGCGCCTCAAGCCCGTTGTACTGGCGATCACCGTCCATGGCTATAATATTATGGATGTATGTAGCCTGGGGATTGATGATGCAATTGCGTTCTTTGCGTCGCTTGAACTCAGCCCAAAGGAGCAGGCTATCGCCCAGGCTATCCTGAAGGAAATTACGGCCCGGCTGCAGTTTATGAGCAATGTTGGTCTGCACTACCTTGAGCTTGGGCGAGCGGCTAATACGCTTAGCGGTGGGGAAGCGCAGCGGATTCGTTTGGCGACGCAAATTGGTAGTGGCCTGCAAGGAGTGCTCTATGTGCTGGACGAGCCTTCGATTGGCCTGCACCAGCGTGATAACGACCGGTTAATTGCAACGCTGAAGCACCTGCGTGATCTTGGCAATACCGTGCTTGTGGTGGAGCACGACGAGGATACTATCCGGGCGGCGGACTACTTGCTTGATATTGGCCCCGGAGCAGGTGTGCACGGTGGCCAGGTGGTAGCAGCTGGCACGCCACGGCAGGTAGCAAAGAATAAAAAGAGCATCACCGGCCAGTATCTTAGTGGTGCTGAATCTATCGCTGTGCCGGTAGCGCGGCGTAAGCCACAGAAGGACCGCTGGCTTACTATCAAAGGTGCCCGCGAAAATAACCTGAAGGGTATTGATGTGATGATTCCACTTGGGCTTATGACTGTGGTGAGCGGTGTGAGTGGTAGCGGTAAATCAACCCTGGTGAATGATATTTTAGCCAAGGAGCTCTCGGCGCGACTCCACCGTGCCAATGCGGTACCTGGTAAGCACGAGGATATCCTTGGCGTTACACAGCTCGATAAAGCCATTGTGATTGACCAGTCACCAATTGGCCGCACACCACGCTCTAACCCAGCCACTTATACAGGCATTTTTACACCGATTCGTGAGCTGTTTGCTAGCACGCCAGAAGCAAATGTGCGGGGTTATAAGCCGGGGCGCTTTAGCTTTAACGTCAAGGGTGGCCGCTGTGAAACATGCCAGGGCGATGGCGTTATAAAGATTGAAATGCACTTTTTGCCAGATGTATATGTGGCGTGTGAAACGTGCGGCGGTAAGCGCTATAACCGCGAGGCGCTAGAGATTACCTACAAAGACCGCACCATTAGCGACGTACTTGACATGACGGTAGAGCAAGCCTGTGAGTTCTTTGCTAATGTGCCAGCAGTGCACCGCAAGCTACAGACGTTGGTGGATGTTGGCCTGGGCTATATTCGGCTTGGCCAGCCAGCTACTACATTTAGTGGCGGGGAGGCGCAGCGTATTAAGCTTGCCACGGAGCTTTCGCGCCGGTCAACGGGGAAGACGCTCTATATTCTGGATGAGCCAACAACGGGGCTACACAGCGCTGATGTGAAACGCTTGCTGGGTATTCTGCAGCAGTTGGTTGATGGCGGCAATAGCATGGTGATTATTGAGCACAACCTCGATGTTATTAAATCAGCTGACTATATTATAGACATGGGCCCCGAAGGCGGCGCCGGTGGTGGCCAGGTGGTAGCGACGGGCACACCCGAGGCAGTTGCAGCCCATAAAGCCTCGTTTACTGGTAAATATTTGCGCCCCTTGCTGGCGTAAGATGGAGTAATGAACCCCCCTCGGGCTGATGTGACCAGAGGGGGTGTGTTGTGCGTGGTGGCTGTGGCTAGGATGATTGACTGCGTTAGTTACTTTTAGGCTTTTTTGCAAATATGCTTTGTAGCTCGCGCTTGGTGCCTTGCCATAAGGCCTGGCGTTTTTGCTTGCTCGAAAGCACATGAGCAATGATAGGCGCAACCGAAATAACGATGATAACAACAGCGATGATTTCTACGTTAAAGCCCATAGCCTGGAGCTGTTTACCAATAAAGTAGCCGGCGTAGGTAAAGAGTGCAGTCCATAGTGCGCCACCAACCAGGTTATAAATAAAGAAGGTGCGGTAGTGCATTTTGCTAACACCAGCAATGATAGGCGTAAAGGTGCGCACAACCGGCACAAAGCGGGCCAGCACAATTGCCTTGGCGCCGTGCTTTTCGAAGAAAGCTTCCGCCTGGGTAAGGTACTTCTTTTTAAAGAAGCGCGAGTTTGGCTTTTCGAAGAGCTTGCGGCCTACCTTATGCCCAAAACTATAGCCGACATTATCGCCCAGAATAGCAGCGACAGCCAGTAGTAGTACGAACAGGTGGATATTCCAGGTAAAGGTGTGCTGCTGGACTAAAAAGCCCGACATAAACAGCAGGCTATCACCCGGTAAAAAGAAGCCAATCAGGAGGCCAGACTCTGCAAAAACCACGCCAAGAACGGCAAACGCCCCCAGGTGGATAATAAATTCAGTTAGTGCGTGCATCATAGGCATTATTATACCATAGCCAGCCTGCTGCGCTGGTGTGCTACAATAAAAGTACGGGTTATTTCCGAACAGGTATCCTAAACGAAAGGAGAGATATGGGAAATAAAATCGAATTAACGCTTAGTAAGCGTACCATACAGGGCAAAAAGGTAGCTGCCTTACGCCGCCAAGGTATTGTGCCAGCGGTAGTGTACGGCGCTAATATGAAGCCAGTGGTTGTACAGGCAGAGCATATCGCGATGGAAAAGGTCTACCGCCAGGCCGGCCGCCATACGCCAGTGCACATTGCCATTGGTGGTCGGCGCCGGATTGCGCTTATAAAATCAGTTGAGTTTGACGTTTTAACACATGGTATCAAACATGTGTCTTTTCATGCCGTGAAGACGAATGAGCCTGTGGTAGCGGATGTGCCAGTGCGCCTGGTAGGCGAGGGTGAAAGCCCAGCTGAGCGTGCTGGGCTAATTGTGCTGCAGGCGATTGACCAGTTGCAGGTAAAGGCTTTGCCTATGGACCTGCCAGAGGCGCTAGAGGTTTCGATTGAAAACCTTGCAACAACCGACGATAAATTAACAGTAGCGGATATTCCTCTTCCGAAGGGGGTTGAAATTGTCGATAACGACGATGGCCGCGAAGGCACAGCGGATGACGACCAGAGCGTGCTTGATCTAGTGGTAGCGAACGTGTATGAGCCAAGTGCCTTGCAGGCTGCTAATGATGCTGCCGGTGGCGATGCTGACAGCGCAGATGCTGACAGTGTCGAAGTTGTGGGCGAGCAAGAAGCCGAGGCTACTGAATAAAGCCGCCGCTTTGGTGGTTCCATAGTTTGGCGTAGGCACCGCCTTTAGCAAGCAGTTCGGTATGGCTGCCCTGCTCAATAATAGCGCCGTTGTCCATCACAACGATCCGGTCCAGGCTGGCAATGGTGCTTAGGCGGTGCGCCACCACAATGCTGGTACGGTTTTTCATTAGATTCGTAAGCGAGCGTTGGATTAAGCGCTCGCTTTCTGAGTCCAGCGCACTGGTCGCCTCATCCAGAATCAGAATCGGGGCATCCTTTAGAATAGCTCTAGCAATTGCAATACGCTGGCGCTGGCCACCGCTCAGTTTGATGCCGCGCTCGCCAACTAGTGTATTGAAGCCATCCGGTAGCTTGGTGATAAACGTTAACGCACCGGCTTGCTTAGCAGCATGGGTAATCTGCTCGTCGGTTGCATCAGGCCGGGCGTAGGCAATGTTTTCGCGGATGGTACGGTGAAAGAGGAGCGGTTCCTGGGCAACATAGGCAATATGTTCGCGCAGGCTAGCTTGGGTTACTTGGTCGATAGCTTGGCCATCAATACTAATTGTGCCCTTATCGATATCGGCAAAGCGGAGCAGCAATTTTGTAAGAGTCGTTTTACCCGAACCACTCGCACCCACAAGGCCGATTTTCTCGCCTGGTTGGATGGTTAAACTAAACCCATCAAAAATCGTACTACCGACACCTTCATCGTGCGTAAAGGTAATTGTATCGATATCAATCTTGCCGTGGGGTACTGCCAAGTGGCGCGATGTTGCATCAGCCAAGTGGAGTGGTGTATTTAGAATACCAACCATATCGCGGGCATCACCAAGCACACGGTTGTAACTGCGCATGATACCGTTTACATTCCACAGCTCGCGTGTGACCGAGGTTGTATAGGTCACAATGAGGTAGATAGTCGCAATTGATACGACGTTATGCTGGGCAGCGTAAATGGCAAATACCAGAGCAGCAACTTTAATGATGGTTGTAATGCTTGAGTAAACTGTACTGACGCGCAGGAACCCACCCATGACAGCCAGTGATTTATGGCGCCAATCGGTCACTGTGGTGGCAAAGACCTGTGCTTCGCGTGTTTCGGCGCTGGATGATTTGACGGCCATGATGTTGGCAATCGTATCTGCTAGCCGGCCGCTGAGGGCATTGCTGGTGGCAGCTTCGGCTTCGTTGAGCCGTGCCATCGGCCGCGAGGTGATATACACCACGAGGCAAAATAGTAGAGCAAAAACTGCTAGGAAGACTGCGTATGGCCACAGCACAAGGCTTAAAATAACAATTGAGCCAATCAGCGATAGTGCTAGCGGCAGAATCGACCAAATGATTGTATCCCAAAAGCGCTCGGCAGCTGCTGTTAGCTTAGACGTTTGGCTGACGAGTGAGCCGCCAAACTGGCTTGAGTGGAAAAAGAGGGTTTGTTGCGTCAGTGTACGAAAGGCGCGGTTGTAAAGATCGCGCTGCATCGCAGTTTCGAATGTCCACACAAAGTAGAGTGTCAGCCGCCAGCCAATGATTTCTGCCCAGATCTGGCACAATGCAAACAGCCCAGCGAGCTGCCATAGTAAGGTGGTGTTGCCTAGTTCGCCCTGCTGAATCATATGCAAAATACGGGCAATAATGATTGGCCCGGCGAGGCCGCCTAGCACGGTGAGCGTTGCTGTAATAATGGCTAAATTACGCCGCCAGGCATAGGGTTTTGCTGCCTGCCACAGCATAAGGAAAATAGTGCGTGGGGTGGGGGTTGATGATTGCGTACTCAAAAAAGCTCCTTATTTGTATCTACTGTTACGTGGGTATTTAGGGTGTGTGGCGGGCTCCAGGTAAATAGTGACGCCAATGATCGTGCTATTGTAGCATACCTTGGCGGTGTTGCCTAGGCGTGGGCCGGGCTGCGCGTGGTATAATATGGGTATGCAAAAGATTCTAATTTACTATAAATTTACACCGATCAAAGACCCAGAAGCCATTAAGCTATGGCAAAAGGTACTGTGCGATAGCCTTGGGCTGCGCGGTCGTATTCTGGTGAGCAGGCATGGGCTGAATGGTACGGTTGGTGGCGATATCGACGCGCTGAAGAAGTATATTAAAGAGACCAAAAAGTTCGCTGGCTTTAAAGATATTGTGTGGAAATGGAGCGATGGCAGCCGTGATAATTTCCCACGTATGAGCGTTAAGCACCGCCGCGAGCTGGTGGGTTTTAAAAACAGTGACGATGAGTTTGATGTGGACGAACACGGTGTGATTGATGGTGGCACGCACCTAAAGCCAGAGGAAGTTCATAAACTGATTGAGCAATACGGCGATGATGTTGTCTTTTTTGATGGCCGTAACGCTCACGAAGCCGAGCTTGGTAAATTTAAAAATGCCGTGGTGCCTAATACACGCACCAGCCGTGATTTCATTGCCGAACTAGAAAGCCATAAGTACGATGACATTAAAGACAAGAAGGTCATTAGCTACTGCACCGGCGGTATCCGCTGCGAAGTGATTAGCGCTATGATGAAAAAGCGCGGCTTTAAGGATGTGTACCAGATTGATGGCGGTATCGTCAAATACGGCGAAAAGTATGGTGATGACGGCTTATGGGAAGGCGCCCTGCGTGTATTTGACGGCCGCAAAACCATGACCTTTAGCGATAAAGCTAAAACACTGGCTCACTGCCACCAC
>JABCON020000009.1 GCA_013333595.2 Candidatus Saccharimonadota bacterium
GGCCCGCCACTGGCCCATCAAACGGCGTACCCGTCAGCATCAGGGCGCTGCTGGCGGCAACCATCGCCACCATATCGGGGCGGAAGCTCGGGTCCATGCTGAGCACGGTAGCCACCACCTGCACTTCTTGGCGGTAGCCTTTGGGGAAGAGTGGGCGGATCGGCCGGTCGATCAGGCGGCCAATCAGCACCGCTTCGTCGCTCGGGCGGCCCTCGCGCTTAATAAAGCGGCTGCCGCTAATCTTGCCCGACGCATAGAACTTCTCTTCGTAGTCGATACTGAGCGGGAAGTAATCCAGCGTGACCGGGCGGCTGCCCACCTGGGCGGTGCCCAGCACCACCGTGTCGCCGTAGCGCACCAGCACACTGGCCGTCGAGCGAAAGCCAACGCGGTTGACCTCCAGGGTGAGGGGGCGACCGCATAGCTCGGTCGTCACGCGCATAATATCTTTGCCGCTTGGGTTGATAATACTCATGTTTTTCTCCTTTTCTTGCAGAGAGTAACAGGTAGCAACTTTAGCCGGGCCACATACCGGGGCAAGGCTGCTATCTATCACTATCTGCAGTTACCCCCTTAGTATAGCACACCTTAGGCGTTGCCATTATTACAGCAATTGCCAACCTCTGGCTGGTGCGGTACTATTAGGCCTAAGTAACCAAAGGAGGATATATGGACCAACCCTACCGCCGCATAACCGTACGTGGCCTGGCCGTGCTTGATAGCCGCGTGCTTGCTGTACAACACGCCACCGCCGATGGCAGCCCCGCCCCCTACTGGGCGCTACCTGGTGGCGGGCTAGACGCGGGTGAACGTCTCGAGCAAGGCCTGGTGCGCGAGCTGATTGAAGAAACCGGCATTACCCCACGCCTTGGCAATCTGTTGTATATCCAACAATTCAGCTCGCCCCGTGGCCGGCAGCATGGTGCGCCCGAGCAGCTGGAGTTTATTTATCACATCACCAACCCACAGGATTACCTGCATGTTGACCTCAGCACCACAACCCATGGCCAGCACGAGCTAAGCCGTTGTGAATTTATCGACCCACATACTCATACCCTCCTGCCAGATTTCCTTCGCACCGACCCGCTCCCAACCCCTGGCAGCACAGCGCCGGTACGGGTGATAAGCTACCTGTAGCGCACTACACAACGCCTTCGGCTGACGCCACAAAATTACTATATGTTGCCAGCCGCACAACTAGTTACCACTCCATAGCACAACACCCCCGCATATAGCGAGGGTGTTGTTATGTATACTGATAGGGCCTTACTGGCGATACTTGCGGCTCCTAAAGCGGCGGCTGCGTAGGTACAAGACAGCGGCGGTGGCGGCAATCACAAGCGTTGCAATAATTGCCACAATAAGGCCGATCCCTTGCTTACCGAACCCGGTATTTGGTGCCTGCAGGCCAGCTGATTGCTGCGGCTGGTTGCTGCCGGTGTGGGCTTGAGCCTGGGCATGAGCCTGAGCGCTTGACTGGCTAGAACCCTGGGTGCTGGCCTGGCTGCGCGCACTACTGTGGGCGCTCGAGCTGGCGCTGCTACCGGTAGCAGTGCGCGGTGGCTGGGCCGGAGTAGCATGGCTGGTAGCCGTAACCTTTAGGTTAAATTCATCAGTACAACCGGCTGGCAGTGGCACTGGCTTACCAATGATTGGCTGCGTTTGCTGGGCGCTGCGAGCGCTGGATGCCATATCACCAAAGAAGCGCGATAGGTCATCATACGGGTTGCCATCGTGGCCACCAGCTGTGCTTTCGGTATCACTGGTAAAGTAAATCCAGCCGGCATTGCGCTCGCGACTCTTGGCAATCAACTGAGCCTGCTGCTCCTTCGAGGTCACATCACGCACCACATGGTACTGCTTGGCGGCATTAGCCGGGTCTTTTTCCCACGCGGTCTTGGGGTTCCAGTCGGCATTATTTAGGTACTCAGTGGCGGTTGTTTCGGCATTTAAGAAGATATCGCCGTACGGCACCAGTTTGTCATCTGGCAGGTGGGTGCCTGGGTTTTGAATGACGAGTGCACCTGGGTGCTTAACCTTAACATAATTGTACAGGTTTGCTGCGTAGCAGATTTGCTCTGGGGTCTGGGCGCGAACGGTGTCAAAGAAGATGCCACCCACGTTTTTATACATGCTATACCATTTATCGACCTGCTTGGCCATGGTCTTGATATCAACCGTTTGGTAGTGGTGAATCACATAGCCAACGTATTTCATCTTCTTGCTGGTGACTTCATCAATCTGGCCAGTGTAGTTTTCGTCCACCCGGTCACCCGGGCCGTTATTCGGGTTCATAACCACCCATGGCACTGCCCGCTCGCCGGCCTGCACAGTAGCGTTCCAGTATGTATTCGGCTTGCCGGTGGTGCGGTGCGGGTAGCTATAGGCTGGCGGCAAGATAGACTGGCTACTGGTAGCCGCCTGGGCACCAACTGGTGCCAGCACTTGGCCCACAATCATACTGGCTGCGGCCACCATGCCAGCGGTAAGGCGCCACACAGCGTTTACTTTGTGTTTATGTTCTGAGTTCATACACTCCCCTTCACAATAGTCGTTATGGTATACGGTACGGCTATTGTATCATAAGCTTTTTTGTTTGAAAAGCTCTAGCGCATCAATGTGCGTTCTGCGCTACAAGCTGGTTTTACTGAGTTTTTGCTGAGAAACGGCCAACAGGTCCCTAACCCCGCCAGCGGCGCTGAGCACGGGGGCGCGTCAGGCCGTAGCCGGCTGCGGCCAGCGCCAGGAGTACCAGGCTGATGCCGGCACCCGTAGCGTAGCGCGGGAAGCCTGTGTTTGGTGCCTTGAGGTCTTGGGTGTCGGCCAGCTCTTTTGGGACAGACTCCCCACCTGTTGCTGCTGGGGCTGGCGTAGCTGGGGCCGGAGCACTTGGCGTAGTTGGCGTCACAGGTTGTGGTTGTGGTTGTGGTTGTGGCGTTGGAGCTGGTGAAGGAGTTGGCGCTGGGGCCGGCGTAGGCACCGGCTGTGGTTGTGGCACCGGTACAGGTGCTGGCACAGGGGTAGGTGCTGGGGCCGGAGCCGGTGTGCTTGGCCCAGCAGCGACACCAATCGCTTGGCGCTCGCTGGCGCTGAGCAGCTGTATAGCGATGGTTGGCATTTTATCATCACGTGTTTCATCTGTTGCCAGTGGTGTGCGGTTGTAGTAGCGCTTCTTAAAGCTAGCAATGGTATTATTACCAAGCGTATTGCCGCCGCGCATTTGGCCATTAAACTTAATAGCGTATGTCATATCGCTGTTATTGCCGTGGTTGATAACATTACCAACGGCCAGCGTGTTGGCACCGTTTTCCAGCGTAATACCACCGTATTCCAGCGCCTCGCCCAGGGCAGCGTTCTGCAAACCAACCGGGCCAATTTCGTTCGCAATCAGTACGTTGCCTTCGCCTTCAATCGCAATACCATGGTTCCAGGCCGAGCTGGTATAGTTCTGCACAGCCAGGTTGCCGTTGGATGAAAGCGACAGCCCGTTATCAAACGATGGGTCGGTCACGTTGCGGGCCACAATGGCATTATCCGCACCCTTCGTCAGGCCAATGCCTTCAAAGTTGGTGTTTGATTGTACCATCTGGATATGGTTAGCGATGATGGTCATATTGGTTGGCCCACCAAGCTGCGTGGCGTGGGCACCAATCCCCATACCGCCCTTAATGCCGGTGATACGGTTGCCAACCACCATGGCATGCGGTGAATTATCCTTGACCAGTACGCCAAAGCCGGTAGTTTTATCGGCTAAGCCAGCGTTTTCGACCACGGTATCGAGCACCAGTAGGTTTGGTGTACCGCGGCCTGGCGCGCCGTAGCCCTGGGCCACAATACCAGCTTGGCCAACGTTCTTAATGGCTGTTTTGTAAAACTGAATCGTATCGGCGTTAGTTAGCTGTACAGCGTGGACTTCGGCCTGGCCAGGCTGCCACTGCATATCCAGAATAAACTCGCTAAACTGGACTTGGTTTGCCTTACCACCAGAGGTCGACATGATCGCTGGGCGGTTACGGTCCTTAGCACCCAGTAGCACGGTGCGCGTACCCTGGCCACGCACAAACTTCTGCTGGGCTTTATCAAGCACCACTGTGCCCAGGGTGTACTGACCCTCTGGTAGGTTGATGATACGGATCTTCGGGTCATCGAGCGCTTTTTGTAGTGGCGCGGTAATATCACCACCCGTTATAGCCCACGCTCCCTGGCCAAGGTTGGCGGTGTTTTCGTTCGTGGCAGCTGGTGCCTGTAGCAGCGCTTGGCGGGCCATTGTCTCGGCCCCGTTGACCCGCGCGGTGATTTCCCCAGCGGTTGGTAGTGTGCGGTTTGGTGCTGCCTGAGCCGACACCACCAGTGGTGCCAACGCTTGGCCAGCACCAAGAATTACCATTGCTACTCCGGCGGCAATCAGGCGCTTAGGCACGCCTAACACGCCGGTACGTTTGTGTACCTGCATATTTGTTTCCCCCCATAGGATTTGTAATTTCCTTACATACTAGCACAAGCATTTTCAAAAAGGAAGCATTTTGTAGTTTTTACTACAAACAAAAACACCCCGCACTCTGGGAACGGGGTGTTTCAGCGCTCGTACGCCTACGGTTATTTACGCAGGCCGAGCTTAGCAACAACTGCTTTGTAGCTTTCAAAGTCGGTACGCTCGAGGTATTTGAGGAGGCGCTTACGCTTACCTACCATCTGGACCAAGCCGCGACGAGCCATAAAGTCATGCTTATTGGCTTTAAGATGCTCTGTTACCTCTTTGATACGAGCCGTCAAGATGGATACCTGTGCCTGTGGGCTACCGACATCCTGCTTGCTGACCTGAGTCAAAGCAATCGCCTTTTGCTTGTTTTCTTTAGTAATCACCCAGCTATTGTACCATGTGACGCCA
>JABCON020000010.1 GCA_013333595.2 Candidatus Saccharimonadota bacterium
CACACCACAGCACTACCACAAGACATACCAAGCATAATGTCCGAAATATACAATACGAGAGAGTGCTACCACGCTACTATAATGACATAACCATTAACACAAAGGAGCGCATATGCACGCACTATATCCTGTGACAATTACCACAAAGATAACGGAATGTAAGGAGTTCTATTGTCGGCTCTTTGGCTTTGAGGTTGTATTCGAAGCCGATTGGTACGTGCATCTCCTGCATAGGCATAGTGGTGTAGAGATCGGCCTGATGCAGCCACACCTTGCCAACCAGCCACAAGATCTCCAAGCGGCATTTGGTGGTCATGGCATTATTTACTCACTTGAGGTTGCTGATGCTGCCAGTGAATATGAGCGGATTAAGGACTGTGATGTTACAATCACCCATCCACTTACCACCGAGGCATGGGGTCAGACTCACTTTTGTGTGCGTGACCCAAGTGGCGTAACAGTCGACATCGTCCAGTACGCAGAAGAGAATAATGGGTGATGCACACCTATACCATTGATGGGCAGGTGCAGCAATTTCCGCAAGCAGGTGGCTGGTATTATGTCGCAGTGCCGCAGAGGTATACAGAAGTGCTCCAGCCACTAGCGGTGCGTGGTCTGATTGCGGTTCATGCGGTGGTAGGGGAGGTGTCGTGGGATACCTCACTACTGCCAATGGGTGATGGTACCCACTTCATTCCGCTGCCTGCTAAGGTGCGGCGGGTAAACCAGCTCGATGTGGGGAGCTGCGTCAATCTCAGGTTTATGATTCGCCGCTCAGCAACGTGACGTTCGCCATGCATCCTTGTATAATAGCACTATGTATACGCTCCATCATACTACAGTACAACCAATGCGCTACGCGCTGCTGCTCCGCGGTATTAATGTTGGCGGCAAGCATAAGGTGAGTATGGATCGCCTGAAGGCGGACTTGATGGAGCTGGGCTTTCGTAATGTCGTCTCGTATATCAATAGCGGCAATCTGTTTTTTGATAGCAGCGAGCCGGAGGAGGTGATCCAGCGCACTCTGGCGCGCTATTTTGACGCGACCTATGACTTCCCAGTGCCGTTTATCATCATTAGTGCTGCCACGCTCCGGCAGGAGGTGGCTCAGTTACCCAGCTGGTGGCAGGACGACGCGGCCTACCGGCGGGATGCGCTGTTTTATTTGCCAGAGGCGGACACGGCGGCTATCGAGGCAGAAACGGCCACCTGGGCGAACGATCGCGAGCAGCTCCATTTTGGGCGTACGGCGTTCTTTTATTGTAATCATAATCAGGCTGATTATCTTACATCAAACTACCACAAAAAGCTGCTCAAAGCCCGGTTTTACAAACAACTCACGATCCGTAATGGCAAAACCTTCCAGAAGATAGTCGAACTGACGGTGGGGAACTGATGAATATCTACGCTATATAGCGCATCATCTGCCGCCAGTCGACAGTGCCTCGGCGTGGTCGTACGTTGTGATTGCTAGCTCGGCACCAAATATGGAGTAGCTGCCAGTATGGTATAATTGATCGATAAGAAGTACTAAGTTTGGAGGCTCTCATGAACTGGTTAGAATTTATTTTTATTGTGATTACAGGGTTTACTGCATCGGCAGAATTCGGTTCGTTCGCATTCGTTCACCCCGTCGTGAAGCGCTTGCCGCCAAAACACCACATTATGGTGGAGAAGGGGCTGGTTGGTACTTTCGGTGTATTTATGCCGTTTGCGATGACAATTTGTTCGGTTATTGGCATATCCTTCGCCTTCATGACTCAGGGTGAGCCAAAACATGTGCACGTTCTGGCGATATCATCAGCACTAAGTTTTGCTCTTTCGATTGCTTTCACCTTGGCGATTAATGTTCCGCGAAACTTTGCTGTTACTAAGTGGGATGTTAACGACCTGCCTAGCGACTGGAAACGACAAAGAAATCTATGGGAAATTTTTCAAGGAATTCGCGCAACGTTACTGCTTATCGGGTTTCTGCTACTTGTAGCTGGTGTTCTATCGATGCCTGCGTGATCAAGAATAGTTATTATATCGTTTGCAAAATCCCGCGTTGACCATTCAGAGCTTAGTGGTGCTGTGGTCTGGCCGGTGCCTCTGTGGTCGATGAGCACGACGGTTCGATCGGTAAATTCATTGAGGACGGAATCCCATCCATGGTGGTCTAGTCCTCTTCCTTGGATAAGCACTAGCGGAGCTTTGGACGATGGCACATTTTTTATGGAATACCAGAGTTTGTCATTGCTGGGTAATGTTACAAGTATATCAAGATTGCTAGGGAACTACAGCACGCAATTGAGCTAGCTACGTAACTTCGCTATACTGAAGATATGGCAAATACGCAATCACAGCCGCTTCTTTACGAGCACATTTGTGCCGACCCAATGAATGCGGATTTTGCGGCACGGGGTTGGCCGCCAGTTTATAGTGCCTCGGCCAGCTCGCACATCATCATTGTTGGTCAGGCGCCGGGCCGCATTGCCCAGGAGACGGGAGTGCCGTGGAATGATGCCAGCGGGCGTCTTTTGCGGCAGTGGCTTGGTGTGAGCGATGAGCAATTTTACAACCCCGATCTCTTTGCGCTTATCCCAATGGATTTTTACTATCCTGGCAAGGGTGCGCATGGCGACTTGCCACCACGCAAGGAATTTGCTGAAAAATGGCATCCAAAGCTGCTGGCTCGCATGCCGGAAGTGCGTTTGACGATTCTGGTCGGTGCTTATGCGCAAAAGCATTATCTTGCCCACCGGGCAGAGAAGAACTTAACAGAAACGGTGGCGCATTTTGCGCAGTATTTGCCAGAGTATTTTCCACTGGTGCACCCCTCGCCGCTGACTGCTCGCTGGCGAGCGCATAACCCATGGTTTGAAACGGAGGTTGTGCCGGAGCTGCGGCAGAGGGTAGCTGGTATTATAACGTAGCAGGTAGCCAAGGAGCTGAGGGAATATGACAGTAACAATGCACAATACAACGATATATATTGCTAATACGCAGCCGTACACAGGTTCGCACTACACTACGTTTGTTTTGTATTGCGACAAGCAGGGTGTGGTGTATAAAACTGCTTTTAGCCGCGGGCAGCCCGCTGATTATACGATGCAAGCTGCGGGAAGCGTCGTGGCAGATCAGCAGCATCCCTACGTAGCTGCCGTGCGGGCCTATTGTGCTGGTGATCGCACTGCACTTGATGTAATTCCCCATCAGTCCCGTACTGCTATGACGCCGTTCCAACGGGCTGTGTACCGGGCTATGAGTCGTATTCCATACGGCCAGGTGCGTTCCTACAAAGAGCTAGCGGCAGCGGCTGGCTACCCTGGTGCGGCCCGCGCTGTTGGTACCGCTTGTAAAAATAACCCACTGCCACTGCTGGTGCCTTGCCACCGGGTGGTGCCAGCTACGGGCGGCATCGGCAATTATCTGTATGGCACCGCTGCGAAGGAGGCACTATTGCGGCTGGAGGGAGCCCTATAGCACCAGGGTAGGGCGGCCTGTATAGCGTTATGTGCTGATATATGGCATAATAGTACTTATGCAGGAGCATAGCCCGAGTATATACCAAAAATTGGCTGAAACTGACTTTCACCAGAAGCTGCGCGATGTAAATCCTGAGACGGACAGTATGATTATTGGTGATGTTGGTGTTGATATGTTAAATCATGCGGCCGACATAGATTGGCAGCAGGGGCAGGTTACGCTTGCACATGAGTATGAATCTACGATAAACCACGAAGGCGAGCCCTAGCAAATGGATATTATGGCTACATCGCCAGATGCTGCCACATTAGCCGAGTATAAAGAAACTGCCAAGGAGCTGCTGGGCGATGATGTGTCTGTGTCGGTGGTTGGTTTACATCGCTATGCACAAACGTGGCATGATTTGCTCGGACTTACGGGCGGCTACTACCAAGACGGTAAAGGTAGCGTGCAGTATAGAACGGGTATGATCAAGACGCCTATGCCAGAAGAGAGAGTTTGCACTCGTGGCAGGTGCAAGATAGCAGGGGTGCCATTTTAGGAAAGGTGCTGAACTTGCCTTCGCAGCTATCACTGCTGCAACACCGGTTTGTGTCTGGTGTGCGGTCGCGTGATGCGGTGCAGTATGCGCAGCTACATAACTTGCTCAAGAGCGAAGAGCAAAAAGGTGCAGTCCCAGATTCATATCAGGCTGTGGTGGAGTCGTTTGCTGAGCATCAAAGCAAATTAGATCGTGCACGAAAGCGGCTGGGTATGGTCGCAATTAAATCAGCCCTGCTTGGTGTATTTGAACACCACGAAAGTATTAGCTCACTCGTTCAGGGTGATTGGAAACGGGCGGTGAGTGCCATGCACCAGTATCGCCACCAGCTGCACGAGAAGTATGCAGATAATAAAGACGACCATAAGGAAAAATAATACATGGATGAAATTTTTACTGGCATTGCAGTAGGCATTGGAGAATATTTTATTGAGCGGGATGCGCGGCGTAATGAGCAGCTGGTAAAAAATAATTGGAGAGATAAGAAGGGAAAGCTGCGTGGACCGTATAATTCATATGGTCGTTTGCTGCTGAGTATTAATATAGGCATGTTGCCACTCGCTGCGTTTGCACTATTTGGTGATGTGCTACTCTTGTTTGCAAAGCCAGTTGATCTTGTGGCGAGCCTATCGCTAATTGGTGTAGGGCTGCTGTTAGTACTTATTGCGTGGTTTGGCATTCATAGGGCTAAGGTGTATCGCACGAGGGTGTTGCAGACATTGCGGGGCGAGGCGAAAGATAGCTAATAGTCCACGACAATCCAAACAAGATCAGTCAAAAGGCTGATCTTATTTTTATGTTATACTATATGTACATTTAAGGATAAAAATATAGAATATTAGGAGTCTATATGAAAACCGAAAAATCGAAAGAAATTTTCTGGAGCATCATCTCAATTCTCGTAGGCGGAGGAGCCTGGCTAACCATGCAGAATATTTCATGGGGTGTA
>JABCON020000011.1 GCA_013333595.2 Candidatus Saccharimonadota bacterium
GGACACTGAAAGACTATCAGTTTGATAGGCGCAAGGTGGAAGTGTGGTAACACATGGAGCTGAAGCGTACTAACAGTCCCATTGCCTTTTTATGTCCTTGTCTGTGCCTGTGTATGCTCTTGCATAAACAGCGCGGATAAGGTAGACTTAACTAGTAATTGGTGTATACACACCAACGTCAATGTAAAACAACCGTGTTTTGGACATCGAAGCGAGGCTTTTTGACCCACTGATGACGTATATCAGCACAAAGTGTCTTTAAAAGCCTTACTTCGGTGCCCATAGCGAGGAGGAAACACCTGTAACCATTCCGAACACAGAAGTTAAGCTCCCCAGCGGCGATTATACTGCTTTTAGTGGGAAACTAGCACGGTGCCGAATTATAAAAAGGTCATCCTAATAGGGTGGCCTTTTTCTTTTGGTATCATACACATGCGGTCGGGCTGCTGATACTGGGCCTGCCTACTGCGCGGCTATCATACGCGTACCTTCAATCACTGAATGCGCCCTGCCGTGCGCTAAGGTGATGAGTAGGTGTGTGTCTGTGGGATACGAACGGAAAGTTGTGAGTCTCGCGCGGACTTATGTATACCCTGTGCTACGTGTGGTACGAGTAAAGTGAAATCAACGATATGTTGTTTGTGTGGCTTAGGCTGCACATGGCGCCGACTCTTGGCGTTTGTTTGTATTGCCATAGCGGGCGCGTGCAGCCATAAATTATAAATAGGTAGGATTCTCTCAGTAGTCCTGATACGTAGTAGTTGTGATGCTTGGTAGCGCGACATTGCTGCGTCAATGCTTTATATAAAAACGCCCGTACTTTGCGCTCCTAGTATGTCTAAGCTATGCTGGTGTCGATAATACGCTCGGCTACAGTCAGTATACTCTAACCAGTAGATGCTCGGTATGCCTCGAGTCGGTCCCCTCGTCATTATCAGTATAAAAAAATAACCCCTCTCGCAGTTGGGGTTATTTTGATGTGGCATAGTATCGTGCCGGGCCGGGACCGTCCAAGGAAGTACAGTAAGGACCTCGTTGCTCTGTCATCGCTGTGGTGGATGAACTAATCTTATAATAGCGCACCGGGCTAGAATGTGCAATAGTTTTTTCACAACATATAAAGCTTATTGTAAACGTTGACAAAAAGCACAAGCTGTGTTATATTTATAACATACCACATATCACATGTGAGTTATATCAGCGAGGGTTTCCCAGATTAGGGCTGTGGAAATCTTTTTAAAACTGAGGAGAAATTATTACTATGGCAGGAACAAAAACCGGCGGTACCAAAGCAGCAGCAACGAATAAGGCCAAACACGGCGCAGATTTTTACGCCCGAATTGGGGCAATGGGTGGCAAGAAGGGCCGCACCGGTGGCTTTGCCGCTAACCCAGCTCTGGCGCGGATTGCTGGCGCCAAGGGTGGCCGCATTAGCCGCCGTGGCAAAAAGAAGGATAGCGCTGCAGCGGACCAACCACTGGTAGCAGTTGTTGGCCAGGCAGCACCGCTCGTTGGTGCGCGCTTGCAAGACGCTGCCTAACTAAATTACGAGACATAAAAAACCACCCGTCGGTAATGGCGGGTGGTTTTGCGTATGGCTATGTGTGGGCAGGTGGAAAGGGCTGGCTACCAGGCCGCCATGGGCGGGTGGTCGCTGGTTTTGCTATGCACAGGGCTTATGGTACAAGCCGGCGCTGCACACGGCTGTGGATGGCGCTATTGGTACGCCAGTGTTGCCCGCAGGCAAGGCACAGGTAGGTGTGGGGTGCGACCTCGGCACCATTGACATGGCAGCGTGGGCAGGTGCTTTTGGCGTGTAGCCAGTCGCGGTAGGTATCGAGATGGTCTTCGACGGTGTCGGTGGTGATCGTAACGTGGTAGTGCGGTGCTAATTGCCGGGCTTTGTGCCAGGCGGCTTGCTCCATGGCTAAAAGTTCAACATCGCGGCGGTACGATGTATGGCCCAGCAGTGCGTGGCCAAGCTCGTGGAGCAAGGCAGCCGGTGTGGTGTGGTAAAAAACCGTTTGGCTGTGGCTATCCCACCAATCCTGCTCGCCGGGCGCAAAGTGCAGCTGTGGGTAATCTGCGGCGAGTTGCTTAGCAAGCTGACTGCTGCTGAGCATAGCGGTAGGCTCCATAAATGACGGCGTGGTGCGGGCTGGCTGCTTGGCTGAGCACGGGCTGTGTGATACCGGCGGGGGTGTAGCGAGTGATGTGCTCGGTCAGGGTGGACTGGTAGCGGCTAAAGTAGGCGCCAATACTGCCGCCAATGACAATGGTATCAGGCTGCAATGTAGGGATTAACACAACAAAACCGCAGGCGATACGCTGGGCAATTTCGTGCCAAGCCGCGGGTGTGTGGATATCACTCGCGTACATGCCATAAGCCTCGGCGATGGCGCGGCCGCTGGCAAAGTCCTCCCAGGCCTGCAAACGTCCATCCCACAACAGTTGCATATGGCCGGCTTCACTATGGCGCAAGGCCGGGCTAATTGTGCCATTCACAACAGCACCAATACCAATGCCAGTGCTGATGGTAATGTACAGTCCAAGTGCTGGGGCTGGTGCCAGGCAGCTGATTTCGTGGAGGCCGGCCAGGTTGGCGTCGTTTTCGACAACAATACGGGCAGCTGGCCAGTGCGGCTGCAGTGTTGCGGCAATAGCAACATCCTGCCACCCCAGGTTGGGGCACCAGAGTCCTACGTTATTTTTTACAACGCCAGGTAGTGCGAGGCTGATTGTTGTGACGGACTCACCGCCGGTAAGTGATGTGATTGCTGCAATAAGCTGGTCGCTGTAGGCAGTATACTGGCGCGGCGTCGGGAAGCGCAGTTGTTGTAAAATTTCACCAGTCTGGCTCATGCGGCAGACGAGTGTTTTTGTTCCCCCGGTGTCCACACAGATCATCATATTGCTAGTGTACCATAGCAGTGGCGTTTTACCGAGATAAGCCCTTGCAAAACGGGATATATTACCGTATAATAACCAGCAAATAGGTAAATTAATAAGTATAGGTACAAATAAGAGGTTTAGGCGTATGCGTAAAGAATCAGGATCGGTTGTCGCGTTTAGTGTCGTGAGTGTGCTGCTGGTAGCGGGCACTGCTGGCACAATTGCGCTGGCAAAAACAGTAGGCCACGATGGCAGTGGCGAGCAGAACAAGGTTGCGCTCAGCAGTACGTCATCGAGCGAAAATAACGGCAGCTTGCAAGCAGCGGGCAGTAGCCACCAAGCAAGTAGCAGCCAGTCATCAAGCTCGCGCTCATCATCAAGTAGTGCATCATCGAGCAGTACAAGTAGCGCCGCTGGCTCAAGCAGCAAGACACAAACAAGCAGTACTGATAAAGCCGCCGCCGAGCAAAAAGCTAAGCAAGCCAAAGAAAAGACTGAAGCCCAGCAGGCATCCCAGGTAGCAAAGGAACGCGCCGCGAAAGAAGAAGAGCAAAAGCGCCAAGTAGAGGAAAACGCTGCCGCCGAGCGCCGCGCTGCTGTGGCAGCCGCAGAAGCCCAGAAGAAGGAAGAAGAAGCCAAGAAAGCAGCCGAAAACAAACCGCAGGCAACCGGCAGCGGGCCGATCGCTCGTAGCAGCGAGCGTTCGCAGGAAGCCGCGAGCACCCAATTGCCGCAAACCGGTGCCTTCGATGTAGCTGCCAGCTTTGTGGGTATGATGGCAATCATCGGTGCTGGCTATTACTACTACCACTTTAACCGCCAGTAGGTACACTCGTTCGTATCATTAATCAAACCACCAGGTTATACAAGCCTGGTGGTTTTTGGTGCCCTGCCCTGGGTAGCCCCGCGCCGGCTGTGGCGGCAGGGTAGTACGGCGCGGTGGCGAGCGCACGGTGCACATTACCAGGGGTCGCTTGCTTTACTTATAAGCCCCGGTACGCTACAATAGATGGTAACCTTTGGCCCCGCGGCTGTAGCGGCTTACGTTCGGTAGGCGGTGCCAAAAGAAATAGCAATTAAGGAAGGAGTCTTTTTAGACTTATGGCAAAAGCCACTGTAACAATGGATGAGTTGCTCGCTGCAGCAGATGCAGGCGCTAAGCAACTAACTGCCGGCGAGGTCGTCACTGGGACGATTCTGAGCCTGCGTAAACACGAAGTATTAATTGATTTAGGTGCCCAAGGTGTGGGCTTTGTACCCCGCCGTGAGGTTGGATTTTCGCGTAATATTGCCGAGGGTGATGAAGTAACCGCCAGCGTAGTAGATACAGAGCTCGATAACGGCATGAGCCTGCTGAGCCTGCGCAAAGCTGCTAAGGACCGCGGCTGGGAAGAGGTTATCGCCAAGCTTGAGGCTGGCGAGATCATCGCCGTGCAGCCTTATGATGCAAACCGCGGTGGCCTATTGGTAGAGTATGAAGGTATTCGTGGCTTCTTGCCGGTATCGCAGCTTTCGGCTGAGCACTACCCACGGGTTGGCTCCAGCGATAAGGACGAGATTTTGCAGCGCCTGAACACGCTGGTTGGCCGCGACCTGAAGGTCCGTATTTTGGACGCTGACCGCAAGGCTAATAAGCTGATCTTTAGCGAGAAAGAAGCCGTTAAGGATGGCCTGGCTGAGCGTTTCGAGAAGCTATCGGTGGGCGATACCGTTGAAGGTGTTGTGACCGGCGTGGTTGATTTCGGCGTCTTTGTGAACGTTGAAGGCATTGAAGGCCTGGTGCACATTTCTGAGATTAGCTGGGAGCGCGTAAACAACCCTGGCGATTACGTCAAGGTTGGCCAGACGATCAGTGCAAAGATTATCGCCATTGATAAAGACCGCCTGAGCCTCAGCATGAAGCAGCTGACCCAGGACCCATGGCTGACAGAAGTTGATAAGTTTGCCAAGGGCGATACCGTTGAAGGTACCGTGACACGTATCACACCATTTGGTGCCTTTGTGCAGATTAGCCCAGCAATTGAGGCCCTGGTGCACGTATCAGAGCTGGGCAGTGGCAGCGATGCCGACCCAGAGAAGGTATTTACCCTCAACGAGCGCAAGGAATTTGTGGTGCTTGATATCGATAAGGATAACCGCAAGATTTCGCTGAGCTTTGGCAAAAAGAATAAAAAATAAGATTTAGCGTGGCAAGGGCACAAGCTATGTTGTAATAGCCCGGTAGGCGGGGAGAAGGAGTGTATAATGCAAGAGAAAATCGTATCAATTGGTGATTCTATTACCGTTGGGGAGCTTGCAGAGACACTCAATCTCCCCGTTACAACGCTGATTGGCGAGCTGTTCAAAAATGGTATTGCCGCAACCATCAACCAACGGATTGATTTTGAAACCGCGACTATCATTGTTGAAGAGCTCGGCATTGATGCCACCCTTGAGCATAAACCAGCCGAAAGCCAGGCCTTTAGTAGTAGCAAGAGCTACCAGCTATCGGATAGTGCTACGGAGCGCCCACCGATTGTTGCGGTGATGGGCCACGTGGACCATGGTAAAACGAGCTTGCTGGATGCCATTCTTGGTATGCGTGTTGCCAACCGCGAGGCAGGCGGCATTACGCAGCATATTAGCGCCTACCAAACGGTTAAAAACGGCCGGCCAATTACCCTGCTGGATACGCCGGGGCACGAGGCCTTTGCGGCCTTGCGCCAGCACGGTGCAGTGCTGACTGATGTGGTGGTGATTGTAGTAGCGGCGGATGATGGCGTTAAACCGCAAACGGTCGAGGCAATTCGCTTTGCGCGTAATGCCAACGCCAAGATGATTGTAGCCATCAACAAAATGGATAAAGAAACCGCCAACCCGCAGCTGGTGAAAACGCAGCTGGCTAGCGAGCACGGCCTGAACCCCGAGGAATGGGGCGGCGATACAATTATGGTAGAAATCAGCGCCAAAACCGGCCAGAATCTCGATACGCTGCTCGAAAATATCCTGCTGGTGGCCGATATGGAAGAGCTACGGGCTGATGAAGATGTGCCGGCCCAGGGCTTGGTGATTGAGGCCCATATGGAAACGGGCAAGGGTTCGGTGGTGGGCCTGCTGATTGAGCAGGGTACCCTGAAGCCGCACCAGTATATTGTGGCTGGCACCAGCTACGGCAAGGTGCGCACTATGGTGGACTATAAAGCGGCAGCCCTAAAGACGGCTGGCCCATCCACCCCAGTGACAGTGACGGGGGTTAAATCGCTGCCGCAGTTTGGCGATAGCTTCCACCTGGTCAAGACCGAAAAGCAGGCCCGGGCTGCTGCCCAAAAGGCCCAAATTGCCCGCGACCGAGCGGCCGCTAGCACCAATGTGACTGGCGCCGATCTGCTCAAAATGATGAACCAAAAGCACGACGCCGAAGACTTTAGCGTTATTATCAAGGCGGACGTGCAGGGCTCGCTGACCTCTGTGATGGATAGCCTGCGCCTGGTAGAAACCGGCGGTGCTGTGAACCTGCATATTGTGGGTAGTGGGGTCGGTAATATCTCGGAAAACGATGTGCGCCTGGCAGCTGATGGCAAGACGATTGTCTATGGGTTTAATGTTGATTTGCCACCAGCGGTGAAGCGCCTGGCGCAGCGCGATAAGGTTGAGGTGCGCCTGTATAAGGTGATCTACGAACTGCTTGATGACGCCCGCGCCCGTATGGAGGCCTTGCTAGCACCAGAGGTGGTCGAGACGGAGATCGGTAGCCTAGCGGTGAAGGGTGTCTTCCGCACAACTAAGGACGAGGTGATTGCCGGTGGCGAAGTCACCAAGGGTAAAATATACGCTGGCCTGCTGGTACGGGCACGCCGCGGCGATGAGGTGATTGATGAAGCCGAGGTCGTTAAGGTGCAGCGCCAACAGACCGAGGCCAAGGAGGTGTTCGAAGGCGAACTCTGTGGCCTAAGCCTGAAAACCAGCCGCAAACTACAACTAGAGGAGGGCGACACACTAGAGTTCTTCACGCGCGAAATGGTAAAACGCACGCTTGGGTAAGCGTAAACATGATACAATAGGACAAAGGAGATCATATGTTTAAACTAGACGAAACATTTTTACAAGAGCTTGGCCTAGAGAATCTGCCGGCAGAGCAGCGCGCTGCCTTTTTGGAGCAGGTGTATGCATCGCTAACTGAACGCGTTGGCGAGCGCCTGAGCAGTGGCATGAGCGATGAGCAGCTCGTCGAGTTTGAAGCTATTATTGATCGCCAGGAGCCAGAGCTTACTACCTGGCTGCAAACCAATGTCCCTGAATATGCCCAAGATCCCCAGTTTATGCGCCTGGTAGAAGCCAGTAATTTGCCGCCAGATGACAGCAACCTTAAAGCTGAATTTGCCGCTACCAAGTGGCTGGAACTGAACCGGCCTGACTACCGCGATGTTGTGGCCCAGACTATGGCTGAGCTGCGCCAAGAAATTATGAACAGCCGCGACCAGATCCTGGCTCAGTCCTAGGGCAGGAGCGCTGCTGGCGCTTAATAAAGAGCTAATAACGAATCCAACCCCTGCTTGCAGCCAGGGGTTGTTTGTATGGTGGCTATATGGCGTGAGCGGGGGTTTGTAGGCCTCATTAAAAGAGGGACGTGGGCATGTGCCACACCTACGCTGGAGCGCCCAAAGCGTGCCGCTACGGGCGGTGGCCGCGTAAGAAATCTGCTACGCCCATGCGGCGGCCACTTGGCGCAACGAGCTCATCCACCGCTAGCCAGGTGTCACCGAGGCAGGCAATGGTGTATGGTGACGGCTCAGTCGCCGTGTGAGCCCGGGTAATAATCCGCTGCTGGCCGTAAAACGGCAGCCGCACCTTAGGGTAGCTATGGTAGGCGCGGGTGGCGCGCTCAAGCTGCTGGGCGTTGTGCTGCGCAGGGTCAAGCGTGCCAGCTGCTTTGGTGAGGA
>JABCON020000012.1 GCA_013333595.2 Candidatus Saccharimonadota bacterium
AGCAACGCATCAGCATCAACCCGCTGGCCGTAGAGGCTGGCAAACATACGCAGCTGCTCACGCAGAGTCAGCTTATCGTAAAAGGTGGTCGACTGCAGCTGGATACCGATGATCTGCTTAATTTGCTTGGGCTGCTTGGCGACATCAATGCCGTCAATGGTGGCCCGGCCAGCGTCAATCGGCCGCAGCGCCTCCAGCATCTCCAGCGTCGTGGTCTTACCAGCGCCGTTGGGCCCCAGCAGGCCAAAAATCTCGCCCGCCTTAACCGTGAAGGATATCCCATCCACCACTGGCGTGCCGGCATAGGCTTTGGTTAGGCCATCCACCGTTATAATTGGTTTGGTTTGAGTCATACAACTCCTTTCTTATGCTACGAGCCCCACACCCGAACAGGCCTCTGCTTGAATCACTCCCAGGGCATCATATTGTTATAAGCCAACCAACCATCCGTTATATAGTTTTGATTATACACCTTTCTAGACTGCGTGCAAATGAGCACCCCAGTCCACCACTTTCTGAGATTTTACTGTAATATTGCTTATATATGTCTTGAATACTCGTACCGGGTCTGCTACAATGCCACTAAAAGCTTAACCATAAGGGGGACCTTACCATGACAAAAGGCCAAAACAGTAAGCATTTTGGCTTGATTGCAACCGGTACGCTCAGCGCGCTGCTGATTGCCTTCACCTTTACACCAACCTTTGCCGGCTTTGCCGCTAGCATCCAAAACAGCCTGAACACGGCCACGACCGGTACGCTCACCATGAAGGAAACATCTGGTAGTGCTACTTGTAGCAGCACCGATGGCGCCGGCGCAAGCACCAACACCGCCACCTGTTCCACTATTAACAAATACGGTGGCACAAGTACACCACTGGTAGCCGGCGGTGCGCCAAACACTACCACCATCAACCTACAGAATACTGGTAGCGTGGCAGCAACATCGTTTAGCTTGACACCTGGTGCTTGTAGCCAATCATCTGTACCTGGGGCAACCCTTGCTGGTAGCGCCAACGACCTGTGTAGCAAGATTAAGGTTGCTGTTAAATCCGGCAGTAGCACTATTTATACCGGCACTGCAGCTGGCCTGCAAACCGGCGGTGCAGTTGACCTATTAGCAAAACTTGGTAAAGCCAATATTGCTGCTAATGAATCGGTGCCAATTACATTCGAGGTATCGCTTGATGCCAGCGCTGGTGCAAGCTACCAGGGTCTGCAGGTTTCACAACCACTAACATGGACATTCGGAGCGTAACCATTTACTGATGACTACCCGCCGTCTTATCTGTACCGGGATCATTGCACTAGGCTGCCTATTTGGCGGCCTAGTTGCCGTGCTTGGCTGTATGGGATGGCGGGTGTTTTTTGTGAGCACCCCCAGTATGGCCACCGCCGCACCAGTAGGGTCGCTCGTTATCACCCAGCCAAGCCAGGACTACCACGTTAGCGACATTATTACCTTTGTTCAGAACCATAAGCGGTACACCCACCGTGTAACGGCCATCGATGGCGAACGCCTAATTACCAAAGGCGACCTCAACCGCGGCACCGACCCGCTGCCTATCCACCGCGGGCAAGTGCTCGGCAAAGCCTGGTATATCCACCCTTGGCTTGGTTGGGTGTACCGGCTTGGGCCATGGCTCATGCTTGGGTGGCTCGCAGTCTACGCGGCAACGCGCTATATTCACCTGCCGGGGCGCTGGTACTACCGTGTGATTGGTACAACCTTGGTGGTGTGTGCGGTATCACTGTGGTTCCACCCCTGGGTGAACTTTAGTGTGATGCAGGTCACGCCCCACCAAAAGGGCGTGGTTATGCGGGTAGTTAATACCGGTGTCTTCCCTTTTGCAGCCCACCATACAACATTGTGGCCAGGCCAGGATACTGATGTTACTGTAACAACGCAGGATGGCGATGGCCGCTATTTCTTTGCCCCAACTATGCACCACACGCCGTGGACAGTTGCCGTGATTCTTGCCATCTGCTTGCTACCCTGTATGGTCATGCTCTATGGGCTGCGGCAAATCCGGCGCTTTACCATTGCCCAAATCCCCGAACGCCGCACAGATAACACGCCACCACCACGCTGGCCTGTCACTGCCATTATTATAGCCCTGGTGTGTGCCATTATTGGCGTCTGTGTGATTATTTTCTACAACCTGTCGCTTAGCCTGGGGGCATTCACCGGTAGTATTCGCAATAGCACCAATAATGCGCGCTCGGTGCTCTACAACTGCCGCGATGCAACGGTGCTAACCGCCCCGGGCGAGGCATTATTTAGCTATGGCATGACCTATTTCGACACCGGCACAAGCGAACGCAACTTGGTTGCGAATGGCCTGGATGGCACCTGGAATAAGCGCGTTAGCGCTGATGGCGCCCAGAGCCATGCCTGCCGTCGAGACCGCCAGCGCAGCACTACCTTCCGCGAGCACTGCCTGTACTACCCGCGCCAGCTACAGGGGCCAGACCACTTTACGCTTTCGTTCTGGTTCCTAACTAATAAATACGGTATTGATAATGGCCGCATCGCCGCCTTTAGCCACGACGTGACACCAGAAAACGATGGCAACGTTGATAGGCTTATCTACCTCGATAAAGACGGCCGCATTAATTTTGGTGTCTATAGCGGCACAACCTACGTTATTTCATCCCCAGCAGGCAAAAACTACGCCGATAACCAATGGCACCATATTGCCGCCACGCTGTCGCCAACCGATGGTATGCGGCTCTATGTGGATGGTGAACTTGCCAGCCATAATCCACAAGCCAAACGGGGCGAAAGCTTCCAGGGCTACTGGAAGTTCGGCTGTGGGCGCTTTAGCCCCTGGCGTAATGCCGATGGCACCGTCTTTGTCTCGCCAAAGAACTACTACACCGGCCAGCTGCAATTTGCGGCCGTCCATACTACCGCCCTTTCGCCGTTACAGGTTAAGGAGCTCTATCTATCGGGCGTCAACCGCTAAGCGTTTAGCACCAAGCAGGGCTACCCATCCATAACCAAAAGGCGTATACTTGTAGGTGTATGGCGGGGTGTGGCGCAGCCCGGTAGCGCGCACCGTTCGGGACGGTGAGGTCGCTGGTTCAAATCCAGTCACCCCGACCATCATTAGAATTATTGATTTATTATTGACCGTATTGACTATGGAGCGCCGCCCGCATCATTCACCAGCTTATGTACCCCGCCGCTCACACCGCGGCCGTTGGCTGCTCGGTGGCTGCGGCCTTATGCTGGCAAGCCTACTGCTAGCCTGCACCATCGTAGGCTGGCCACAGGTGCTACGCGAGCTTAGCCTACGCACCGAGCGCATGTTACCCACCAAGCCCCAGTTCCCGGCAGTCGATACCGCCAGCCTGAGCCCCACCCGCCAGGCAATTATTGCCACAGCCCGCCAGGAATTTAACCAGCAGCCACGTGGTACCAAGTATAGCCAGGGCATACCAGAGGATTGGTGCGCCGACTTTGTGAGCTGGATCCTGCGCGAAGCTGGCGCCCCACTCCAGAATCCCCATAGCGGCAGCTGGCGCATCCCGGGCACCTTTACTCTACGTGAATATTACCAGTCTGCCGGGCGTTTCCGTCCCGCCGATGGCAGCTACACACCCCGCCCGGGTGACGTGGCCATCTACCGGGGCTCGCCAATCTTTAGGGACCACACCAATATCGTACTCCGCATGCATGATGGCGTACTCACCACTGTAGGTGGCAACGAAGGCAACCACATTCGCGTGCATGTTAACCACGCCAAGCAGTACGACGGCCTGCTTGGCTATGGCGTGCTTGCTGAGTAACACAAGCTAGCGTGCTCTACTATGATAAGGTTGCCGGGTTTGCTGTCTATAAAACCCTCTGGCCGTAAGTATAGCAATTACTGAGGTGGCTGCTTGCTGCCTTCAGCGTGCTGCTGCGTGGCAGCCTTGTGTGATGGCTGAGTGCTTGCTGGGCAGGTATTTGGCTGGGCTGGCTTTGATGGCCGCTGCCACGGCGCTCGCTTAGTTGCCTGCTTGGACACACCGCTCCCCTTGTGACGGGGGCGCAAAGTAGCTGGTGGCCACAGTGGTGGCATGTAAGAAATCTTGGGCTTAAGCACCACCTGGCGGGGCATGGATTTGCGAATAAACGCCAGCTGCTGGCGCACCGGCCGGCCGATAATGGTACCCAGCGTTGCCCCAGCACCAATGGCAATAGCAATGGCAAGAGCTGTAAACAGCGTGCTCACACCCTCATCAAACCCAAACTGCCCAGGGGTAGAATTGACCAGTTGCATTAGGCCGTTAAAGACACTTAAGCCCGGCACTAACGAAATAATCCCGGCCGAAATCAGCGCGTTGGCAGGAATCTGGAAACGGCGCGAGGCTACCTCGGCCACAGTACCAGCAAAGGTAGCAGCAATTGCACTTGCCACCGGTGCAGTCAGGCCGTTATCCATCGCAATCAGGTATATCATCCACGAGCACATACCAATCACAAAGGCTGCCAGCACCGACACTAAACTCGACTGGCAATACATAATATAAGCTACCGCAACCACCCCAGCACCCACCAGGTGAATACTACTGGTACCGCGCTGCAGTGAATCCGGCAGCACCGTAATTTCGAACCCAAGTTTACGCGATAGGTAGAGGCCAAAAATAATGCCAATCACCAGGCCTGTGGTCATCATCAGCATCTTTACCATGCGGGCGCTGGCGGTAATATAATATTCATCAATCGCATCCTGAATAGCGCTCACGAATGTCATGCCCATCAGCAGCATAATGATACCGCCCACCACAATCAGCGTGGGGCTGGTTGGGTTTTCGATGGCCGAAAACAGTGGGTAATCATAGTAATTAGCCGAGGCAACCGCCGCTGCAACCACGGTGATGAGCGTTGCAGCCGCAATCCGCGAAAAGAATGGCGGCACACCGCGGCGGAACATAATACGCTGGCAAAGCTCCGCCAGGCAGGCCACACTAAAGGCAATGGCAATGACCAGCCACGAATTTGTAAACAGCAGCACCACACCAGCGCTCACACCACCAGCCGCCAGCACTTGCAGCCACTGCGGGTACTTTTTACCCCGTGTCACAATCAGGTTAAGCTCTTCTTCGGCTTGGTCAAAGGGTAGGTCGTCGTTATCGATCCGCTGCGCCAGATTCACCAGCGACTGAATGGTCATATTATTCAGCCAGCGGTCAGCCACCACCCGCGAAAGCGTAATGGGCGGCCGGTCATCCTCCCGGTCTTGGGATAACGTAATGACCGAGGCCGTCACATCAATATACACCCGGCGTATGCAGTACTTTTGGGTGATTTTAAGCACCATAATCACAATATCGCGTGCTGGCAGCCCCATCGATACCAGCATATCGGCAAAGTTCATAGCAAAGCGCAGCGTGCGCATATTCTGCGCAACATCGTCAGTCTGCAGGGCAGTACTCACACTTGGCTTCTCCCACATTTTGCGGAGGCTGGTAACAAAATTCATACTGCTAGTGTAGCAGATTATAACACGAATTTTTACCCGAATTTAGGTAATTATACTAATGCTTAGGCTTTGTTTTGCTCAATTAAGGCAACCAGGCGGTCAAGCTGATTTTGCAGGCGCTGCAGCAGTGGCAACGGCACCCGGCGGTGGCGCAAAACATCAATCACTTGGCGGTACCACCAGACTTGGTCATCCGAGCTGCGGGTGGTAAAGCGCTGCCATAGATACTCACCTTCGGTTTGGTAATCAAAAATAGTCGATTGCAGATTGTGGAGTTTATCGCAGGCCGCCACCAGCACAGCTTGGGGGCTGGCTTGGTTACGCAAATTATCTAGGTAGCTCTGGGCGGTTTCGTGCCAGTCATTGCTAGCGGTGGATTTCGTTACGTCCTGAACAATTGCCACCACGCCAGAACCAAAATCACGGCGCATGTCATCCTGGCTGTAAATATGCGGCGGCACATCCTCGAGCACATCGTGCAGCGCGCAGGCAATCAGGGTGTCTTCGTCTTCAGTAAAATTTGTTGCCAGTAGCAGCACGGCAAACGGGTGCATAATATAAGGAATATCGCTGCCTTTGCGGTGCTGGCCAGCTTGCTCGTGTGCCCAGGCCGCCGTGCGGAGGGCCGTATCTAGTCGCTTGCTTAGATTGATCATTCATTCTAGTATAGCATAGATTGCGGCAGTAGCACGGATATGGTACTATAAGTAGCAACTCTAGCCGCTAATTTTAACACCCATTTACCCCTGTTCGTTTATGATGCCCCGTTTGACTACCTACGCAACCCGCAGCTACCAGGCATGGTTAGCTCGGCCCCTGTACTACCTTGTACTGGGCGCCTGCTGCACGGCCAGCCTGGTGGTGGTAGTACTGTATGGGATCTTTCAGTTTAGCTTGCCACACAGGCGGCCACAGTTTAGTAATCTCCCTATGCCGCTGCCACCTTCGGCCCTCCTGGTAGAAGGTGCCATCCCGCTGACTCGCCACTACCGTATAGGCAAGCAGCTCGTCCCAAGCCTGCAACCCCTCAGTAACCACTTGGTTGGTTTGCCGATACCGGCTGCCGGGCCAGGGCGTGTGCTGCCGATTGCTGCCAGCCAGCTCAATTACTACCTACCGCGCCAGTCGCAGGGGCATAGCCTGCCTATTCCTGTGGTGCCAAGCCACGCCCCGCTGCAGCCTATTCGGCGTATTACACGGGCACTGCCAGATTGCACCACGCAAACATCCAAGTGCGTTGCCCTTACTTTTGACGATGGCCCTAGCCCGCTTACCACTAACCTACTGCGGCACCTTTCGGAGCACCAAGCGCGGGCAACCTTCTTTACCATTGGTGGCGAAGTTGCCAAGCGGCCCGAGGTGGTACGCCTTGCGCACAAAGCAGGGCACGCCATTGGCAACCATAGCTGGAGCCACCCGGACCTAGCCCAGCTGACGGAATCAGCCTTGCACGAGCAAATCCGCCGCACCAACGAAATCATCAAGCAGCACACCGGCCAGTACCCCCGCGTCACCCGGCCGCCGTATGGCTCAATGAGCCCACTGGTTAAGCAGGCTCTGGCCGAGCACAACCAGGCCATTATATACTGGTCGGTAGATACGCGCGACTGGGCCAAGCACGAGGCCGAGCCAATTTGCCAGCAAGTCATGCAAGAAGCCAAGCCGGGCAGTATTATCCTCCTCCATGATATTAAACCAAGCTCAGTGCAAGCTGGTGTGTGCATCATTAAAGCACTTACCGCCCAGGGCTATACCTTTGTGACTATTCCACAGTTGTTTGGTAAGCTCAAACCGGGTGAAGTCTACCGGTACCGCTCATGGTAAACGCAATGCCCCCACGCCGCCTGGGTAGCTACCTTGCCCGCGCTGCCTACACCAGCCTACTCCTGCTGGCAGCCTGGGCATTGGTTGGTGCCGTGTATAAGCAGCTGCATTTTGGTGGCTCACAAATAGACGAGATTATCTTTTACTTTCGCAATGGCCTGGCGGATGGAACCAGCGGTAACGCCTGGGGCAGTGTGCTAGCTACGGTGCCATGGGCGCTTGGACTAGCGGCGCTCCTCGCCCTACCGCTAGGCTGGCTACGCCGCTGGCGCTGGTGGTATGCCAGTAGCCTGGTGGTGCTGGGCCTAGTAGCGCTACTGGTGAGCTTTGGTGTGCCGCAGTATGTGCAGGCACTCCTGCAATCATCCCGTATCTACGAGCAGCACTACGCCAACCCAGCCACGACCCGGCTTACCTTCCCGGCCCATAAGCGTAACCTGGTGCATATTTATGTTGAATCACTCGAAAACACCGTGGCCAGTCGCGCACATGGTGGCCAGGCCGAGCAATCACTCATTCCAGAACTAGAGCAGCTGGCGCTCCACAACACCAATTTTAGCCACCGGGCAACCGGGCTTGGCGGCGCCCAACCCGCCCATGGCACCGGCTGGACAGTTGGCGGTATGGTAGCCCAGAGTGGCGGTATCCCGCTCAAGACCTCGTTACTGGGCCAGGATCATAACAGCTATGGTTACTACCGCCAGTTCTTGCCAGGAGCCGTCACCCTGGGGGATATCCTCCATAAGCAGGGCTACCAGCAGAGTTTTATTATGGGCTCTGGCGCAAGCTTTGGTGGCCGCGATAAGCTCCTGAGCCAGCATGGCAATTACCATATCATCGACCATAACGAGGCCAAGCGCACCGGCCGCCTGCCCAAGGACTACCTGGTGTGGTGGGGGTACGAGGACGCCAAGCTATTCGACTACGCGCGGGCAGAAGCTAGCCGCCTTGCCGCCAGTGGCAGACCTTTTAACCTCCAACTGCTGACAGCCGACACCCACTACACCAATGGCTACTTAGATAAAGATTGCCCAACGCCCCACGCCCATAAATACGATAACGTGCATGCCTGTAGCTCGCGCCGCATTGCTAATTTTATCACCTGGCTGCGCCAGCAACCCTTTGCTGCTACAACCACGATTGTCATCACCGGCGACCACCTTGGTATGCAGACCTCCTACTACAGTAGCAAGACGACGGACCCAGGCTACCAGCGTACGATTTATAATGCCTTCATTAACCCAGCAGCTACACCTACGCGGCAGGCGGGGCGGCAGTTTACCTCGTTTGATATATACCCAACCACACTGGCAGCTATGGGAGTTAAAATTGACGGCGAACGGCTAGGGCTTGGGACGAATTTATTCTCTGGCAAGGCAACGCTAGCAGAGGAGCTTGGCGGCATAGACGCCCTGAACGCTGAGCTCACAAAGCGCTCTGGCTACTACGAGCAGCGCATTATGGTGCAGCACTAATTTAAGTGATACCCCGGCCTACAGGGGTAATGCAGTCTACCCCTAGTGCGTCTGCGCCTTCTCTACCAGCTTCTTGCCGCCGCGCTCAAACCAGCGCGTGTAGGTGGGGCTGCTGCCGCTTACCCGCTCGCGCCATAGGTTCATGGCATCGCGGCTGTAGCTGAGGGTCTCGATCGCTTCCAGCCCGCGGCCATGGTATAAGTTGCCCGCTGCACCCGGGCCACCATTGTAGCCAGCAGCAACGAGCTCAACGCACTCATTCTCGGATAGATTACCGAGCGGCACGCACAGCTGATCGCGTAGATGCGCCAGGTAGGCCGCACCAAAGGCGATGCTCGTTGCAGGATCAAATAAATCATAGTTCGTGCGCGCCGGCTTCACGAATTTAGCGGCAATTTCCTTGCCCGTGCTATCCGTCACCTGCATCAAACCACTGGCCACACCACTGTGCGCCTTGGGGTACCCGCCGGATTCCAGCGTCATGATAATCGCCACCAGCTGCGGCGAAATATTATACTGCCGGGCCTGCTTGGTAATCTCGCCCTGCCAGCGCTTGACGGTATCTGGCATCCAGGCAGGGAGGGTGTTATTCTGGCTCGAAAGAGCCACTCCCGGCGTATGCGGTGCCCCGACAATCGTTGTGAGCATGCCACGCTGCCACAATATATACATACCACCCGCCAGTACAGCTACTGTCGTGATAGCAATAAGCCACACCCGATGCTCACGTACCCAGCGGGCTAGTTTTTTATTCCACTTCTTTGATTTTGCCATTGCTTTAGTATAGCAAAAAGATGCCCATAGTGTACCAGTGCTCGGTATAAAGTGGGCGGGCTACTGCCGTTCCATTTCTACCCGCTTGAGCCGGTCGTACTCATCAAACTGGTAGTTAGCACGGATACTAGCACCGCTCTCATCGGTAATGCGGGCGTGGTGCATGCCACCATCCTCACTCAGTTCTAAGCTCCAGCCTGGCATCAATTCTACAAAGCCCTCTAGCGACCAGGCAATATCATCCACCTGCTGCAGGTAGCGTGGCAGGCGTGCGTAGAGGTAATCCAGCGTAATCGGTGGTACCGGCTCGGATAGGTTCTCTAGCAGCAGCACAACCCGCGAACCGCCACCAATTGGCGAACTGTAGTAGTAATACTCGGTGCCAAAGATAGTGATGGCCGCGCAGCCAATATCATGCGCCACGCTAGCAATCACCAAGCCTTGGTCAAGATCGGGCGGGAAGGTGTATTCAACCTCGTGGCTTGCAAACTCATCATCCTTATGCTCCAGGCCATAGTCGCGTACCTTATGGGCAAGCTCGGTCGCCTTACCAAAGCGCGCCAGAATGTCCGAATACCCCCACAGTAGCGTTGGTGGCTTAGCAGCGATGGACGCCAGCAGGTGCGCCGTAGCCGTCACCTTGCCCTTATCCCCCACCATAGCAAAATGCTGCCTACCAAGATCAACCTCGTAATTAACGGAGTCATCATCCCCCACCACCCGCTGGAACATTTCGTTCATTAGCTCTTGGCGGAGCGCCACGTAAATACAGTTGCGCTGGCCCGTTCGTCGAATACTCGTATGCATGGATAACCCTCCAAATTATGTTCTTATATAGTTAGTTTAGCACACCCTGGCTTAAAGATACCTTGGTGCCATGCCCTGGATACCAGGGTGTATACTGATAGTAGTGCCTAACACAAGAGGAGGTTTTATGACACGATATTGGCTCGGTGTGGCCTCGAAAGACCACGTCCAAACAGGGGTAGAGGGTGGCTTTTGTCAGCTCTGCCATGGCAAGAAGGCACCGCTGACCCGCATGCAGCGTGGTGATTATATCTTATATTATTCGCCCAAGCAGGCCTTTCAATCCGCTGAGCCTTGCCAGGCTATCACGGCATGTGGTGTCGTAACGGACGATGACATATACCAGCACGAGATGTTCCCGGGGTTCATCCCATACCGACGGGATATTGCCTGGCATGCGCCAGTGCGTGAGGTACCAATTGCGGTGCTGCGCACGCTGCCTGGCTGGCGCGATATCACGCCCAAGCTACGCTTTGGCCATGTAGAGCTGCCCGAGGAGCTGTTTCGGGCAATCTACGAGTATATGCAAATCCCGACCACGTAGCACACTCCCTACGCCCCATGCTACACTAGCTATATGATCAAACCATGGAAGCATATAACCCGTACAGAATTACTGAGCCACCCTCGCATGCACATAGTGGAAGACACGGTGGAGCTACCGAACGGCCAGCGCACCCAGTATGTGCGCGAAGCCCCACACACAAGCTGCAGTGTGGCAATTATTGCCATCAACAGCCAGAACGAAATCCTGGTGCAGCGCGAATACAGCTACCCACCAGATGAGATTATGTACCAGCTACCTGGTGGTGGCGCAGGGAGTGAGGAGGACGTCATTGCCGCTGCCAACCGCGAACTGAGCGAGGAATCTGGCTACACGGCACGTGATAGCCGCGTACTGGGCGCCTTTTATGTCAATAACCGCCGCTCTGACCGCAAGCAATACGTGGTATTGTGCCGCGATTTAATAGAAGAAAAGCGACCAAGCGACCCCGAAGAGTTTATCGAAAGCATGTGGCTACCCCTGCCCAAACTACAGCAGTTGATTACAGATGGCAAAATTACCAACATGAATATGCTCGCGGCACTGCAGGTACTGCAGACGCAGCAGGGCTAGACACCCCCTACCCCGCCTAGATTGACTTTGCAACCATTTAGTGATATATATATATCAACCTTTGGGCGCGTTGAATACGCACCGATTGGTTTGTTCATTGTTCGCCTAGACAAAATAGGAAGGTCTGAGAATGTTTATTCGCAAATTTATCGTTGGTGTTACTCTGGCAACACTGGCTACGACAGCGGCCAGCTGCCATAAACCAGCCGGCGAGGAACAACCTTCCCCACCGGCAACCTCAACGTCAGAGGTACCGGATTACGCTCCGGTGCCCATCTATATTCCGAATGGCAACGGAGGGAGCACTTTATTGTTCATCTAGGTTATACCCCCGCTCACACGAGGCGGGGGTTATTTTACGTGTTACTATACTAAAACACCGTACTTAGCTACCGCTCAACCACCAGCGTAAACGTAGCGCCCTTACCAGGCACGCTTTCCACACCCAGCTGGTAGCCATAGGTGTCTGCCAGGGACTTGGCGATAGCCAGGCCCAGCCCATAGCCTGCCGTGGCAGTACGCGTACGGGCCGTATCGGTGCGGTAGAAACGCTCAAAAATCCATGCCTGGTGCTCCGGTGCAATGCCGGGGCCATTATCGCGCACCGTAAGTGTAACGCGCCCATGCGCGTGCTGAGCCGTAACCGTTATATCCCCACGCTGCGGTGAGTATTTTATAGCATTATCGAGCAGGATGGTGATGATCTGGCGCACCGGCTGGGGGTGGATTGTCGCTATTACATCCTGAGGGGCAACCTGCTGTATGCGTAGCTTTTTGGCTTTGGCACTAGGGGCAAGCGTCTGTGCTACCTCGGTTATAAGCTGCGCTAGGCTGATTACCCGTGCTTCCCCCACCACCTTACCAGCCTGGGCTAGGCCCAGTAGCGAATCACTTAAATCACGCAGCCGGGTGGCTTCTTCTACCGTGCGGCTCATCACCTGGCGGGCTTTATCCGGCGTGAGGGATTTTTTGCGCAGCGCCACCTCGTTAATAGCCATCAGTGCTGCGAGCGGCGTGCGGAGCTCGTGGCTGGCATCGGATACAAACTGACTCTGGCGCTCAAAGGCAGCCTCGATTGGCGCCAGGGTGCGGCGGCTCAGGCGGTAGCTAAACAGCGTACCGCCAAGTAGCATGGCACCATTCAGGAACACCAACGCAAGCAGCACCGAGCCACGAGCCTCTTCGTCGCGGCGGTCTAGGCGGGCCTGGGTTTGGGCAGGCAGCGCTTCCATACCATGCACCGCACCGCCGCGCGGCGGTGGCAAGGGCCGGCCCAGCTGGCTGGCTACCAGGCCGTACACTACAGCGCTAAACACCACCGAAAGCGTCATAATAATTGCCAGGTAGCTCAGTGCCAGGCGCCAGGTATCACTCAGTTTCGGCATTGCCCCGGTCCTCTATTACGTAGCCAAAACCCGGCACGGTGTGAATAAGCGGCCGGCCAAATGGTTTATCTATCTTGCGGCGCAGGAACATAATAAACAGCTCTACATTATTCGGCAGGACATCAGCATCAAAATCCCACACATGGCTGATGATGGTATCCTTAGAGCGCACCACGCCGGCATTGCGCATCAGGTACTCCAGCACAGCGTATTCCTTGGCTGTCAGGTGGATAGCTGCGGTGGCCCGCGCCACCTTTTTGGTAGCTGGGTCAAGCGTCAGGTCGCCCACAGTTAGGATCTCGCGCTGCTTAGTGCGTGGCCGCCGCAGAAGTGCCCGAATCCGCGCCAGCAGCACTTCAAAGTGGAAGGGCTTGGGCAGGTAATCATCGGCGCCGGTATCCAGCCCAGTAATAATATCCTGGTGCTGGTCTTTCGCCGTTAGCATCAGAATCGGCGTGGCATTGCCTTCTGCCCGCAGTTCCTGGCACACCTGGTAGCCGTTTTTAGACGGCAGCATTATATCAAGGATGATAATATCGTAGTCATCGGCGTGCGCGGTGCGGTAGCCTTCATCGCCATCATGGGCAACATCCACTGCGTAGGCTTCATCCTCTAAACCTTCCTTTATGGCAGCGGCAATGGTGGTGTCATCTTCAATCAGTAAAATCTTCATAGGGGGTGCTCTTAGTATACTACGCGTAGAACCAAGCGGCATACTGGGCTACACATATGCCGGCCGCGCTTCTGGCCAAATGGTTGCCACCAGGCGTTTACCCTTGCTAGTTGCCCGCACCCACATATCGCCATAGGCTGTATCAATCACGACGAGCCCCTTGCGCTTCAGACCAGCCAGCAGGCCCAGTACGTAGCGGCGTGGTAAACCCATACTGCGTGCTAGCATGCGAGTATCATCCTCGCCATCCTCGTGTAACTGCTGTAGTACAAGGGCTTCATCCGCCGTTAGTGGTGTGTGGTTCGTCATAATCATTCCTTTCTGCTTAGGTTATAAGCCTATCGTAGAATGGCGATCTGTAATACGGCTTTAAATCAGCGCATATTATGTAGGCTTGAATACGGCTGATTACCATGGCGTACCCGGTGGCGCACACGGGCCAGCCCCATAGTAGCAAAATGGCGCCAGACATCGCGGTGGGCAATGCGTGGGCCAGTACGGGCCATTTCGCCAAGTGCAACCCGGCCCAGGCCAGCCAGTAGCTGCGCGCTCGGGCGAATGGTGATTTTCTCTTGGTGAATATCCTGGCGCATATCTACCAGCGAATCGACTGTATTGGCAGCCCGGCCCATCGAGCAGAGTGCGGGCATAAACTGTGTGTAAAAGCCTGGCTGCGTGGTGGTATCGCCATGGGCACAATCAGCCAGCAGGTAGGCAGTTTGCTCGACCTCCTCGCAGCGTGCTGTAATGAATTCCTCTGGGTTGGTAGTGTGGCTTATAGTACGCCCAAGCTGCAAAATCCGCCCCACTCGGCTTACCATAATCTGATGAGTCGCCCCCCCACTGCTTCGGGGCGCATGCTTGGGTAGTTGGCCGCAAAGGGGGTAAAATCACGCAGCGCCGCCAGGGCCTGCTGGTGCGGTATATCGTAGTCATCCACCAGGGTATCAAACTCACGCAGTAGGCCCAGGCAATCATTCCAGCGCTGCTTGGTGGTTGTATCAACGCTAATATCGTAGTGCTGAGCCACGGCCACAATCATACCAGCTAGGTGGCGAAAGTTATCACTCCTATCATCGCGCGGGGGTAGTTCGTGGGTCAGCATGGTGCCTATTGTAACATAGCCTGTGGGTACTACCAGCCTAGGCTAGGTGTGCTAGGTGGTAGCTACTGATTGCTGCTGACTAGTACTAGTAGCTGCCGGCAGCGCCATTGCACGTGATATAAGTAGGAACCCAGCAGCAGCGTACGCGCTGGTAACCACAGCTAACGATAGCCATGGCAAGTGGTAGCCAGGGATTATAGCGTGCCTCTGGCCAGCGCCATTCAGTGCTACGTATGCTAGTATCAGCGCAGCAGCGGTAGCCAGCAAGGAAACACTTGCAAGCTGCCACACAACCATCGCCTTTGCCGGCAGGCCTTTACCTGCCCATGCGTTGAGTACCGCAGCCGGCAGCAGCAACACACCAGTCAACCCAAGTAGCGGCCCCATAGCATCAAACGCCAAGAATATACCCATGCCGCATAAGCCCGCTGCTACAAACAACATAGCCAGGTAGCGCGAAGCTCGGGCTGGAAAGCTTGCCTGGCTACTACGCTGGCGCTGGCGTACATACTGGTATTCCAGCACCGCCAGCATTACGAGTAGCGGGCCGGCTGCCATTATCATACCGACGAAAAGATGCCCTGTTGCCTGCGGCAGGTTCAACAGGAGAGCTAGGCACACCACAAGCAGCAGACACACGATGCCAGCGGCAAATCGCCCTAGCTTCCCTACTGTGGTTAGCCCGATGGTTGATACTGGGGATGACTGTTCTATACGTGTCATACTATATCCTTTCGTTCCGTGATACTACTATCATAATATAGATGTGCACATATAACAAATTAATGCTGCTATACACGTAGCCACTCGGTATGATACCAAAGCGGCTACGGTTGAGCCGCCGGCGGGGTCATCTGACTACCTTGGCCGTTCTGCTGGCCCGTTGACTGGCTAGTGCCAGGGCCACCAGGCATCATACCGCCGGCTTGGCCATTACGCTGCATGGCTTGGTCGCGGCCACCCGGCCCACTCACCTGCTGCTGGCTGCTACCACCCACCTGGGTGCCGGCAATAAAGCCACCAACCCCAACCAAGGCAGCGATACCCAGGGCGCCCAGCCACAGTGTGCTCTGGCTACCAGCCTGTGTGCATGGCGGTGCTGCTACCTGAGGGTCCGGCTGGTCAAACACCGCGGCTGGTGTAGTTACCTGGTTGCTACCTGGCGCTGGCTGCGCCGCGGCCGAAACCTGCGCTGCTAGGGTGGTTTTATTGTGTAATGTGGTCATACGTATATCCTTCCTTTGCATTGATTATGCTTGACTGAGCTTATAGAGTATTACACTGCTACCCCCGTAATTCACCATAGTGCCATAGCGCTGCACCCACTGGCTGATTTCGTTATTACCACCAGGGCCGCCCTGCATACGGCCTGTATAGCCGCCACTAGGGCCCCTGCTACTGATGGCGTAGTAGTGCACCTTGCCCTCGCGTACCAGTTGTTTAAATTGACTCAGCGTGAGGGGTGTATCGCTACCGTTAAAGCCGCCGACCGCCATAACCGGCTGGCCACTGGTCAGTTGTAGCGCGGCTGATTCATTGGCGCTGGCCGTCGCTGCAAGCCAGGTAGCACCGGCCCGGTTCTTCAGCAGGTACGCCACTAGGCTGGCTTCGGCCGTAGCCTGCTCGTTATTGCTACCCTTCATGGCTGTGGCACTTGGGCCTGATGTGGGGATACTACCTGTGTGGGTTTGGTTAACCGTAACCACTGTGTAGGTAACGGGGGCAAGCGCACAGGCCAGTATTGCACCACCGGCTGTGAGCCGCTGTAGCCATGGCTGTGGATTATATAGGTTGACAGTAAGCCCAATTGCCGCCACCAGGCCAAGCCCGAGTACGAGCCACATCAGCCAGGCCATCGTGCCTGCGTAACCAATGATAATCGCAGCCACCAGGGCTGTTATACCCACCACCGCTGGCAGCAGCCCGGCATACGCTTTGCGGCGTGTATAGGCACCCCATAGGAATGGCACACTAATACCAACCAAGGCGGCAACGGCAGGTGCCATCACAACGACGTAATACGGGTGAATCACGCCACTGGTTATGCTAAAGATCACTGTATGAGTCAGCAGCCACAGCAGCCAGAAGATAACCGCTGCCCGCCCCCGGTGGTTGCGCGGAGCCTTGCGCAGAATCCACAGCATCAGGCCGCCACCCACCACTGCTAGCATCAGCAGCCAGGCAATATTAGGGCCAAAATCACTATTAAAGATGCGCAGAAGACCAGTTTCGCCGCCAAAGCCGGCCCCGCCTGGGCCGTGCCCACCACCGTCTGCCATAGCCGGCGGCGCCATATGACCCGCAGCTTGGCTCATACTCTGTGCAGCAGCGGGTGGCGTAGTACCACCTGGGCCACCGTGGCCCGCCCCGCCACCAAGCAAACGCCCCAGGCCATTGTAGCCAAATATAAGGCTCCAGATATTATTATCGTTGGTGCTACCAACCCACGGGCGGTTAGCAGCCGGGGTTAGCCACACCAGCACACTCCACCACAGGGTACCAAGCGCTGTTACCACGCCGGCGTAAAGCATATGCACAAGGCGCATCACAGCTGGCGGCTGAGCACACGCTAGGTACACCACCAGCATTGCTGGCAGTACCATCAGTCCCTGGAGCATCTTGGTATTAAACGCCAGGCCAGTCAGCAGGGCTGCCACACCCAGCCACAGGTATGGCCGCGTGCCTTCAAGTGCGCGCAGGAAGCTATAGGCACTTGCGGTGAGCATAAGCGTCAGGATAGCATCTGGGTTATTAAAGCCAAACATCAGTGCGGCTACCGGCGTGAGCGCTAGTGTTACCGCCGCGCTCGTAGCACTACCCCGGCCAAACTGGCGCTTTACAGCCGCATAGAGCAGCCAGACGCTCCCTACCCCAGCTAGTACGCTCGGCAGCAGCATGCTAAAACTATGGAAACCAAATATCCGCGCACTTAAGCCCATAAGCATGGTAGCCAGGGGCGGCTTATCAATCGATACGTAGTTGGCAGCATCGAGGCTCCCAAATAGCCACGCCGTCCAGTCCTGGCTAGCGGCCTGTACCGCCGCCGCATAGTAGCTATTCGCCATGCCATTCTGTAGCGCGCCCCATGCATACAGCGCCCCAGTCGCTACCAGCACCAGTGGCAACACCCAGCGCTGGTAAACCGGCTGGTGGCCATGTTCTTTATTGACCCGGTGCAGCCCTTTTAGGTCATCGAGGGCAGTCTTTACAATCTTCACTCGGCTGTCGGGGTCCTCTACCCACATAACTGGCTGCTCGTGGATAGGCACACCGGCCCGCTCAGCCTTGATAAGCAGCTCGGTATCAAAGAACCACTCGTTGTCCTTTACGCGCGGCAGTAAGCGCTGGGCCACATCCCGGCGTAGCGCCTTAAAACCACACTGGGCATCACGAAACGTTGTACCCGAGGTAAGCTTGATGATTTTGTTATAGCAGCGCGAAATAAATTCACGCTTGAGCCCGCGCGTAGTGCGTGCACCCTTGGCAAGCCGCGAGCCAATCGCCACGCCCGCTTCGCCCGTTATTAGTGGTATAATCATCGGCATAAAATCATCCAAGCTCGTTGATAAATCCACATCCATATAGCTGATAATATCCGCCCGGGAGGCTTGCCACACATGGCGCAGCGCTCGGCCGCGGCCACGCTCAGTTAGGCTCACATAATGCACATTAGTGTGCTGGACCGCTAACTGCCTCGCAATAGCACCTGTGCCATCCTGGCTGCCGTTATCGGCGATGGTTATGTAGTGGCGGTATGGTACATGCTGAGCCAAGTACTGCTGGAGCTTGGTGATGTGTGCGTGCAGCGTGGCTGCTTCGTTCAGTACCGGTACAACAATCTGCACAAGCGGATCGTGTATCGCCCGGTACTGCGCCGCACCAGTACGCTCGGCAGGCCGAGCGCGGGTAAGCGGCTGTGGTATGGTTGCTACTTTCATGGTTGCTAGCATACTTGGGGCAGTCTTTAAACCAGCTTTAAGCCCCCACATCCGGCCTGAATGTGGGGGTTTACACTTTATCTGTTATACAAATTGGGGGCAGTGTATGTGCCGTGGCTTACTGTCGCTAAGGTCTTGTACACCCGGGCTACTTTTGCTGGGCCAGCCAGGCGGTTGCAGCTGCAGCTGGGTCGGCTGCCATTACATCTGGTGCGATTGGTTTATCACCAAAGGTTTCGCCGGTGTGGGCCTTGGTGCGCGCAACCGTAAGACCGATTTGTGCGCCATTATATAAGCTCATAATCTGGTTGCTAGTTGCGTAGCCTGCCGTGGGCGCGCCAAACGTCCGCACCTGCTTGCGCCCCCGGAATGCCAGCAGCGTTAGTTCACCAGAGCTCGCTGTTTTCCCATCC
>JABCON020000013.1 GCA_013333595.2 Candidatus Saccharimonadota bacterium
AATTGAATTCCTAATCCCAGGAGGACTATTCTAATGAAACAGTGTAAAACTCTGCTGGCGGGCCTGCTGCTGCTTGGCGCTATGCTCGGCACGTCCCTGCTGGCTACCCAGCCAAGCTATGCCCAATCAGCAGCTGAGGGCAGTAAGTGTAACGCGCGCCTGCTCACCTTCCCAGCGTGGTATAACGGCCTGCGCTGTATGACCGACAGTGGTGGTAAATCCAACATCAAGGTTGGTGGTAATGATGGCACCCCGCTCGAGAACGCCATTTGGATTATCGGCCTGAACGTGGTAGAAATCCTCATCCAGCTGGTGGGCTACGTAAGCTTAGCTTTTATCATCTTTGGTGGCTATAAATACATGCTATCGAATGGCTCAGTGGATGGCAACGAAAAGGGCCGCAAGACCATCCTTAACGCCGTGATTGGCCTGGTGATTTCATTGGCCTCGGTGGCGATTGTTAATACTATTGTAGCGAATTTATAAGGGGGATTTATGTATACAGCACTTACAACCCTAGCTCAGTTTTTAAATAGTGATGCTATTGGCGTGCGCAAGCACAGCGCCGATAACGTCTTTGCTGGCGTGCTCACAACCGTCTATACCATAACCGGTATGGTGGCGGTGATTGTGATCATCATTGCTGGCTATATTTTTGCCACCAGTAACGGTAATGCCGCCAAAGCGCAAAAGGCTCGCCAAGCCATCCTATACGCGGTAATTGGTATAATAGTGGTATTAATGGCCTTTGCAATTACGCAGTACGTCATTGGTAACGTGTAAGGAGGAAGACACCATGATACAAAAGACCGTCAAAGCGATAGCAGCCGTGCTGGTTGGCGTAACACTAGCCACCGCGACCCTCCCCGCTCCGACTCATGCAGCGGTAGAAGTGTGGGATTCGTGTAAGGGCAATGCCAACAGCGCGATTTGTAAATCATCAACCGCCGACCAGAATATTAACTCAGTGATTGCCAATATCGTACGCGTGATGCTGATCCTGCTGGGTTCGGTTGCGGTGATTGTGATCATCTACAGTGGGTTCCGCTACATTACCTCAAGCGGTGATGCTGCCCGCGTTAGTGCTGCCAAGAATACCCTCACCTACGCGGTGGTGGGCCTAGTCGTAGCGATTTTTGCCTATGTGATTGTCGATCTGACTATCCGCGGCGCAACATCTGGTAATATATAGGTTAATAAAGGAGTATATACGATATGAAAAAAGTCATTACCTACGCCGCGAGCCTTGCGCTGGTACTGGGTGTACTAAGCCCAAGCGCGTTCGCCCAAGCCGACCCAATGGTGCAGGGGCAATCAACAAATACCGTTGCCCAGGCCGGTGGTAGCCCTGCCGAAACGATTCGCCAGGGTGCCGATAAAACTGGCACCAACACGGGCAATAGCGATGCCAGCACCATTATCCGTAACATTACTAACGTGCTGCTGTTTATCATCGGTGCTATTAGTGTGATTATGCTGATCTTCGGTGGTATTAAATACACCACTTCGAACGGTGACCAAGGCGCCGTTACCAGTGCCAAGAACACGATCACCTACGCGGTGGTGGGCCTAGTCGTGGCGATTTTTGCCTACGCTATCGTCGACTTTGTCGTCAAGGGTCTGAGCCAGAGCTAGACTACCCCGACTACCCCTGCAAATTGCCGCGCCAAATGCGGCTTTTTGCTTTGCATTTATGCACAGTCTTATATATAATATGGGGTGAGTAGACTTTATAACCAAACTACGAAAGGAAGATATGAAACAATTAGTACACAAACTTCAACGCGCGTTAGTTGCTACACCGTTTGCAGCTGTCTTGCTAGCAGGCGCACTTGTTCTGCCAATGGCAACACCAGCTATGGCTCAGAACGGCTGGAACTTAAATAATGGTTACCAATCATCCCGTGGCGATAACACCCCGGCTCAGCTTGATGGTGATCAAGGTGTCTTTAAGACAGTATCGAACGTGCTGCTCTTCATCATCGGTGCCGTCAGTGTGATTATGCTGATCTTTGGTGGTATTAAGTACACCACCTCGAATGGTGACCAAAATGCAGTTACCAGCGCTAAAAATACCATTATGTATGCGGTCGTGGGTATTGTGGTGGCCATCTTTGCGTACGCAATCGTTGGCTTCGTTATCAATGCCTTTAATGGTGACGGCGCTTAGAATCTAAGCAAAAGATAGGTTGGTTATAAGGGAACACCTCTGGGAAACCAGAGGTGTTTTATTGCATATAGCTTATAGATGGAGGATACTTGCGTGATAAGTACTACGCACCGCCAGAAGGCGCGTGAGGCGCTCTGAGCGCCGCGGCAGCATAAAGGGCCCGCTTGGGCTTGTGGGTAATATATTAGCCAGGCCTTGAGCCCCCAGCCTGGCTAATGAGTCTAGCTGCCCTATGTTGGGCTACATGACCTGGATCTTTTTGGCCTGCTCCTGCTGAATCTTCGGGAAGCTAATGCTGAGAACCCCGTCCTTTAGGGCAGCACGTGCCTCGTCTTCCTTAACAGCCACTGGCAGCGCCAGGGTGCGGCTAAATTCGCCCCAATAGCATTCCTGAATATGCCAGTTGTTTGCATCGGTGTCGTCGCCGCTGCTGAGGGTGCCGCTAATCGTCAAAATACCCTCACTTATGCTTACGTCAAGATCGTCTTTGTTGACGCCAGCAGTGCGGGCTTTAATTACAAGTTCATCGTCGGTTTCGTAGACATCAACTGCCAGTTGGCCGGGGAACTCATCCTCTGGTTCTTCTTGCAGGGTTGGTTCATCGGTTGGTTGCAGTTGCTGCATGGGTGCAGTTGCCGTGACAGGAGGTGTCAAATCCTCATCGGTTAAAAATGCTGCAGCCAGTTCGTCTTCAATTAATAAATCATCATTTTTGCGGGCCATTTAGTCCTCCACTTTTTAGGCTCAATTATCGACAATAGTCCCTTTTAGTATAACAAATGGGTGTGTATAATCAAGGTAGTAGCTGTAAATTTTGTAAATATCACAATGCTTGATAGCCTCCTCGCCACTATAGCCCCCTACCACTGTATTTGCTGTGGTTTTATGGGGGTAATTTTATGCCAACGTTGTAAAAAAGGAATATTAAAATCACAACAAAACCAGTGCGGTTTATGTGGTTATATGCTTGCTGCTGGGCGGTGCCAGCGGCCAGATTGTGGCCTTGCTGGCGTGCACCAATATGTGGCGCTTGCGGCGAGCGACACCACTAAAAAGCTAATCCACGCCTACAAATACCAGCATAAGCGGGTAGTCAGCAAAACCCTGGCTGGCCTGGTGGCAAGGCAACTCCCCCAGCTGGCCCAGCCGGGCTACTGCCTGTGCCCTATTCCGCCCAGCAACCACCATGTGCGCCAGCGTGGTTTTAGCCATACGGGCTTGCTTGTGCGCCAGCTTGCGCGGCAGTACCGCTTGCCGCGCTGCCACATACTGCAGCGCCACGGTAGCACGCAGCAGGTTGGTGCAGGCCGCGCAGCGCGGTTCCGGCAGCAGCACGGTGCTTATACAGTCCGGCAGGCAAGGTTGCGCCGTTACCAGGGCTACCACTACGTGCTGGTAGATGATGTCATGACGACCGGTGCTACCATGCAGGCAGCGGTAGCGGCGCTACAGTCAGCCGGTGTGGAGCCGGGTAATATCAGCCTGCTGGCTATTATGCACCAGCCGCTTGGCTAGGTGTAGGCGCCAAAGTGTGGTATAATACCGCCTATGGAGAGATGACCGAGTGGTTGAAGGTACCGGTCTTGAAAACCGGCGTGCGCTAACCCGTACCGTGGGTTCGAATCCCACTCTCTCCGCCACACGTATCGTCACTGCACCCCGCTGGGTGCAGTTTTATTATCCCGGCTACTAGGCCAATAGCGGGTAGGTTTCCACGTGAAAGGACGCCCACCAAGGGCTAACACTATATTGACAAATTAGCATAAACAGTGTATAGTGCCAGGTATGAAGATGCATGAATCGATCCCAAACCACTTTGAAGAAGAAACCCATGCTGATGCCCGTGAGCAGCTTGGTAAACTAGCAGTCAGCACCGAAATCCACTTTACACCCCAGCCAAAGCGCGAGGTACACCCGCTTGATTCTGATATGCTGCGCTGGCATTATAAAATCCAGCAGGAACTAGCAGAAGGCTACGAACCAAATTACGGCCCTGGCTACGAGTACTAACCGAGCGCTATACGCTGTGCTAAGCAACCAAACCCCCTCTTGGCAGAGGGGGGTTTATATGTAGGTACAAAAGGACATATAAAAGCAACCGCCCTCAGTAGGAAGGCGGTTGCTTTGTACTAGGCTAAGTATTAGCTAGAACCCAGTCGCACCAGTGCCAGTGCCACCACCTGTTGCAAACGAGGTAATAACAAACTGCACCGCCGCATAAGCCAGTAGCGCAACTACAATACCAACAATTGCGTATAGGATGGTATTCTTAGCGGTGGTGATGTTATCTGAGTTACCACCAGAGGTAACGTAACGGAAACCGCCAAAGATAATCATAATAACGCTAACTGCACCAATGATATAGAGCAGAATATTGCTTACCTTTTGGAACATGCCGCCGTCGCCAAATAGTTCGGTTGGTTGATCAACACCGCGCGCAGATGTTGCCCCGCCTTGCACGCCGTTATTCCACTGCGCTGCAGCTAGCTGTGGTGTGCCAAAGCTAATTAGGCCAATCGTTGCCAGTGCTAGAAATGATATGAGTACTTTCTTCATGTGTGTCATTTGTTCCTTATTATGCCATGTTAAGACTATTGTAGCAAAGCACAATCTGTTTGTCTAGCAAAAAAGCTGTGTTATAATGGGTGATGTTCAGGTGGTAAAATGCCTGTAACTCGCACATAAATCCATATGGAGGAGTACCCAAGTGGCTGAAGGGGACGGTTTGCTAAATCGTTAGTACGGGGAGACCTGTAGCGGGAGTTCGAATCTCCCCTCCTCCGCCAAATGTGCACTGAATAACACCAGCATTCTGCTATAAGCAGGGTGCTGGTTTTGTTGTGGTTACGTGTGACTATAGGGCTGATTCAGGGCTAGCCGGCCCTACCCCCTGCTCGCTTACCCACCACCCCGGTGGTATACTAGGGGTATGGAAGCATCGATTTTTACCAAGATTATACAGGGTGATATCCCCTGCCATAAGATATACGAGGACGAGCTCACACTGGCTTTTTTGGATATTCACCCCGTGGCGCCCGGGCATGTGCTGGTTGTGCCAAAAACGCAAATTGAATTTATGTGGGACTTGCCACCCCAGGAGTACCAGGCTGTGATGGCAACCGCCCGCCGGGTTGCCCGCCATGTGCGTCAGGTATTGGGCGTGCCGTATGTAGGCCAGCAAATTATTGGTACCGATGTGCCCCACGCTCATGTGCACATCATCCCCTTTCATACAGTAGAGGAATTTTACCACCGGCCGAGCACGAACGACGAGCCAGACCACCAAGCGCTGGCTGCTATGGCTGGGCGCCTACGTATGAAAGACCGGCTCGGTAGCTAATGCGTATCATTAGTGTTGGCAGGCAGCATGAGTCGTGGCTGCGCCCAGGTATTGAGCGCTATAGCCAGCGCTTACGCCCGCCATTTACCGCCGAGTGGGTGCTGGTGCCGCATTCCACATTGCGCGGCGCGGCGGCGCGCCAGGCAGAGTCGCGCCAGATTCTGCAGCGTATTCGCCCGGGCGAGTATGTAGTGTTGCTGGACGAAACCGGCCAGCAGTTTAGTTCGCCGCAACTGGCTGCACACATCGAGCGTCTAGTGGCGCAACGCCCGGTTGTGCTGGTGATTGGCGGCGCCTATGGGGTGGATGAAACCATGCATGCCCGTGCTGATATGGTGTGGTCACTCTCCCGGCTAGTACTACCCCATATGTTGGTGCGCTTAGTGTTGATTGAACAATTATATCGTGCCCAGGAAATCTGCCGCGGTGGACCCTACCACCATAGTTAGTGTGTAGTGGTGTATTACGCTGGTAATATAACCGCATCTGCTACCTCCAAACGTAGGGGTGTAGGAGCATACAGTTGACATTATTTATAACATGTGGTAGTATATGAGCATCACTACCTAACATAGTAAGATAAACACAATGCACCATATCATCGTACATACCACCACAACTATACTGGTTGGCTGCGTTGCCCTGGGTATTTTCTGGCACGACAGCAATCTCGATAAAGCGACGAGCTATGCCCTAGCCCGCCCGGCTCAGGCACAGACTGATGTTGGCAGCAGTCACCACAAAGCCGAGGGCCCTACCGCGCATCAGCATACTCACCACGATAGTGCAAGTTTACAGAGCGTAGACCCGCGCGAAAAACGCCGCCACCGCTTGCACCGGCGTTTGGCCCACCGCATCTGGCGTGATCATATTCACGCTTGGGAACCACGCAGTTTCCAATATACCGTACAACTTCGTATCTGATACACCAAACCACCGAGCCGTATGCTCGGTGGTTTTAATATGGCATATGGGTGACGAGGCGCTCGCTATGGCTACAACGCGCTTCCCTCCCCTACTGGCCAAGCGCGCTTAGCTCTGCCTGCAAACGCTCCACTAGCTGCTGTGTTGTGTGATGCTGCAGTTCGGTCTCGGCTACCAAATGGGCTGGTGCCTTGGCGCGATAGTTTTGATTCGCTAGCCGGGCATGCAGTGTTGCCAGCTGTGCCTGGGCGGATTCTAGCCGCGCCTGCAAATTGGTGCGGTGCTCGTATAGCGTGGCTTCATCCACCGCTAGCCATGCGTGGTGCGTACTAGCTGCTAACTTAAGGCCAAATGGTTCATTACTGGCTGTGACTGCCTTCAGCTTGCCAAGGTGAGCAATCGTATCAGCGTGCTGGGCTACAAAATCATCACCGCGGTGCAGTAGATCGTAGCGTTTACTGCCTGGTAGACTGCTGGCTGCGTTGCGAACCTCCTCGACCAAGGTGCGAATATCAGCAAACTCACTCACCTGCTCTGGGCTGTACACCAGTGACTCTGGCCAGGTTTCACCAGCTAGGAGTGAATTCACCCACGGCAGTGTTTGCCAGATTGTTTCAGTCACAAACGGTGCGAACGGGTGGGCAAGGCGCAAACAGGTTTCCAGCACCCAGGCCATAAAGGCAGGGTTTTGGCTGACCTTGCTGGCCTCGATATACCAGTCGGCTACGTCGTCCCAAATAACGTGGTACACGGTCTCCCCTGCCTCGGCAAAGCGGAAGTTTTCTAGGTGCTGTGCCACAGCAGCTGCGCCGTTACTAAGCTGCTTGGCGATCCAGTGCTCAGCTGGCGTTTGTGGTGCGGCTTGGTGCGGCGATACGGGTTCGTCACCAAGTTTACTTAGTGTGTATCGGCTCATATTCCACAGCTTGTTGCAGAAATTGCGCCCCGCTACAATTTTACTAACCGATAGCGCTTGGTTTTGGGCAGCACTGCGGCTGGATACAATCCCCAGGCGCAAGGCATCGCTGCCGTATTCGCTCACAATTTCGATTGGGTTAATGACGTTACCCTTTGATTTACTCATCTTCTGGCCCTTTTCGTCGAGCACCAGGCCGTTAAAGTACACGTGCCGGAAGGGTACCTGACCAGTGCGGTAAAGCCCCAGCATCACCATGCGCGACACCCACGGGAATAGAATATCGGCGCCGGTTGCCATCACACTGGTGGGGTAAAATTGCCGGAGCTCACTCCCCTCGGTAAGGGCATCGGTCGTGATATATGGCCATTGCCCACTACTAAACCAAGTATCAAAGGTGTCTTCCTCGCGTATATATGTTGTGCCATTTACTACGATTTCTTTCTGGTCAACGCGCGTGTCAAAGATCCAGTCGTTACCATCCTGCTTATTAACAAAGGCAGGAATTGGGATGCCCCAGGGGATCTGGCGGCTAATATTCCAGTCACGCAAGTTTTTAAGATATTCAATCAGCACGCCACGCTTGCTTTCAGGTGTGAAGGTAATCTCGCCGCGCTCAAGGCACTCAATAGCGCGCGCTGCCAATGGTTTAACGTTTACAAACCACTGCTCTTTAATCATTGGCTGAATTGGCAAACCACTCTTGTAATCGTAACCAACGGTATGAGTAATGGTAGTTTCGCCACGCAGTAGGTCCTCCCCTTTCAGCAGCGTAATGGTTTTAGTGCGTGCTTCTTCTACATTCAGACCAGCAAAGCTTGGTGGTACATTAATCATAGTGCCATCAAAAGCAATCACCTGCAGCGGTGTTAGATTATGACGCTGGCCGACCTCGAAGTCGTTCGGGTCGTGCGCCGGTGTGATCTTAACCACGCCGGTACCGTAGTTAGCATCGACGTACTCATCAGCAATAATCGGAATTTCGCGCTGCGTCAGCGGTAGTAAAGCATGGCTGCCAATCAAGTGTTTGTAGCGTTCATCATCTGGGTGAACGGCAATAGCAACGTCACCGAACATTGTTTCTGGCCGGGTTGTGGCGACTACAATCTCCCCTATTTTATCGATAAGGGGGTAGGCAATCTGCCATAGCTTGCCTTCTTCTTCCTTGTAATTTACCTCGATATCAGAGTAGCTGGTTTGGTAGGCGGTGCTGTAGTTGACGATGCGCTCACCCCGGTAAATCAGGCCATCATCCCACATCTTGCGGAAGGTCGCGTACACGGTATCGATAACTTTGTCGTCCAATGTAAAGGTTAAATTATCCCAGCTGGCACCAACACCCAGGGCGCGTAGTTGGAGTTCCATATTACCGCGCTGCTTTTCGACAAAGTCCCATACTTGACTGTAGAGTTGTTCACGTGAAAAATCAAACCGGCTCTTCCCCTGCTCTGCTAGAACACGCTCGTATACGACCCAGGTTTCAAAACCGGCATGGTCTGCCCCTGGTAAATAGACAGCATTATCCCCCTTCATGCGGTGGTAGCGCACCAAAATATCCTGGTAATTCATGGTTAGTGCGTGGCCAATATGTAGATTCCCATTGGCGTTGGGCGGCGGCATAACAATGCTGAATGGCTCACCTTGCCCAGCTGGCTTGGGGTTAAACACACCTGCGGTTTCCCACATGGCGTAGATATCTGGCTCGTATTGAGCCGGCTCATAGGCTTTGGCTAGTTTCATATGTACTCCTTATTATTCACGTGAAAACACGGCATATAGTAGCGGCCGTGCTTGACTTGCTGGTATTATAGCACGGTGTTAGCGCTGCAAGCTACGGAGCTTGCGAGCGATTTGGTAGCTTTTGTACTGCAGTGTTTTAACAGGCATATCGTAAGTGTAGCTTAGGAACTGCTGGTGCCCACCGAATGACTTTTTAAAGCGAGTAAAGCCAGCCCAGCGGTGAGAAGAATCGGTGCTGTCGGTAATGCCGTAAAAATCAAACAGCTGCTTGCCCTGGCGCTTGGCATCAAAAATGATTTCGGCTAGTAGGGCAGTGGGGGCATTCAATTTGCGGTGCTCGTAGGTAGCGGCAGCGTAGGCGTAGTAGTTGGTGCTGGGGCCTTCGTAAACGAATGCCGCCGCAATGGGGGAGTCCTCGTAATCAATAAAGTGCAGCGAGCCAGCGTTTTGCTCTAGCAAAGTGGCAAACTGGGTAGTAAAGTAATCATCGCTATGGAAGGTGATGCCATTATGCTCCTCGACACTACGCAGCAGCTTCATAAGTGTTGGAATATCGCGCGGGTTGGTGCTGCGGCGGTAGCTCATGCCTTTCTTAGTATAGTTACGGTAAATGCTACGGTTATTCTGCTTCATGGCCGCAACGAGTTCATCGGTAGAAGGGGAGAGATCAAGCTGCCAGGTAAGACTAGGCTGTGAGTAGTCAACCTTAACCAGGCCATGGCGGCGCATAGTACGTTCGGTAACTGGTGTGCCAAGCGGCTGTACGCGGGCAAACATAACACCTTGGCTACGAGCCAGTGCCATCAGTGATTCCAGCGCCACACCAAGTGAATGCTCGTCCTCAGCCTGGGGGCCATAGGGGCAGTACAGGCGGGTGATGCGTGACGATTCAGAATCGAGAATCGCAAGGTAGTGCCAGCCCTCACCGCTGCGAATAAAGGTTTTGTTGCCCAGGGCGGTGTGGAAGGCGGCCCAAGCGGGGGATTGTAAATAGTGCATAAAACTCCTTAAATAATGTATTAATTACAACGTAACACGCCACACGGCATGTACTCCTACGCAAAGCTGGTGATGGGCGCGTGGGCTGGTGGCTCAGCGTCCATACTTAGGCTGGGGTAGGTTTCGAGGTTGTATGGGTCCACCGGTTGCTGCTGCTGGCTACGATAGTAGGCGAGGGCGGCCACCATGGCCGCGTTGTCCGTACAGAGCTGCATAGGTGCGTATTCGATAGGTTCGTCAATGGCCTGGCGCAGCTGCTGGCGTAGTTCGGTATTGGCGGCCACACCGCCGGCAATCACAACGCTAGCCGGTTGGTAATCGCGGTAGGCACGCTGGGTCGCCTGCACTAGTGTACGCACGGCGGTGTACTGAAAGCTCGCCGCAATATCCATCTGCTGCTGCTTACTTAAGCGCTCTGCCAGCTGGTGTGAGGGAAAGGTATGGTCCACGCCAGTGATACTTTGGGCTAGGCGCAGTACGGCCGTCTTAAGGCCAGAAAACGAAAAATCATACGGGTTCTGCAGCCGCGCGATTGGCAGCCGGTAAGCATGGGCATCACCGCTAGGCGCAGCCGCCGCAATACTGGGCCCGCCAGGGTAGGGGAGACCGATAATTTTGGCGACCTTATCGAAAGCTTCGCCCACGGCGTCATCCTGAGTGTGCCCAAGCAAGCGAAAGTCACCGTGGCCGTGGAATAATACCAGCTGGGTGTGCCCGCCGGATACAATCAGCGCTAGTAGTGGGAACTGCGGGCCGTGGGCCGGCAACGCTAAACCACTACCAGTTTGCTGGGTGATAAAATTAGCATACACATGGGCCTCGACATGGTGAATAGGGTAGAGCGGCTTACGCTTAATAAGGGCGATTGTCTTAGCCGTAATGCTACCAATCAGCAGCGAGCCAGACAGCCCCGGCGCATAGGTAACGCCAATTGCATCGATATCATCCCAGCCGCAACTGGCCTGGGTGAGTGCCTCGCTGACTACCGCGGTGGCGACCTCTACATGGCTGCGGGCAGCAACCTCTGGCACGACACCGCCATACTTGGCGTGAATATCAATCTGTGAATGCACCACATTACTAAGCAGCCGCTGGCCGTCTTCTACTACGGCAGCGGCAGTTTCGTCACAACTGCTCTCTATGCCCAAAATCCTCACAATACCATAAGTATAGCAAACCCGGGCCCAAACGCCTACCGCATGCCGGCCAAAGAATATAGCCCAAAACCGCCCAAGCAATGCTATACTAATAACATGAAAGATACTCTTGTAAAACAGATTCGTGCGCTGCTACCCGCCCGCGCCGTTCGTGGGCTGGAAGAAGCCTACCGCCGCGCCCGCATTGCCCTGGTGGCAGCACGCTACGGCAACCCAGCTAGGCAGCTGCGCGTGATTGCCGTGACTGGCACCAATGGCAAAACCACGACCATTAATTACATTAACGAAATCTTAAAGGCTGGTGGCTACCGCACGGCGATGTTTTCGACCGCGCTGATTGAGATTGATGGCCAGCGCCAGCTAAATGACCTGAACGCCACAGTCGGCAGCACCGCCCGTATGCAGCAGTTTTTTGCCCAGGCCCGCGATGCCCATGTGGACTATGTGGTGCTCGAAATCACCAGCCACGCACTGGATCAGCACAAGCTTGACGGTGTGCCGATTGAGGTTGCAGCCATGACTAATCTTACCCAAGACCACCTAGACTACCATAAGACGATGGAGCAGTACGCGGCGGCGAAGGGTAAGTTATTCGCCCGCACACCGCGCTACATTGTGCTGAACCGGGATGATGAGTGGTTTGCCTTTTTTGATAAATACCACGCCAGCGAGCAAAAAATAACCTACGGCCGCGACGCTGACGCCGATGCCCGTATAGCCCACACTAAGCTATATAAAAAGGGCAGTGAGGCCCGCCTGGAGTTCGATGGCCAGGCACCAGTGGAACTGGCTACCTACCTGCCCGGAATGTTTAATATATACAACATGGCGGCGGCGGCCAGTGTGGCGCACCTGCTGGGGGTGAGTAGCCAGGATATCATCACCGGCGTGGCAAACCTAGAGGGCGTGCCTGGGCGGTTTGAGCGTATTGCTACTGGCCAGGCCTACGATGTGATTGTGGATTATGCCCACACACCGGATGCGCTGGAGCAGCTGCTAGCATCCACCAAACGAATTACCAAGGGCCGGGTGCTACTGGTATTTGGTGCTACGGGTGACCGGGACAAGGCCAAGCGCCCAATTATGGGTGGGATTGCTGCCCGGCTGGCTGACCGTATATTTGTGACGGATGAAGAAAGTTATAACGAAGACCCCGGCGTGATCCGCCAGGCTTTGATGCAGGGTATTACTAAGGAGGGCGCCCAGGCCAAGACGGAAGAAATCGCTGACCGCCGGGCCGCCATTGCAGCTGCGCTTAAAGTAGCCCGCCCTGGCGATACGGTGCTTATTACCGGCATGGGGCACGAGCAGTTCCGTATTATTAATGGCCAGCGCCAACCGTGGAACGATGGCCAGGTTGTGCGTGAACTGCTGCGCCAGTCTGCAGCCAGCACCACAGATACGCCCACCTAGGTAGCGTGGGCACTCTGTGGCACTAAGTATAGCTGTATTGGTAAGCGGCCTTATTCTTTGCCTGTGGCTAGGTATTCAGCAATCATGGTGCTGTAAGCGAGCATTTTTTGGTCGTTACACAGGCCAGTGGCGATTTGTGGCGCCCGGTTGACTTCTAGAATGTAGTATTCGCCAGTTGAGGTATCCTGAATAATATCCACACCGGCCACTTCAAGCCGCTCCGCCTTGGCGGCCTGCTCGGCGATTTTGATCACATCGCTCGGGATATCCTTCAAATCAATTATCGTGGCCGTGCCACCCTGCGAGGTATTATTCAGGTGCGAGCCCTCCTTGCCCTTGCGCAGCAGAACAAGCCGTAGCTTATGCCCAAGCACCAGGAACCGGTAGTCGCCGTTGTTTGGAATATATTCCTGGATGATCATGGGCACATCGCGTAGGTCCTGTAGAATATCATCCATATGCTGGAACGACTGCACCAAAAAGTTATTATTGCCCTTGCTGCCGAGATCAGCCTTCATAATAAGCGGGAACTGCAGGCTACTATTTTTGACCGCGGCTGCCAAATGTTGCTGGCTCGCGTAGATAGTGCGCGGCGTGCGGAAGTGCTCTTGCCGTGCAAACGCGCAGGCTAGCTTGCCCCGGCCTTCGGTCAGCAAGTAGCTATCGGTAAACGGCACACCCTTTAGGTGCAAATAGTGTGCCACTGCGATGCCGTATTCTATGGCGTCGCCCACCTTACGCAGCAGCACCAAATCAAAGTCGGCAATATCGTACCCCTCGGTAGGGTGGTAGATGGCGGAGCGTTCGCCATCGGCCACATATACCAGCTGGTCAAGGGCGGTAATCGTCACGTCTACATTATCAAGCAGGCGGCCCAGCCATTCGCTGAGGCCATGCCAATGAAAGCTCGTCTCATCCGCCGGCTGCGTGCTTACGATTACTAAAACTTTCTTCATACTTTTACTCCTTAGTCTACCGTAGTGCCCTTATCATACAACAAACCTGGTGTGTTGGGTAGGTAGGGTTATGTACTGGGGCCACCTCGTTAAAATACCCCCGCTTGCTATAAGCGGGGGTATTGGGCTAGACGAACGCGATGGTAAGCACGCCGGTTTGGCGTTCGGCAGCACCTGCGTTGTACGTGACGATACAATCGCAGGTGATCTCACCAAATTCAACGGTACCATTCACACGCGTTAGCCCATCTGACCCCGACGGGTCACTGTAGCGCACGGTAATAGTGTGCGTCCGCAGTGGTGTTGGGCCGGTGCGGGGCATACCGCCGAGTCGCCAGCCGGTACGCACCTTAATGGTGCCACCGGGTTCGGGCGCAGCGGGGTAGCCCCTTGTGTCGAAGGCGGGTAGCACCTCGTAGCGGAGGCGCCGCCCGTGGTTGCTATTGGTGACGGCTGTAATGGCCATCACCCCCTTTCTATATAGGTGGATAATAGCTTTGCTACTATACCATGTATTATGGTAGAGGGCAAGAAAAGCCCCTGCCCGGGTGTGTGATTATACATGCGGGGCAGGGGTAGGGGAGGGCTAGATACCACTTAGTGTGAATCCCTCCTTAACGAGGTATGTTATCACCTCCTCTCGGGTGTTTGGTGGTAAGCCATCGAAAGCGTTGGCTTCAATGGTTAAGTAGTGAGTGTCCGGGTACGTGAGTTTAAGCTCACGTGCCAGGCCTTCGTTAAAAGCCTGGCTACCCCGGGGGTGTAGCCATAGTGTATACAGGATAATATCCTGTACGATATGGCTCGTAATCGTCTCTACTGTCTTATACGTCACAAAACCCTCCTGGGTTGTACGGATATTCAAAACAAAGCAAACACCCGTAGAATGTACATGCGGCGGATGCGCGCAATGCTTGCATTATAGAATAATTATGCCTTTGTGGCAAGGTACATATAAGTGGGTCATATGGCTCGTTACCCCTGTTGGCCAGGCTGGGTCACGTGGGTAGGCATGCTACAGCAGCAAAATAATTATAAAAAGTTATTGACTTTTGCTAAAGATTGTACTATAGTCTACTTATCTGTTCTGTTAGTGTGTGCTAAAAACCTGTGACTATGTGTGGTTACAGGTGGTGCACCAGGAGCAGACGTTCTTGTACAAGTGCCCCTTCTTAAATAAAAAGAGGGGGCGAGAGAGATAGGAGCTCGAATGAGCGTTATCAAAAAAGTGGCCGCAACCGCGGCTGCTATTGTGCTTGGAGTCGGGGTTTTAACCCCGACTGCTGGTGCCCAGGAGGAACCGGTGGTTGAAACGGTGTCCCCGGCCCCCGAGGCTGTAGACACTACCACCACGTTGCCTCCAGGGACGGTGACGCAGGCCCCAGCGGCCTCCGCATCGCCGTCCAAGGATCAGGCAGCGGAGCCCAGCGCGGCTCCCAAGCCTGAGCCCAATCCCGCTCCAGCGGCGGACCCGGGTAAGCCGGTCGCCGGCCCCGCCGCGGAGGGTGCACGCGAGTGCACCCCCGCGGTGTCGGTTGAAGGAGGCCAAGTCCTCCGCAGCTGGAGCAAGGTCAATGTGACCTTCGCCGGCTGCGGCATGGAGGCCGGGGAAGTGGCTACGGCTACCTTCCCCGAAAATTCGGCCCTCAATTTTCAAGAAGGTGTCTATGACATTTTCCTGAAAGATTCCAACCGTAAGGTTGGAACGATTGAGGCCAGCGCCGGCCGCGCTACCTTCCGCTTTGAGGAAAATGTTAGCCATTGGACGGCTAACATTTATACAGGTGTCCGCCAAGTTGAAACCGGTGATCTTTCGATCATCACGGATTTCAACGGGGTTTCCAAAACCCATGCGGTGGGTAACCGCGTGCTGGACTGTGGCGCCGAAGACTGCCAACCTCCTCGCGAGGCTGGGGCCCACGAAAAGTGGGCATCGTTCGAAAATGGCCGCGGGCAGATTGCTTACCAGCTATGGCTGGTAAGCAATGAGTCATCCGTAACTTTTAGCGATAAAATTACGGATGGCAACAGCGAGTTTTTGTGCGACTCGCTGCGCCCAGCAGCATTCGAGAATAAGGGCCGAAAGAGCAATAAAGCTCAAATCGGCCAAAAGCTCGATGTTAAGGCCGATGTGCAGTGCAGCACCACCGAGTGGACGGTGACGTTCACCAATGTGCCCGCCAACACCTGGCTTCAGGTAGACGGCTGGGCACGACCCCTGAATAAGGGGTTAGTGGATGAAGCCCGCGGGCTGCATTACTACGGCGATACCGGCACTATTGCCGGTAAGCCGTGGAATGCCAAGGCATTCGTGTTCGGCGGTGGCGGTACCGCGTGGCAGGCTCTGCCACCGGCGCCAAAAACCACACCGCCAGCACCGTCCTCGACGCCGAGCACACCTGCCAAGCCGAGCAGCAGCAAGCCGGCACCTGCGCCGTCGTCTTCCAAGACGACCACGCCAGCAACCAGCACCCCTAAGCCGCCCGCTACCACTGAGCCTGCGCCAGGCTCAAGCAGTGGCGGTGGCAAGGGTGGCAGCAGCAGCTCCAGCAACTACTTCGGTAGTGCTGCTGGATCTAGCAGCCGACTGATTACCGCTGCACTCAGCAGCGGTAACAGTTGGCTGCTGAGCTGCTTCCCCTTCCTGTTTGGATGGGGAAGTGCTACCGGTTCTGCCGCCGGTTCGGCTGCTGGTAGCAGCAAGGTAACGCCGGCACCGGCTCGCCCAGCTGCGCCCGTGCAGCAGGCCCCGGTGGCTGCACCGGCCATTACGCCGGTTGCCCACCAGGCGCCCGCTGACCAGCCGGCTCCGCAGCCTCAGGCTGCGAGCCGTACGGCACTCGCCAATACCGGCGTTAGCGGGGTGCAAACCGCACTCGCTATGGCCGGTCTGGCCCTTCTTGGCGGAGCAGCGCTGCTCGTGCAGCGTAAGCGCTCCTAACTCTCATGTCAATCGCCCCGAGCTTCACGGCTCGGGGCTTTCTTTTTACTGGAATTATAGCAGCGCCAGCACACGCCGTTACACCCGTTATAATACCAGGTCCTACAAGCAGAGGCGCGCAAATTAGCACTCTACCCTTGCAAGTGCTAACTGTTTTGGGTACAATGGGGTTACATAGTTAATTAAACGAACACGGAGGAACACCCAACATGAGTTCACCAATCAAACCGCTGGCTAGCCGCGTGGTTGCAACCCGCAAGCAGGCGGAAGAAAAAACGGCCAGTGGCTTATTCTTGCCCGAAAGCTCGAAAGAAAAACCAGTGCTTGCCACAGTGGTAGCAGTTGGCCCAGAGGTAACGGCAGTCGCGGTGGGTGACACTATTGTGTACAAGGAATACACCACCACCGAGCTAACGGTAGACGGCCAGGAATATTTGATTGTGAAGGAAGATGACGTACTGGCAACAGTATAGGAAGGAGAACGACAATGGCGAAAAAAGTTTTTTACGGTGATGATGCCCGCGCTCGCGTACTAGGCGGCGCCGAGGCCCTATACAATGCCGTTAAGGTAACCTACGGCCCCAAGGGCGGTAATGTGGTAGTCAGCAAAAGCTACGGCGCACCGACCGTGACGCACGATGGTGTAACGGTAGCCGACAGTGTAGACCTGCCCGAAAACGACGATGAAACCCTGGGCTACAAAGTTGGCGCTGAGCTGATTAAGCAAGCTGCTAATAAGCTGAACAAGGTAGCTGGTGATGGTACCACCACGGTAACGGTGCTCACCTACAACATCCTGAAGGAAGCCAACCGCCTGATTGCCGCTGGCCACAACCCGCAGGAACTGCGCAAGGGGATTGAAGAAGCTGGCCGCGAAGTGGTGGCCGAGCTAGAAAAGCTAACCGAGCCAATCGAAGGCAAGCCAAGCCGCGTGGCCGAAGTAGCGACGATTTCTGCCGGTAGCCAAGAGATTGGTGATTTGATCGCCGAGGTGATTGCCAAGATCGGCAAGGACGGCGTGGTAACTGTCGAAGCCGGCCAAGCGCTCGAAATGGAAAGCGAAGTGGTAGAAGGCTTTAGTATTGACCGCGGATTTACCAGTGCGCTGTTCGTAACGGACGTTAACCGCCAAGAAGCTGTGTTCGAAAAGCCAGCCGTGGTGGTAACGGATAAGAAGCTATCCAGCATTCAGGACGTTGCACCAATCCTTGAAAAGCTCGCCCAAGCGGGCAAGAAGGACCTAGTGCTGATTGCTGAGGAAGTTGAGGGCGAAGCTCTGAGCATTATGGTGCTGAATAAACTCAAGGGTGTGTTTAATAGCGTCGCCATTAAAGCCCCAAGCTTTGGCGAGCGCCGCAAGGAAGTCTTTGAAGATATTGCTGTGCTGACTGGTGCAACGGTTGTGAGCGAAGAGCGCGGTATGACCTTCGATAACACTGGTATGGAGGTAGTTGGCTCTGCCCGCAAGGTGATCGTTGGCAAGGACGAAAGCACTATTATAGAAGGCGCCGGTAGCAAAGACGCCGTCGAGGCCCGCATTGCCCAAATCACCATGCAGGCCGAAAACGCCACCAGCAGCTACGACCGCGAGCAGTACGAGCAGCGCGCCGCAGCCCTGAGTGGTAAGGTTGCCGTTATTAAGGTAGGTGGTGCCAGCGAAACAGAAATCGACGAGAAGAAGTTTCGCGTTGACGACGCTGTTGCTGCAACCAAGGCAGCCTTGGCCGAAGGTATTGTAGCCGGCGGCGGCGTTACACTGGTGAACCTGGCTGGTAGCATTGCAGCTGATGGTACCGATTCGCGCAGCGCTGGTAAGGTTATCCTGAAGAACGCCCTTAAGCAGCCATTCGTGCAGATTACCACCAACGCTGGCCTCAATAGCCAAGCCCTGCTTGCCCAGGTAGAGGACGCCAAGCCAGGCCAGGGTGTGAACGTTATGCAGCCAGAAGCTGGCCTGGTGGACGTGAAGAAGGCTGGCGTGATTGACCCTGCCCGCGTTACTAAGGAAGCCATCCAGAATGCCGTTTCGATTGCGGCTACGGCAGCAACCATGGGCGCCTTGGTCGTTGACGTACCAGAAAAGGAACCAGCCGCACCAAGCATGGGCGGCGGTATGCCCGGCATGGGGATGATGTAGTATAGACACCAGCCCCGTGGCTGTATCTGGGCCGGCTGACTACGTAGCCTAGCTCAGGCACTAGTGGGTAGTAGACCCACAAAGAAAGAACCCACCCCTGTTATACGGGGTGGGTTTTCGGGTTACTTGGCCAGGTAGTCGCGCAGAGTTTGCGCGGGCCTGGCAGACCCGACGTTGGTAGTTATATGAAGAACCGGGGACGTGGCCCCCATGTTTTCAAGTAGCTGATGCAGCTGCTTGAGTTCTTTTTGCAAAAATATCACCTCCTTTTGCGCAAAAACAATGTGCGTAATTCCTTGCACAATGTTTTCATCAAACAATATTTCGTTTGACGCACCATTAACCATGATGTCGTCAAACATTACAGCAGTGGTGCCGTAATGAGCGAGATCGTCAGAATTTTTTACAAAAAGAACAGACATAGTCTTTCCTCCTAGAAAAAGAACAATTGGCCGGGTTGCCAATGTATGGGTATTATATAACGCTCGCCGCGCGGGGTCAAGCATCTGCTATAATAAGAGTATGTATACCATCTTTGTGCAAATCGCCAGTTACCGGGACGACGAGCTGCCAAAAACCATTGCTTCGTGCCTGGCCTATGCTGCCCACCCGGAGCGTTTGCGCTTTGGCATTGCCAGCCAGGATGGCCCCGAAACCCATGGCCAAATTGCCCAGTATGCCCACGACCCGCGGTTTCGGATTGCCGATATTTGGTGGCGCGATTCACGCGGTGTGGGGGTGGCCCGCAATATTACCGACCGCCAGTATAAGGGCGAGGATTTTTACCTACAGATAGATTCGCACATGCGGTTTGCCAAGGGGTGGGATGAGCGCTTGGTGGCCGAATGGCAACGCTGCAATAACCCGCGCGCGATTCTTTCCGCCTACCCGCCGGCCTTTAAGTATGATGATAATGACCACGAAGTCTTTATCGAAAGCTTGCCTAACCGGCTCATTGTACACGATATGTTTATGGGGAATATCCCAATCTTTTTTGGCAGCGCTATTAGCGGTGCAACCACGCCGCAGCTGGCTGCTTTTGCGGCCGGTGGGTTCCAGTTTGGGCCCGGTGCCGCCTGTGTGGAGGTGCCGTACGAGCCGAGCATTTGCTTTATCGGCGAAGAGATTGTCCATAGTTTGCGCCTTTTTGCGGCTGGCTATAGTATTTACGCCCCCGTGGACCAAGTTGTATCACACCTGTATATTCGCACCAAGAATCAAAAGAACGCCCACCACTTTTGGCAGGATTTTATGGATGACGCCGAGCTAACGCCAATTTACCACGCCATGAACAAAAAGAGTTACTCCCTGGTGCGGCGCTACTTGCAGGGCAAGGCTAGTGTATCCCCGGCCACCGTGCGCCGGTTTGAAAACTTTGCTGGCGTTGACTTTGCCCGCTACCTGGTGCACCCGGCTACCTACAGTCTGCCGCCGCTCCCTATGGCGCGCGATGACGCATGGCGCGCCCAGGCAATTGCGCCGGTTAAGCAAGCCGCGTAGAGTTCGGCGTGCCAGCCCGTGCGCGTGATGCGGTGTGAACATTCCGGTATCTTGGGCAGGGTAGCCCAGCCAACCTAAAACCACCCGCTGGGTAGGCGAGTGGTTTTACACGTGGAAAGAATATAAGGATTTAGCTGTTGGTTTGCGCGCTTGATTTATTCGCTAGGTAGTCGATTTCCTTAATGATATCGAGCAGTGCCATAGCGCGGCGGCTTGGGTCCTCGATCTGGCGGGCGATTTCGTGAGCCGGCGCGATCAAGGTTTCGTCGTCTGTTGTACGGATTAACAACAGGTACGTATCGAACTTCTCTTCGGTTGGTAATACCAATTTATCAACCAACGGGCGAAGCCCAGTAATTGCTGCCATTTTTACATCGTCTAATTGCACGTGACCATCCTCACTCTTCTTTACGTTAGTACTTGCGGCCGCTGTGGCGGCTTGCTTTTTGCTTTGGGTTGGCGAATTTGGTGCGCCAGCCAACGCAGTGGCCATGTTGTTGGATTGATTGTCGTCTGGTTGAATATTCATCCCCACCCCTAATTGTGTATTACATTCTTTCTATAAATATTGTATCATTGTACGTAGACATAAGCAATATGAAAGAAGGGTGAATATGCTGGATGATAGTAAAATTATACAACAACGCGATCCACAACAGGCGCTCGAGGTAGCCGCCAATCAGTGGCAGCAAGCGGCAGCTAAGGTAGAAATTTACAACGCTGCACATGATCACCGTAAAATCAACAACGTTGTGGTAGCTGGTATGGGTGGTTCGGCACTGGCAGCACTGCTAGTGAAGAACTGGCTGGAGCCGGTGCTGGGTGTGAGCATCGAAGTGTGCCGCACCTACGAGCTGCCAGGCTACGTTGGGCACAACACTCTGGTGATTGCAAGTAGTTATTCTGGCAACACCGAGGAAACACTGAGCTGCTACCAGCAAGCTATGAGCAGCGGTGCGCCGGTGGCGGTGATCGCCAGCGGTGGTAAGCTGCTCGAAGACGCCCAGGCCCAGGATGTGTGCAACGCGGTGCTGCCAAGCGGTATGCAGCCACGCATGACCACGCTCTATGGCGTGCGCGCTGTGCTGAAGATGCTTAGCCACTTTGGCGTGTGTAGTGAGGATTACTACAATCAGGTTGCCAGCTACAGTGACTGGCTACAGGCAGAGAGCCGCCAATGGCTGGCGAGTGTACCAACCGAGCAAAACGCCGCTAAGCAAATTGCACTCAGCAGCGTTGGTAAAACGGCTATTTTTTACGCCGGGCATATTATGGCACCGGTGGCTTATAAGTGGAAGATTAGCTGGAACGAAAACGCCAAGAATGTGGCCTTTTGCAACGAGCTGCCAGAATTTAACCACAATGAATTTATGGGCTGGGCGAGCCACCCGGTCGAAAAGCCATTTGCTGTGTTCGACTTAGTAAGCCAGTTCGAGCATGAGCGGATTAAAAAGCGCTTTGTGGCCAGCGAGCGGCTGCTAAGCGGTAAGCGCCCCAAGGCTAATGTGGTGAGCCTGCAGGGTGATACGGTGCTGGCCCAGATGCTGTGGGCGAGCGTGCTGGCGGACTTTGCAAGTATTTATACGGCTATTCTGAACGGTATCAACCCCACACCGGTAGAGCTGATCGAGAAACTGAAGGCCGTGCTAGCAGAGGATTAATCCGGTATAAAAAAGCCCCCACCCGGGCCAAACCGCACCTGGCGTGTAGCCAGGGGTATGGCAGGGTGGGGGATGGAGGCTAGTGCTTAACACTAGCCTTTTGTTTGAGGGCTTGTATCACCTCCGGGGGGACGATGAAGTCTTCACGAAGAGTTACAGTGAAGGTTCCCAAGGTAGCCGTTGTGCTACCCTGGGATATGGTGACATCGGCAAGTGCAGTATTTACAATCGCTTGCGGGTGCATGGTCAGTGTGACGGCAATGCCGTCACACTGCCATATTGCCTGTACGCTTGACATTCGCAGCAGCCAGGAAAGCTGCTGTAAGAATCCTACCCGCAGTCGCCTGCGGCTCGGCCCTTCCAGGGCCAAGAAAACCGGTTTGACCGGCTGGGAGATAGTCCTCCCGGCCGAATCCTTCTCGGTTGTGTTAAAACCGAGGACGGCATTACAGATATCGTGGATGTCCATGACAATTCCCCTTCCTGGGGTGCAAGCACCATTTGCCCTGGTGCGGGTGGGCGTTAGTTGTTTACAGTAACAACCCTGGCCCTATAGGAAGGCCAAGGCTTACTATAGCGGCTAGTGCCGCCTGTGTCAAGTGCCGAGTAAGCACGCAATACCCCCGCTACTAAGCGGGGGTAGTTTGGAATAATATAGTGGCTGTACAGGGGTGCAGCGCGTGGGTAGCGTGTGGCCTAGTGGTACTGGCGTAGTGCAACGATTGGGTCCTTGCCAGCAGCGCGCAGGGCTGGGTAGAGGCCAAATAGCGTCCCTACCAGCACGGATACACCCAGGCTCGCTACCGGGATATGCCAGCTAAGCCCAGGGGCAAATGGCAGCATACTGCTGACGGCCAGGGCAGCCCCATAGCCTAGTACCAGGCCCAGAATACCACCGCTGACGCTCATAGCCAGGGACTCAATCAAGAACTGGATGGTAATGTGGTAGTTGCTGGCGCCGACGGTTTTGCGGATACCAATTTCGCGCGTGCGTTCGGCTACACCCACCAGCATAATATTCATAATGCCGATGCCGCCAATCAGCAGTGATACAGCCGCCACGATTGAGGTAGTAATACCAATGGTGCTAAATAGCCGTGAGGTTGGCTCGGCGATAGATTTGCCACGCAGCACGGTAAAGTCGGTTTCGTTATGGTGGGTTTCGGTCAGCTTTTTGGTTAGATCCTTCGTGACGCTTGCTAGAGTGTCGGCGTCCTTGGCCTGAACATTAATCTGGCGGATTTGGGCCACGCCTTGGTTAAAGCTCTTGCCGTTTTCGAGGCTGATAAAGGCGGCCCGGTTGGCATCGAAATTATTATAGTGTACGGATGATTTAACCGGGGCAAGCACGCCCAGCACGGTAAACTGCTGCCCGTGAATACGCATGGTTTTGCCAATGGCCTGCTCGGTGCCGAACAGGTTAATGGCAAGCTGGTTGCCAATTACAACCGCGCTGCTGCTCATGTCTTCTTCGAGGAACTGGCCTTCGCGTAGTTCAAAGCGCGCAATATCGTTAAAGCTGGGGGTAGTAGCCACAATTGGGGAGTGACGGACGGTTTCGGTGCTGGAGGTCATAGCGGCGGTGATAGACATCAGTGGGGCAGCGTGCACAACGCCATCGGTGCGGCGCACAGCCTCGAAGTCGTGCTCTGTGAGTGAGCTGGCGCTAAACGATTCACCGGCCATGGTAGAAACGGCTTCTTGGATGCTGGCGGGCTCGTGCGGGGCGCCGGGGCGAATCACTGCAATATTGCCGCCAAGATCATCAACCTGGCGCGTGATCAGCTCGGTAGCGCCGTAGCTAAGGGCCATAATCGTTGTCATACACGCAACACCAAGCGTAATACCCAGGATGGTCAGCAGGGTGCGCAAGCGGTTGGCGCGCAGAGCTTCGTTGGCGTTGCGAATGTGGTTAGCAACTAGTAAACGCATTATTTGCTCGCTTTCTGGTGGTTAGATTGATGTTTGCGCTTTTTGCCCTTCTTCTTTTTGCTAGAGCGGGGGCTGGGCTCACTGGTTGGTGGCGTGGCAAGAGCTGGCTCGCTATCCGGGCTGGTGCTTTCGCTCGGTGTGGTGTGCTCGTGTGCGTCACCGGCTGGCTCGGCGGGTGTATCATCGTCGCTGTCCTGGCCCACCAGGCTACCCATGCTAAATGGGTCCGGGTCGTCCTTGCGGTGGTCGCCAAGGGTAGCGGTTTTGGGCACTGTACTGTGGGTGCTGGTGCTATGGCTGGTTTTGTGAGCCTTGGTTGAGTGGCTATCGCTACTAGTGGTGCGCTCTTTTGAATCGGTAGCAATGCGGCCATCCAGCATGGTAATAACGCGGTCGGCATAGGTGGTGATATCTGGGTTGTGGGTCACCATGATGATGGTGTTGCCGCGCTTATGAATATCGCTGAGCTCTTCCATAATAATATGGCTGGATTTTGAATCCAGGTTGCCGGTTGGCTCATCCGCCAGGATGATGGACGGGGAATTAACCAGGGCGCGGGCAATCGCCACACGCTGGATCTGCCCACCACTCAGCTGCCAGGGCATGTAGTATTCACGCTCCTGTAGGTGAAAGGCCTTGAGCGCGTCACTTGCCATACGCAGGCCCTTCAGGCGTGGAATACCGGTGTAGGTGAGTGGCAGAGCTACGTTATCGATCACCGATAGGCGTGAAACCAGATTAAAGTTTTGGAACACGAACCCGATTTTATCGCTCCGAATATGCGAACAGCGGGCACTGGTAAGCTTGGAAACGCTCTTGCCCTCTAGCTCGTAGCTGCCTTCGTCTGCCTTATCCAGCAGGCCAAGCACATTCAGCAGGGTAGTTTTACCACAGCCACTTGGCCCCATAATGGCAATAAATTCACCTTTATTCACGGTTAAATCAACACCATCAAGCACGGTGTGTTCGGCATCGCCCACGCCGTAGCGCTTAATAATGCCCGTAAGAGATATTACTGGTTCGGTTTTTTTTGTCATCGCACCTATATTATACGGGAAAAGCGGGTAAAATCACAACCGTTAGAATAATAAACGTATAAATTTGGTATAATACCAGGTAGGGAAGGATGCAGGAGTGGTTGAACTGGCACGCCTGGAACGCGTGTAGGGGCGCAAGCCTCTCGAGGGTTCGAATCCCTCTCCTTCCGCCAGAACGAGTACCACGGGCCGGTGCCGTGCCATAGGGCAGGGCAGCCCGGTGCGACGCGTACGGATATTAATTATAATACTCATGGTATACTAACATTATGCAACCGAATGATCAGCGCCGCCAGCCGGCTCAACCGACTCAGCCTGTGCCAGCACGCATGCCGCAGGACTCAACACCAACTTCAGTGCCGGGGCGCGCCCCAGCCGAACCTACGGAGCGCCATGTACCACTGGTAGCTATGGATCCGCTCGCTGGTATGCAGGGCCAGCCAGAAACCAGCAACCTACCGGGTAACCAAACCGGGGCAGATACAAACGAGGCCCCAACTGCCCGCCCAGCTGCAGCGCCGAACGCTCAGAGTGGTAGTAAGCACGAAATCAGCTGGAGTGCCAAGGAGTATATCTCGCCAGATAAAAATACGCTGTGGTATATTATACTGGCTCTTTTGGTGGTGGCTATCATTGCGGTCGATGTCCTGCTGATGAAATCCTTTACCGTATCGGTGCTGGCGGTAACAATCGCCGTTGCTCTGGTGGTGATGTCCGTGCGCCCAGCCCGCACCATTACCTACACTATGACCGATACCGGCCTGTATGTCGATAAGCAATTTTTGAAGTTTGCGGATTACAAAGCCTTTGGCCTGGTGCATGATGGCAAGGGTAATACCATTATGCTGATACCGGTGCAGCGCTGGATGCCGGGCTTTTCTGTCTACTTCCCGGCCGATAAGGGCGAAGTGATTGTGGACCTACTAGCCCAAAAGCTGCCCAACCAAGCCGTGAAGCTTGATTTAATGGATAAGATTGCTAACGCTCTGCGCTTGTAGCCCACTGCTGGCCCGGGGTAGGGTAGCTACTGGCCCGGCCGCAGCGCACCCTACACTACGTGGTGAGCCCAGCGGCCAAGGGGCTTGCCACCGGGGGTGCAGCCTGCTATAATAGCCCACATACGCACCCGTAGCTCAGCTGGATAGAGCGTTGGCTTGCGGAGCCAAAGGCCATAGGTTCGAATCCTGTCGGGTGTACCATGGAATTATTACCACCGTTTGCACTATGTAAGCGGTGGTTTTGCGTTATAGCTGTATGTATGGTATGGTAGTGGTACCTTGCATGGTGCAAGGCACACCTCGGCGCAATCCCGCGCCAGGTTGTTCATTCGATGCCTTAAGGAGGCGTTTATATTATGGCTGGAATTATGCCACTCGCGGAAGGCCCTGTTGATTGGATTCTCTCTGTCAAAGAGGATATTATCGGCAAAGGCTGGGTATTTAAACTCCAGGAGGGAGGTTTCTTCCTCCTGGAGTCAACACAACCGGGGCCGCGACTCCCGGCTGTCCACATCGAGCTATGGACCCCGGATGAGCAAATCCGGCTCCACGAGATAGTGCCCATCCCGGGCACTGTGCGTTGTAACCCGGGGGAGCCATGTGAAGCGTGGCTCCTGTATAAACTCCGCCATGAACAGTGGCGGGAGGAGGTGATCAAAAAGATGCAAGGGCTCGCCGAAAAGGCGGGCATTGCAGAAAAACCGGCTCAACTGTATAAGTTAGCCGATCTCAATCGAATTGTGCCCTATAAGGGGCGCACAACCTAGGAGGTGATCCACCCCGCTCAATACGAGCGGGGTTTTTCTTGGTTTAGGCAGCAATGCAGCCTGGCCCAAAGGCAAGCCGGCTGGCATAATGCAGGTGGTCCTGAGCAGATGTGTGCTATACTAGGCGTAGTGTGGAGAGGTGCAGGAGTGGTTGAACTGGCTTGTCTCGAAAACAAGTGTGCCGCAAGGTACCGAGGGTTCGAATCCCTCTCTCTCCGCCACGCATAGAATTGTAGCACCCGCAGGCCCTAGGCCCGCGGGTTTTTGTGTGCCGCTACGCCACTACGCTAGGCGCGTGCTGGGGTAGGAGGGTAAGAGCATAAGCTGTGTGGTGAATTTTACCCGGCCAAAGGCTTGAAACCTACATATATAGTGGTTATTATAGAAGGTAGACACTATATATGTAGTGCACCATCAATAGCAACACAAAGCAAATGGGGCGAGGGAAAGGCCGTAAGGTCTGTTTTTTATGCCCAAAATACAGAAGGAGGACGGGGATATAATGGCGCAAATACAGGTGGAAGAGCCCGGCGGTCGTAAGGTAGCGTTTGATAGTACACGGCTCAACCGCAGGTTGCTGGCAGCTAGTGATGGCTTGCCGGGGCAGATAGAAAAGGTGGCCCAGATTGCCAGCGATACTGCCCAAGCGATCTTTGATGGTATCACTACCGAGCAGCTCGCCCAGGCCACGATTGATGCGGCCCTGCAGAACGTGAAGGACGACCCGGACTACGACACCATTGCCGCCCGCTTGCTCCTGCGCAGCATTTACCAGCAAGTGCTGGGTAGCTACGAAACACCGGCTGAGCTGGCCGAACTGCACCGCAGCCAGTTTGCGCACTACCTAGCGCGTGGCGCCACGCTTGGCCTGCTGGATGCACGTATGAACGACGCAGCGATCTTTGATATTCCCCGCCTGGCAGCTGCTATCGACCCAAGCAAGGATGAGCTCAGCAAATATCTTGGCGTGGTGACTAACCGCAACCGCTACGCCCTGCGCAAGGGGAGCGGCCAGCCGCTGGAGGTACCGCAGTATACGCATATGCGCATTGCGATGGGCCTGAGCTACAACGCACCCGACCCCACCGCTAGCGCGCTCGATTTTTACCAGCACATGGCCAACCTGGACTACCTACCCGGTGGCTCTACCCGGGTGAATGCTGGTGGCGCCCACCCGCAGCTTTCGAACTGCTTTGTGATGAACGTGGACGACGATATGGAATCGATTGCCCAGAGCGTGCGCGACACGATGTGGATCGCCAAGGGCACCGGCGGCATTGGGATTGGCTTTAGCAAACTACGCGCGGCTGGCAGCCCGGTGCGCACCACCAACACCGAAAGCACCGGCCCAATTCCCTTTATGAAGATGATTGATGCAGCCCTGTTTGCCGTGAGCCGTAAGGGTAAAAAGGCTGGAGCGGCGGCGCTGTATATGGAAAACTGGCATCTAAACTTTGAGCAGTTTTTGGATTTGAAGCAGAACTCAGGCGACCCGTATTTGCGGACTCGCTTGGCAAATACAGCTGTATTTATCAGTGATGAATTTATGAAGCGGGTAGAGGCGGACGAGGACTGGTATTTGTTCGACCCAGCCGAAGTGATGGACCTGACAGAGCTCTACGGCCAGGCGTTTTCGCGCCGCTACCAGCACTACGTGGCCCAGGCCGATGCTGGCAAAATCGCCCGGTTTAAAAAGCTACCAGCCCGCGCGCAGCTGCGCTCAATTTTGACACACCTGCAGGCCAGCAGCCACCCGTGGCTGACCTGGAAGGATACCATTAACACCCGCGCTCTTAATACCAATACCGGGGTGATCCACCTAAGCAACCTATGCACCGAAATCACCCTGCCGCAAGATAACGACCATATTGCGGTGTGCAACCTGGTGAGTATTAACCTAGCCCGCCACCTGAGCCCAGATGGTACGTGGGATTGGGATCGCTTGCAGGCTAGTACTCGCAGCGCCGTTCGCCAGCTCGATAACCTGGTGGATATCACCAACCTGGCTGTGCCGCAGGCAATGCGGGCGAACCAGCAGACCCGTGCCCTGGGCCTTGGCGTGATGGGCTTGACGGATGTGCTGGAGCGGCTACACATCCCCTACGATAGCGAGCAGGCGTATGAGCTTATCGATCAATTAGTGGAATTTATAAGCTACCACGCGATTGATGAGTCCGCCGAGCGTGCTGAGCAGCTCGGGGCCTACCCAGCGTTTGAAGGCAGCGGCTGGAGCAAAGGCGTGCTGCCGATCGATACAATCGATACCTTAGCCAAAGATCGCGGAGTTAGTGTAAAAATTGATAAAACTATGCGGCTAGACTGGGAAACTTTGCGCCAAAAGGTAACAAAGGGTATGCGCAACGCAACGTTGATGGCAATTGCCCCCACCGCTAACATTGCCCACGTAGCCGGCACCACACCTGGGCTTGACCCGCAGTTTGCCCAGATGTTTAGCCGTAGCACCCTCAATGGTAAGTTTTTAGAAATTAACCCCAACTTGGTGCGCGAGCTAAAGCGTCGCAAACTATGGCAGCAGGTGAAGGATGAACTGCTCGTTAACCAGGGTGATATCCAAACGATTGATGCTATCCCGGACGATATCAAAGCGGTGTATAAAACCAGCTTTCAGATCAGCCCCTATGCCTTTATAGAAGTGGCGGCCCGGGCCCAAAAGTGGGTGGACCAAGCGATTAGCCGCAATATGTACCTTGCAACGCGCAATATTGATGACTATATGGATATTTATACCGAGGCCTGGCGCCGTGGGCTCAAGACGACGTACTACCTGCATGTAAAGCCGCGGCATCAGTCCGAGCAAACTACCGTAGCTGCTAATAAGGCCGCCAAAATTCGCCAGCAGGATGCGCGCAAAGTTGGCTTTGGTTTTGCCAGAAAGCGCCACACAACCAGCCAATAAGTAATGAGTAGAGGAGGAGTAATTATGGCAACGAAGCAACAATCAGGCATTCTAGGATCAGGTGTACGCGATGGCTTGCAGCTCAAGCCGGTGCGCTATGACTGGGCGTACCGCCTATACAACCAAGCGGTGGCCAACACGTGGTTCCCTAATGAGGTGCAGTTGAGTCAGGATCTGGCGGATTTTGAGAAATTGACCGAGGACGAGAAGCATGCCCTCAAGACGGTGATTAGCTACCTTAATCCTAACGAGCTGCTGATTAATAAATCGCTGGCGTTTGGTATTTACCCCTGCGTGAACGCCGCTGAGTGCCACCTGTATCTTTCGAAGCAGATGTGGGAAGAGGCGAATCACTTTATGACGTTCGAATATATTATCGAGACCTTCCCGTTTGACCGTGAGGAAATTTATGCGGCCGGCTGGGGTAAAAAATCCCTGGCAGATAAAGCTGCCTTCCAGACCAAATACGTCACGCGCATGATGCAGGAGCGCCCAGATGTGACGACGCTGGAGGGTAAAAAGGACTTTGTACGCAACCTGGTGGCGTATAACATCGTGCTGGAAGGGATTTGGTTCTATAGCGGCTTTATGGTGGGGATGAGCTTCCGCCGGCGCAATCTACTGCGCAACGTTGGCACGCTGCTCGACTGGGTGACGAAGGATGAAAACCTACACCTGGAGTTTGGCATTAACCTGTTGCTGACTATTTTGCACGAAAACCCGGACTTGCAGACCGAGGAGTTTGCTGAGGAAATCCGCAGCTTAATCCTGGAAGCCGTTGAGCTCGAGAAAGCGTATAACAAAGACATGCTACCGCGCGGCATTCTGGGCCTGAACGCCGACTACGTCAACCAATACGTGATGTATATGACCGACCGGCGGCTGGAGGAGCTGGGCTTTGAGCCGGAATACAACGTCACCAACCCGGCCAAGTGGATGGCCGCTGCCAACGATACGCTGGAGCTAGTGAACTTCTTCGAGAGTACCAATACGAGTTATGAGGTGAATACCACAACATAGGAATGAGGGAGCATATGATGAATAAAATACCACAAGCAGCAGACGACATTCTACGCCAGAACCACGTTGGTGTTTTGGCAACGGTTAGTAGTGATGGCTTGCCGTGGGCTACGCCACTACACTTTTTATACAACGGCGAGCAGATTGCCTGGTTCTCGCCGGCCGACTGTGTGCATTCACACAACGCTCGGCAGCAGCCTAAAGTGAGTGTTGCACTATTTTCACCAGACGAACGGGACGGGCTCCATGGTGTATATATAACGGGGGTCGTACAAGAGTTGCAGGGGGTACAACAGCAGGAATTACAACAGTGGCAGAAATGCTACGGTCAGCTACCGAGTAATCTACAACAGGCCAACACCTACCGCTTACCGATTGGCCAGGTAGATGCTAAAAAATCAACCAATGGGCTGTGGTATTTTACACATAAATCACAATAGAACAGGGAGGAATTATAGTTATGAATGCAACAAAAATGTTTACCGATGAAATGACACTGGAAGAAAAACTAGCGGCTATCGACGTGGCCATGGCTGCTGCCACCGCTCGCCGGCAAAGCCAGCGTGGTGCAGAAGGAGCACCAATTGACCCGGCTGAATTAACCATTTGTGAGGGTTGCGAATAGCAGGTAGAGCTATGGCCGCGCGCTGCGCGTATCCGTGCTACAATACAAGGTATGAGTAAGCCAAACACACACAGAAAATATATATTTGTGACGGGGGGTGTGCTTTCTGGCGTAGGCAAAGGTATCACCGCTGCTGCCATGGGCGCAACGCTACAAGCCAAAGGTCTGCGCGTCAGCGTGCAAAAGTGCGACCCGTATTTAAACGTCGATGCTGGGCTGCTAAACCCAGCCGAGCACGGTGAGTGCTTCGTAACTAAGGACGGCGCCGAGACCGATTTGGATCTTGGCCACTACGAACGGTTTTTGGATAGTGAGCTGACGCGCGAAGCTTCGACGCTGAGCGGCCGGCTGTTGCGCCAGCTAATTGACGATGAACGGGCTGGTAAGTTCCATGGTAAAACGGTGCAATTAGTGCCGCACCTTACCAACGCGATTCAGCAGCAGATTGAAACATCAGGTGCTGGCAGCGATGTGCACGTGGTCGAAATTGGTGGTACAGTGGGGGACTACGAGGGCCTGAGTTTTATCGAAGCTATCCGTGAGTTTGCTGGCCGGGTAGGCCGCCATAATTGCCTTTACGTACACGTGGTGTATGTGCCCTATATTAGCGCAAGCCACGAATTTAAAACCAAGCCAGCCCAGAACGCACTGAAGGATCTGCGTGGGTTTGGCATTACGCCGGACTGCGTGGTGGTGCGTACCGAGCAGCCGGCACCGGCCGAGGTAGCAAGCAAGATTGCGCTCTTTGGTGGGATACCAGAAGACCACGTGGTGCTGCAGCCAAATGTCCCTAGTGTCTACCAGGTGCCGTTGACCGTTGCAGGCAGTGGGCTACATAGTGTACTTTCTACATTTACGAATAATCACACCCAGCCAGACCTACGCGATTGGCAAACATTACTTGAACGCCAGCAGCGCAGAGGGTTGCCGCATATAACGATTGGCCTGGTGGCCAAGTATTTACAGAACGACGACACCTACCTGTCTATCATCGAGGCCCTGAAAGCGGCTGCCTGGCAGGAGGGTGTGCAGCTGGATATCCGCTGGCTTGATGCCGAGCGTGTCACGGCCACGGATTTTGCCGCTGTGGATGGCCTGCTGGTGCCGGGTGGATTCGGTGCCCGCGCGGTGGAAGGCAAAATTGCTGCCGCTACCTACGCCCTGGAACACGATACGCCGTACCTGGGGATTTGCCTTGGCATGCAGGCGCTGGTGATCGCTGCTGCCCGCCGCGGTGGTGCGACTGGTGCACATAGCAGCGAGGCCGATCCGCACACGCCGTACCCGGTGGTGTATATTATGGCTGACCAAGCTGGCAAGGAATCGACTGGCGGCACGCTGCGCCTTGGTAATCAACCGGCCGTGCTAACGCCTGGTAGCCAAGTGGCTGCGGTGTATGGTAGTACTCATGTAACTGAGCGCCACCGCCACCGCTACGAAGTTAATCTAACCTACCGCCAGCAGATTGAGCAGGGCGGGCTAGCAATGAGTGGTACCAGCCCAGATGGCCAGCTGGTTGAGTTTGTTGAGGCACCGGGGGCCCGCTATATCATCGGCACCCAGGCGCACCCCGAGTTCCGCTCGCGCCCTCATCGCCCCCATCCACTGTTTATTGGCCTGATTCAAGCTGTGCGTGCCAGTAAGCGCCCGTAGGCGAGTGCGAAGCGGGTAGTCCTACGTATAGTGCATAAGCTTGACATTACATAAGCTTTATGCTACCATAGTTACTATTCTATGGAAACGACTGCAACAAACCAATCACCCCGTACATCAACGGTGATCGATATAGAAGACGACGCCGCGGTGCTGGGGTATCTTGCCCAGCAGGTGAGTGGCTTGCAACTAATAGCCACGTAGCTCGCCGCGGCCGGGTAGTGCTGGCTTTATATTCACTACGCAGCCTAGCTACCCGCCCGAGTGGTACCACCCGCGCCGGCGTGCTATAGTAGGGGTAATGAATGAGCTACAACAACACGTAACGACTATCATACAAACCCTTTACCAGCAGTCGGTAGAGCCAACTATTACACGGCCGGAGCCGCAGTTTGGTGATTACACCACCAATGTTGCACTGCAGCTGGCTGGCCGTGTGGGCCAAAGTCCGCGCCACATTGCCGAAGCGATTGCCGCCGAGCTAACCGCCATTGGCCAGTACCAGTCGGTTGAGGTTGCTGGGCCGGGGTTTATTAATATTACCGTCAGCCCCCAGGCGCTCCTCGCAGGGCTGAGGGCACCGGTTGCTACGCCCTACACAGGCCAAAAACTGGTGTTTGAATACAGCTGCCCCAACGCTTTTAAGGAGCTACACACCGGGCATTTATACCAAACCATCTACGGTGATATTGTGGCGCGACTGATGGAGCAGGGCGGCGCCGACCTGCAGCGCACCAGCTTTGGCGGCGATGTGGGCCTGCACGTTGCCAAGTGTATGTGGGGTATGCAGGCACTGCTTGGTGGCTACACCCCCAGTGCGTTAGCAGAGGTGCCGCACGATGCGTTCGAGCGTGCCCGCTGGATTAGCCGCTGCTATGTGCGTGGTGCCAGTGCCTACGAGGAAGACCCAGCCGCGAAAGAAGCCATCGATGAGCTAAATACAACAATCTACAACCTGCACGAGCAGGACGAGCACAGTACACCACTGGCCCAGATGTATTGGCAAACCCGCCAGTGGAGCTTTGACTACTTTGATGCCTTCTACAAGCTGATCGATGTTACTCCCATGCGCTACTACCCAGAAAGCCAAACCAGCCCCGTGGGCATGGCCGAGGTAAAGCGGCAGCTGGCCAAGGGTAACTTGGTCGAATCGGAGGGCGCTGTGGTGTTTAAGGGTGACCCCGACCGGCACCTCCATACCCGCGTGTTTGTGACCCGCCGCGGCCTGCCAACCTACGAGACCAAAGACATTGGTGTGATTTGGCTCGAAATGCAGGATTATAATTTTGACCAGCGCTACTTGCTAACCGGTAACGACCAAAAGGAATACATGCGCGTGGTGTACGCCGCCGCCGAAACATTCCGCCCGCAGCTTAAAGGCACCATGACCCACCTCACAAACGGTACGGTACGCTTTGCAGATGGCAAGAAGATGAGCTCGCGCCTCGGTAATGTGTCGCGTGCGGCAGATGTGATTAGCGCAGTCCAGCGTAAGGTGGCTGAGCTGGTGCAGGGCGAAGAGCAGCGCCGTATCGTGACGCTGGGCGCTATTAAATACGCCTTTGCCCGCTACAAGCTCGGTGGCGATATCAACTTTGATATTGATGAAACGGTGAGCCTGCATGGTAATTCTGGCCCGTATGTGCAGTATGCCCATGCCCGCGCCCAGCGTATTTTAGAAAAGCACGGCCACCCGCCACAGGCTATACACCAGGTGTATAGTGAGGACCGCGCCCTCGTGCGCAAGCTAGGGGAGTACCCGCAGGTGCTATCGCGCGCTATTATCAGCCTGGAGCCACACTATATTTGCACCTACTTGTTTGAGCTCGCCCAGGAATTCAACCGCTACTACGAGCACAACCAGGTGATTGGCAGCCCTAAGCAAGCCCACCGGGCCGGCCTGGTGGCCGCCTATGCAGGCACGCTGAAAGCTGGCCTAGCTACCTTGGGTATTCAGGCGCCTAACAGGCTGTAAGTAGATTATGCTTATATATACTATGCAAGTATGGTATGCTGTATGCAAGGGCGGGGCCACCGCCACGTTTATTACTTAATACAACAATTGGAGTATACACTATGGCAACATCAAAGAAGGACGGTGCAAAGGTGCCGGCTAAGGTAGCAGCTGCAGCCGAAAAAGCAGCCGCAGCTAAGCAAAAACTTGAGAATTCGCACCTAGGCGGGTTTATGAATTTCATCCGCGAGCAAGGCGTGGTTGGCCTGGCCGTTGGTTTGGCAATCGGTACCGCTGCTGGGGATACCGTGAAGAAACTGGTAGAAGGCTTTATTAGCCCAGTGGTACAGTTCGTTGTTGGTTCGCAAAAAGGCCTGGAGGCTGCCAGCTTCCATGTAGAGCTAGCTGGCCGTAGCGCAGATTTTAAGTGGGGTGCATTCGTATCATCCTTCATTACTCTGGCTGCTACCGCCTTTGTTATCTACCTCATCATCCACTTTGCCAAGCTCGATAAGCTGGATAAGAAGAAGGACGCGTAAATACCATCTTACGCCACATACACCACCTCTCATTTAGGAGAGGTGGTGTTTTTGCATAAGAAAACTCCCCTGCGTAGTGCAGGGGAGTAGTGGGTACTAGTCAAGCTGATTGCCGTGCAGCCAAGTAGGCCTTGGCGGCCGTATTAGCTAAATCTTCTTTGCGTGTACGGGTAGGTGAATATAACCATACCTCACGTTGTTGCTGTGCGTTCGCCTCTAACTGTCCAAAGGCTGGCACAGCAAACTCATGGTAAAAGCTGTTTAGCAACTTATCCCATAGGGTATGGTCGGCGTACCGGTACTGACTCGCTAACATAGCATGTGCTACGTTAGCGACGTAACTACAGAAGATGGCTTCGCCACCCTCTTTTCTTATATCGTACACTATTCGTTTAGCTGGTTCTGAGGGGGACCAGCTAGAATCTAAACCCGTATCAGCTAGGTGCTGCTTAGCCGCATGTAGCAGGTACACTAAGAAGATATCTTGCCACCGGCCATCTGTTGATCGCCAGTGGCTAGTAATGAAAAGCTCTTTACGGGTAATGTACACCAGGTTGTGTACATCCTCCTCGCTTCTCACAGTCTGTAGCGAAAATTTGCTTTTATCGTCGGCTTCGGATATAAAATCCGGACGGATAAGCTGGTAAAGCGCATCACCCTTTTTAGCGGCAATTTCTATACCGTTGTGGTTGATGTCAACGATACGTATCCCGTGGGACATAGCAAAAACCTTTCGGTCGGATGAACTTGGTTCATCAATGGAATAGTACCAACAAGGTACAAGGCAGTGTGCGGGTGCACAAAACCTGATATATATCACTATTTGGAATAAAAAGCAATCTATTGACAAATATGGCAAAAATTTGATATATATATATTAGCTTACACAGGTACACGGCGGGAGCCGTACGCAGGGTGTTAGCTTGCACTTTAGTAGTTAGTTACACCATAATCTTGGTTCGAGCTTCCGTTCCTTCGCCGTGCAGCACGCGCAGCAGGGTAGGGGAATGGGGGCTCGAAATGGTCGAGCCCAATGTCGGCGCATGTGCGCCAGAAAGGAGCTCGTCATGAGCACCAAAGTTGAATACAATACCCAGGCCACCAAGGCTTCTGCTATCATGGACCTGGCTACCGGCCAGGTGGGGATTTATTCCCCGTTCCAGCCGTACTACGATGGCTATGAGCCGGACAAGGAAGCGCAGCAGCGCTTCCATGACCAGTTCGGCGGCCGCCGAACCTACCAATCTCGGTCCGGCCTCAGCTGGGAGGGTATCATTCCCTCCCGGCCGGGGCTGGTAGAGTTACAGTTTCTGTGGACGTCGCGTCCACTAAACTGTAAGTATGGTATTGGCAGCGAAGTGCTGCCGGGCGTGTACGGTCTCGTGACCGAGGCAGGGACATTGTCCCTTACCACGCCCGCTGAGGGCAGCGACGTGTACGGCCGTCGGAATAAATTTGTTACACTTTTCCTGGAGTCTGACAGCTCCGGGAAAGTGCAACAAGCACTGCAACTTTTCAGTACCCGCGATTGGGCGGGGCTGAAAGAGGCTTTTGGAGCCCCTAAAGAGTACCACATCGAGTGGTACGATGACTGTGGGTATAAAAAGTCATGCAGTGTAAATTTCTATGGTAAACCCGGCTACTACGACCAGTGCTCTGCGCGCTGGCTTTTAAGCCGTATGTTTGCAAAGCGGCTGAAGGATGTTTGCGACACTTTTGAAGACGGGCGGTACGGCAACGCCTGGCACCGTGGGTTGGGGATTCGGCTGCTAAAAGACGGCCGTCCCTATCATGTAGGCCAGGGCTTCGCTTGGTGTCCCGCGGAACTGACCCGCGAGCACCTTACAAAAAGGTGTTCATGGGCTACGTTCCCGTTCCAGGATACCCTCGACTATATTGTCGAGGGTGAGGATGGGCCGTCAACTTGGCAGCTTATTCTTGAAAACGGATACGACATTCGTATCCCTAAAGAAGAGATGCTCGCTACCATCCAAGGCGTCGAAACGGACTGGCTAAAGACAGTCCGCCACGATGCCGAAGCGTGGGTGGCCGAACAAGCAGCCGAGCGCAAAGCCCGCGCAGCTGCTCGGGAGGCCGAAGAGGCCGCCGAGTGCGGCTACATAATTGATGAAGAAGGTGATAGCTAACGTACTACAAGGCCGGGTTTTTACCCGGCCTTTTCTTTGCCATAATTATGGCTTGCCACAGCGTCAAGTACAGTGAATAAATATGTTATACACAAATAATTTCGCCACACAGCAAAAGAGGGCGTAGTGAGCAAATTGAAGAAACCAACAGACTATAGGCAAAAAGCTAAACTTGTGGTATAATCTGCGTATTAATTTGACATAACAACGTAAACATACAGCAAGGAACCGCACGCCATGGTAACACCCAACCAAATACAGCATCTACACGACCGTAACCGTTTGCAGCGTCTATACCAGCAGGAACAAAAGAAGCGGGAGCCTGCCCAGGTAGCGCTACGTGAGCGATTGGCACAACTAGAGGAAGCCGAGGGCGATAGGATCCAAGTCGTTGAATTGAACCCCCGTACGCTAGAGCAAGTTGGCCTGCCTGAGCTAGGGGACCTGCCGGCTGATATTGCCATTATGGGCGGGGCTGCCCGAGCAATTTTGCAGCGCCAGCTATTTGGCGAGGATGTGCCGGTGCGTGATATTGACCTACTGCAAGTTGCTGATATCGCCACGACCGAAGAAGACGAACTACAGCGGCTATCGCAGCACTTTATGCCAGATGATTCGGCATATGACCATGGTATAAAGCCGACTGAGTTAGATACTTATTTTAGCGAGCGTGACTTTACTATGAATGAGGTGCTGGTAGCAGGTGGTAAAATTATCGCCAGCCAGCAGTGTATTGATGATTTAGCTAATAAAATAATTCGCCCTACAAAGTTTAAAGATGACTTTGACTACGAGCGTGCTGGTACAGAATATAGGGTTGGCCCCAAGCTAAGCTTTAAGGCAATGGTGCTTAAGTCTGTCTTTAAAACTAAGTATAATAAGGGTGATTATGCGCCCGGCTTTGAGCCTGACCGTCATGATACCTGGGGCTTTTTGTACGCCTTAGCACTGAATAAAGCAGCCCAGTATGACGATAAAATGCCTGGGGTAATGGATGCATTTATGAATGAAAGCCACTATGACTTTACGGAAGACCCGGTGGATATTGCCATAGAGCTGAGCCAGGAAACGGACTTTCAGTTCCGCGATAGCAGCTTAGCTGAGCAGGTGAGCCGCCACTTAGAGCAGGTAGAAGAACAAACAGAGTCCTGGCGCTATAGCGATTGGGTGGATGGCGTCGCGCTAGTTGGCCTGCGTGGCTGTGCCCGTAATCTGGCTATTGCGGAGTTTGACACATTTGTGTAAGCCTGGTGTGTTGTGCGTATAGCCCCATTGACATAAGCGTAAAAATTTGATATACATAGGTTAGTCCTAGCAGCGCCCATACGTCAGCGCTCGGACTGCAATTTGACAAGCAGGCCAAGTACAAGATGAGATGCAAGGCAGCTTGGTGGTATAGCGCTGCGCTTGCGGCGGCAGGCTCCTTACACCTCATCTTGTACGTCAGATACGTGCACACCCGCATTGTCCGCGGGGTGAGGAGAAAGCTTTTTGTCATGTTTTCCTTAGCATATAGCCTTCCTACCGTCAAGCAACTTTGTGAGAGTTTCTCTCTCGAAGTTGACGAAGATTACCCGCCGAATTTCGTCGAGCCATTCGATGTATTTGGGTCCCCTCTCAGAGGGGTTGTAGTCGATAGTTTTATGATAGGGGGAGATGTCATAGATCTATTGGCTATCCCCTTCAAGGACGCCGAACAGGCAAAGAAAGTCATGCAGGATGCTCCCATCCTGCATGACTTTACGGATGGTCACCCACTAGTTGTTGCTAGTGGGTTATCTGATGAAGACCCTAAAAAATGTACCTTCAGTAGCAGGGAACTCCTCGAGTTCCCTGCGATGCTTATGTACTATACTGCCTCAGAGGATGAGGCGAGCAAGGCCCTAGACGGCCTTGTCTTGTACCAAGAAGATAAGGCTCGATTCCGGAACTCGAAAGAGTTCCAGGAGCGAGCGGAAATCTGCTACTATATCCAAAGAGGCAATAAGTACCAAAAGGAGGTCCAAAAAGAAGTTCAACGCGCTGAGTTGGACGCTGCAATTGCAGCGTCCAAGCAGCACCAGGCGGCTCGCGAAGCCGCCGAAGAGGAGCGGATCGCGCAGACCATCCTCAATTTCCGCGAGGAGATTGAGAAAATGGAGGCAATGCGTCTCCAATGGTCCCTCCAAGCCCCCTCCGAGATGGAGGCGGCCGCAGCCGAGGCTGAAGCCGAGCTCGATGAGCAGTTTGCTCGCCGCCTTGATTTCGTTAGTGAGGCGAACAACCTCGCTGAGGTTCTGGAGGAATCTCCTGAACCGGCTTCGGTTCAGGATGTCCTTGGTAAACTTGGCTTCTACTGGGGCTACATGAGCCTTGTGCTATGCGCCTTTTTGGGCGTCATTGCATATGTGGTAATGTAGCCTGTGAACAACAAGCTTTCCGCGCGTATCTGCGCCAGCCTACTGGCTGGGTTGGTCTGCTTGTTGTTCCCTTGGTATTATTATGTGCACCCAGCTAGGGTGTTTTTGTTTGCGTTATAGGTTAAATTATTTACCCCTTGACGGAAAGGTAGGATTTTGGTATACTTACGTCAGCCTTAAATAGAACACTGGCTGCAGCATAGCTGCGGCACGGTACTAGAATGGCTTGCACCTACACATTAGCTACTATAGTAGTGCTTATGTGGGCTCCTTGCACGGTGAGGACTACCGCTGGTCGGTCGTCGCTGGGTAAGGAGCTCACAGGGAGCTTCTTTTTACAGGCGCGCGAGCGCCAGGAAGGATGCTCACAATGAGCACTGTCATTGATTATACTGCAGTCACCAACGAACTCGCGCAGATGCGCGAGGATGTAATGTCTCAACGAGACATTTATCATTACGAATGGATAGATTTCTGTGGTAAAAAGTTTTTGACCCTCGTGCTACAAGGCCCGTCATACGGGCTTTGCAAAAAGGTTCAAAGTTGGCTGGAATACTACGGTATGCCAGCTGATATTGCCGAATTGGTGGTTGATGAAGCCGCCAAAAAAATCGACGATGAGGTCCGCGAGGAGAACCGCAAGGAGCTCCTCACGTGCATCGAGGCAGAGTTCGGTCTTTGGACCGACCCCCGCGATGTCTACACCGAGCCGGGAACCAGCCTACGGGCTGATTCCATTGAATACTACAGCCAGGAATGGGATACTATGGTAGCTTAATTCTTTACCCCCGCTTTGTATGAGCGGGGGTTTTCTTTGGTTGTAATTTGTACAGCGCATAGGAATTGACAGGAGTGCAAAAAGTTTGATATATATATTAGCTTACCGAAAGCGGCGGGAGCCGTGCACAAGTTGTAAGCTTGTACATGACAGTATAGATTACTCTTCGAGCTCTTGCTTGTGCCCGTGCCTATGTGGCGCGCTTTATGCGCCTTTGTGGGTAGAGGCGAGAGCTCGAAACGGTTGAGCTCCTGTTGGCGTAACGCCAGAAAGGTTGGCTTAAAATGGCTACCATTGTTTACCCGAAGTTCGTTCCTGCTACTGAGTGGGCCAATCTTCCGGCCATTAATAGCCGGGAGGTCCTGGCGCGGATGGAAACTCCGCGTTGGATAATGAAGAATGTTTGGTTAGGCGATGGCCTAACCGGTGTTATGTTGGATGGGAACCTAGTTCTCATCCAAGAAGTGGAGCCGGAAGCCGGCTTTACGTATAGTGTTAACCTCTTTTTCTTCGACGAATCTGGGCTTAACCCAGGTCCCGTTGAAACCATTGAGGAGCTGCTGGAAACCGGTCGAAGCCGGTGGTTCAATAGGAATTGCTTGGCTACCACCACAACGGTCGTGGGTTATGAGCCCTGGCTTGAGCGTGACCGCACTAGTATCGCGGTGACATACCGCGGTGATGTGGATGTCGCGCTCGACATTCTGGAAATCCTACTTGCCAACTATCTGCCGTTTACGGTAGATAGTGGTGATCAGACTCCATGGATGAAGGCATTGGGTGTCGTTGGTGGTGGCTATCATGATTACAATGCCGCTGCACCCGAATACTTTGTAGGCCCGACTGGGGTCCGGCGCGGACGTGTCCACGGCCGCAAGCACCTTAAGGAGGTGTGTACATGGGCCCATTTCATCGAAGATGATGCATACATCTACTTCGATGGTAAGAATTGGGTCCAACAGGATTTCAGGGGTAACCCCTGTATCCTGGACCCGCGTGTAGCGGGTGAGCGGATCGCAGTGGCTGCTACCGCCAAGCAAGGTTTGCAAACCGTATAGTAGTAATCTATTGCACTATTAGCCGGCCCTTAAGGGCCGGCTTTCTCTATGCTATACTAATACCATGACGACGCGCGCAACCCTGCTATGGGTAGATTTAGAGATGACCGGGCTGGACCCAGTGTATGATAGGATTCTAGAGGTGGCGGCTATTGCCACGGACTGGGATTTTACCCAGTACGGCAGCTACCAGGCGGCGGTGCATGTGCCGCCGGCGCTGGTGGCGGAGCGTATGCAGGTGGGCCGGGAGTTTTGGGATGCTCACCCCCAGGCGCGCGATGGCTTACTGCAGCAGAATGCCGCGGCTCGCCTTAGCCCCGCCCAGGTGGAGGACGAACTACTAGCCTTTATTGCCCAGCGTTTTACGCCGAGTGAGCCGGTGCTGCTGGCGGGTAATTCCATCCACCAGGATCGTAAATTCATTGCCCGCGAATGGCCGCGCCTGGACGCACGCTTGCACTACCGCATGCTGGATGTAAGTGCCTGGAAGGTGGTGTTCGATGGCAAATATGGCAAGCGCTTTGCCAAGCCAGAGGAGCACCGCGCGCTGGGTGATATCGAAGGCAGCATTGCCGAGCTTAAATATTATTTAACCAAAATCCACGCTGGTAGAAAGGGTGCGTAGCATGAACCATAAGCAGCTGGAAGATTATATTTTGACGATGCCTGGCGCCTGGCTGGATTACCCCTTTGGCGAAAAGATTGCCGTATACAAGGTAGGCCATAAAGACGTGCCCGGCCACAAGGAGCGCATGTTTGCCCTGATTGCCGAGGGTACTAACCCGGTGCGCCTAAGCCTTAAGTGCGACCCACGCCTGAGCCAAACCTTACAGCAGCGCTATGAATCTGTGCTGCCAGGCTACCATCTTAATAAAAAGCACTGGATTACCATCATCTGTAGCGGGCAGCTCACAGAGGATGAGATTCAGGACCTGATCCGCCTCAGCTACCGCCTGGTAACAGAGTAGCGGGGCAGGAGTGGCAGCGGGCCCGCGCCTGCCCCTAGGGCACGTAGCTAGCGCCCGGGTGCGTGCGGCTAGTGAGCGCCAGATTTACGGTATTCTTCTAGGCTTTTTATGACGGTATTGAGGTCTGTGTCGACCTTTTTAAAGGCGTCGTTGGCTTCCTTGGTGGTGCCGGCTTTGCTAATAGCCTGCATATTCAGCTGGATATCCTTAACCTTGTATTCCATTTGGGTGGTGTAGGTGCGGTCGTATACTGCGTTCAAGCGGGCGTCTTCAAGCTTATCGACCAAGTGCTGGTCGTGGTATTCCGTTTTCTGTACCGTCGCGCGCAACTTTTTGGTATCGACACCCAGCCCACCCAGCGGCTTTTCTAGGTTGGTGCTGGCGTTTACCAGGCTGGCATTCAGGGTGCTATTGATGGACTTGAGCCGGTTGTTTTTGATGCGCTTGCCGGCATCCTTAGTGACCTTTTGCGTATCGACAATCGTGCCGTAAAGGCGGTCAGGCGTTTGCGTTGTGGGGGCCTTTTTGGGCGTAAAGATAAAGATGGCGGCCGCTGCCAACAGCATGACACCAACGGCAGCACCTGCAATGATAAACTTACGCTCAATCTTGGGGCCGCCGGCTGTGCCAGCCATGTGGTCTAGGTATTCCATAGAGTACTGGTCGCCCGGGCTGTAGCCGCCCCCAGCGTGAGCCTGCGGTTGGCTTGCGCCGCGGGCCTGCTGTAAGTAGGCATCCACACTAGCTGGGGCGTAGTCCTGTGGGCTGGGCTCTGGCGTGTACCAATTGGCCGGTTGGTGCGGTTGCGGCGGTGTGTAGCCAGCTGGCTGCTGCGAGTGCGGCTGTGAGCTCTGCGGTGGCTGGCTATAGGCGTGTTGCTGCGGCTGCGGTGTGTAGCCCTGGGGTGCGGCCGTACTGGCTACAGGTGGCTGGGATGGCCCGTATGGCGAGTAAGCACCGCCCTGTGCGTAGGGCGTTGGTGGCGGGGTAGACCCTGGCTGCGGCCCCGTGCGGGGGTCTGGCTGTGGTGCTGGGGGCTGGGGTGATGAGCTTGGGTACATATATCCCTTATTTAACCATAACCATGGCCCTAGGCACAAGTAGCCGGCGGGGCATTCTGGCTGCCTAAGGTGGTATAATAAGGGGTATGCAAGAGGCCAAAGAAGACATCCGCGCACGGCTCAATATCGAAGATGTGATAGGCGAGTATATGGAGCTCAGGCGCGCCGGCCGCAACTTTAAGGGCCTGAGCCCGTTTACCAGTGAGCGCACACCAAGCTTTTTCGTCAGCCCCGATAAGAATATTTGGCATGATTTTAGTAGCGGCAAAGGTGGCGATATCTATAGCTTTGTGATGGAAATGGAAGGCCTGGATTTTAAAGGCGCCCTGGAGCATCTGGCCCGCAAGGCTGGGGTTGATATTAGCCTATATCAGAGCGCGCAGGCAAAGAGTATCGCGGCGCGCAAGCAGCGCCTGTACGAGGCCCACCGCCTAGCGGCGCATTACTACCAGTATTGTTTGCTGCACAACAAGCAGGCTATTGCCTACGTTACCCAAACCCGTGGCCTGCGCCAGCAAACCGTGGCGGATTTTACCATTGGCTATGCGCCAAACGCCCGCGACGGGCTGGTGAACTACCTGGTGGGTAAGGGGTTTCGCCGCCAGGAGCTAGCGCAGTCTGGCCTGGTGAACCGCTTTGGTGGGGATTTGTTTAAGGATAGGATGATGATCCCATTGATGGACCCAAGCGGCCGGGTAATTGGCTTTACGGGCCGGCGGCTTGGCACGGATGAAAGCGCGCCCAAGTACCTAAACACCCCGCAAACACTGCTGTATGATAAGGGCTGGCATATATTCGGCCTTGCCCAGGCTAAGCAAGCTATTCGGACCCATGGCTACACGGTGGTGGTTGAAGGCAATGTGGATGTACTGAGCAGCCACCAGGCAGGGGTACGCCAGGTGGTTGCAACGGCTGGCACGGCCATGACAGAGCACCATATCAAGGCCCTGGTGCGTTTAAGCCCGCAGCTGCGCCTGGCGTTCGATGGGGATAAGGCCGGCCTGGACGCCACCGAGCGGGTGATCCCGATTGCCCAAGCTGCCGGGGCGGAGCTGAGTATTATAACCTTACCAGCGGGGGCCAAGGACCCGGATGAGTTGACCCAGCGTGATTCACAAGCCTGGCAAGCCGCGATTGATGCCCACCAGCCGGTGCTTGATTGGGTGCTAAGCCACTACCACAAGCAGCACGATGTGACCACCGCGGCTGGCAAGCGGGCCTTTACCAGTGCCGCCGTTAAGGTGATCCATCATGTGGCCGACCCAGTCGAGCGCGAGCATTACCTACACAAGGCAGCCACCATTGCGGGCACCAGTGTTGAGGCAATGCAGCAGAAGCTCGCCACCAGCCAGCAGCCGCCATCATTCAAAACGCCCCGCCGCGCCCCCCAGGCCCGCCCGGGTGGGGCACCCACGCTGCAGCCGCAGCCGCATATTCAGGCCGATACACTCTTGGCCCTAGCGCTGATAGATGCGGACGTAGCCCAGCTGCTAACACCGCCAGTTATAGCGCTGCTGCATGGCCAGGCCCGCCAGGCTATTGCCAGCTACCTGGCCGCACAGGGCCCGCTGCCGGCCGGCGCCATACCGCCAGAGTTGCAAAATTATAGCCAGTATGTGAAAATACTAGTATTACGGGCCGATGTGCAATACGCCAGCTGGAGCAGCCAGGACCGCCTGCTGCAAGCAAGCAATTCACTTCGCCGCATAAAAGCAGAACACCAGAAACAACAACGCACCCAGTTAACCGAGCACATCCGCCAGGCCGAGGCCGCTGGCGATGAGGCCCAGGTGCGTGCCCTTATAGCCGAGTTACAAGCGCTCAATAAACAACCGAAAGGAGACACCCTTTGAGTACACCAACACCAAGCAAGCCACCTGTTGCCGCCCCGGCGCCAGACCCAAGCCAGACGCCACTACCAGATATGGCCGACCTTGAGGAACCGAACCTGGCCGACCTGGCTGAAGAAGAAGAGCTGGATGAAGCCGCGCTTAATAGCCAGTATTTAGATGACGTCAGCGACGATTCCGTCCGCCTGTACCTGCGCGAAATTGGTAAAATCCCCCTGCTGACGGGTGATGAAGAACTGGAGCTTGCCCAAAAGGTTAAAGAAGGCGATAAGCGCGCCAAGGATAAAATGGCCGAAGCCAACATGCGCCTGGTGGTGAGTATTGCCAAGCGCTACAGCGGCCGTGGGCTAGACTTTCTGGATTTGATTCAGGAAGGCAATACGGGGCTGCTGCGGGCGGTCGAAAAGTTCGACCCCGATAAGGGCTTTAAATTCAGTACCTACGCTACCTGGTGGATTCGCCAGGCGATTACCCGTGCCATTGCCGACCAAGCCCGCGTCATCCGTATCCCGGTACACATGGTAGAAACCATCAATAAGCTGCTGCGTACGCAGCGCCGCATGACCCAGGAGCTGAACCGCGAGCCCACTATGGATGAGCTAGCCAAGGAGCTTGATATGGAGCCAAGCAAGATTGAATATGTCATGAAGATTAAGCAGGATATTCATTCGCTGGACGCCGGTGTGGGCCGCGATGGCGAGGAAGAAGACAGCGTGCTAGGTGATTTTATCGAGGATGAAGATAGCACCACGCCAGAGGAATCGGCTTCGAACCAGCTGCTGAAGGAGCAGGTGCAGGCGATTCTATCGAGCCTAAGCGACCGCGAGCAGAAGATCGTCAAAATGCGCTTTGGCCTGGATAACGGCAAGAGCCACACGCTTGAAGAAGTCGGGCAGGAATTTGCCGTCACGCGCGAGCGCATCCGCCAGATTGAAGCCAAGGCCCTAGCCAAGCTGCGCAAGCATAAGGACGCCAAAAAACTCCACGAGTATTTGAACTAGGAGCTTCCTGCGTGGCCGGCAAGGTATTTACAACGGCAGAAAACAATACCTGGGCACATACGCTGCCAGGCAAGATGACAAGTGCATGTGTTGCGTTAGTGGCGCCAGGTAATCACGTACTTATGGTGAAGGCTAGCTATAAGAATGAGTGGACCTTCCCGAGCGGTGTTGTAGATATGGGTGAGTCGCCGGCACAAGCCGCGCAGCGTGAGCTATTCCGAATGATGAAATCACTGCCGCCGAATGGGTTCCGCTTCCTAAGGTAGCTCAAAAAGCTGGTGGCCGGGCCAGTTATCATATACTGCAAGCTCGGCTGACGGGTGAGCTACAGGATATGTATAACGAAATCCTGCCCATGCGTCGCAGCGGTGCATTTACGGAGGATGCTATATCCCGCTAGCGGTCAGTTCGTGTTCGATGCTGGTGTGTAAATCTTCGAGCGAGCCGGTGTTTATAATGTAGTGGTCGGCAATGGCGATAGGGCCGCCCTTTTCGACGTTTTCGATTTCGGCGTAGTCGCGGTCCAGGGCTTCGGCCGGGGTGAGTGGGCGCTCTGGGCGCTGGGCGAGACGCTGGTGGCGCAGGCCGCGAGGTGCGATAATGGCCATCACATACAGCTGCCCAGGGAAGGCGCGCTGCAAGTAGGTGTATTCGGTCCAGCTATAGAGACCATCGGCCACGATGCGGTTGTGGCCCTCGGCGATGAGCTGGCGAATCTGCTGTGTAATACGTTTGACGATGACATCTTTGCCTTCATCCTGGCGTAGCTGCTGGCGCATACGCTTTTCGTTGGCGGGGGTTACGGGCAAGCCGGCGTCTTTGATGGCTTGCAGCACCACGCCGCCAAAGTACACCGTGGGGTAACCGCGCTGGCTAATATAGTCTACCGCAGAGCTTTTACCAGCCCCCGGCATGCCGACAAAGGCAATAATTTTTACATCGTTTGTGGATTCCATAGGCCTATTGTAGCAAGTTGACGTATATAACACCACCGCTTGGTTTTTTGGCATTCGTCAGGCATACTAAGTACATGCGACATAATTCAATCAAATGGGAAAGCCGGGCGGCTTGTGCGGACCTCGATACAGCCTACCAGCAGCTGAACGAAGATGCCCAGCGCCGCGGCCAGGAAGGCGTAGCCCGGGCCGAGCTAACAAGCGACATATTCTTCCCAGTAAGCTACGACAAAACAAAACGTGCCGAGCTGCAGCTCGCCTTGAAGGTATGCAACCTGTGCGAGGTGCGGGCAGAGTGCCTAGAATACGCAATGCAGCAGCACGACACCCGCGACCATGGCGTGTATGGTGGTACGGTGCCGCAGCAGCGCCGCGAAATTGCCCGCCAGAACGGCACGCTTATACCGCGTAAGCGTGCCAAGAGCAAGAAGGCTATATGACCAAGCGCCTGGTTGTGATTGATGGCAAATCCGTCTTCTACCGCGGCTACTATGCCATGCCAGGGCTGAGCACCAAGCAAGGCACCCCAACTGGTGGGGTGTATGGGTTTGCAACCCTTGCGATCGAAATTATCAAAAAGCTTGAGCCGGATTACGTGTGTGTGGCGTGGGATAAAAAGGGCACTAGTATTCGGCGCCGCCTGCAGCTGCTGCCCACCTATAAGGCTGGCCGTAAAAAGCCGCCGGCTGATTTCTTTACCCAAATTCCGGTGCTGCACCAGCTACTAGAGGCCCTAGGCTGGCCGCTCCTCGAAGCCGATGATTACGAAGCCGATGATATTATGGGTACGCTTGCAGCCCAGGCCGAAGCCGCTGGGGTCGAAACCTGCCTTGTCACCAGTGACCTAGATATGCTCCAGCTGGTAAGCCCCCTTACCAAGGTGTATGCGCTTAAGCGTGGTCTGGCCCATATCGAGCAGTACGACCCAGCGACGCTCGAAGCCAAACTGGGTGTGGCCGCCAGCCAGTTTTTGGATATGAAGGCGCTTAAGGGTGATGCCAGCGATAATATCCCCGGTGTGCCAGGGGTGGGGGAGAAGACGGCCGTGGCCCTGCTGCAGCAGTACGGGACGCTGGACGCTATTTACGAGCATATTGCTGATATTAAACCTGCCTGGGCTAAAAAGCTGGTTGCCGGCAAGGAAAGCGCCTACCTAAGCCGCCAGGTGGCCACGATTTGGTGTGACGCCCCGGTTGCGTTCGACAGGGAAACGATGGATATTACCCATATGGACCCCGAGCATTTGCGCCAGCAGCTGGTGGATCTCGAGTTTACCTCGCTCCTTGGCCGCTTGCCAGCCCACTTGCAGGTCAGCCAGGCGCCGGCCGGGCTTTACGTGCCAGCGCGCATTCAGCCGCTCATGGTGCAGCCACTGTCTGCCGGTGATGGTAGTGATGAGCTGGCTATGCCTGATCAACCGGCTCTTATCCACGTTGCGGCGGGGCAGCTGTGGCTATCGACTGGCCGCAGCCAGGTGTACACCGCCGCGCTTGATACGGTGCCGGCCAGTGTGTGGCAGCGGCTTGCCCAGGCCTGTGTGGTGGGCTACGATGTAAAATCCACATTGCATGCCCTGGCTCAGGCGGGGGTGCGCCTTACCATTACCAAGCTACACGATATTCGCCAGGCTGCCTTTTTGCTCAGCCCCCTTGCTCGCGATCGTAGCCTGGCTGCTCTGGTAGGCCAACCCGATGATGCGCTGCCCGCAGATGACCCTGGTGCGGTGATGGCCGCCCTGTGGAATATCTACGATGCCCAAACCGAGGCCCTAGCAGCGCAGCCGCGCCTGGCACGGATTGCAAGTGAGTTTGACTTCCCGCTGGTGCCGGTGCTATTTGCCATGGAAGAGCGCGGCGTGGGGATTGACCAGCAGGTATTTACCCGGCTCCACCAGCAGCTGAGCATAGAATACCAACAGTTAGTTACCGATATACACGAACTAGTTGGGTATGAGTTTAACATCGCCAGCCCAGCCCAGTTATCCCAGGTATTATTTACCAAACTGCAGCTACCCACCACCGGGATTAAAAAGGGCAAAACGGGCTATAGCACCGGCCAAAAGGAACTGGATAAACTCCGCGGCCAGCACCCTATTATTGAGCTGATTGAACGCTCGCGCGAGCTAGCCAAAATGCTCAGCACCTACGTAGATGCCTTGCCGCGGCTGGTGGGGGATGATGGCCGCATTCACACTACCTTTCACCAGGATGTAACCGCCACAGGCCGGCTCAGTAGCACCCATCCTAACCTGCAGAATATCCCCATTCGCAGCCAATTGGGCCGCCAGATTCGCCGTGGCTTTACAGCCCGGCCCGGCCACGTACTGGTGAGTGCTGATTATAGCCAGTTCGAGCTACGCCTGGCGGCAGTGCTGGCCGGTGATGAGGCCCTCATAGCCGACTTTAACAACGGGGTCGATATCCATACCAAAACCGCTAGCCAGGTGTATGGTGTCGCGATGGACCAGGTGAGCCCGCAGCAGCGCCGCCACGCCAAGGTGATTAACTTTGGTGTGCTGTATGGCATGAGCCCGCATGGCCTGGCTGCTGCAACCGGCATGAGTATCCCGCGGGCCAAGCAGTTTATTGATGATTACTTTGCGCTGCGGGCACCGATCCGTGCCTATATTGACGCCACGCTGGAGCACGCCAAAACGGCCGGCTATGTGGAAACCTACTTTGGCCGCCGCCGCCCCACGCCGGATGTGGCTAGTAGTAACTACCTAGTGCGCGAGGCCGCTCGCCGCGCCAGCGCAAATATGCCGATTCAGGGTACAGAAGCAGATTTGATGAAACGGGCGATGATCGCGGTAGAAAAGGGCTTGGCGGGCCTGGGCCAACAGATTTTGCAGATTCACGACTCCATCCTTGTGGAGTGCCCCGCGGGTAACGCTACCCAGGTGGCTGACCTCTTACAAACCACTATGGAACAGATCGCACCAGAGCTGCCGATTCGCCTGCAGGTGGATGTCCACACCGGCACGGACTGGGGCGAGCTGTAGGCTCAGCCAGTATACCAGCACGCTGTTATAGCCGCGAGTAAGCCAGGTGATAATACCAATAAAAAAGTGGCTTTTACGGCAAGCCACGGGCCGGTACCCCTAGTGAATACTATACTGGCAGCGCCGCGCTGCAGCTTGCTGCTCGCGCTGGTGTACTTGCCATGTACCGTACGTACCACATACGCCAATAAAGGCGCAGAACGCGGTAACGAATACGGCCAGCCCCATCAATAGGAGACTAGCTGCATCTGCTGCCATAGCGCAGCAGTAGATACAGCCACATAGGGTAATAATGGGCAGCACGCTTGCTAGGATGGCTAAGACCCAGTAGCGTAGTTGCACATATTTGTGCCCATTGTAATGGTAGGCGAGAATGTCTTCGTCACCTCCAAGGGTGACAGATAGAAAAATTGTTCCTACCAGTTGCCCCACAAGATGAATAGCCACAAGCGGTATCATCTCTGGGGCAGTGATTTCAGGGCCAAAAAACTGCAGTGCCACTATTACAGTTATAGCAGTAGCAGTTGGCCATAAAATGCCCATAATGAGGGCGTCTACGACCTGGTTATCACGAGTGCAATTGTTCTTGAGAAAGCCGAACATGTCTCCTCCTTGGAGCTGGGTGGGATGAGCAAAGGACAACTTCCATGAAGGAAGCTGCTATAGGTATATCATGAAACCTATCATAGCACAATAGAAATGCTGCGGCACTTTGGTGATGCCGAATGGTAACGAGCCACCCATAAGCCCCGCCACAGGCCAAGCAGCCGGTATAAATCACGCACAAACAGATTGACGTTTACCGGGTAGTGTGCCACAATATAAGCTGTATGAAACACGGTAGAAACTCACAGCTGGTTCCGGTTATTTTGATTGTGGTGATTGTGGTGATTAGCGTCGCGGCAATTGTGGCTTTTGTGCGCACAGTTATGGGTGGCGATTCGCAGAATTCTAGCCAGCAGACCAAAACCCAGCAAGAGGAGGCCGAGGAAGCCTTGCTATCGACATCGCTGGATAGGGCAGTGCGTATGACGGTGCGTGGTGGTATTACCGCAGATGAATCCTTCCGCTCCTACCAGATGACGATTTCGCCCAACAAGCGCAGCATGACAACCTACAAAGGCTACCTGGACCAGCCGCAAGATAACCTGAATTTAGATAACAACACCAAGGCGTACGAGGAGTTTGTATTTGCCCTCAACCGCGCCGATATGATGAAGGGCGACCCACTAACGGGTAATGCCGATGACACGCGTGGGATTTGTGCCAATGGTAAGGTGATGGAGTTCGAGATTTTGCAGAACGAGCGCACCGTGAAGCGCCTCTGGACCACAACCTGCCGTAATATTCGGGGTTCGTTTAAAGCCAAAGCCGACTACATTAGTGAACTATTCTTGCAGCAGATACCGGAAAGCCGCAAGCTGATCAAGAAGATCAACATCCGTAATGGTGAGTCGTCATCATCGCAGCTACGTGGGCTATTCTAGCGCCTACCCAGGCCATGGGGGCATAGCCTAATGCCAGAATTACCAGAGGTAGAAACCGTTCGGCGCGGCCTGAATACCTATATTGTGGGCAAAAAAATTGCGCAGGTGCGCGAGCATGGTAGCCCCAAAAGTTTCCCAAATGCGCCTGAGCAGGTGGCTGCCTTCCTATGTGGTGCACGCGTGATAGGTGTACGCCGGCGGGCGAAATTACTGCTAATAGACCTAAGCAGCAGCTATACACTGGCCGTGCACCTCAAGATGACCGGGCAGTTAGTGTATGTTGGTAGCAAAGACGAGCGCTTTGGTGCGGGCCACCCGAATGAATCGCTGATTGGGGCACTGCCCGATGCATCCACCCGTGTGAGCCTTGGTTTTGACGGGGGCGGCTGGCTGTACTTTAATGATCAGCGTAAGTTTGGCTGGATGCAGCTGCTACCGACCGCCCAGGTGCCGGAGCTGCCCTTTATGCGAACGGTTGGCCCGGAGCCGCTGGAGGATAATTTTACACCAGAGCAGTTTGCTGCCCGCTTTGCCCGCCGGGCCCGCACTAGCATTAAGGCGGCGCTGCTAGACCAAACCGTAGTGGCTGGGATTGGTAATATCTACGCTGATGAAAGCCTGTGGCGGGCAGGTATCGACCCCCGCCGTAAGGTAGGGAGCCTTACGCCGCAGGAGCTGACGCAGCTCTACCATGCCGTGCGCGAGTGTATGAATCTATCGATTGCGAAGGGCGGCTCGACTGATAAAAATTACGTCAATGCCGAGGGTGGCCGCGGCCAGTACCTAGACCATGCGTGGGTATTCCGCCGCGATGGCCAGCCCTGCCCACGCTGCGGCCACGATATTATTAAAATTAAGCACGCCGGCCGGGGGACGCACCTGTGCCCACAGTGCCAGGTATAGGTGTATGCTGCAGGTAATATATGGCGCCAACCAGTTTGCGATTGACGAAGCCCTGGCGGCGCTTGTGGCCCGTAGCCAGGTGGAGCCGGAGTATTACGACGGCGAGGAGCTTGCGGCGTCCGCCCTACCTGAGCTAGCTGCTGCACCAACGCTGTTTGCGAGCGAACGGCTGATTATTATTCGCCGGGCATCGCACAACCCCGAGCTATGGCAGGCCATCGGTACACTAGCTGCTACAATGCCGAGTAACCAGGCGGCCACCGCTAGCACGAATGACACCAATCATATCGTCCTGGTAGAGGGCACGCTTGATAAACGCACCAAGACGTATAAGGTGCTGAAAGCCCATGCGCAGATGCAGGAGTTCGCGCCGCTGAGCGACCGGCAGACGAGTGCGGCGAGCACGTGGCTACAGGATTGGGCCCAGCAGCAGGGCATACAGCTAGACGCGGCAGCCGCTAGCGAGCTTGTGCACCGGATTGGTGTGGACCAGCTGCGCCTGAGCCAAGAACTACGCCGTCTGGCGCCACTTGGTACCATCACACGTCAGCTGGTGCACCGTCATACGCCAGCCAACCCCCAGGCTAATGTGTTTCGGCTGCTACACCTGGCGGTGCACGGCGAGACCATATCGGTCCTACGCCAGCTTGCGGCCGTGCGCCAACTAGCCGACCCCTACCAAACCTTTGGCCTGCTGGCTGCCCAGGTGTTCCAGCTGGCGGCGCTAACGGTGAGTGACGCCCCGCCAGCCACAGTGGCGCGTGATATCGCTGCTAGCGAGTACGCCGTGCGCCAACTAGCTCAGCTGCAGGTAGACCGCCCGCGCCTGACGCGGATTGTAGCGATAATGGCCCAGGCAGACCAGCAGCTGAAAACCACACCAGCTGACCCCTGGCTGGTCCTACAAGCGGTGCTGGTAAAAATCGCCACCTCGTAGAGCCCTGTAGCGCCGGGATGACGCCTGTTCGCCCGCCCTGTATTCGACGCGCACCCTAGGCCCTAGCAAACCATAGCAAACACCCGCCACTTGATGACGTAGCGGGTGTTAGATGTGTGATGCTGTAGGGCCAGCTAGGCTGCCAGGCTAACGCCAGCTTCTTTCGCCAGGCGGCTCAGACGAGCCTTGCGACGGGCAGCAGTGTTGGCTTTTAGGAGCTTCTTCTTAACGGCGGTATCAAGCGTACTGTGGGCCGCAGCCAGGGTCTGCTTGCTTGGGCCGGCCAAAAAGGCCTTGGTGGCAAGCTTAATATCGCGCTTGAGGGCAACATTACGCTCGCGGCGCTTGCCGGCTTGGTTAACACGCTTAATGGCTGATTTGATAATTGGCATACTGCTCCTTACGTACAACTAATACTCTATAAAGTGGTTTATATTACAATCATACGCCATTATACAGCCAAGCAGGCAAAAAGTAAAGCCAGCGGGCCAGGGGAGCCGGCCCACGCGTTGCATAAAAATCATGCTTATGGTACATTGGTAAGATACATGCACTAGTAACGGTAACGTAAATAAAGGGAAGGGCACATGCTGGGCGCAAAGGAACAAATTGTTGATAATATTCGGAGTGTGGATACCATTTTGGTAACCGTTGGGCAGGACCCAACCGTCGATGAACTATCGGCCGCGCTTGGGCTCACGACCTTCCTGAATGATATTGGTAAACACGCCACGACGGTGGTTAGCAGTACTGTACCGGCTGCAATGGGCTTTTTGCACGCCGAGGATGCCTTTGAGCGAACAGTTGATAGCCTGCGTGATTTTGTGATTGCACTCGATAAGGAAAAGGCCGACCACTTACGCTACAAGGTAGATGGCGATTTGGTTAAAATCTTCGTTACCCCGTACCGCACCGTTATTACCGATAAGGATCTACACTACAGCAAGGGTGATTACAACGTTGAAATGGTGCTTGCCCTGGGGGCGAGCAGTAAGGCGGCGCTTGATAAAGCTGTGGCGGCACATAGCCAAATCTTGCAGGATTCAGTCGTGGCTACCATTGGCCTCAAGCCAAGCCAGCTGGGTGCGCCTGACTGGGCCAATACGGGTGCGAGTAGCGTCTGCGAGCTCGTCACAGAGCTGGTAGAAGACCTCAGCGAAGAGCGCGCCATGAGCCAGCAGGTGGCCAATGCGCTGCTAACTGGTGTGGTGGCCGCGACGGACCGCTTTAGTAATGACCGCACCACCTCACACGCTATGACGGTGGCTGCTAACCTCATGGCGGCTGGCGCTAACCAGCAGCTGATCGTCGCCAAGCTAAAGCAAGGCAATGTGCTTGATATTAAACCAGATGATGGCAGCCACCGCCTGACCGGCGATATTGCGGGTGAGTCCGAGCGCCAGACTAAGGCAAGCAAGAAGCCGGCCCAATCGGAGGGCACCCAAGCTAAGGGTAAGGCGAACACAGCGAGCAAAAAACCAAAAACCACCCCAGCACCTCAGCCGGTTGACCCATCCAAAATTGAATTTGACCCAAGTAAAGAATATAACCCCGCCCAGGCGTTTGATACAGCGCTTAAGCGGTCCGAAGAGCGCCGCGTGGAGCGTGCCCACGACGAGGGCGATAACCTTGCCAGCGAGCTGAGCCCCGCCCCAGCCACGCCGGCCCCGTACCAAGATAACGACCTACTAGCTGGTGATGCGATCGATAGCGCCCTAGCGGATTTTAAAGCCGAAATGCCGGCCACCACACAGCCACCAGCCAAGGCCAGCGCCAGTTTGCCACCGGTGGTACTCGGTGGGCCTGGCAGCAAGCCTGCCACCAAGGCCCCAGCGCCGACCCAGCCGAGTGGTACACCGGCGCCGGCTCTGGATGCCTTAGCCCTGGCAGAAGAAACCATGCCGAGCTTTGAATTTACCGACCCAACCCCAGCGCCACCCACGACCGCCCCAGCCACGCCGAAGCCAGCCGGCAGTAAGGCCACGCAGCTCCCTGCGACCACCGCACCACCAAGTGATGGCAAGCTACCTGGCACGCCACCACCGCCACCGATCCCAGATTTTAGCCAGCTCCCACCGCTGCCGACCGGTATGCCAGATTTTAGTGACCTACCGGGTGCGGGCACTGATTTACCACCAGAAAACCTGGGCACCATTCTGCCGCCAACCACGCCAGCCGGCGGCAAGGATGGCACGCTACCAGCGGCGCCACCAAGCAAGCCAGGCGACCCGGGCGAGTTCCATATTCCTGGCGCGTAGCCTATATCCAACTTGTGCCCACAACGGGGCCCCGATGCACCGCTACCAAGCCGTGTGACGGGTCCCGTTCGCTGTATCAATAGTGGTATAATAGGGCCTGATGACACATGGCATTATTCTGATAGATAAACCAGCGGGTATGACCAGCTTTGGCGTGGTGGCGCGGCTGCGGCGCGTGCTGACGGCTCAGGCCAAAGCCCAGGCGACCCCTGGTAACCCAGCACCAAAGCGGGTTAAGGTAGGGCATACCGGTACACTGGACCCATTTGCAACCGGGTTGATGATTCTGGTTGTGGGCAAAGAGTGCAAAAACGCCCAGCGCTATAGTAAACTCAGCAAGGTCTACCAGGCGACCATCACCCTTGGGGCTACCAGTAGTACAGGTGACCCCGAAGGTACGATCACCTCCCAGGCAGGGGCTGTGCCACCAAGCATGCAGCAGGTCCAGCAGGTATTGCAGCAGCTGACCGGCCAGATTTTGCAGCGGCCACCGGCCTTTAGCGCGCTCAAAATTAACGGCCAGCGGGCTTACAAGCTGGCGCGCCAGGGCCAGGCCCCGGTGCTGGAGCCTCGGCCGGTTACCATCCACAGCATCGAGCTGGTGGAGTACAGCTACCCCCGGCTTACCATACGCACACATGTCAGTAGCGGTACCTATATACGCAGCCTGGCGGAGGACATAGGCCAGGCGCTCGGCACTGGGGCGTACTGTAGTAGCTTGCGGCGCCTGAGTATCGCTGATTGGCAGGTGGCGGATGCCCAGTGCTTGGCAGATTACGGTATAACAGATTGAAAGGACACCCCATGATACAATGTAGTGCATACAACCAAACCATAACGGTAGAGCCAGACGGCGCCCTACTGACCAGCTATACACGGGCTGGCCAGGATGTGCTAATGCCGCGGCAGCAGCTGGATGGCAACTGGCGTGGTGGCTGCCATGTGTGCATGCCAAACTTTGGCCCAGGCGGTGAATCTGGCCTGGCTCAGCATGGGTTCGGCCGCACCAGCACCTGGCAGGTTAGCCAGCAGACGGATAGTATGGTGGCACTGACCCTGCAGGTGGATGAGGCTGGCTACCGTGGTCTTACCTTTACCATCACATACCAGCTAGCGCCAACCGGCCTGGCCATGGTGCTGGCTGCCACCAATGGTGCTGATGCCCCAGTGCGCTTGGCCCCGGGCTGGCACCCATATTTTGCTTTGCCCACCGGTAGCGATGGCGGCTTTACGATCGATGGCTCGCCCTATAATGCGGTCGAGTACGCCGAGGCCCAGTTTATTCGTACGTCTGGCCAACTAGCGCTTGGCTGTGGTGATAATAGCTACACACTGGTATCATCAAACCTCACTACCGTGGCGCTATGGAGTGCTCACCCCGGCCGCTACATTTGCGTTGAGCCGACGCTGGCTGGCAATAGCTTTGCAGATGAGCCAACCGCCCCGGCCCGCGAACTCCTAGCCCCGGGCCACACGGCTGAATACCGGCTTGATATCCAGCTGTAGCGTCCCTATAAAAGATAAAAGAACCCCCTATGGTGGTATACGCATAGGGGGTGTGGGTTAGGCTTATTTTGCCCCGTGGGGTGGCTGTGCTTCTTGCTGTGGTTGTAAATAATCCTGCATTGTACGCAGCGGAGCATGCAAGACTTCTGCGGGGGTCCTGCCCGCCTTCAGCTGCCGAACAGCATCGCCAAGATAGCCGGTAATTTCAATTAAACTCAGTTCCTCGATTTCGATATGAGCACTAAACATCTCTAAAGTGACGTCACCCAGGTGGTCCAGCGCTTCGATATTACGCTGCATAATCAGCGTGTCAATCAGCTGCAGCATAGCATAGCGCAGACGGAGCGCCTCTGGGTAGGATTCAAGCGGTGGGGGAGTTGGTGTTTTCATAATGGTATCTAAAATACGTAGTAAGGAGCAGTTTATTGTCGTGCCCAGGACAGATGACTAGCGATAGCTAGTCGTTGTAGTATCTACCGCGGTCAGCATGACTTTCACCATTAGGACCATAATGGTCATGGCCGTCATTCTTTTTATAGTATTCTGCGCCGGTGACATGTCCACTGGCAATACCTGTATAGCCTTCGCGGTAGCCTTGACCGAATGACACCGTTACCGGCTGTCCAGATTCGGTTGTGCCATATACTGGGGGTGTCCAGTTACGATCACCGCCAACTTCGCCATTGCCAAAGTTAGGGTCGATCCTTGGGTTGCTACCCATATGTATCAACTCTTTTCTAAGAGTCGGGTAGGATTAGCCGTAGCCAAGCCTACAAGCGGCACATATGGCATAGAATCTAGCCACATGTGAGCGCTCTACGCTCAAAATGAACGGAACGCTAATATATATATCACTAAAAGCCAGCAAATACAAGTAGGCCGCTGGTTGTGAACTTGGTGGTTGTAAGCTCTACAGCCCAACACAACCAGTTGACGTATGGGTAAAAACTTGGTACAATTACGCCATAAATAAAGGGCTTATACCATGACAAAACCATTCACTCCACTGCCATCACCGTTTGAGCTTAACCCTTTTGATGCCCGCCGGCGTGAGCGCTCCCGTGCCCGTACGGCGGCCGAGGCGGCGGCTGACCGGGATAAAATCGAGGCTTTGTACGGCATGGATAGTGATGGCAGCCAGCCCGAGTTCTACGATGAGTGGCTTGCAGATAGCACCACCCCTGGCAGCCAGTTTAATACCGCAACGGTTAATATCAATAATATTTACAGCCAAATTGGCGAGGACGCCCAATATATACAGGATGAGGACGAGCCAAACGGCACCAGCCGCACCGAAATCGCCCAGCTGAGCCAAGCGCTGCACAGCACCCACCCAGCAGCAGGCAAGTTTGCCCACCAGCTACAGACCTCGCAAGCGGGCATGCAGCGTGAGTTTAACCGCCTGGGCCTGACGGTAACGCCACAGAATAGCGAGCGCCTGCGCACCCGGGCCACCAGCCAGGTGCTGCGTGCCGGCATAGAGGATGACCGCACCGGTAGTAGTAATATTAACGACGAAACGCCGGGTGGTGATATTCTGGATACGCATGAATCACGCCAACTAACCCGAGCCGCGACCGCCGAGCAATTCCTGCTGGATGTGCGGGCTGGCGAGGTTGATGTGAGCCAACTAAACAGCGAGGTACGGGAACGGATTTATAGCTACATGGGCTTTTTTGCCGAGATTGAACAGCAGACGAATGTGGCCCTAGCGGAGTTGGGTGCTCTACTGGAAAACCTGCCGGCAATTCCGCGGGTAGAGGAAAGCGTAGCCGATACAGCCGCTGATGTAACCACAGATACGGCCACTGATATAACCGATATTGCGCCAGCACTAGGTGAGCTAACTAGCACCCAGCCGGCCCAGCAGCCGGAGCACGGGCCAGAGCTGACCCCCGTTGAGCATGGCTTGGTGCTGCCAGTTGATGCCTTTGGTGCCCATAATGCGGCGCGGGCTGCTGAGTTTGCCGCCGCACCAGCCGAGCGGGTCACGCAGCTACAGGGGCATGCAGGGCCAGGGCTGCCACCAGCTGCCCGGGTTGCATAGCATTCTTTACTTAAAATTTGCTTAAATATCAAGCTAGCGTTTTGGGCATTTTTTTTGCTGGCCGGGTGTGGTATTATAGGCACAGTCATTATTAGGTTATTGTGTGGTAAACAAAACTACAAAGGATGAATGTGAAGCAACAAACGTTAAATATGGTGGGTAATGTTTGGCAGCGGGCGCAGTACGGCTGCCTTGCTGTAGTTATAATAGCAACAATGGGATTAAGCCTGGTTATACCCGCTGGGCAAGCCTGGGCCAGCCAGGCCGAAGGCCAGGCTATGTTGCAGCGCGTGGCGAGTGCCGAGCAGGCAGCGCGTGGCTCGCTGATGCCAATGCCCCAGGCTGAGGCTGGTGCGGTAGCGAAGCTTGGCAGCGATGGCTGGCAGTTTAGCGGTGGTAATATTACAGGGGTGCTGCAGCGTGCGCTGGATGATGGCAATGTGCGCGTTATTGAGCTGCCGGTTGGTACCTTTACAATCGGTGCCATCAGCCTGAACGCCGCCAAGAACAAGGTAGTGCGTGGCAATGGGAGCCTCACGACGCTGGTGTTTGATGCCAGCCAGCCGCAGCCGCCATTTATGAACACCTCTGGTGGGCGGGCCGAAAAGCTGCTGTTTACCGAGTTTACGCTTGATGCCCGCTGGCCGCCTGGCCGCAAAACGCAGAACGCCTTCCAGCTGACGAATGCACGCGATATTCAGTTCTATAAGATGGCTATTAAAAACGTGGCGCAATCGGCTATTCTTGCCCAAGGCCTGGGCGCTGGCGGCGGTACACCAAACCTGCTGGTACTGGATACCGTGGTCGAAAACGCTGGCCTGGCGGACCAGACCACTGGCTTTGGCGTGCTAGTCAAGGATAATTCACCGCACGCAAAGGTAGTTGGTAGCCGCGTGGTTGGTGTGAAGGGCGGTATGGGGGTTGGCGCCCATGCAACCAAGGTAGGTGCACCGGTTAATATGACGATCATTAGCAACCATATTAGTATGGTGCGTTCAGCGACAGCCTTCGAAGGCATTGGCCTGACCAAGGGTGCCCACAATGCGGTGGTAGCGCGTAATGTGATTGAGCCATCGTTCGATAATGGTATTTCGCTATCATCTAATAATAACCTGGCTGTGCAGAATTTTGTGAGCTCGGCCTGGAACCATGGGTGCTCGCTAGAGGGCGAGGGCAATATGCTGGTGGCGAATGAGGTCACAGCCGTTGGGCACCAAAACTACGCTTTAGGTGAGCACAACGACTACGCCGGCGTGGCCATAGAAAACGGTACGCGTAACACCGTCAGTGGCAATAAAATTACCGGTGGCGATATGGTGTACGCCGTTAAATTTAACCAAGCCCAGCGCGGCAGCAATAAAATCGGCCACAACCAGTTTGCATGGAATAAAGCCGAGTTTAATAAAAAGCCGCTGGCAAGCGATGTCATTGGCGATAGTGCGCCGGATTACCATATTGCCCTGCTGAATGCGGACCAGCGGGCGGCCATTGCCAGCAATGCAGGCCCAACCCAGGTAGCCACCCCAGGTACGCCAGATAGCACCTACAAGCCAGACGAAAAGAAGAAGGAAGACACCAAGAAGAAGGACGATAAGAAGAAGTCACGCAGCCACGATGATAACGGCGTTGCACCGCAGCAGCACCAGCAGCAGAGTCAGGACCAGGGTGCGTTTGACCCAAGCCGCCTCATCTGGCTAGCTGTGGGGATCATCGTGCTGATCATCGCTGGTGGTAGCCTGATCGCCCTATTCATCTACTACCGCATGCGAAAGCGCCAGTAGGGCGGACTGCCCGGGTTGGGGCCAGGCCATTTAAGCGCGGCTTGCCCCACCTGGCGTCACATGGTACAATAGCTGGGTGATTACTAAAGAAAACAAGCAAAAGGCGATTGCTTTGACTCAGGTCAGCAAGCAGGATGTCGGTAGCCCACA
>JABCON020000014.1 GCA_013333595.2 Candidatus Saccharimonadota bacterium
AGCTTACGCCAAGGCGCACAATATCATAATTACTGAGACGATTATTTTGCTTGAATCGGCGTCACACAAAACGCAGCCGATGCAAAAAGTAATCGACGTTTGCAAGGACAAAAGCAGAGGTTTTCAAGTCGTTGCTTGCCCGAAGTGCGGCAAAATTCTTTCTGGCAGCGCTTCGCGTGGCAAGATGGGCGCGTACTATCCGGCGTATCATTGTAGTCGCAATGGGCATTATTTCCGCGTACCCAAGCCCGAATTCGACAAGACGCTCGAGGATTTTGTGCGGACTATTACTGTAAAACCAGAGTACGTTGATGACATTATCGCTGCTATTGCCGAACTGTGGCGCGAGCGCCAAGCAAAGCAACTAGAAGCCAACCAATAGCGTCTAGTACACCGGGAAAGTCTACAAAACCGGATTCAGGTAACCGTGGACAGAATGCGCGTTGTCACGAGCGAGACAGCGCTTGCGTACCTAGAGGAGGATATAGTTAATGCCGAAAATGAGTTAGAAGAACTAGACAAAGAAATCACCAATCAGCCCAACCTACAAGCCGAATTCGACCAAGTCTTGCAATACGCCAAATACATTTTGGAACACCTGTCAGAACTACTGCCTGACCTCTGTAATCCCTTGCGAAAAGCTGCCTTTTTCGCCACTATCTTCAATAAAGTCCCAACCTATGATGAAATAAAGTTTGGAACTCACAAAAATAGCTCGCTACCAGAGGTAAACGAGCTGTTTCGTATCCGAGTGGATGATAAATCCTTTGATGGTGACCTCACGGGGAATCGAACCCCGATTGCCAGGATGAAAACCTGGTGTCCTGACCGTTAGACGATGAGGCCATGTATAAACAACTACTCTATCGTACCAAAAACCAACGTATCTGTAAAGCTCCCGCTTCGCGTCTAATCAGTTTTTGCCTCTGTACGAATCTGCCGTGCTAATGCGGCTGCAGCCACAACTGTCTCGTCAAGCGTATGGTAGATTGGCAGATCTGGCTGCTCCAGGTGCGCCTGCATCTCAATATCAAATGGTCGGTCAAAGCTCTCGTCAATACCAAGTACAATCGATGAACCGCGCCCAAGCTCCTTGCCAAGCTCGAGCGGTGTAATGATGCCAGGCCCTTTAACAAAGTAGAACATAACGACACGAGCAAGCTTTAAATTCCGATACTCCCAGGTGATTTGCTCCTTGGCAATATCACCAACGCGCGGAATCCCCTCTGCGCGCCGCGGATTGGCGATAACCAGCCCCTCTTTAGAGTCTTCTGTTTGTTCAATGCTTTCGAGCAACTGCTCGGCTTTCTCTTGCCAGTTTTCTGCGCCCGAAATAGGGCCAGCCAAGAAGATATCTGGCGTTAATTCTTGAGTAGCTAGTTCTGATGTCGGGCGTTTAATGATCATGAGCTAATTATACCATAAATATACCTAGCTTAGCGCACCGCCGTCTACTGGTATAGCCTACCCTGTGACCTGGTGCTGAGCCTGGGGTGTACGCAAAATCTGCTCACTGTTTTTAGATGGAGGTATAGCCGCGTTTGGATACCACGAAAACGGCTGGTCACTGTCGGTAGCGTGGTGTGGCAGCTCGGCCTTTATAATTGCCAGCCACTTGTGTAGCACTTGGTGCTTGGGGAGCATTGCACCCGGGTCATTCTGCCATACAATACGCGAAAACCACGCCCCTGTCGCCTGCTCTGTTTGAATCTCCACATAGGCAATCCCTGGCAAACCCGCCTGAGCAAAATCATGACTCGCCTGGGCAAAAAGGGTCTGAGCCTTTGGCAAAATACGGCTCTCTACCTCGCCGGCAATTGTTTCGGTAATATCATCGAGTGTGTGCAAATGGTTTTTAATTACCAACCGCATTTCGGCAAGTGGCTCATCTTCAACCACACTCACGAACAAAAACAGACGCTCGGCACTATTGAGCGTGGTATTAACCATATCAACCACCACATCCTCGGCTGTTAAATGCCAGCTCTGCTTGGCTTGCTGAGGGGTCAGTGCGCGCCCAGCAATAACCGGGCGGCGGGGCCATAGGCGCTTTTTATACTGAGTAAAAAGTTTTTTCATCATACGGTGTTCTGGAATTCTGTGCCTATTATACCATACTATGGCGAGCGCCTAGCAACTATATGTAGCACCCATCACTTATTACTAAAAAGTGTATTATGTACAAAAAGTATTGACTTTTTAATTACTTTATGGTACATTGACAGTGCGGAACAAATGACTGCCATTGACCACTCCGCTAGTAACGCCAATGACACGCACCTCACCATACCCCACCAATTCGCAAACTCTAACGTGGCTGGCATTGGCTGGTCCCCCTATTACATACACAGAATCAACCTACGATATGTGAATGGCGCCAACTATCCAACCGTTCCTGCACATTCCCGCGCGCCACGCCACCACTGCCCGCCACTTTGGAGTCTGCCGGGGATTTGGTTATATGATATACTAATACCAATGGCAAAACAGAAGAAAAAACGCAATAAACCATATACCGGCAGCGATGCTCGCCAGGCACGGCCGCGCACCATCAAAGTGAATGCCGTCGTGCGTTCCCGCCCCACCCAGTGGTGGCACGATAACAAGCGCCGCACAAAGCTAACGATTGGCGGAGCCCTGGTTGCTGCCGTTATTGTGTGGCTGATTATCGAATTTATTCACTTACTGCACCCGTAGGTACCTACACGGGCGACCACGCAACATTACCGGGACTATCCCTGGTAGTTTTATTTACTACAGCGTTACAACACGGCGGCGCGCTTCTGTAGACTGGCGTGCAGCAGTTATGACATTATCGAACAGTGCAGCAACTGTGAGTGGCCCAACGCCACCACGCACTGGTGTTATGGTTAGGTCGCTGCGCTCGCGCACATCTGCTGCGCCGTCACCCTTTATAACGCCGTCCTCGCTAGCAGTGCCCGCATCTACGAACACCGCACCTGGCGCCAACATCTGGCTGGTAATCAGCCCCGGCACCCCTGTTGCGCTGACAACTATCGGGAACTGTGGCAATCGCGTCGCAAGCTCATGTGCATTCGATTCATCAAACACTGTAACATCAAGCCCTTGCTGGCGCCACAATATTGCTAATGGGCCGCCCACCAAGCGGCCAGCCCCGACAAGGGCAATTGGCTGCTTTATATCAACACCGTAGCCTACCAGCAACCATTCAATTGCCATTGGTGTTGCCGGTGTAAAACGCGGCGTCGCACCAAGCCCATCGACATCCTTTGCGGGGTCAATCAGCTGCAGTAGGTAATCAGTTTGCTGCGGATCACTAATCGGTAGTTGCACAATGATACCATGTACATTCGTATCTGCATTAAGGGACGCGATACGCTCTGGGGCACTGGTAATGGTTTCGTCGTAGACATCCACCTCTACCAAAATATCCTTGCCATAGCGCTGCTTTACTCGTGTATATGTGTCGATCACTGGGGTCCGGCCACAGGTAATAATAGCGAGGCGCGGATTGGTGCGGTCCGCCTGGCGCAAGCCACGCACCTGCTTTGCCTGGCGCTGCTTTACAAAAAGGGCTAATTCATCGCCGCGTAATACCTTCATTGGTATTTATTATACCATAATTCGGCGCCTACGTGGTGGTTTCGGCGCATATTTACGAAGATGTTTATGGTATAATGAGCGCTATGGACACCTCGAACGTTACCAAAACGCCCGTAACTCAACCGACTGCGAGCAGCAAAAGCTACCTACCCGCTCTCCTACTTGCAATTGGCGTGCCTATGACTGGCCTCAGTCGCATCTACACCGGCCACCGCGATGGGAAATTCCGCTTTACGGTGCTGGTAAGTGATATTATCATCATGGTAGCATTCGTTGGCCTTGTATGTGTACTAGCTGCAGCTGGCCAAACTACCGAGCAGCTCCCACAGGTACTACAAGTAGCAACGCTCATTGGCTTAATTTACGTTGCCATTACCGTGCCTATTCTCATCCTGTGGGGAATTATAGATTTCTTTTTAGCCCTGCACCGCACAACAGATGCTACCGGCCTACCCCTTGCTAGCACCGAACGCGATACCCGCTGGGCCCGCCGGCTCTATTGGCTAGCCGTTAGTATAACACTAGCGCAAGTTGCCATTGCTATCGCTGGGTCTATCTTCTTTTCCCAGGTAAAGATCGATACAAATACACTGACGCCGCCATATAGCCCACAGGGGTCGCAACACCTGCCGGGTGGGGGTGAAGTTCGCTCATTATAATATCTATAAAACTACCTTGCGCTCCCCGCTTAAGTACGCTATACTATAGCAAGTTAGGGATGGGTCAGTAGCTCAGCTGGTTAGAGCACCTGCCTCTTAAGCAGGGTGTCCTGGGTTCGAGCCCCAGCTGACCCCCCACAAGTAATTATATAAAATCACTCGCGGCTAACGCGAGTGATTTTTATTCTACCGGTATTATATGGCACCCCGGGTAGGAATCGAACCTACGGCCAAAAGCTTAGAAGTCTCTTGCTCTATCCACTGAGCTACCGGGGCGTGATTAACAAAATAATGCACAGCGTATACCTGATACTGATAGGTCAATCGCCACGCAAAAAGCCCTTGGTGCTGCCTGCACTGCAAGGGCTACTTACGCATGGGGCGAATGACGGGAATCGAACCCACGACCTCCAGTGCCACAAACTGGCGCTCTAACCAACTGAGCTACATCCGCCGTACCACGTTAGTATACCACACACCCCTGGTAAATGCTAGGGCTACTTACCATATGGACGGCGTACTTGCGGCCGCGCATTAAACTCCTGGCGTGACATACCGCGCTGGGGCGGTGTAGCCGTCGAGCTATCCTGCGTTGGGTGGGCGGATGCAAAACGCTCGCGGATGTCCTGTAGCCGTTCTTGCTCACGCTGGCGGATAGCTTGGCGTGTATTATGGCCATTACCGCCAACTAAGGCTTGATGGCGGTAGTCACCACGGCCAATCTTCGATTCATTATAGCCACGTACCCGGGCTGGGCCGTTTTGCTGCTCCGCGCCTTTGCTTGCCCGCGCCTGAGCCTGGCGCTTAAGCCGCTGGTCAGTTTCGAACCGGCACAGCGCTGCGCTGCCACCAGATACCGACGCATCAAGCCCCAGCGCCTGGCTAATCATAGACTGCGGCGAAAGTGAATCACCGCCGTTCATATCGGCTGGCTGCTGGCACGGCGACGTATGGTTTGATAGATTACCCATAAATTGTGTGTTACGCGTGATGTTCAGCTTCGGCGGCATCAGCCTCTGCCTTGGTGGCATGCACGGTACCATGTGGGTGCTCGGCTGGTGCATAGATAGAATACAGCTTGAGCGGCACATCACCAGTATTCGTTACATTATGCCATGTGCCAGCTGGTACAAAAATCGCATCGTCGCCTTCGACATTGGCTTCAAAATCAAGCGTATCCTCGCTCGCGCCCATCTGCACTAAGCCAAGTCCCTGCTCAACGCGCAAAAATTGGTCATGGTCGGTATGTACTTCAAGGCCGATATCTTCGCCTGGCTGAATTGCCATCAATGTCATTTGCATGTTGGCGCCAGTCCAGGCAGCAGTACGAAAGGTATCGTTACCAATCGTTAGCTCTTCAATGTTTACAACGTATGGCTGTGGGCCATGATCCATGATGTATCTCCCTTCTTTGTGGCAGCTACTACCAGGTAGGCGCTGCTCTCATCTTGGTGCGGATGGCGGGAATCGAACCCGCATCACTTGCTTGGAAGGCAGGTATATTAGCCATTATACGACATCCGCGTTAACATTCTTAGTATAGCATATAGTTATAACAGCCGTACCTGACGCCGGTATAAATAGGTAGCCGTAGCCAGATATACCAGGCAGCATAGGCTATAGAGCCACATTGCTGCCGTTAACCAGTCAGCCCGCACTGGCACCACTTGCGCGCCGGGGCTACGAGTAGTATCTACCACAACACTCCAGCACCAGCAGTAATACACTGCAGCGAGCGTTGCGCCACTAATACAGAGTGCCAAAATACCCTGCTGCAAGCGGCTGCGTGGCTCCGACGCTACCCACAAAGCTGCCGCTGCATATGGTACCATCGGCCACATTACTAGTAGCACAGGAAAGATTAAACCAATTCCCCCGCAAAAGAGCACAATACTCCAACCAACCATTGCCCGCCCCATACCGCGGCCACCAAGCAAGCCCGCCCCAAAGGCGTGCAAACAATACCGCCAACCAACAAGTTGTGTTGGGCGGTGCAGTGACTGTACGGCGGGAACACTAATATACGGCATCTGGTCCTATTACAATTCTACAAACACAATTAACTACTTATACCGTATACTATTTTGCTGATTATTGGCTTATGTGGTGCAGTTATTTTATGCTTGCATCCAACTATACACTGGGTGTATAGTTGGATGTATGAATGCAAACTACACCCTACTGGGCTTTTTGGCTAACGGATCCAACTACGGCTATGAGCTCAAAAAACTATACGACGGGTACTTTGGCCGGGATAAGCCTATTCTGGCTGGCCAAATTTACTCTACCCTATCGCGCCTAAAGCGTGATGACTACGTGACTGAAGTGCCGGGCGAAGACGAGCAAGCTGGCGGGCCAGGCCGGGTACGCTACGCCATTACGCCACGTGGGCGTGAGCTGCTGCAAACCTGGCTTGAGCAGCCAGAAGCACCGTCGCCCACACTACAGGCAACACTCTATATCAAAACAGTGCTGGCGCTTTTAAAGGATGGTGACGCTGCTCGCTACCTCGATAACCAGCGGCAAGCCCATATTCAGCGCATGCGTGAACTCACTAATCAGCGGCGCGAAAGTGGTTTGCCTGGCATGCTGCTAATTGACCACGCGCTTTTTCACCTAGAAGCCGATCTGCGTTGGATTGATCTAACGAGTTCACGTTTACATAAACTAAAGGAGGAGTTATTATAATGGACCCCAAGCAACCAATTATTAGTGCCCATAACGTGGTAAAATCATTCGGGCAAACAAAAGCCCTACGCGGCGTTTCGCTTGATGTAGCCCGCGGCGAAGTGCTCGCCATCATGGGGCCAAGTGGCTCAGGCAAATCAACCCTACTGCATAGTCTGGCTGCTATTACAAGTATCGATAGTGGCGAAATTACACTTAATAACCAACGAATCGATACATTAAGCGACAAACAGCGTAGTATTCTACGGCGCACTGCCTTTGGCTTTGTGTTTCAATTTGGGCAATTGGTGCCTGAACTCACCGTGCATGATAACGTTGCCCTCCCCCTGCTGCTCGGCGGGACGAAGCGTAAAGAAGCTTACGACAAAGCAGCAAGCTGGATCGAAAAAGTAGGCCTGAGTGGTAAAGAAACGAACCTGCCCGGTGCGATATCTGGCGGCCAAGCCCAGCGTGTAGCTATCGCCCGCGCTATGGTCATTGAGCCCCAAGTACTCTTTGCCGACGAACCGACTGGGTCGCTTGACTCCCTAAATTCCGAAAAGGTCATGGAGCTGTTTATTGCCACAGCCAAACAACACGGCACCACAGTGATTATGGTAACCCACGAGCCAACTATTGCAGCCTACGCCGACCGCGAGATTATCGTGCGTGATGGCCAAATTGCCGGCAGCACCCAAACGCTGCGCCAAGGAGTTTAACCATGGGTATTAGTTGGCTTCTCTTTAAAAAATCCGGCAAGCAGTCCCTAGGGCGACTTAGCCTAACCGCGGCTGCTATTGGCCTGGGTATTGTGATGATACTTAGTTTTATTGCTGGTATCAACGCAATCATTAGCCGTCAAGGCCACGACACATGGCGCTATTTGGGCTACAGTGGTGGTCAGCAACTGCCCCAGGCTAAAGAGGCACAAAAACCAATTGCTGGCGTTGCGCCGCTTAAAATTAGCTCGATGGGTACGATTAATAACCTGTCGCAGTGGCAAACAAAATCAATCGACACGGTGTCGCTACACGCGAGTGGCAGTAATTCACCAGAGTTCCCTGGCATGAAGACACCAGCAGCTGGTGAATACTACCTTTCGCCAGGCCTCGCAAAACTTAACCGCGAGCACCCAGAAGCACATATTGGTGACCGCTACGGTAGCAAGTATCTTGGTGAAATACCATCACAGTACGTTAGCTCACCAGATAGCCTACTGGTGGTGTATGGCGCAACCGCACAGGAGCTAGCCCGTGGGGAGGCAATCGATGCGCGCAACGACCGCTCTGGCGCCAAGCTATGGGGTTCCATCTACCGCATACCGCAGAGCCGTAGCCACGCCTCGGTACAATTTGACCCAATTAGTCTTTTGATCATGAGCTTTGGTGCAGCTATGTTGCTCTTCCCGATCGTTATGTTTATTGGAGTATCGACCCAACTTGGTAGCACTCAGCGCGAGCAGCGCTACGCAGCACTACGCCTGATTGGCGCGACCCGTGCCCAGATTAACCGCGTACTCCTCTTCGAAACCTTTATGGCAACACTAGCTGGTATTGTGGTTGGCTCACTCGTCTTTATGCTAGTGCAGCCACACCTCAGTGCCATGCAATATAACGGTGAACATTTCTGGGTAAACGACCTCGTCGTCGGCGCGGGGCAATATCTACTGGTAGTAGCGATCACTATTGGTATGAGCCTATTTGCCAACTACCGCGGTATGCGTAAAGTACAAACCAGCCCGCTGGGTGTTGCCCGCCGCCAGAGTGTGCGCAAAAAGCCCCGTGTCTGGCGAACCCTCCCCTTACTAGCAGGCCTTGGTATCTTTACCTACCTTGCCCTGCCAGCCGGCAAAGAATGGCTCCAGAAAAACGCGAGCGATAGCGCGCTGCCAACGCTGGTACTCCTGGCGGGCATCATACTGGTTATGTTCGGCCTCGTGTTGAGTGGCGCCTGGCTTACAGGGTGGATTGCTAACCTATTTGCTGCGCGCACCACGCGGGGCTCGACCCTGATTGCAACTAAGCGTATCGCTGGTAACTCACAGCAAATCTTTCGTAGCGTCAGTGGCGTTGTGTTAGCACTGTTTGCTGGTAGCTTTTACCTAGCTGCCGTCAGTGGCGTGAGTCGGCTAGAGCTGCAGTCGGTGCGTGATAATGGCTTTTCACAGCTTAAGCCAACGACCGCCTTTGTGTGGGGATCTTCGCTCCCTGGTGATTTTGGCGATACCCTTAAACGCCAAGGCTATATCCATAGTGTTGCCACAACGCACGAGACGCCGCAGGCAAGCTACATAGCCTGCCGTGATCTGGATACCTACACCGAGCACAGCTGCCCTGCTGGCACTACAAGTAGCCACTATGCACGCATCAGTTTTGCAAACCAACCAGTGCAAACGGTTGCTACGACCGAGCAATTACCAGCCCAGACCGAAACTGGCTACCTCGTTAGTCTAACGGGCGAAGAGCATTTCGATAGCCTACGAACACTAACCGCCAAAGCTTCAAACCAGCAGCAAACCACACCAGAGCGCGCGCCAGATGCCTGGGCCGTCTACGGTGGCTACGCCAAGCGCCCGCACATTAACCCAATTATCGCCGACCTTGCAAGCATTACGTATGTCGGGATTGGCATTACGCTCTTTATTGCTATCGCAAGCCTTATTGTCAGCACAATTGGTGGACTGCTAGAACGACGCCGCTCGCTCTTTACGCTGCGGCTTGGTGGCATGACACTTGGCCAAATGAAGCGCGTTGTTTTGATTGAGTCACTCATCCCCCTGCTGAGCGTATCAGTTATTGCAGCCGGTATTGGCATTTGGGTGGCGCATATCTTCCTGCAGTCATTCTCTCGGTCGGTACGTGTATCACTCAGCCCGCTTTACTTTGCCATGCTTATAGCCAGCCTGGCCGGTGCAGTCCTTGGTATTTACCTTATCCTACCAATGCTACGACACCTCACAAGTATGCAGCAAAACCAAACCGAATAGCTCTTGAAGCTACCATATAATAAAACCGCTCATTACGAGCGGTTTTATTAGTGTGTGCGGGGTTCATCCGTAAGTAGCTTGCACCCCGCTTACCATACGGCGGCTACGCAGTGGGCTCAGCTTATACCTCGTAGACTGTCTCGATCTTAGCCCCAAGACTGCCCAGGCGGCTAGCGAGCTCTTCGTAACCACGATTGATAGAGTAAACATCGCGCAGGATTGACGCACCAGGTGCGGCCAGCATCGCCAGCAAAATCACAACGCTTGGGCGCAAAGCCGGCGGCGCAACAACATCGGCTGGCTTCCAGCGGGTCGGGCCGTTGATGTAAACCCGGTGTGGGTCCACCAGTTCCACCTGTGCGCCCAGCTTGCTTAGTTCAGTAAAGTAAATGGCCCGGTTCTCGTAGCTCCAGTCGTGCACCAGCGTACGGCCTTCTGCCACTGTAGCAATCAAGCCCAGGAACGGTAGGTTATCCATATTAATACCTGGGAACGGCATACTGTGGAGCTTATCCTTTGGTGCATGGAGCTGGGATTTTTTGAGCTGGATATCCACCAGGCGCGTATGGCCGTTAGCCGCCATATACTCTGGTGTTAGCTCATACTCAAGACCCATGCCAGCCAGCACTGCCAACTCAATCTCAAGAAACTCAATCGGTGCACGGCGAATAGTAATCGCAGAATGCGTTACAACACCGGCCGCAATAAAGCTCATGGCCTCGATTGGATCTTCGGACGGGTAATATTCCACGTTGGTGTCAATTTGCTCTACACCGGTAACGCGCAGTGTTGTGGTACCAATGCCTTCAATCTTAACACCAAGCTTTTCGAGGAAGAAACACAAATCCTGCACCATATAGTTCGGGCTTGCATTGCGGATAGTAACTGTGCCCGGGTGTAGCGCCGCGGCCATCAGCACATTTTCGGTTACGGTGTCGCCACGCTCAGTTAGCAAGATAGTGTGCTCGGGTGATGTTGGTGTGGCCGTTACCTGGTAACTATCGGTTAATGCTTCTACTGCAAGACCAAAGGGCGCCAAGCCAACCAAATGTGGCTCAACGGTACGTGTCCCAAGGTTACAGCCACCAGCAAATGGCAAGCTAAAGTAACCATACTGGTGTAGGAGCGGCCCCATAAACATAATGATGGAGCGCGTGCGCTTCGCTGCAGCGACATCAATACTGGCAAGATCCAAGGTACGTGGTGGCGTAATCACCAGATCCGCCCCATTTTCCCAGCGAGTCTTTACCCCAATGCTATTGAGCACCTCAATAATACGATTCACTTCCTCGATGCGGGCAACCCGGCGCAGTGTCGTCGTGCCCTTATTCAGTAAGCTAGCGCATAGCAAGGCAACAGCAGCATTTTTACTGGTTTTGACGGTAATTTCGCCCGAAAGCTGCGTACCGCCATGCACAGCAAAGTTAATTTTACCGGCTTGGTTTAGCTTCACAATTGGCCGCGCCAATACATCCCCTATGCGCGCGATCATTTCGAGGCTAATATTTTGCCCACCCTTTTCGATGCGGTTAATGGCTGACTGGCTTGTGCCCAGCGCCTCGGCAAGTTGCGTTTGCGTGAGTCCACGCATCGTGCGGCTCTCTTGAATAAGACGCCCGATTTTCTCTAGGTAGCTTTCCATATTCATGTTCCTGATTATATCATAGATGATATATTAATAAAACAGCCCTAACGTAGCAGGCCCTTCTGCGGCTTTTGTTCAATCACCGATTGTAATAGCGCTGGTGAAAAGCTCATTGGCGCTTTACCGGTCGTTGCGTACTGATACAGCGCTACATTAACGATAGCACCGAGAGTAGAAAACAGAATCGCGACTGCAACGAATGCTAGCATCATCAGCACAAAGCCAATCCCAAGGCCAGCCATCTCGAAGACCGAGGCCAGTGCCACCATCAGGACAGTGCCGACCGCAAGAATAGCAAGGAAGATCACGCTTGACGCTAGCCCAACACCAACGGTAATAATAATTGATACACCCCACGACTTCTTCAGCACCCCAACAGACTTTTTAACTGCATCAATACCACTGAGGCGCGGTTCACCCTCACGGGCAGAGTTCGCAATAGCTGCCGGTACAAACATAGTCGCGATTGACCAGGCAGCGCCAACTAAACGGAGCGCCAACTTACCAAAGAACGGCACGCGCTCTTCGAGAGCATTCAGGGCAACGCCAATCGTCCCGCTAATAGCAGAAAAACTCACAATAGTGCCAAAACGGCGGTTTGCAGCAGCAAAGCATTCCTTAACCGTCACATCCTTACCACTAAAGACAACCAGCGCCCCATAGCTGACTGCCACCGATACGTAGGTCGATACAATAATAAACCCAATCACAACCAGCCAGAAGATAATAATGTAGCCGATATTCTGCGGCGTGAATACCTGGCGACGGTTCAGTGTATCTGCGTCACCACCAATCGCTGCCAAGGCAGCAATCATAGCTACAATCAGCGCGATACTCACAATAACAGATATAATCACCCCCACAATTTGCGCACCAACCAGGCTTTTATCTTGCTTGATAGCTGCTAGGGCCTGCTTGGTTAGTAATATGCTACGGCGGAATTTCCCCTGTGGTAGCTCCCCAGATGGCGCCTGTGGTGGCTGCATTGGATTGCTATTTGACTGATTTATTGAATGACTATCCATACTCCCACTGTATCACACATAGCGCCCGGGCCAAACCATGATCACGGTGCGCTACCTTTACCACTAATGCCTCCCCTTGAGTAAGCTTGTGGCTGTACGGTCACAGCAGCATATAAATCTGCCGCCACAAAACCCTTGGGTGCATAGCCAGTGACCGCATAGTAGTACAAAGCCGCAGTAATAATTCTGTCAAGGAGCGCAAACAGCACAGCCGAGGCAATCAAGCTCACAACCATGATGATCATTCCTGCAACTGCCCCGCCTTGGCCAAGCAGCTCATTCAAAATGAGTGCAAGAATCCCACCACGCAGCAAAATCATATAGTAAGCAAGTTCGTCAACCACTGCGACGTTTATTGCAATACTACCAGCACCCCATGTCTGGCGAAATATCTGGTCTGAACGCGTAATTGCATCTACATAATTAGTTATGTCGTATTCAGCAATAACTGGTGCAGTAAATTCTGCTCTGCACTCTTGCTTAGCAGGGCGAAAACTTGGCCGTGCCGTAGAAAACCCTCGCACAAGACATGGTAAACGATTTGTCGCAATCGATACACACTGCCACACATGCACCTTTTGGCTCGTGAAGGCAGCAAGCGCCCCATAACTTACCATGATATTAAGATATTCCACGAGGATAATGCCGCCAATCAGCATGACATAGCCCAATGCAGCGACTGGTATAATATGAACCCATCTACCAATAGCACCCGCCAAGCCACCAAAGAGAATAGTATCTATGTAAAAAATCGAGCTTGCTACCACCAAGAGTGTAGCTATACCAATCACAATTGCAATCAGTATTCCAACTACTTGCACGCCAACCAATTGCTTATTGTGGCGCACGGTATAAAAAGCTTGTTTAGCTAGCTCGGTGGTCTGGATTGGCCCGGCGATATAGTCAGCCATTTTCGTCATACCTATACCCTAGCATACGTGCTACACTAAAACAAAGGAGAAACAACCGGTGAAAGATACAGATGTCGCGCGCCTCATTGCCGCCGAAGAAGCACGCCAGCAGCATACAATAGAACTCATCCCAAGCGAAAATTACGTTTCGGCTGAGGTACGGCGTGCACTTGGTAGCGTATTTACTAATAAATACAGCGAGGGCTACCCTGGCCATCGCTACTACGGCGGGCAGGCTAATACCGATGCGCTCGAGCAGCTGGCCATTGACCGTGCAAAAGCACTCTTTGCAGCTGACCACGCAAACGTACAGCCACATAGCGGCGCCCAAGCCAACGAGGCCGTCTACTATGCCTGGCTCCAGCCCGGCGATACGGTGCTAGCGATGGATCTGCAGCACGGTGGGCACCTCACCCACGGGGCAGCCGTTACCCGGAGTGCGCGTGAATATAACTTCGTCCACTATGGGGTGGCCGATGCCGACACTGGGGAGCTTGATTACGATACTATTCGGCAACTGGCACGGCAGCATAAGCCAAAGCTGATTGTGGCAGGCTTTAGTGCCTACCCGCGCGAGCTTGACTACGATGCCTTTGCGGCCATTGGTAAAGAGGTCGGCGCAGTACTAATGGCCGACATGAGCCACATTGCTGGGTTGATTGCGACTGGCCAGGCCGCTAATCCACTCAGGCATGGCTTCCATATCATGACCACCACCACTCATAAGACCCTGCGCGGCCCCCGTGGCGGTATGATTCTTAGCATGGGCACTGTTAGCAACCCCCTCACCCGACCCGCGCAAACAATTGAAAACCTACCAACGCTGATTGATCGGGCCGTCTTCCCTGGTACGCAGGGTGGGCCCCATATGCATACCATTGCCGCTAAGGCCGTGGCCCTGCACGAGGCTATGCAGCCAGACTTTCGGCAGTATACCCAGGATGTGCTAGCAAATGCGCAGGCTATGGCCGAAGTCTTCTTGCGGAGCGGTGCCCGGCTGATTGGTGGTGGCACCAGCAATCACTTGATTTTGATGGATGTGTACCGTAGCTTTGGCATTGATGGCAAGGAAGCCCAGGAGCGGCTCGAAGCAGCCGGTATTACCACCAACGCCAACGCTATTCCCAATGACCCCTTGCCCGCCTACCGCCCTAGTGGCCTCCGCCTTGGCAGCCCCGCCATGACAACACGCGGGTTTACTGTAGAAGACTTTACCCGCACCGCTGAAAAGATTATCACACTTCTTCGCGCTTCCTAGCCGAGTGGGGCTCTTCGCCCTACACGTGCTCCACAAACCACAATAATACCCCCGTTCATCCGAGCGGGGGTATTAAAGCGAGGCTTACTGGTGTATTGTGCGACTACGCGCAGCCAACACCGATTTTGTTTTGCTTGATGGCGTTATCTGTGTAGCTCCAGTACGAGATAACCGCACCAGTAACAGACTTACCAGCACCAGCTGTACATGGCTTGTACATAACTGTCTTGCCACCGCGGGCACTGCCTGAGTTCAGGTCAGTTTCAACAACGCTCTCTTCGTTGTCTAGCTTTGATTCTGGCTTCTTAGCAAAGTCAGCTTTGGCACCTGGATATACGTTGTCGATAGCATTGTAGGCTTCTGCCTTCTTGGCCACCTGGCCGGCCAGCGCTTCGCCAGCGGTTGTCTTCGAACGGTTCTGCACACCGTTAAACGCAACCAAGGTAATGGCTGCCAAAATACCAATCACGACCACGACGATCAAAAGCTCGACAATGGTAAAACCTGACTGTTTGTTGTTTTGAAGATTCATAAGTATGAATTCCCCCTGTGTTACATTGTTATTTTATACTCGTATAGTACTATAACTGTCAGGAAAGCACAAGCTTTTTTTAAGTTAATTTTAAGAATTTACTAATTCAAGGGGTTCTTGCTCTATTGCAATGCCAAATTCTTGGCGTACAGCGGTAATAATCTCTTCGCGGGCAGCAGCAAGATCCTCATACCCGTTGGCAGATTCATTAATTAGTACCAGGGCATTAGCCTGGTTGACGCGGATCCCGTGCAGGAGCTTACCTTTAAAACCCAAGGTATCTATCAGCCAACCAGTTGGGATTTTATAGCGACTACCTTCCATAGCAAAGTGTGGTACATCTGGGTAGCGCTGCTGCAAACTGGTGAGCTGCCAGTGCTCTACAATTGCATTCTTAAAGAACGAGCCGCTATTCGGCCGCTCAGCTGGGTCCGGCAGCTTATTAGCGCGAATACTCAGCACTGCTTCACGAATTGCAAAGGGCGTATATTCCGTAATATCATGCTCGGTAAAGTAATCTTGCACTGCCCGGTAGAATGGTGGCTGTGGGCTTGATTTATAGAGCTTAAGCGTTACGCTCACAATCACATAGCGCCCCATTTGTGTACTACGGAAGATGCTATTGCGGTAGCTAAAGTTGCAGTCGTCCTGCGTCAGCGTGACAAAAGTGTTATCCTTAGCATCATACGCATCCAGCTGCACAAAGGTATCTGCGAGCTCCTGGCCATATGCACCAATATTCTGTACCGGGGCAGCGCCGCAAGTGCCTGGCACACCAGACATCGCCTCAATACCCGTTAGGCCACGCTGCACAGTCTTGGCGACGACATCATCCCAAATTTCGCCGGCACCAACTGTGATAGTCACGCTGTCGGCGTCCTCTGCCACTACATCGTAGCCTTTGATACGGTTCAGCATCACAATGCCATCGTAACCATCATCGTGAGCAATAATATTACTGCCGCCGCCCAGCACAAAGAAGTTAAGCTGGTTTTTAAAGGCGGTTTGTACAACAGCCTGAACCTGCTGGCGAGTGCTGACTTCAACCATAAAGCGTGCTCGCCCACCAAGCCGCATGGTTGTATAATCTTTGAGTAAAATGTTACTGTGCATATCCATACTCACTATATAATAGCATAAGCAAATTTATTATGACGTATAAATGCGGCCCAAAGCTAGTTTTTTACTACGGGCATGTGCTATACTACGAGTAGTGAGCACCCGTAGCTCAGCGGATTAGAGCACTGGTCTTCGGAACCAGGTGTCGTACGTTCGAATCGTACCGGGTGTACCAGAATTTATTATAAAACCCCAGGCTTGTGAGTCTGGGGTTTTAGGCTTATGGGTTTCCATCAATACATTTCGGTCTGCTCTTGCTGCGAGACGACAAGCAGGGCGAGTTGCCGCATGTTTTGCGTGCGCAGTGAAGCCGCACAGTACTAAGCTATCCCTACTCCACCCCTGCCGCCAGGCAAAAGGTGTAGCCTTCGGGGTCGCGGTAGGCTCGGTATGCATGGCTACCTTCGCTAGCCGGCAGCTTGTGTGCGCCTAGCTTTATGGCCAGCTGTTCGGCCGCATTGATGTCGGTCACAGCAAAATCTAGCTGGAATTGCTTGCCTATTTCGTTCTGCAGAGCGGGGTGACCCGCTACCTTCTGAAAGCCCAGCTTGCCGTCCTCGCCAGCAATGTAGGCCACCATTTCATCGCTGTATTGCACAACCCAGCCAAGCAACTCGGCGTAAAATTCTGCTAGGTGCGTATGGTCGCTACAGTCAATTGTCGTTGCGTAATATGTAATTGTTGGCATAAATAGCCTCCTTTCTTTATCTATACTCTTCGGCTTGCAGGCAAAGCAAACCTAGGCTCGCTTGGTACGCAGAGCCTTCACTGTTGTATATGCATCCGATTTCTCAAACTGCTGATACTCTTCAGAATCAACTGAACATAGAGCAGCACGTCCTGCCGCGTCGAAGACGATACCCCAGCCATAGGTGCGAGTCAGCGGCGAAGTTCGAAGGCACGGCTGGTCTTTCTTGAAAAATTCATCCCTGAGTTTATTTTTCTCATCTTCAGTGGTGCTGAGCTTTTGCCTTGCGAACCACGATTCAAACAAAATATCCTCTTGGGTATAGAGGTAGGGCGAACCTGCAATCATCCTGTACTGGATTTGAGCGACCGTCTCGGAACTCCCTCTTGAAGGCGGAATCTTCCCCGACGTCGCTTTACAATCCTGGGCAACTGCAATAAACGTATTTACATAATTCATACCCTTATAATAAGCCCCCCCCCCCCCGCAAGGTTTGTCAAGTTGGGGGATGGAGACGAGCGCCATGCAACCGGTACTTAAAACGCCTTGCCCACAAACCCGGCCAAGCGCTCCACGGTGGCAGCGTCGTGGTGGTCCATAAAGATGGTAGTGTTGGTGTTGAGTGTGGCAATCTGCGCCATATCGTCCGGGCTCAGGCGGCTTTTGATGGAAGACGTGCAGCTCGATTTGGCTCACCATCGGCTTGACGCTGCTAAATAGCGACAAAGCTCATGTCTTAGGCCCTGGGCGGTGTCAATCAAACGATAGTCAGTCACAATCGCTTCTTCCACCACCGTTTGCGTGGCCGATCCGTCCGCAATTTGGAATACCCCAAAGCCCACCATCGGCATACTTAATCCGTTGTATAGTGTTGTGTGTTCCATAGCACCTCCTTCTTGACTAGCAGTTCCCTATACTTGCACGGAAAAACGCCAGAAGAGCGTGCGCCCATGAGCGCCACATGCACTTAATACCGCACCATTCGGCTAACATCAAATATTGGTAGCAGCGGAGCCGGTTGCGTGATAGTATCCTTGGTGGCATCACCAGTTGAAAGCTTACCGAGTGTGCCATTGCCAGCCCGGCCATTAAAGCCCCAGCAGTAGACGCGCCCTGCCATCACCGCGCAGGTGCTGTAGCCTTCGGAGTCCTTAAAGGTGCTGATCTGCGTAATGGTCTTGCCTTTGGTATGTTCGTTCACAATCACTTCGGTTGGCTGGTTACGATTTGCCAGAGTGCCATCACCCAGCTGGCCAGTATTATTACTCCCCCAGCAGTAGGCCTTATTGCTGGCGACAGCACAGGCGTAGCGCTCGCCGGTGCTTACTTGGGTGACTGTACCACCAAGCTCAACCCGGGCGGGAATCGATTGGTTCGGCCCGCTCACACCAAGCTGCCCCTGGGAATTACTCCCCCAGCAGTACAAATCTACCTCGTAAACAGCACAAACGCTATCGCGGCCAACGCTCACCTGGGTCGCTACACGGCCGTCTTTAATCGGGCGCTTATCGACCGCAGCTGGTGTCGGCGTTGGGTTACCAACACTGCCGTTGCCAAGCATACCGGCTGGGTTATCGCCCCAGCAATAGGTGCGACCATCGGCAATAGCGCAGGTGGTATGAATAAACCTATCAACATCCGTTACATTATTGAGCCCCGGCACAAGGGTTGGCTCGTAACGGTCCGTAAACCCACCAACGCCGAGACGGCCAGCAAAGTTACGCCCCCAGCAATGGAGCTGACCATCAGCGATGGCGCAGGCAGCTCCATCGTCCTCGACCACCTTGGTAGCAACCTTGCCTGCTAGGCTACCGCGTACACTATAATCAAGCAAGCGATTACGCCAACGCTCACCCCAACAGTAGACGCGCCCAACGGCTATCACACAGTTACCACCAACTTGCGTGACAGCCTGGCGGCCAAGAATACCAGAGCTTACCCCAACCGTCAGTGGCACCCGGTAATTAACCCCTTGGTAGCCATCCACTGGGCGATTCCAGCAGTAGGCGGTGGCACCTGCAACCGCACAGTTACGGTGCAAGGTGTTCCCCTGATTATGGCTATAAGTATACCGGCTAGAACCAGCTGGGTCCTGGACCTGCGCCGGGGTTTTATTAGGGTTATTATTGCCGCTGCCTAGCTGGCCACTACCATTGCCACCCCAGCAGTAGGTACGGTAATCAGCTACCGCACAGGTATGCTCACGCCCAACGCTGACATCGGTAATCATCTTGCCTTCCATTGGCCCAAGGTTTGCCTCGACCGGCAGCACCTGCTGGCTGGTATTGCCATTACCTAGTTGCCCATACGAGTTGAATCCCCAGCAGTAAATACGCCCCTCGGCCAGTGCACAGGTGTGGGCTCGGCCAGCCCACACACGAGTCACCTTTTTGCCGCTCAGCACACCGCCAACAACACTTGGGCGCCCCTGCCACGATGTATTACCGTTACCGAGCTGGCCGTTATTATTACCACCCCAGCAGTAGGCTTTGTTACTCGCAACAGCGCAGGTATAGTCGTCGCCAGCCGAAATATCGGTCACCACCTTGTCGGACATCACCCCTGTTTCGGCCACACGGACCGGCACATGGCGGCGCTCCCAGGTGTTATCACCAATTTGCTGGTGATCGTTAGAGCCCCAGCAGTAGGCTTGGCCATCGGCAATTACACAGGAGTGGCGCGCACCGGCTACCAAGCGAGTCACCTCTTTATCATGTAACCCCCCGGCTTCACTGACAGCAATTGGTTCACGTTGGCCAACGCCAGTACCATCACCAAGCTGGCCATCAGCGTTATCACCCCAGCAGTAGACACGCCCATCAGCCAGCGCACAGGTGTGCCGGCTCCCTGCTTGCACCGCAATAATCTTCTTATTCTTTAGGACACCGCCACTCGTCACCGCAGTGACACCGGCCATCCAGCTGGTACCACCATTACCCAGCTGGCCATTACTATTACCACCCCAGCAAATGATCTGCCCGCTCGCCAGAGCACAGGCATGGTTATCGCCAATCGTGATATTTTCTACCGTCTTGCCTGCAAGTGGCCCACCATTTACCTGCAATGGCCGGTTGGATATACCACTCGAGCTATTGCCAAGCAGCCCCGGGCCGCCCGCCCCCCAGCAGTAAGCCTGGCCATCATTAACCATACAGTTGGTAGCGCTAAAGTTCGTCTTCACACTGGTTGTCACGCTCTGGCGGGCAGCACTGGTTGGCACAGTAACTGTTTGCTGCAGCGGCGGGGTTACCACCATAGGCTGGTTGGGAATATTAGCCCGCATCACCGTGCTGCGGCGCAAGCTACCAATCTGTGACATACCCGTGGCGCTCAGCTCTACCTGGCCGCCGCGGTTAGCGCGAGCTTCCATCGTAAAGTAGTCACCCACCGTACCTGGTGGCACAGACACCCCACCCCAGGAACGGCATAGGTTCGGCGCCAAGCTATGTAATGTGACTGAGCCATGTATCTGTAGCTGCTCTACAAACGGGCCATCACTAAAGCAGCCGGTACCGGCAATCACACCGGATCGGGCTGCGTTGCGTGCGCCGGTAATTTGCTCAACCTCGCGCAGGGACGAAGAAGTTGCACTAATATACTGCAGCAATACACTCGCCACAGCCATCAGAATCGTTGCAAATACAATCACCGATACGAGTACATACCCCTGCTGCTTTTCCCCTACCATAGTAATGACTCCCGTGCGTTCACTGTGACTAAGTGTTCCTTATCGTTAATAATTGCTTTGCTTTGAATAATAACGCGCGCATCAGTCGCCTTGATTGGGTCGGTATTATGGCCACTGGCGTGGTATAGGCTGTGGTCAGGATCCTGCGCCGTTGGGTTGGTAAAGTAATCCACCCGGAACTGGCTGACATCACGTAGGATAAGAATATCCTTTTCGGCGCACCCGCCAAGGCAGCTGGTTTTTTGGTAAATGCGCTGGCCAGCACACGGCGGTTCGTTAGGATTTAAAACACTGCGGCGGTACAGGCTACCGTTAAGCGTATAGTAAATAACGGTGTAGTAGACCGGTGTGCCAGCGTACGTCGCACAGTCGGCCGAGTTACCGTTATAGACTAGCTGCCGGCTTGGGTTTTGGTACGCAGCGGTTGTAGCCGGCATGCGCAAAATGAGTGTCCGGTTCACATCTTGGTCGGTACCGGGCCGCCCCTGGAAATACCACCCAGGCCAGGCCGGCGCCGGGTGCTTATCATCAAGCGTATCTGGCACCCGCAAAAAGTCAGCTGCCCGCTGCAAATCATTCGTAATTGTGAGCAGTGCCTGCTGCGTTTGGGTGACATGCTTGAGCTCCTGAGTTTGGCCGCTATAGCTCGTAAAAAAGCCAATCAGCAGCGGCATCATCCCAAGCACCACAATCGAGGTAATTGCTAGCGCAACCACTAGCTCCACCGCCGTAAACCCCCGCCTAGTAAACATAGTTAGCTACCTGCATTACGGTTCGTACATCGCTCGGGTGGCCATAGGTCACACTCGATTCAACAATCAGGCGTGAACCACGCACACATTGCCGGGGGCTGTAAATAATTACCTGCTGGCGGAACTGGCCAAAGTTCCCCTCTGGGACCGGCTCGCGGTTTGGTGAATTATTCGTCAGCAGTTTATAGCCGTTACTCTGGTGCGTATGGTTGTGGCAATCAAAGCGCCCCCAACTACTGCTGGAACGATACTTGGCAAGATTAGCATTGGCCACTGTTGTGGCTGCAACGCGCCGAGCCTGCGCCTGAGCCTGGGAAGACATAAATACATAAGCCTGGGTAAAAATCGCCACAAAGATACTCAGTACGGTGACCGTTACAATAATCTCCACAATCGTAAATCCCCTCTCGGTTGCCATAGCGCTTACGATTATACCATAACCTTACTGATTATTTAAGCAAAATCTCAGTTTTTATCATTACCACCGTAGCGTGGCTCGCCTGCACCCCATAACAAAGCCTTGTGCTATAATAGTACCGTGAATCAGTCAACTACACAGACGTCTGAACTCTCCCCGCTCGGCACGCTGCTCGTGTCTTCGCTTGCCAGGCTTGATGCCTACGAGGCCCAGCTGAGCCGCCAAGCCAAGCGCGATACCATTACTGTTGCTACTGTTGGTAGCCGGGTTACCTCTGCCTACGAGCAACTGCGCAATGCCAGCGAATACGGCGAGAGTTCGTTCTTTCGCCTGCGCGCAATCCGGCGCTTTCTTGCCCGTGAGCTTTCCTTCCACGAGCGCCGCACTATTAAGGATCTTGCGGACGAACTGCTAGTTGAACTAACCCAAGCCGGCTACCTACCGAATGGCTCTGTGAGCAAGGCTCAGCTTAAGCAAATTGCTGGCCACTGCAAAAAGTACTACACCGCCTACTGGAACTACACCAAGATTGAGTCTGCCTACAAAAAGCAGCAGCAGTTTAAAGGCTGGATGCTCGATACACTCAGCGTACGCTGCGAGCAAGCCCTTGCTAACCGCGCCCGCCACATGGCTTTTACTCAGTTTGCCTTTACCTACCTGTACGATCGGCTTGATATCGCCCAGCTTTTACAACCAGATGAGGCGATTGAACCCGAAAACCACCCCGTGTTACTGTTCATCGCTATCCAAAAAACCATCCTCAAGCTAGACGATATCGAAATCCGGGCTAACTTGCTCGATAGCTACAAGCATGATATTAATTTAATCCACCGGTTTGAGTCCTTTAATCAAACGATCGACAAACTATTCGATACCCGCTCGCTACAGCGGCTCGGCCGCGTCGTCAGTAAAAACGGCGCTGTACTGCGCTTCATCTACACTGGGTTTTACGCCGAAAACGCACCTATGAACGCCAAATCCCTGACCAGCCCAGGCACGCTAGACTACGCCGCCAAGCGCCATATCGAACGCTCATACGCCAAGCTTGATTCTATGCTTGATAGCGGTATTTTTAAGAGTGTGCTCTTCCTACTCATTACCAAAAGTATTATTGGCCTGGCTATCGAAGTACCGTACGACCTGGCGGTATTTGGGCATATTGTGTGGCTGCCGCTCCTGATTAATCTATTCTTTCCTTCAATCTTTATTATGCTTTCACGCCTTGCAATCACGGTGCCTGGCCACCGCAACACCGAAGAGATCGTCAACCAAATGACAGATCTACTATTTGCAGACGGCACGCCACCACGCCTACGCCTACCAAGCCAGAACGGCTCACTCGGGCTTAATATCCTGTATGGCTTTACCTTTGCCGTAGCCTTTGCACTCCTATCGTGGGTGCTCTATAGCCTGCACTTTACCCTGGTGCAGGGCGCTATTTTCTTCATCTTCTTATGTACCGCGAGCTTCCTAGCCTTCCGGCTTTCACACGAAGTCCGCCAAGTTGAAGCCTCGGCCCACGTGGCCAGCTCTACCTCGCTCCTGCACGATATTATATACCTGCCATTTATTTATATGGGGCAACAGATTTCGTTCCGCTATTCGCGTATTAATATCGTGTCTCATTTGTTTGATTTAATTATTGAGCTACCACTCAAAGCTGTGCTTCGCAGCATTCGCCGCTGGACCGTGTTCCTGAGCAGTAAGCGCGACGAAATTCTATAAGCTGACGCTTACTCTACGAGTGAGTACCCTGGCTAAGAAGCCCGGTTGAGCCACCTACCCAACCTGCTTATTCGTGTACGTATATAATGCCGTTGGTGGTCGCAAAGTCATCACGTTGGCGCGACACAGCGTCATCCTGCCAGCAGTAGCGCGAACCGGACATTGCTCCTAAAATAGAGCACATTGCAGTATAGGCGCGGAAGTTGCTGATGGTGTCATCAGTCTCGAGGCAACGCTGGCCGGTGATCCACTTATAGTCGCTATCACCACCCCAAGCAAGCGCGTAATACGATGGCGTATCGTTATCGTCGTTCACCTCGTTTTCTTCTGGCGGTTTATCCGGGTAGTACGGCAAGCTGTATTTACGCGGACCCTTTTCGACCGGGTCGCGAATATCTGGTTCGTAGGTGTCCTTGCGGGCAGCCATAGCCATACCAGCAGAACCCCATGGCGTACGGCGGTTACTACAGTATTCTAGGAACTTCCAGTATTCAGTGTATTTATTGGGCTGGCCGGTCTTTTTATCGATGTAGGACTTGGTGCGGGCTTCGTTTGATTCCTTCTTCATACGGTCACCCTCACCTGCCGCTGAGCCAACGTCGCGGCTCGCTACTTGGTCGGCATTACGGTTGCCTTGCTGGTCATTCGGGTTATCGCGTGTCATAAAATTCAGCACACCATCAACATCCTTCTTTAGGGTAGCTTCATCAACACTGTAGCGCATAGCACAGCTAAAATCTGGGTTCACACCACGGGCAATCGTTTGGTTCACCTGGCAATCACGGCCATTGATTAAGCGGCCATTAATATCAGAAGCGTCCACTTGGCTGGTTGCTAACGTTACGCGGCCACCGACCTGACGGGCGGCTTGGCCAAGCAACCCTAAGCTGGCTCGGGCGATATATCCACGCGTCACCGGCTGGTGTGTTTGCTGTAAGTTGAAGGTTTTTGCCAGCGTCATGCCAATGAATGAATATGGCGTTGACGCATCAAATGGCCGGTCTTTGGCGCGGCGTAGCTGTGCATCAACCAGTGTCTGGCGCACCTTGGCCGTACGGCGCAGGTAGTCTGCTAGTGAGCGCTTATCAGCTGGGCGCATACCAAGCCACTGCGCCATATCGCCTAGGATCACGCCGGTACCGGCAAAGATAGCATCCATAGTTTGTGTACCATGTACACCATCTTCGGTTTTAAGGGCCATTTGGTAGCGCTTGGCTTCCTGGCGGGCCGTATCCTTGAAGGTATTATAATGGAGCGATAACGGCTCAGCTGCACCGCGTGCACCGTCCACAATTGTTTTAGCGTGCTCTTCGGGGCTCATACATTTTGGTGGTGATTGCCCAGTCGCGGCTTCGAGCGCCTTCTTTTTGGCTTCGACCGCAGCCAATGAGCCAGGGCCAATCAGGCCAGCTAGTTTAAGTGACTCAGCCCAGCATGTGGCTGGCGAGCTGGTTTCGCGTTTAGCCTGAGCATTGCTCATACTTTCGAAGCAACGCTTACGCACGTCCTGGGGTCCAGCCCCGGATGAGCTATCGGGCGCGGCAATAATTGTATCATTCTGGCGCGCATAGGCCATGATTTTACGGAAGATACCAGTTGGATCCACCATATAGGTGCGTTCATCCGGCATGCGGTTTTTGGTAGGTGCCTCGCCCATGGCCGGCACGCGGTACGAGCTGGCCTCGGTACCGTTAACGCCCTCGTTGCTACCCTGGCGTTTCCGCAGCGACGTCAGGTTATTCATCATCGTGCCAACGGTTTGCTCGAGCGCTGAATTCTGGCCAAACTTAACCATATCTGCCAGCGCCATATACTGCATAGCAAAGCGGGCGGCGGTTGTATCCTTGGCTTTTTGCAGGACATTATGCAGTGTGGCGCCATAGGTATAGACAGCACACGCTGTATTCATATGGTTGCGCGATTTATCCATAATGCCACTAAATAATTGCTTGCGCCAGACGTCATCCTTTGCATTCACAATATAGTGCAGCCCGTAGCGGCCGTAACCATCATTATCCGCGTAGTCACTCTCGCGCCCAAGGTTTTGGTTAAAGGCCTGGATCACCTCCTTTTGATTACTGCCGTGCGTAATACCATTTTGTACAATACCAAACTGCCCATGCAGGCGATCAGCAAAGCCGCGGCTATGGTAAATGCTAGTGGTTAGACTATAGATGCGGTTGAGCATCTGGCGGTTATGATCCGACTGGTTAGCCGTTTTGTAGAGCGAACCAGCCTGGGCACTGCCACCCCCAGCCGGGAACTGTACACTGCGCACCTTAACGCGCTCGCTATTGCGGTTGGTATCACTGAGCGGAATCTGGCCGTTATCTGCTACCTTAAAGCCGTATGACTTATAGCGGTCACGTAGCATCAGGCTCATCGTGGTGAATTTACACTTAATTGTATCGTCACCCTCGCCACAACCAGCGCCACCTTTTAGTTGGTTTTCCATCACCTTTTGGCCCATGGTGTAATAAAAACCCAGGCCATCGTTTAGGTCTGTTGTTAGCTGCTCCTTCATATTGATGAGCAAAAAGGATGGCGATAGCAATACAAATATACCCACGCCAGCAATCAGAGCAATGATGGCAAAAATGCCTGTTGACGTGCGCGTAATGCGGCGCACAAAGAGCCGGCTCGTGATACGGCGGCGGGACTGCTGTTTAGCTTCGTCGTCCTCGGCAGCCTTGGCCTCGTCTTCGGCCTTCTTTTCGGATTCGCGTAGTTCGCGGGCGACCTCTTGCTGGCGTCTTTCGAACGTCGAATCTTCATTGTGGCTACTCGTCGGTGTAGAGCTAGCCACGGCTATCGTCGTCCTTGTTTACACTAATTGATTTACCCTTGCCAGATTTATGCTTACCAGATTTCTTGAGCATACGCAGTGGGTCATCCGCGGCAGCTTGGGCGCGTTTGATTAAGTCATCCTCCACCGAAAGGGCGCTATCCTTCGAGGCAGCCACGTGCTTAGCAGCGCGGGCTTTGGCCTTCATTTCTAGATCGGTTGTTGCGCGGGGGCGTGATGTATCAGCCAAGGCTGCTCGCTCTGTAGGCGAAAGCACCGTACCCTGAATAATAACACTTGGTCGATCGGCGTTGGCCGTACCGCTGGCGACTCGTTCACTGCCACCACCAGCAGTCAGCGTATGTGCGGCAGCCCCAGCGCCGGCACCGCCACCAGATGCGCCAGCCGTTGCACCACCTTTACCAGTTGCCGGTGTCATAATCTGCTGGATGGTATTACGGACATCATCACTTGGATCCTTGCTCTTATCGTCACTACCACCGCTACCGCCACCACTAGCACCTTTACGGTTATTCTTGAGTGAGCCATTGCCAATTGATTCCAGCAAGAAGGCTTCGGTCGCCTTAAGGTTAACGCCCTCTGGGTTTGTGGCTAGGTTTGATAGGCTCGGCTTATCCTGGCTGGCGGCCTTGGCCTCGGCGCTCTGGAACCGCTGCAAGGCGCTCATGTACATTTGCTGTGGCGTATCTTTAATCGTACCAGATTGTACCCCGCTGCGGATTTGTGCCAATCGGCTCTGTACCTGTGTTTGGAAGGCGGCTTCCTCTGGGCTACGTGCACGGCGGCTGCGGCTTTTAATCACGCCGTTACCAGCCATGGCAATCACATCACCAACCTCACCCTGGCGGTCGGCAATACGGCGCAAACGGTCGGCACCACCAAGCATACGGTTCTTACTATTGTAGTTTTGGGCGGCCTGTTCGCGGCGCTTGGCATCATCCTGATTGTAGCTGCTGCGCTGGCCCTTGCTATTACCGCCCTGCACACGGGCGACTGAATTCTCGAGCGCACTCATGGCCATCTTAAACACATACCAAACGCCAACTAGCGGCAGCACCGTTGCACCAATCGCCACAAGGTCTGTGGTAGCGCTCCCGCTCCCATTACCACGGGAAGTATATTCATCGTTATGCACGTTATAGACATCACCCGAGCTCACAATTGCCGAGCCAACAATCTGCCCTACCCCAAGCAGCAGCGCCACAATCGGGAATATCAGCAGCAGCTGCATAAATAACCGCAACCATTTACTAAAGTAGTGCTCGGTATTTGGCAGCATATACAAGGCAAACACAACCGGCGCAAGCAGCATTAAAGCCACAATCATCACTTTACGCACCAGCAAGAGGGCAATCATCAGCGCACAGATAACAGCCGCCGATATCACCACTGCTGATAGCGGCACCAGTAGCACCCAAGCTAGGTTAGCATTACTTAAAATCGCTGCCGTCACCTCAATCATGGCGTTAGCGTTTTCAAGATCACCGCTCGCGCCAACTTCACCGCCAGAACGTTTTGCCACCGTCATAATATTGGTATCACCAGCGATACTCGTCATGGCTCGCTGCACGGCAGTACCAGCGATATTCGATACATCAATCGCCAGCTGGCACACAATAAACGACAGGTTGACCAAAATAGCAGTAATAATGATGCGCGATAGCGTGCGGCGTAAATTAACACTGATATTGACATTACCCACACCACGGCCAGTAATAAGGCCATAAATCACCACCAACAGCAAGAGCACGAACATACCATTGGCAATGTTGCGCATAATCGCCCAGGCGTTGTTCGTCTTTGAGCCGCTCTTAAACAGCGAAACTTCTACCTGAGTGAAGGATTCGTTAATAAAACTAAAGGCAAAGTCACCAGCACGTGCCGCAGCCCGCAGAATAGGGCAAATCAGCCAGCCGATGTTTTCGAGTGCACAGCTCGATGTCCCAACCGATGGTGCTGAATCACCTAAATTCAAAATGCTATCAAGCTGCGCGTGGGCAGGTTGCTGTGGCAGCAAGGCAGCGGCCAGCGTGCTAACGACTAAAACGCTCGCGCATAGCAAGGCAAAGCGCGCCCGTAGGCGCCGCCAGGTTGTCGCATGTTTAGCTGTAGCCTGTTGATGATCGTGTTCTTCTCCACCCCGCATAAATATTCCTCTTTTGCGTCCTCTTTAGCGTAACCAGTATATGTTTATAGTGTAGCATTTTTACGGTGCAAAACCAAGCGCCTCGGCGACTTGATCACGCGTAATAACGATTTCCGCCCCAGGCTGAGCCGCACCTGCCAACATCTGCTTAGCCACCGTGTTCTCGACGGCGCGCTGCACCACGCGGCGCATTGGGCGTGCGCCAAGGCGTGGGTCATAGCCATGCTCCACCAAGAGAATTTTGGCATCATCCGTAACCCGTACACGGATTTTTTGCATCGCTAGGGTCTTATTCACCCCGGCAATCATTAGGTCGATAACTTGTAGCAGCTCTGGCTTTTCTAGCGGCTTAAACACCACGATTTCATCAAAACGGTTCAGGAATTCCGGCTTGAACTGATTGCTGTTAATAAGCTCGTCAACAAACTGATCTTCAAACTGCTCTAGCTTGTGCCCGGCCTCCACATACTGGCGGATTCTATCGGCGCCGGCGTTGCTGGTGGCAATCACAATCGTATCACGGAAACTAACCTCGCGGTTTTTAATATCCCGCAGAATACCTTCATCAAGCAGCTGCAGCAATGTATTGAGTACATTGGGGTGGGCCTTTTCGATTTCATCAAGCAGCACCACACTAAAGGGTTGCTTCATGACCTGGGCAGTCAGACTATGGCTATCCTGGGCGCCGTCCGCAATCAGGCGCGATACATCATCGGCGCTGACATATTCGTTCAAGTCCAGCCGAATCAGCCGGCCCTCGCCACCAAAATAGACATCAGCCAAGGCCTTGGCGAGCTCGGTCTTACCAACACCGGTTGGCCCCAGGAACAGGAAGGTACCAATTGGGCGGTCCTGGTTGCGCACACCGGCTCGGGCCCGGCGTAGTGCATCGCTCACAACCTTGACGGCGCGCGATTGGTTAATCATACGCTTGTGAATGCGGTCCTCAAGCTGTAGCAACATGGCTCGCTCGTCATCGGTGCTGGCAACACTCACCTTTACGTCCATAGTCTGCTCGATTGCTTGGTCAACCGAGCGCGCCATCACCAGCCCGCCTTCGGCGTAGTGGGCCGCGGAATCAAGTAGTTTCAGCGCCCGCCCCGGCATCGCTAAATCATACACATAGCGCTCACTCAGGCGGTAGGCCTGACCCAGGGCTTGGTACATGTAGGCAACGTTCTTTTGGTGTTCAATGGTGATAAGTTTATCTTGCAAAACAGCGATGGTTTCGGGCTGGCTAGCCGGCGCAATTGTCACACGGTTCAGGGCATTAACCAGGCTTGGATTGCGCTGCGAAATCTGCAGCAAGCGCTGCTCGTCCATCGTGAGGATCATGCGGACACGCCCAGCCTCCAGAATTGGCAGCAGAACGTTCGTGAGATCGACCGAGCCGGTACCATCTTCGAAAAACAGCTGCGCATTATCCAGGCAGATGATAATATTCTGCGCCCGGTAGGCCTCGGCCAGCACGCGCATAACAAGCCCTTCGATAGCACCACGATCCGGAGCGGCTGATATGAGCGAGGAAGCATCAAGCAAGAACACCTGCCGGAAACTAAGGCTGCGTGGCACATCGCTTTCGGCGTCCATCAAACGCTGGGCAAAAGCGCGCACTACTGTGGTTTTACCAACACCCGCCGGGCCAACCAGTGTCACGTTCTGGCGGCCATTCGAGCCCAGCACCTCCACCATGTGGCTGAGCGCCCGGGCTTGTGATTCAGTCTCGGTGATGATAGCACTGCCAAGCTCGCTCAGGCTAATACCAAAACGGCGCAGCAGCGGCACATAGCCAAATGCCCAGTCACGCGCAATCCCCCCTGTGCGGCGCGGGCGGCTCTCTGCAACCACTAGATCCTGGATATGATTATACCAACGCACCGCGCCCAAAAGCTCATCTGGCTCTAGTTTCATACGCGCGAGGGCGACATCGTACTGCGGGTACAGACGCATGCAGGCTGCTACCAACACGCCGCCGTGAATCGTGGCGCTGCCAGTTTCTTGGGCGACGCGGACTGCCTCCTGCCAGATAGCCGGGGCCGTGATGTTCGGCATCTCCACCACCTTCAGCAAAATTTCCTTACCAATACCGGTGCGCACTGCCATAAAGCGCCCGCCCTGTGAATGAGCTGCCTGCACGACAATCTGGGCTGGCGTTGGGTTTGGCGGCAGATGTGCGAGTACATCGCGGGCTAGGCGGCCATCAACCCCGCGTGCATGCTGGTCCGGTGGCAGCGGCATAATATCACCTTTGTACCACCAGGCAAACATCAGCGGCAGAACACTCCATCCCATCACCAACCAGCCAAGTGGTGCCGCCGCATACACAAGCAGGACTGCCCCTGCTAGTAGCATTACATAGCCCGTTATGCGTAGCAGTGGATAGACTGGGCCATCAAACCAGCGACCCATACGCGCCTTACTGGCCCGGGCTGATTTATAGTTAAACTCTACAGGTGCCATGGCACCACCCCCATTATAAAGAGCACGGCGCCAGCCACCGGTGCAAGTGGCACAAGCGGCCACAGTAGCAACCACGCAGCGCCCGTTGCGGCTAGTATTGTAATCCACACCAAGCCGACAACCAGCACTGCGGAGCGCACCATCGCACCGATGCAGCGCGAAATCAAACGGCCAATCATGGCTTGGAACTTAACCTCTAGCGAGCCTTCTACTTGGTCGGCACCATCCTGGCGAAAGAGCGAAAAGAGGGTCCGTATAAGCAGCCCTGGCGAAAAGTAATCAAGCGCCGAGCCGAGCCGTACCCCTAGGGCATCGACGCGCTGGCGCCAGCCGGCACTATACCACCACTTCAGCATGCTCACCATAAACATAAGTTGTATTATACCGCCCTTAGGGCAAAATTGCCAGCCGCTTTGCCTACGAGCGCACCGAGCAATAATTACCGGCTGCTTTATACGCCAGGTGGTGTATACTAGGATTATGCCCAAACCACATATTGCAACTATTGGCAAGCTTGTCCGTGCCGCTACCCGCCTGCGTGGCGGTGGCTCCGCCTTCCCGGGGCTTGTCGTCGAAAAGCTAGACCCAACCTTTATTCGCTCTGTCCTAGCCACCCTGCCCTACGGCGTTGTGGTCGTCAGCGGCACCAATGGTAAAACTACCACCACCAAAATGGTCGTAGAGCTCCTGGAGGCTCACGGCCTGCGCGTCTTTACGAATAAAACCGGCAGCAACTTTGTACGCGGCGTAATTGCTGCCGTGCTAGAAGAAATTAGCTACAGTGGTACGCTACAGGCAGATATTGCGGTGCTTGAGCTTGATGAAGCCCACGCCGTTAAATTTGTTGACCTTGTGCCGCCGGATTACAGTCTTCTGCTGAATGTTATGCGCGACCAGCTTGACCGGTTTGGTGAAATCGATACCACTGCACGTATGCTCACCACAATCGCCAAAGCCACAACTAAAACGGTCGTCCTAAACCGCGAAGATAGCCGCATTGCTGCCATTGCAGGCCAGCTTGCACCAACTACCCAGGCACACTACTTTGGCCTGAGCAGCGCGACGCGGGCGCTCTTCCCGGGTGACAACCAAGCCGCCGATCACCACGGCCAGCGCGCAGCAGCCACCGTAACGCTTGATGATATTACCGGCCAAACGGCAGGCTTTACAATCGCTGGGCACACCTACAGCACAACGCTGGCGCTGCGGGGCATTTATAATATTTACAACGCCGCTGCCGCCATGGCATTAGTGCATGCAATTATTCCACCCACGCCAGAGGCTGCCGCCACTACCCTCAAAGCCGTGAGCCGCGTACAGCCAGCTTTTGGCCGCGGCGAAACGGTTATGGTGGGTGACACCCCTGTTGAGCTCGTACTCGTTAAGAACCCTGGTGGGTTTTCGCTGGCACTGCAATCCTTCCCGCCCGCTGGCTACGATACCATGATTGCCATTAATGATAACTACGCCGATGGCCGTGATATGAGCTGGCTATGGGATGTTGATTTTAGTAGTCTTGCCGCCGAAGGTGTCATACTTACGACTGGCGTACGTGCCTACGATATGGCCCTGCGCCTGCAGTACGACGACATTACACCCGGTGCGGTCACACCAGAGCTGAGCGAGGCTCTTGATGCGCTACTTGCCCACCAGCCTGGCCGGCCCAAGCGCATCTACTGCACCTACACAGCCATGCTTGCACTACGCAAATTACTTAGCAAAAAAACCACCCTGCAGGAGGCACTCTAATGAGCCAATCAACACCCAGCCAAGAGCTCACTATCGTCCAGCTCTATCCAAAAGATATGAATATTTACGGCGACTGGGGTAATGTCCTCACACTCCAAAAGCGGGCCCAGTGGCGCGGTTACACAGTTACCGTCGTGCCCTACCACCCTGGTGGCGAGCTCCCAGATACCGTCGATATTATCGTTGGGGGCGGTGGGCAGGATAGTGGCCAAGATGTTGTGCAGGCTGATTTACCGCGCATTGCTCCGCGCCTTAAGCAGCTTGCAGATGACGGCACCCCCATGCTGGTGATTTGTGGTATGTACCAGCTATTTGGCCACAGCTTTACAACCACAGATGGCCACACTATCCCGGGCATTGGCCTGTTTGATGCCCATACAACTGCCGGGCCCGAGCGCCTTATTGGCAATATTGTGCTCCACACCAAGGACTTTGGCAGCGTGATTGGCTACGAAAACCACAGCGGCTACACCACACTCGGCCCGAAAGCGCAGGCCTTTGGCAGCGTCCATAAGGGCGCCGGCAATGACCCAACCAGCGGCTTTGAAGGCTGCCGCTACCGCAATGTGATTGGTACGTATTTGCACGGTTCGCTCCTGCCAAAGAACCCAGCACTAGCTGATTTCCTACTCGAAACTGCCGCCACTAAACGCTACGGTAGCTTCCGGCACGCAGATATCGCTGACCCCTTTGTGGCCGATGCCCGACGCATCGCCGCCAGCCGACCTCGCTAGCGATCCCATCCCCACGGGTGATTACAACACCATTTTATTACTAAATAGCGACAAACCGAGTATACTAATACTATATGCATCCACCAAAACCACGTCGTATCGAAGAAATCGACCTTCTACGAGGCTTTTTTATGGTGGCAATTATTATCAACCATTTGCAGTTTTGGCCAAGCCCCTTCACCTACATTACTGGTGAAGGCAGACTATGGGCTAGCGCGGCAGAAGGCTTCTTCTTAGTATCAGGCCTGCTTGTTGGCTATATTTATGGATTTAAAAAACGCCAGCAGCGTATACTGAGCATCACAAAAGCCCTATGGCGGCGGGCTCTAACACTTTACCTATGGGGGGCGGGTATCAGCCTGTATATTATTACCCTGACACTCCTGATTGGTGGTGGCAACCAGCTCCTGCCAACCATGCCAACCAGCAGTGGGTTCTTTGGTATTGTGGCGGATGTATTCAGCACCCACTACTTTAGTGGCTGGATTTACTTCTTGCGCATGTACGCCATTATGCTCCTGGTTTCGCCACTATTTTTGTGGATGCTACGGCAACGCTACGAGCGCGTTATGCTGGCCTGTATGGCGCTGCTGTATTTACTTGGCTTTGCTGTGAACGAAGCAACGCTGCAGTGGCAGGTGCTGTTCTTCGGTGCTGGGATTATTGGTTTTCACCTTGAATCAATTTTAGCCTGGGCAACCAGCACCCTCAAGAAAAAGTGGCTTATCGCCGCCCTACTGGTAAGCTCATTCGCCGTTACCGCCACCACAAGCTACTTCTTTACCCACGGCTGGCGCTGGGTAGAAAGCAACCGGGTCTCCATTAGCCTAGAAACTTTTGAATCAGTCAATCACCAGCTCACCAGCCTATTTAGTAATCAGCCCCATCTTAGTTTTGAGCGTATTATTATATCGTTTGTGTGGTTATTTGCCGGTATGGCACTCGTGCATATTACCAAGCCCATTATCACCAAGCTATTCGGCTGGCTACTCTTTCCTCTTGGGCAGCGCTCACTGAGTGCCTACTGCCTGCAGGCACTGCTACTGCCGTTTGTGGTTATTTTTATACCTGTCTCGAACCAGCAGTGGCTCAATACACTGATTGCCTGTATGGTTATCCTAACCATCTGGCTACTGCTGCGCATCCCCCTTGTGCAGCGGGTGATTCCCCGTTAGCCCAGAACCACTAGGTTTCATAGTGGCTATGATATACCACACACTACACAGTCGTGCTTGGCTGCGCATGTCTTAATGACACAAGGCAGCTCAAAGCAAAAAGAACGATACTACCGGCAATAACCCAAAACGCCGCCAATGTCCATGGCGCTAGGAACGACATATCGCCGCCAGCATCGGCGGCATCAATTTGAACCGTAAACGACCAAACTGAAAAGCCTGCTGCAGCCAAGAAAAGTACAGCACTTGCTACCATCACCCAATAGCTTTTACGCCACAACGACCCAGTATATATTAGTGCGCCAACACCCACCGCAATCAGGGCCAAAAAGAGTGCCCGTACGACTATACTGGCTGCCAGCACAGCCCACAGGAGGATTGCTCGGCCAAGGCCATGTTCACCACGTAGGAGCGCAGCGATATCTTTGAGCCGCAGCCGCCGAGCGGTTTCTAGAGCGGCCCTCGCCACACGAGCGCGCTCCGTAGCCGTACCAGCGCGGGCAAGCTCTGCCGACCATATCTTTGTGTAATGCGAACGCTGCCGGGCAGGTACAATCCGGACCGCTCGCTTTACCATACGGTCGTGTTTATCATGGTTCTGGGGAGCCTGCATAATCCCTCCTTCTGTGGTTATATACTGTGGCTGATATTACCTATATTTAATTATATAATTATATGTACTGCGGGTCAATGTTGGGATATTGCTGCTGCTTGACTCACTAGCTAATGCACTGTATAATAAGTGCTAATTATGTCAGAACGATACACCAGGGTCGCAAAGGCTGTTGCCGAAAGCGCAGAATACACCGCAGCAAATACACTTTCTGAAAGTGGGCAAGAAGAAGCTATGTCAACGAATACAGAATCCCGGCAAAGCGAAAGCACTGGCTCTGGAGTTGCTGACGCTTTCATCGATATAATGAATACAGCAGAAGAGAACCGTCTGGCTAAAATTGAACGCGAAAAGAATGCGGTACGTAGCCATAGGCTCGTCCTTATTGCCAATGCTGCAATCTCGTCTATTTAAGCTTGCTGCCACCATCCCCCGATTATTCGCGATCATCAACGCTCCAGCCACAGCAGCCATAGGTAATCATGAATTGTATCCTTCACCTCCTGCCAGTCTTTGGCCCGTATCAGGCCGAGCCCGGCTAATATAAGAATCCCAGCGATCACCATAACATAAAGCTATGGAGTATTCGCCTGATATAAAAACCACCACCCAGGTTAGCTGAGTGGTGGTGTGTAAGGCAAAGTGGGCGGGGTGAAAGGACTCGAACCTTCGACCTCACGGTCCCAAACCGCGCGCGCTAGCCAACTGCGCCACACCCCGGTGTACTTACAACTCCCCTATTATACCAAAGCAACCTGCCCTTGCCTAGTGCAAAATCTACAAACAGCCCTGGGCGTGCCTAGTCCCCAACTATATCACAAGCCCGGCTGTATCGCGAATATCGTGGTTGATAAATTCATACAGCTGCGCTGGGCGGTGAGCGCCTTCGCGCCAATATTCATCCAGCTGGCGCACCAACCCACGCGCCAGGAACTTCTTGCGAAAGTTGCGCTTATCGATCCGCTCATCCAGCACCGCTTCATAGACACCCTGTAGCTGCGAAAGCGTAAACTTAGCTGGTAATAGGCTGCAAGCAGCGTTACTGCGAGTAATCTTGCGGCCAAGCTGGTACCGGGCGTCAGCGATAGCAGCAGCCTGAGCCAGCTGCCCCGGCAGGTTACCTACCGGCCAAAACCGTGCCGGCTGCTCGCCACTGCGCAAGGTCGCTGCGCCCATGCAGCCCAGGTAAGTGACGCATACACTACCACCCTGCGGTGTGCCGAAACCACTCTCGTACGTGTAGAGCTGCTGGGTAAAGCCTAGGTCATCATCCAGCACCAGCCCAGCTTGCGTACGGGCAGCCTGCTCAACTACCTGGTACGTAGTTTCGGTACTACTCACATCACCGCCCGGTAGTTGCCAAGCTGGTACGTCGCTACTCGGCTGGCATAACAGCACTTGCAGCTGCCCGGCTTGCACACAGAACACAACGATCTGTGCTGTGACGGCTGGCGGCTGATATTTGTGCTTGAATAACATAGATATTGTTATAGTAACACTTATTTGCCGCAGCGTCTACATCAATCTAGGCTGACTTATTGTGGCACAGCCAGGCTACTTGGCAAATTCAATTGCCCGCGTTTCACGAATCACATTCACCTTAATTGTGCCAGGATACTGCATCGTGCTCTCGATCTTATTTGCAATATCGCGGGCCAGTTTAATAGCGCTCAGATCATCTACTGTCCGTGGGCTCACAATTACCCGCACCTCACGGCCAGCACTAATGGCATAGGCCTTATCAATACCACGGAAACTCTTGGCTACATTTTCGAGTTCGCGCATTCGCTCCGAAAAGTTTTCGGCGCTAATATTACGTGCACCTGGGCGGGCAGCACTGGCAGCGTCTACCACACGCACAACCAGGGCTTCTGGCGTGGTAGCTTCTATATCGTCGTGGTGAGCCTCTATAGCATGGGCGATCTCTTCACCCATACCAAATTTACGGGCAAACTCAGCACCAATATGGTGGTGCTTGCCTTCCATTTTATGCGAAACCGCTTTACCGACATCGTGCAGCAGCGTAGCAATTTTTGCAACGCGTACATTAGCGCCC
>JABCON020000015.1 GCA_013333595.2 Candidatus Saccharimonadota bacterium
AAAGGTGGTTGGCTTAGCCAGCAGCACCGGCTGGCCAGCAATGGTAGCACTGGCGGTGGCGGCGTGCAGCTTGGGCTTGGTGGCAAACTGGGCGCCGTACGCGCAGGCCAGCGCGTCCAGGCACTGCCAGCCAATATTGTGGCGGGTGCGGGCGTACTCGCTGCCGGGGTTGCCTTGGGCCAGGATAATCTTCATCCCCCTAGTGTAGCATAGCCACGCGGCAGACGGCTACGCGCGTGGGCTGGTGTAGGGGCCAGGGCGCTAGCTTGCATTTAGCGCGGTAATGGTGTATAGTGCCTAGTACCGCTCACGGGTATAACCGTGGAGCGGTTGTCCATTTTTTGTTTCTAGCATAGAAAGGAAGTGAATTGTTATGACTGGACCAGGCTGGTGCTGGGGTCATGATGACTCCGGTGCCAGTTTTGGAGGGTTCTTTGAGCCACATGGCTCGGAACCCTCCCCTCACCCCCGCGTCGAGGGGGCGGGTAGTCACGCACCCGTCCCCTCAATAGACCGGCCGCTCCCCTGGGCTGTGCCAGATTAGGCATAGTCCAGGGGAAAGAACCTATCCCCAAGTAAGAAAGGAGGTGGTGCTTATAAGCGCCACAAGATAGGATCGGAGTCATAGCCTGGGATGGGTGGTTTGTACTGCTACTCATACATTCCGCCTGTTCCGGGTTAATATTAATGACTTCTTTTAGATGGGCACACCCCCGCTTGTTAAAAGCGGGGGTTTTACTTTGGTGATGAATTAATCCAGCGATATATAGCACACGCCCCAGCCAAGAGGCCGGGGCGGTAGGTGGTGTGTGGCGCTAGCGGGTAGATTCGGCGTTTTTGGCCTGCTTATAGGCTTTGGTCACGATGGGCTTACCCTGGGCCAGGCGCTCTTTATTGGCTTTAATTTGCTTTTCATCCCGGAAACTAAATTTAATCGGTGTGCCGCTATAGTCGTAGGTGTCGCGCACCAGGCGCTCGAGATAGCGCTTGTAGCTCCAGTGGACGAACTTAAGGTTGCTGCCATAGACCACAAACCACGGTGGCGTGGTATCGGTTTGCACCATATAGCGTAGCTTGGGGTGCGTGTTCTTGAGCCCAGCTGGCGGGTGACGCCGCGTGGCCTCCTGCAGCAGGTTATTGAGCACGCGGGTTTTGGTAGGCTGTAGCTGCCGGGCGCGTACTGCTAGTGCCAGGTCGAACAGCTTGGTGACATTCTGGCCAGTGACGGATGAGGTAAATATCAGCGGTGCCCAGGGTACAAACTTGAGGTGGTAGCTGATTTTTGGCGCCAGTGCATCGCGCGTGTAGGCGTCCTTGCCTTCCACACTATCCCACTTACTCACCACAACCACCAGGCCTTTGCCGGCATCCGCAATGATACCCGCGAGGCGCTGGTCAAGCGCGACACCGAGCTCGTTGACATCCAGTAGCAGCAGGCAGACATCAGATTCTTCTATAGCCTGTAAGGTGCGCAGTACGCTAAATTTTTCGATCCCCACGGCCTGCTTGCCCTGGCGGCGAATGCCAGCGGTATCGAGCAGCTCGATGGTTTGCTGGTTGTAGCGCACTTGTACACGGTTCACATCGCGCGTGGTGCCGGCAATATTAGCCACCAGCGCCTGCTGCTTGCCAGCCAGGGTGTTAAAGAGGTTGCTTTTGCCAACATTAGGCCGGCCAATCAGGGCTACGCGCAGTACATCGCTGGCCTCGCGTTCGCGCTGGGCTGGGATATCAGCCGTAATTGCATCGAGTAGGCTGGCTACGCCGCGGTTATGCTCGGCACTGGTTTGCACCATGGTGCGGATACCAAGTCGCATAAACTCACCAGGCGTCAGTGCGCCTTTGAGGTCGGTTTTATTCAGTACTAAAATAACCGGTTTTTTGCTGCGGAGGGCCTTTTTGGCTACCAGCCGGTCTTGGTCGGATGGGTACAGCGTGCTATCGACCACCACCAGGATAACATCGGCAGCGGCAGCAGCTTCGGTAATTTGCTCCTGGATGCCAGCTTCGAATTCATCGTCAGGATCCTTTAGCCCAGCAGTATCGACCAGCCAGAACTGGTGGTCGCGGTAGCTGACCTTGCCAAGCACATTATCGCGCGTGGTGCCGGCCTCGCGGGCAACGATTGCCTGCTGCGAACGCACCATACGGTTAAACAGTGAGCTTTTGCCCACATTAGCTTGGCCAATAATTGCAACGGTTGGGAGTTTGCGTGCCATAATTCCCCTATTATAGCATACCCAGGGTGGTATATGGGGTGCTATGGTGTGTGCGAGACGGTAAATTGCCCGGGCTTAAGCCGGCCCAGGCTGTAGCGGCCAAAGCTGGTGCGGTGTAGGCCAATTACCGTGTAGCCGAGCGCAGCAAAGGTGCGGCGGATTTGGCGGTTGCGGCCCTCTGCCATGGTAACGTTCCAGCGCACGCGTGAATCCCCCAGCCGGGTCAGACCCAGCCTACTAGGGCCATCCTCGAGCGCCACGCCGTAGTCGGCAATCATTTGCTGGTGGAGCGGCTGCAGGGCCATATTGAGCGTGACAACATACTGCTTGGTTTTATGGAACTTGGGGTGCGTGTGGCGGAAGGCAAAGTCGCCATCATCCGTTAGTAGCAGCAAGCCAGAGCTATTGGCATCCAGCCGGCCAACTGGCTTGAGGTTGTGGTATTTACGCGGCAGCAGCGCAAAGATGGTGGGTGTATCCCCCTGGCGCTTACGCGAGCACACATAGCCGGTTGGCTTATGCATATATAGGTAGGTTGGGCGTTTACGCTGCCCAATAGGCTGGCCATTAATGGCAACGGTATCGCCCGGCTGGACGCGGGCACCAATCTGGGCTGGCTGGCCATTAATAGTGATTGGTTTTTTGGTAATAATATCATCGGCTTGGCGGCGCGAAACCCCCAGGTGAAAGGCCAGGTATTTATTGAGCCGTTCAGGGGGCGTACTAGCCCCCTGCTGCGACTGCGGTGCCACTGGCTGGGCGGCTGGACGTGGCGCGGCAGCCGAGTGTTTCGGCGCTGAGCCGGGGCCGGGCCGCTTGGTCTTACCGGCTGGACGTGGCCGTGGGCTAGGCTGCTCTGGCGGGGTGTTCGGTGCCTGTGGCTCCCCTCCTAACTCCCCTTGTGGCGACTGTGGCCGCTCTGGGGTTGCCTCACGCGCCCGTTGGGGCACTGGCGTATGCACCGGCCGGGTTGGCACGCGCGTTGGCCGCTGTGGTACCTGGCCGCCAGCCAAATTGGTAATGGTGGCTTTGATATCATCAATATCGTTAAGCATAACTGCTATTATACCATAAAACCCGCCGTAGGTGGGCGGGAATATGGTGTGCTGGCTCGGCTCAAGGCCCGTGCAGGGCTACTGCTGCTGGTAAGGCTGCTCGCTCAGGGGCTGGATGGTGCGGACTGGCTTGTACAGCTCACCACCAGCCTGGCCGTTGTTTGGTAGTGGTGGCAGCGTTGGTAGTGTGCTGCGGCCACTAGCGGCTGTGCTTGGTGGGTTGCTGCTGGCTTGGAAGCTTTCTAAATCTGCCGAGATACGGGCAGCGAGCTCATCTTGGTCTACCTCTTGTGGCTCAGGCGCTGGCGTGGCAGGGATCGGCGCGGGCTCGTAGCTTGGCATGCTTGGGGCCGGCATTGGCTCTGGGGCTTGCTCTGGTGCTGGAGCCGGCGCGGTGTACTGCGGTGTTTGGTGGACGTTATCAGCGCTAAACACTGGTGTGGTGCTGCGGGCTGGGGCTGGCGTCAACGGCCGCGAGCTGGGTGTTGATGGCGCCGGAGTTTCTGGCGCTGGAGTTGGTGCAACGTAGAGCTGGCCTGGCTGGTTAATACCTGGCTCTGGCGCTGGCTCTGGTGTTTGTGGTGGTGTGTAGAGCTGGCCGGGCTGATTAGTCAGCGGCAGGCTCGGCTCAGGTCCCGGGGTGGGCTGAGGCGCTGGCTCTGGCATTGGTTCTGGCATCGGCTCCGGGGTTGGTTCTGGTGCTGCAGTCGGTGCTGGGGCCGGTGTAAAGACTGGCGTCATAGCTGGGCTGGCAGGCTCAGCTGGCCGTGGTGCAACCGTCAGGCTTGGGGCCGTACTTGGCGCCAAGGTAGGCAGTGGCGCTAGGGTAGCTGCCGGCGTAAAGACCGGCGCAACCGTATGTGCGGATGGCACAGCTGGTGCTGGCTCTGGCGCGGCACTAGCAGGCGCTTGGCTTGGCTCGAGCGGTGCCAGCGTGCTCATGGGCGCTGGTGTCAGTGGTTCTAGCGGTGCCAAGGGCTCCAGGGCACCTGGTGTTGGGCTCGGCCCGGTGGTACTACCAGTGGCGACTTCTGCGGCCTGGGCTTGAATGGCTTTGAGCTCGGCAGCGATCTCTGGCTCGACTTCTGGGTCGGGCTCGTCAACTTCTGGCTCAGCTGGTGCTGGCGTGGCCACAACTGGCGCATCGCTTAGCACCTCGTGCACCACGCGCACGACATCCTCAATCCCAACCTGGGACTTAACCAGGTAGCGGTCCGCCCCAAGCTGTTCCCCGCGCAGGCGCTGCTCGTCGCTACTGAGTGCCGTCATGATAATGACCTTAATACCGCGGGTTTCGGTAGTTGAGCGGAGGATATCGAGCATATCAAAGCCGCTGATTTTAGGCATCATCACATCGCTTAAAATCAATTGGGGGCGCTCTTTGATTGCACGGGCTAGGGCTTCTTCGCCATCCCCCGCCGAGACGATATCATAGCCCTCCGCAAGGAGCCGCACCCCGTAAATCTCGCGCAGGCTTTTGTCGTCTTCTACCAATAAAATCTTTGTCATATCCCCTCCATTGTACTTAAGCTTATGTAAAAAATCTATACTATTTTGCTTGCCCCGGCTGGTTGGCGGGCAAGCCCACCTGGTTGCGGCGCAGCGCGGCTTGGTTGCGCCGGCTGTGGCACAGGCGCCGGGGCTAATACGGGCGCTGGTGTACCCGGTAGTAAGTTGCTTGGGCTCGCCAGCTGCCCCGTTGTGATAGCACCCGGTGTGTGGTCACGCTGCAGGGTGGCTTGGGTGCTGGCGCTGGCCAGTTTGCTGCGGGCAACCTGCATGGCTTCTTCCTGCAGGATGATGGCCTTATTATGGCTGAGCCGCCTAAGCTCAACGTAGAAGGTGCTCCCCTGCCGGTAGGTGCTATCGACCCAAATACGCCCATTCATGCTTTCTACCAGTCGTCGGCACAGGTAGAGCCCTAGGCCAGTGCCACCAATTTCACGCGTGTCGCTATTATCTACCCGGTAGAATTTTTGGAACAAATGCGGCAAGTCCTCGGCTGGAATGCCAATGCCGCTATCTTTGATGATGATAATGATATGATCCTCAGCATCCACCGCAACATCTACCTCTACCTGGCCCTGGGGAGTGTATTTAATGGCGTTTTCTACCAGGTTATCGACCACCTCGCGCAGGTGATCGCGGTCGACGTGGGCATAGAGCACCGGGCTCACAATGGTGGTACCAGCCACCGCTTCGCCACCATCCGGCCGGTAGATGAGCCTAAGGCCCTTGGCGGCTGCTTTGCCCTGCAGCCCACCCACAATATCACGCACAAAGGCCACCACATCTACCACCACGGGCTTGCTCTGCAGGCGGCCATCATCGGCTTTGGTGACGTCTAAAAGGTCCTGGAACAGCCGGCCAAGGTGCTCGGCGGCGGCGTGGGCTTTATCGATATACTGGCGGGCGCGGGCATCCAGGCTGGCTGTGGCTGGGTTGAGCGCCAGGCCTAGGTAGCCTTCTATGCTAGCCACCGGTGTGCGCATTTCGTGGCTGGCGGTGCTGATGAATTCAGATTGCTGGCGGTTTTCGGCTCGCTCGCGGGTGATATCACGGAAGATAATAATCACGCCTTCGCGGGCGGTATCATCCAGCGGCGCCACGGCGATATCGAGCTCCACGGTGCTTTCGGTGCGGGTGAGCAGCGGGCAGCTATCGTGGCTGGGCTGCAGGGAATCAAGCGCTGCGTACACCGGGTTATGGTTATCCGCCAGCATGGTGCCTGTATCATCCTGTAGGCGCAGTACTGCCCCAAAATGCTGCCCCACAGCTGATTCACTGGGCCAGCCGGTAATTTGCTCGGCGGCAGGGTTCATCAGGGTAATAACCCCGGTTTTGTTGATCAGCATCACACCGTCATCGATGGCCTGTAGCACGGTATCGGATTTATTATATTCGTGGGCAATTTTTTTGTTCAGGTGTGCTAGGTCGGGGTCGTAGCTGAGCGGGTTCTGGCCAATCACCCAAGTCATATAGCTAAAGAGCAGCGGCGTTTCTGCCATAATACCGGCAGTCAGCAGGTGCTGCATGGTAATATCCCCCTGGTGGAGCGCCCACGCAATGTAGCCATGCACTACTGCTGCTACCACTATAACCCCCCAGATATCAAAGATGGCCGCCAGGGTAGCTACCACAATCCACAGCGGCGCGTAGGGCGAGCCAACCCCGCCCGTCTGCACGACAATCGCCCCGCTAACCGCTAGCAACCCAGCGTAAAAGATGACCCCCACCGGTAGCGTGTAGCTATGTGGTGTATGGCCATAGGCGACGCCAGCAGCCAGGCCCAGCAGCCCAGCTGCCAGTGTAAGTTGGTGGCTTATAGCCGGCCCAGGCCAGGTAATGGCACCCCGTAGGTAGTGCGTACACACATAGCAAACGCCAACCAGCCCAGCTAGCAGCATACACACCTGCAGGATACGCCGGTAGCGGCTATGTGGTATTAGTAACACCGTCTCCCCCTCTTACTATTATGTTTGTGCTTATTATAACGTTGGCTTATACAAAGCGCAATACTTAAATTTAGCTTAAGTAAAATAACAGTTATACAATGGTGTTCATATACTATATAGACTGATATTTAGCTGATACTTTTGCCCGCTCTGCCTGCGGGTAGCATGTGGTAGCGCGGCGGCCCTAGCGCCTGGTGAGCTTGACGCCTAGCCGGGGTGTTTGCTATAGTAGGGCTACCGTGGCCTCATCGTCTAACGGTTAGGACATCAGGTTCTCATCCTGGCAATCGGGGTTCGATTCCCCGTGAGGTCACCATCAAAGGATTTATCATCCATTCGGATGCGAAACAGCTCGTTTACCTCTGGTAGCGGGCTGTTTTTGTGAGTTCCAAACTTTATTTCGTCGTAGGTTGGGATTTTGTTGAAGATGGCGGCGAAAAAGGCAGCTTTTCGCAGAGGATTACAGAGGTCAAGCAGTAGTTCGGGGAGGTGTTCCAAAATATATTTAGCGTATTGCAAGACTTGGTCGAATTCGGCTTGCAGATTAGGCTGATTGGCGATTTCTTTGTCTAGTTTCTCTAACTCATTTTCGGCATTAACGATATCTTCTTCTAGGTACGTAAGCGCCGTTTCGCTCGTAACAACGCGCATTCTGTCTACGGTTGCTCGAATTTGGTTTTGCAGATTCTGGCGGTATTCTAAGCGCTGCTGGTTGGCTTCTAGCTGCTTTGCTTGGCGTTCGCGCCATAGCTCGGCAATAGCAGCGATAATGTCATCAACATACTCTGGTTTCACGGTAATAGTCCGCACAAAATCCTCAAGCGTCTTGTCAAATTCAGCCTTAGGCACACGGAAATAATGCCCATCACGACTGCAATGGTACGCCGGATAATACGCACCCATCTTGCCGCGCGAAGCACTACCAGAAAGGGTTTTGCCACACTTCGGGCAAGCGATAACTTGTTTATATGGATAGTCTGGGTTATAGATCTGTTTATTTTTTAGGTGCTCCGGCACAGCTCTACGTTTGATAGTTATCATGTCGCGGCTGTCAATCTCCACAAAAATCCGCCCGCGATTCGCTTCGTTAAAAAGCTCAACACTAACTAGCCCATCAAACTGCGCTTTGACTGGCTGGTCGTGCGTCCACTTCTCTTTAATGATGCCACAATAAACCAATTTACTAGCGTACTGGTCGATCATCTTAGCGGTCATTTTCTTGCCGCCAATTTGCCGCTTAATTTTGGTTCGGTCGTACTTATCGCGCACAATCGTAACGCGCGAGCGAAAGCCCATCGAATTTAGTTCGTCGGCGATTTGCTGATTGGTATAAATATGAGCGGCGCGCATTTCAAAAAGTTTTATGATAAATTTCGCCTCATTCTCATCAGGCTTCAAAATCGTGCGCCGACCATTTTTCGTATCCACCTTGACGCTGCGAAAACCATAGTGCGGACGGCGCATCCAATAACCGAGTTGAGTGTAACGAATTTCCGCACCAATCATCCGACTCATGATGTCGCGCATTTCATCTTTGGCACGCTCCGCTTCCAAGTATTCCGACTTTTGCGTCGGGTTAAACTCGCTCCAATAATACTTAAATCCAGTGTGCTCCAGCGTGTTAATTTGCTGCTTGCCAATCACGCCGTACATATCCTCAAGGGCGATGCCTAGGCGCGTCAACTGCCGCTTTAACGGCGAATAATAATCGCCGCCACCGCGCGTGAAGCGGTCGATTGATTTAATCAGCACGACTTGAAAGCCTTTGCTTTTGTCTTTGCAGACGTCGATTACTTTTTGCATCGGCTGCGTTTTGTGTGACGCCGATTCAAGCAAAATAATCGTCTCAGTAATTATGATATTGTGCGCCTTGGCGTAAGCT
>JABCON020000016.1 GCA_013333595.2 Candidatus Saccharimonadota bacterium
AGCGATGAAGTTCTTAACGGAGTGGAGTGCCAAACAACTTGGTTTGCAGCGGCTCGAGGCCTGGATTCTAGCCAATAACATAGCCTCGCAGCAGTTGGCAACTCGGTTCGGCTTTGAATACGAAGGCAGGCTGCGCGGTCGTTACCAGCTCAACGGAGAACGGCACGATGTGGAGATATTGGGATGGACGGCCGCGTAGCACCTAGCCTTGACGGAAAATAACGCAAAAACACCGCTAACCAGGTGACTACATCTCACTCTGCGGGAGTTCTGGCCGATCACCATCAGGCTGCTTGCCGCCCGTATGCTGGAGCTTAATGATAGGCTTTGACTGGTTTATGATCTCATAGCCAGATGTTGGAACCCCCAAGTGAGCAGAGACAAGATCTAGCTGAGCTCGCAGCATTTCAATTTCGTGCGAAAGCCTATCCTCACTCGCTTCAACAAGTCGGGTGATAGTTTCTAAATCAGAATGCGCCATATACTATATACTGTAACCCACATTTTATTATTGTGCAATTGTTGGTGCTTGGCGTGTGGATTGCCGTTAGGAATTGCAGTAGCATACACCGCTCACACCCTGCATGCTCATGATGATACAATATAAGGTATATGATGCATAAAACAGTCTACCCAAAACACGGACAGCCAGGCAACGAGCCCAAAGCGCCGCCCAAGGCTACTACCCAAAAAGCAAACAGTCCGTGCGCTGCTCAGGTGGATAGATAAACACTACCTTATTTCTTTGATGGTTATAGGGATAGTAGGGGTGCTTATCTATGGTTTTCTTCTTGATATTTTCCTCCTCCATGGTGAATCGCTTGGGCCAGATAATTAAACAACCTCTGCCTCTTAGCTCCCTTTAGCGATGAGCAATTACTCACGCTGGCCGTGGTCTTCTATTTTAATGCCGTTGTAGTTGGGTGGCACAGTAGTGCGTCTAGTAGATCAACGCTAGATAGATAGCCAAGTAAGCGCATTTGTTATATAATAAAACCATATATTAACCAGCACACAAAGTAGAGGTTTATTATGGAGCGACACAAGAGAAATACAGAATACACGAGCTTTCCGCAAGAAAGTGAATATACGCTTGGTTATGACGCCCCTGTGGAAGTGCCCCAGCAGGGAATTGAAGAAGCTGTAACGGCCACGCCAGAGAAAGTAATTAACTCCGAGCTGTATCCAACATGGCAGCGTCTCAAGTAATGGCGCTGCACTGGCTTGGCTGGTTTTGGTACCTTATGCCTTTCTCGCTCAACCGCCACGAAGGTTGGGTAGTGTGGCTAGATTCTGCACGGTTTGGCCTACGCCCCGTACAAACAGTACTTTTTGCCGTCGCGCTTGGGGGTTGCTTTATCATAATTCCACTCCTTATGACGCGGCGCTACCAGGATTGCCCCAAGGCAGCTGTATCCTGGGTAGTTGGCACAATACTTACCCTAGCGCTAGTAGCATCGGCCTATCATATTTACCGCAGTGTTCCTTTCTACGCTATGCTTGCTGTGTTGCTTGCAGTTGCACCACTGAGCATCGTATTCATTATGGTTCGCTGGTTCCGCCTAGCCAGGCGTGCGAGTAGTCCGTAAAGACGCTACCTAGGGTATTCCATACGAGTGGTGTTGGTTAGGCAGTTTCTTCACACGGCTCACATCAAGACAACGCCAAAGCCAGCGAATATAACAAAGCTACGGGTGCGATGTAACCTCGCGGCCCTTGCCACGCCAAGTGTGGCTTCCGGCTAGGCTACATATGCCAGGGCCATTACTTTGCCTAGCCAGCTACTTGGTGGTATACTAGGGCTAATATAATAACGAAGGAGTCTGTTATGGAGATGCTACTACTATACTTAGCTGCCGCTGTTGGCGTGTTTGTGCTATCGGGCCTGAAGGTGATTGACCAATACGAGCGGGGGATTGTGCTGACGCTCGGCCGCTTTACTGGCACGCGCCAGCCAGGCTTGCGCGTGGTGGTGCCGATCTTTCAGCGTATGATCAAGGTAGATATTCGTACTACGCCAATTGATGTGCCGAAGCAAGAGGTTATCACCAAAGATAACGTCACCGTGGGTGTGGACGCGGTCGTGTATTTCCGCGTGGTTGATGCACCTAAGTCTGTGCTTGAAAACGCCAACTATATTATTTCGACAAGCCAGTTTGCCCAGGCCGCCCTGCGTGATGTTGCTGGCCAGGTGGACCTTGATGATCTACTAAGTAAGCGTGATGATATTTCGTACCAGATTAAAGAAATTGTGGATGTCGAGACCGATAAGTGGGGTGTTGATATTCAGAGCGTTAAGTTGCAGAATATCGAGCTACCAAATGATATGAAACGCGCCATGGCGAAACAGGCCGAGGCTGAGCGTGAGCGCCGTGCTAACGTCATCAATGCTGACGGCGAAAAGCTTGCTGCCCAAACCTTGGCCGATGCTGCCCGTATTCTGTCATCCATTCCGGGTGCTTTGAACTTGCGTACCCTGAATACCCTGGAGCGTATTAGCACTGAGCCATCGCAGAAGACGATGATGCTCTTCCCCGTTGAGCTGATTGATGCTGTGCGTGGTATGGGTGTGCTCAATAAAGATAAAGGTAGCCAAAAGTAGTAGCATTATAGCCACGTATTCGCTATAATATTACCTGTAACCTAAAGTAATAAAGGGGAGATGATGATTGTTGGTTTAGTAATTTTGGCGATTGTTGTACTGATTGCTATCTTTGTATGGGCAACGTACAATAGCCTCGTCACACTAAAAATTCGGGTTGATGAAGCCTGGAGTGATATAACCGTTCAGCTTAAGCGCCGCGCCGATTTGATTCCAAATCTGGTGAGTACGGTGAAGGGCTATGCCAAGCACGAAAGCGGTGTGTTTGAAGAAGTTACCAAGGCACGCAGCGCTATTATGGATGCCAAGGGCGTGAAAGAGACCGCTCAGGCAGAAAACATGCTGCAGGATGCGCTTAAGAGCCTGTTTGCAGTGAGTGAGGCTTACCCAGACCTTAAGGCAAATCAGAACTTTGCTGATTTACAGAATGAGCTGGTTGATACTGAAGATAAAATCCAGGCTGCTCGCCGCTTCTACAACAGCGGTGTACGTGACTTTAACACGAAGATTAAGCTGTTCCCAAATAATATCTTTGCCGGTATGCTTGGTTTTAGCGAGCGTGATTTCTTCGAGGTAGAAGACCGCGCAAGTGTCGAGAAGCCAGTAGACGTACAGTTTTAAGTAAAAGGGCAATAGACGTAAGATGTATAGTGCTATTGCTGCCAATAAACGTAACACCGCTTTGATCATGGCGGTGTTTATTGGCTTGGTTGGTGCGGTTGGCTGGGCTGTCAGCACCATGTTTTATAAGGGGAGTTATACCATTACGATTGGTGTGGTGATCGTTGCGGCTGTGTATGCATTTTTCCAGTACTTCTTTGCCGCTAAGCTTGCTACTGCTGTAACTGGCGCTCAGCAGATAGAAAAGCGTGATAACCCGCGCCTTTACCGGATTGTAGAGAATCTGGCTATTGCTGATGGTATGCCAATGCCCAAGGTCTATATTATTGATGACCCTGCGCCAAACGCCTTTGCAACTGGCCGTGACCCACGCCATGCAATTGTAGCTGCAACAACCGGTCTACTGGCCATTATGGATGACCGCGAGCTTGAAGGCGTTATGGCGCATGAACTTGGCCACGTTAAAAACTACGATATTCGCGTATCGATGATTGCCTTTGGGCTGGTGAGTGCCATTGCGCTGATAACGGACGTGGCGCGTAATATGCTGCTATTTAGCGGGCTGTCGTCATCGGATGACCGCGATAGTTCACCGAATCCAGTCGCATTGGTGGTAGGGATTGTTATCGTGGTTTTGGCGCCGATTGTTGCTATGATGATCCAGATGGCAATTAGCCGCCAGCGTGAGTATCTGGCAGATGCGACTGGCGCAATGACAACACGCTACCCAGAGGGGCTTGCTAGTGCGCTAGAAAAGCTGGCACGCTATAGCCAGCCTATGCGTAACCAGAGTACCGCCACGGCGCATCTCTTTTTTGCAAACCCGCTTAAGCCTGGCGCCATTGCTAACCTATTTAGCACCCACCCGCCGCTGGAAGATCGTATTAAGCGCCTGCGCCAGAACGAAGGTAAGTTTTAACACTCTATGGCACGTTCACACACCAAAAAGTCACCATCCACAGCTAAGCGTACAGTTGCGGCGCAGGCTGGCAAGCGTACCAAAAAGAGCCCTGCCACTCAGCGCTCGACGCATGCGCCGGCCGTAACGCAGCCACCACAGCACACTCAGGCTGCGCGTCAGCAGCGTTTTGCACGAATACGGGGCTGGGGTGCTGCGATTGGTAAGCGCCGCCGGGATTATCTATCGCGCCGCCCGCACCGTTCATTCCGTTTGTCGCGCCGCCGTGATTACAAGCGCGGCTTGGCTATGCCGGGGTATTTTGCGTTTACCATCGAGGTGGCAGGGGTAATTTGGCAGCACAAAAAAACCTTTGCTACTCTGGGCCTGGTGTTTATGGTTTTGACGGTTGGGTTTGGGCTGCTTGGCTCGCAGGATATTTATAGTCAGCTGCAAAATCTGTTTGATACGACTCGCCCAGACGGCCTCTTTACTGGTGCGGTGGGTGAGGTTGGCCGCGCTAGTATTTTGCTGCTCACAACTATGACGAATGGCCTGACCGGCCAGCTTGACCCTAGCCAGCAATTTATAGCTGCTACTATGGGGTTGTATATGTGGCTGAGTGTGGTATGGCTGCTGCGTAAATTCCTAGCTGGCAAGAAGGTAGTGGTGCGCGATGCACTCTATACTTCTGGCGCACCGATTATTGCAACACTACTGTGCTTTATTATTCTGCTGGTGCAGATGATCCCCGCTGCTCTAGCAACTATTGTTGTATCAGTGGGCTACCAGACGCAATTTATTGATGGTAGCGTTGCTGCTATTGCGGTATTCATTGCTCTGGTACTTTTGATTGTGCTATCGCTCTACTGGGCAACCAGCACCTTTATTGCTCTGGTGATTGTAACGTTACCTGGCATGCGCCCGTTGCGTGCGGTTGCAATTGCGGGCGATTTGGTGATTGGCCGGCGTCTGCGTATTTTGCTGCGGCTACTATGGCTGATTGCAACTATTTTGTCGTGGTGGCTTGTGATCATGGTGCCGGTCATTCTGCTTGATACGTGGCTCAAGAGTATGTTTACCTGGCTAGCAGGGTGGCCAATTGTGCCAGTTATGGTACTGGTCATGACTACGGCAACGATTATGTGGTCGGCAAGCTACATTTACTTACTCTACCGAAAGATAGTTGATGACGACACAGCCCCAGCCCTCTAAACAGCTCGACCCCCAGCAGCGTGCTGCGGAGCTACGCACCCTTTTAAACCGCTATAGTTACGAATATCATGTTCACGATAACCCGAGTGTCAGCGATGCTATCTACGATAGCCTATTTGCTGAGCTCAAGCAGCTTGAGGCCGCTCACCCGAGCCTGGTAACACCGGATAGTCCTACGCAGCGGGTTGGTCATGAGCTCAAGGGTGGTTTTACAAAAGCGGCGCACAGTACTCGGATGCTGAGCTTGAACGATGTTTTTAGCCAAACAGAACTGAACGAATGGGCCGAGCGTATGAATAAGCTCCTGCCAGCGCGTAGTCATGAATTCTTTGTGGATATTAAGATGGACGGCCTGGCGTGCGCGCTTATTTACCATGATGGCGTTTTGGTGCAGGCGATTACGCGTGGTGATAGCTATGAAGGCGAGGACGTCACGAATAATGTCCGCACAATTAGGAACGTGCCTTTGCGGTTGCAGCAGCCAGAAGGGCTAGGTCAGTTTAGTGTTGGCCGTACCGAAATTCGCGGTGAAATCGTTATGCTCAAACACGACTTTACCGCCCTGAACGAGCGCCAGCAAGCAGCCGGTAAGCCGGTGTTTAAGAACCCGCGTAACCTAGCGGCGGGCACTATTCGCCAGCTTGACCCTAAGCTTGTAGCCGCCCGCCCACTGACGTTTATTGCTTACGATATATTACGAGATGACCCGGCCGAGGTGCCGACCAATCAGTATGCGTACCAAACGCTCGCGGCACTCGGTGTACGGCGCAATCAGCAAGCCCGCGTCGCCCATGGGATGGATGACGTGCGCACCTTTGTGCAAACTTGGAGCCAGGAGCGCCACAATTTACCGTTCTATACTGACGGCTTAGTAATCAAGCTCAATGACCGCGCCCAGTTTGCGGCGCTCGGGGTAGTGGGCAAGCAGCCGCGGGCAGCGGTGGCCTATAAGTACCCGGCAGAACAAGCCACAACGATTGTGCGTGATATTGTGATATCAATTGGCCGGACGGGTGCTGCTACCCCAGTAGCCATATTTGACCCGGTACAGGTGGCTGGTACCACAGTGCAGCACGCGAGCTTACACAATGCAAGCGAGATTGCTCGGCTAGATGTGCGCCGTGGTGATACGGTGGTGATTTTTAAAGCTGGCGATATTATACCCCAAGTGCAGCGGGTCGTGCTGGAGCTTCGCCCACCTGGTGCAGCAGCGATTGATTATGAAGCTGAGCTGGCGCGTCAGTACCCAGAGTTAGTATTTACACGCCCAGATGGTGAAGCGGTTTACCGTGTTCAGGGCCTGAGCGGGCCGCTTATATTGCAAAAGGCGTTGCAACACTACGCCAGCAAGCCGGCGCTTAATATCGAAACACTTGGCGAGCGCAATGTGGCGGCATTGGTTCAGGCCGGCTTGGTGCACGACCTGGCGGATATTTATACAATCACTACCGAGCAATTGTGCACGCTAGAGCGCTTTGGTGAGGTATCTGCTGCAAAATTGGTTGCGGCAATTGCAGCTGCCAAAACACCGCCATTTGACCGTTTTCTGTACGGACTTGGAATTCGCCACGTCGGTGCCCAGACGGCACGTGACCTCGCAAGCCACTTTGGGTCGCTTGAAGCTCTGCAGGCAGCTAGGCTGGATGACCTGCTGGCAGTCAATGGTGTCGGTGTTGTGGTTGCAGAATCAATTGCAGCGTGGTTTGCGGATGACGATAACGTTCGACTCCTGGCTAAACTGAGCCAATATAGTGTGCGGCCCCAGTTCACAGCTCAGACTGGTACGTTAAGTGGCGTCGGCTTTGCTATTACCGGTAGCCTACGTACCATGAGCCGGGACGAAGCGGCAGAGAAGATCCGTGCGCAAGGCGGATTGTTCCAGGCAAGTGTCGGCAAGTCCACGACATACTTGGTTGCTGGTGGCAAGGTGGGCGCAAGCAAGCTTAAAAAGGCTCACCAATACGGCACAAAGATTATCGATGAAGCTGCCTTTCTTGCTCTCCTTGGCGAGTAGGCCGAAGGGTACGACCCCTTGCCTAAGTAGGCAGTTGCTTGCATTATAGTGCTTTGCACCGCTATACTAGGTATATGAATAATACGCCCACATTGTATCTCCCCGCACACGTGACGCGCTACGTCACGATGAAATCAGGTGACCGGCTGGCGTTAACCAAAACCATTCGGGCTAATCACCGCTTTATAGCCAGCCGCGCTACCTGGGGGGGAGAACCGTCTTTTGCAAGCAGCCGCAAGCAGGTATGACCGGTGCGGATGAACTAACGCGCGAGGTCAAGGGCTTAATGGCCTTTAATCAATTTGCTCGTGATGTTGCTATCCCATTTTGCGTACCCCGCTTGCTATACCATGATGATTCACTGCTTGTTACTACCTTTGTTGATGGCTACCAAACCAGTATGTATACGGTGCCGCCGGAGTTTTGGGTGCGTAGTTTTGTTGCTATGGACCGGTATTTTCGCCAGCCGGTGCGGCGCCTACCACGCTGGGCCAAGGTTTCGTCGCGCGGGCGGTACATCTGGGAAGATATGGAGCGCGGCGTACGCAAAACTGCCGAGTGGGCAATTTACCCAGGGCTACTTGCAGATTGCTTGGCCTACTTACGCCGTTATGCCACTGTGCTTGAGGCGCGCCCTATGCACGCCGATTTTACCGATGGTAATACCATGTTCGATAATAAAAACTACTGGGTGATTGATTTTGAAAGTTTCCGCCCGGATTGGCCCCGCTGGTACGATGTGGTTAACTTTACCTACAACCGCATGATTACACGCCCCGAGGTAACGGACCAAATGCAACTTATTCTTAGCCAGACTGTCGAGCAGCTAGGCGAAAGCCCCACCACTGCCCACGAAATCCGTTTCTCGGCCATTATGCGCGGGCTATCGTTTTTGATAGAAGGTACCACGCCTGGCGGCAAGGGCCACGCCAGCACCAATTGGATCAGCGAAGAACGCCGCTACCGGGTAGTGCAGTCGCTGCGGTTTTTAGTGAGTGGCGGTGATTTAACAAAGATGTAGCAGTGCGTGTTGGATGGTCGCTTGTAGCTGTGCGCGGTGAGTCGTGAACAGTCAAAACAGCCTTAGGCTTATAACCCAAGGCTGTGAACAGTGCAAGTATGGTGGAGTATGGCGGATTCGAACCGCCCACCTCTTCCATGCCATGGAAGCGCTCTACCAAATGAGCTAATACCCCATAGGTGTGTTCTGCAGGCCATTGTAGCAGATCCCGCCCCCTGCGGCAAGGGCTATAGCGGGGCAGAGAGCGCTACGTTGCGGGGGCGCATCGAGATGTGCTATGGTGGTACGTGAAGATGTCTAAAGGAAGGAGTGAGTTATGAAGCATTTTTTTGATAGTGTTGTATCGGTTGTTACGGTTAAGGATTACGCAGCTGCTCGGGCATGGTATAGTCAACTACTTGGTGAGCCTGCAAGTGAGCATGAGCCTGGAGCAGGTGAATGGAAGATTGGTGGTACCTGGCTACGGGTGACTGAAGATCCGAGCCGTGCGGGTCATGCAATTGCTGTACTGATGACTCAGGATTTGGCACGTCAGGTAGTGGCTTGCAAAGAGTACGGGATGAGTGTGGGTGAGACCCAGGATTTTGGCTTCATACGGCTTGCTATTGTGGCCGACCCGGATGGTAACCAGCTACAGATGATAGAAGCGGTAGTCAATAGTTAGTATGAAGCAAAAGCATGAGCTATTTGTACTTTGGGAGCAAGTAGCTCAGTTGGTCCACATGGTAGAGACGGCGTTAGGGCAGTGGCTTATGACGCACTATAATCTAGGGCTAACTGAATACCGGGCAATCGTTTATGTCTCGCAGTCGCAAGCCCAGGAGGTGCGGCTGAATGATCTGGCTGCATACCTTAACCTTAATCAAAGCTCAGTGACACGACTTGTTATTCGTTTAGAGGTAAAAGGGCTTTTATCGCGCGATTCGTGCCCAAACGATGGTCGTGGCGTGTACGCTAAGCTGACTCCGGTGGGGGGCACGTTGGTTCGTAAGGCCCAGCCGGCTTACAGTACGATGCTTGAGCAAACTATTGGTAAAATTGCGGCTGAATATAGTGCCAAAGACGCTGCGCACCTGAGTGATCTGCTCGTAGCCCTTGCGCAGTATATGCGGTAAATAGTGCCAGTACATAGTGCCACAGCTTTTAATATATTTGCATGTACAAGCAAATATATGCTACGATAAGGTCAGTAACGTTACACAACCATAATATATAAATGTAAGGAGGAATTTATGAGCTGGCTATACCTTGGTATCGCTGTTGTCTTTGAGGTCGCAGTGGGTATCTGTGCTGGTAAGGCAAATGGGTTTAAGAACGCAGCATGGACGATTGCAACATTAGTGAGTGGCGCCTTTGGGACATTCTTTTTAAGTCTTGCACTGCTGACGTTTGACGTCGGTGTAGGCTATGCAATTTGGACAAGTGTTTCTGGTGTGGGTATCGTTATGGTTGGCGTTACCTTTTTGGGGCAGAAACTAAACTGGAAGAAGATACTTGGCATTGCCATTGTGATTGCAGGTGTCGTAGGTCTGCAGCTGAGTGGTTCATAATGCATTAATACAAGGTGATAGGAAGGGATATTATAATGACGACACGCAAAACGAACACTAACGCTTGGCTGGTCCTGTTGCTGGCGGGCTTATTTGAGGTTGGTTACGCGCTTAGTGTTGCTGGTAGTAAGGGATTTACGGTATTTAGCTGGTCTGTAGCAGCAGCTGGGTTCTTTCTTTGTACCTTATTTGCACTGAGCGTTGCTCTTAAAAAGATCGATGTTGGCATTGGCTATGCTGTATGGGCGGGGATTGGCGCCTTCGGTGCAGCCTTGCTTGGCCCCGTATTTTTTAACGAGGTACTGACGCCAACGCGAATGCTGTGGCTTGCGGTTATTATCAGTGGTGTTGTGTGGCTAAAGCTGGCAGATAGCCCTAAGCTTAGCCAATAAGTATAAGTAATACCCGAGTCTACAAGAGACTCGGGTATAGTCTAGGGATGAGTGACTTTGCGTATCATGCTGCCGTCATGCGACAGCTGAAAGGTACCCTCGCATATAAGTTCGTCAATTACCCTACGGGCAATACGATTATGCCCAGGCAGAGTGTTTGCAACGAGTGTATCGTAGACGGCAAAATCTTCGTCTATCGTGCGGAAGGCTTTCCATAGCATTATGGAAAGCCTTCCGCTCAAGACGACGTACGATCTCACGCCCATTCAGTAATTGAGGTGCCATTACGCTCTCCTTACGTAATCGTGTACAACGGGCACAGTTAGTACATCGAATTGGGCGCGGGTGAGTCAAACGCCCCCTTGCAGAGCGCACCGGTTATGGTTATAATGATACGTGAGCTGGTGCGCATTGGGGCAACCTTTTGCGTGCGGTATAAAATAAACATTCCACTAACATTACGTTTGCCCCGGGTGGGCGCGTAGCAGCTCATTTTATTGATGTGGGCAGTTGGGTTGATGCTAGGTTTACCACCATAGTAGCTGGTGGATTTTTGCGTTGTAATCAGGTATAGTAAAACTAATGTTTAAAAATTATATTCAGAATAAATTAGAGGGCTACGTACGTCAGTATTTTGCTGC
>JABCON020000017.1 GCA_013333595.2 Candidatus Saccharimonadota bacterium
CAGTCTGGCTGATCATCCTCTCAGACCAGCTACGGATCGTCGGCTTGGTAGGCCATTACCCTACCAACTACCTAATCCGACGCGGGCTCCTCCCAAAGCGCATAAATGCTTTAATCCGAAGACCATATGCGGTATTAGCTACCCTTTCGGGCAGTTATCCCTCACTTTGGGGCAGATTCCCACGCGTTACTCAGCCGTCCGCCGCTCGCCGCCAAGTAGTAAACTACTCGCGCTGCCGCTCGACTTGCATGTGTTAGGCACGCCGCCAGCATTCATCCTGAGCCAGGATCAAACTCTCCATAAAATGTATCGCATTGTGAGGCGATACGGCTCTTTATAAACTGACGATGATTTGCACAACTAAATTGTTAATGATCTATTATCATCTGTTCGAACTCCACAAATTGTGTTCGTTGTTTCCGGCTTTGTGCCGTCAACCAGACTGATACTTAGCTTACCGTATGACCCCGCTTCTCGTCAACACTTTTTTGAAATTTTATGTTATATAAAACACAACGTAGCCAACAATCAAGCCGAGCGTAGCGCCAGCACAGACTTCGAGCGGTGTATGACCGCGCGCAGCACGTGGTTTTGCCACCGATAAACCGGACTTATCGATGATCTGAGCGATGGCCTCGCCCTGCTCCCCCGACGAGCGCCGCACCTTAACGGCATCGTAGCAAAAGATCAGCGCCACCAGGGTTGCGATACCCGCCGCCGATGAATGAATACCATCACTCATAACGACCACGACCCACACGGCCCACGAAATCGCGGCGTGCGAGCTGGGCATGCCGCCAGAGATAAACAACTGGCGGCGTAGATTGGGCCGGGCTGCCTGCGTACTGGCAGCGATGGCGTATTTAATACAGTGGGCAATCAGCCATGAGCCGATAATCGCCAGGACCGAGCGCGGGATCACGACAGTGCGGCCTCAGGACCAGTGGATTGATCAGCCATCAAGCCAACCGAGGCAACAGCATCGCCCTCAGCAAGCTTCATAATGCGCACGCCCTGCGTGGTGCGGCCGAGCGTTGGGATATCCTTAAGCCCAACTCGAATCGCCTGGCCCTTGGATGAAATCAGTAGTGCCTCGACATCATCTTCTTTAATGGTCTTGACCGCAATGATCGGGCCAGTTTTGGCCGTCACAACCGCGGCTTTAATGCCAATGCCACCGCGCTTATGGGTTGGGAAATTAGCTACCTTAGTGATCTTACCGTAGCCTTGCTCCGATACCACCAGCAGCTTGCGGCTATCATCCGCCACATCCATGCCAACCACGCTATCGTTCGGGCGCAGGCGCACCCCACGCACCCCACGCGCCACACGGCCCATCGGGCGCACATCAGCCTCGCTCATGCGCACTGCCTGGCCTGCTGAGGTCGAAATAATGATGTCGTCATTACCACTACTCTTGCGGATCCAGCGCAGCTCGTCGCCGTCGTCCAGGTTAATCGCAATCAGGCCATTATTGCGGATATTGGCGTAATCCTTAAGCGGTGTCTTTTTGATCGTCCCCTGCACCGTCGTCATAAATAGGTAGCCATCATCGGTGGCGTCCTTCTGGCGCTTGATAACCGCTGTAATCTTCTCCTCTGGCTGTAGTTGTAATAAATTCACCACCGCAACACCCTTGGCATTCAGCCCAGCGGCTGGTATTTCGTACGCCTTCAGGCGGAAGACGCGGCCCCGGTTGGTAAAGAACAGGATCCAGTCATGTGTATTAGCCGGCACCATGTGCTCAATCACATCGGCCTCCTTGGTGGTCATGCCACGCTTGCCCTTGCCGCCACGGTTTTGCTTGCGGTAGTCGCTGAGCAAGGTGCGCTTGATGTAATTTTCACCTGTGAGCAAGATGACGGCCTCTTCTTCGGGGATCAGCTCTTCGTCGCTAAATTTACCCAGCTCGTGGTTGATGATTTTGGTGCGGCGTTCATCGCCGTATTTTTCCTTCATTTCGAGCAGCTCGGTCTTGATAATGGCCAGAATTTCGTTCTCGTCCGCCAAAATCGCCTCCAGCCGAGCAATCAGTGCCAACAGCTGGTTCAGCTCATCTTCAATAGCTTGGCGCTCCAGTCCAGTCAGGCGGCGCAGCTGCATAGCCAGGATTGCCTTGGCTTGGATCTCGCTCAGGCCAAATTTAGCCCGCAGGTTTGTTTCGGCCTCCTCTTGCGTCTTAGAGGCGCGGATTGTTTTAATCACCTCATCAATATGGTCAAGGGCGATCTTGTAGCCTTCTAGGATATGGGCACGAGCCTTGGCCTTTTTGAGCTCAAACTCGGTCCGGCGGCGCACCACCACCTGGCGGTGATGGATAAATTCCTGCAGCATATCGTGTAGGCCCAGGACCTTTGGTTGAATACCATTCACCAGCGCCAGCATGTTGTAATTAAAACTGGTTTGCAGCGCGGTCAGTTTGTACAGCTGGTTGAGCACCTTCTTGGGGTAGGCATCCTTCTTGAGCTCAATCACAATCTTGACCTGGCCGCGCGCAGTTTCATCGCGAATATCGCTAATAGCCGTGATCTTCTTTTCCTTGACGAGATCAGCAATCCGCTCTACCAAAACGGCCTTGTTGACGCCAAATGGTATTTCGCTCACCACAATACGGTGGCGGCCACGCTTACTTTCCTCGATATCGGCGACGGCCCGTACCGTCACACTGCCACGGCCGGTTTGGTAGGCTTGCTTCATTGGTGCGCCGCCATACACAACGGCACCAGTTGGGAAATCTGGCCCCTTAACGTGGCGCAGCAGGTCATCGATGGTAGCGTCCTTATTATCAATCAGTTCTATTGAGGCATCCACCAGCTCGCCAAGGTTGTGCGATGGAATATTGGTGGCCATACCCACGGCGATACCAATCTGACCGTTGAGCAGTAGGTTGGGCAGCTTGGCTGGTAGCACGGTTGGCTCCTGCAGGCGGCCATCGTAGTTATCGGCAAAGTCAACCGTTTCTTTATCGATATCGGCCAGCATCTCGTCCGCTGGGCGGGTCATGCGCGCCTCGGTGTAGCGCATGGCTGCCGCCGGGTCGCCATCCATGGAGCCAAAGTTACCCTGGCCGTCCACCAGTGTGTAGCGCACCGACCAATCTTGGGCCAAGCGCACCATGGCATCGTAAATAGCACTATCGCCGTGCGGGTGGAAATCACCCATCACTGCACCAACGACGGTGGCACTCTTGCGGTGCTTACTACCAGCCCGCAGGCCATCACGGTTCATGGTGTATAAAATACGACGATGCACCGGCTTGAGGCCATCGCGTACATCTGGCAGGGCGCGCTCAACAATCACGCTCATTGAGTAGCGGAAGAAATTATCCTCCATGACTGTTTCGAGTGTGCGCTTTTCGAGCCCGGGGGTATCATCGGCCGGTATGGCGTCCTGGGGCGCCGCCTGGTCATTGCGTGTATCGTAGTCGATTTTTTTATCTGTGTCGTCCATAGCTATACGTCTAACTCCTCTAGTTTGGCCCCCTGGGCGCGGTTTTGGATAAAGTTCTTACGGAGCGATACTTCGTCCCCCATAAGTTTGGTAAAGATGGCATCAGCCGCCTCGGCGTCCTCGACCCGCACCTGAATCAGCACGCGGTTTTCGGGGTTCATGGTGGTTTCCCACAGCTGGTCAGCGTCCATTTCGCCAAGACCCTTAAAGCGCGAAATTGTCACGCCGGCTTGCTTGATTTTATCATCACTGGTTTCGGCACTTGCCTGGCGGGCGGCCTTTTCGGCAATAATACGGTTGAGGATTTCATCGCGCTCGTCCTCGCCATAGGCGTAGATTTTCTTTTGGCCCCGGTTAATGGAATACAGCGGCGGCTTAGCAAGGTAGACATAGCCCGCCTCGACAACTTCCTTCATGTAGCGGAACAGGAAGGTCAGCAGCAAGGTAGCAATGTGGCTACCGTCGACATCGGCATCGGTCATAATAATAATCTTGTGGTAGCGCAGGCCATTGATATCGAACGAGTCACCAATCCCCACGCCAATCGCCTGGATGAGCGCCACGATCTCTTTATTGGCGAACATTTTATCGAGCCGCGCACGCTCGGTGTTGAGCACCTTACCACGCAGCGGCAGAATGGCCTGGGTTTTGCTATCGCGGCCTTCCTTGGCGGAACCAGCCGCCGAGTTACCCTCCACAATGTAGAGCTCACTATCGGCCGGCTTGCGGGATGAACAGTCCCACAGCTTGCCCGGCAGGCCCATGCCATCAAGCGCACCCTTGCGGATAACATTATCGCGGGCGGCGCGGGCAGCCTTGCGGGCACGGGCGGCCAGCAGGGCTTTGCCCACGATCTTTTTAGCCACCGCTGGGTTTTCCTCTAGGTAGTAGCTAAAGTATTCGTTCATCACCTGCTCAACGTAGCGGCGCATTTCGGGGTTGCCAAGCTTATTCTTGGTCTGGCCTTCAAACTGCGGGTCCGGTAGCTTTACCAGGATAATGGCCGTTAAGCCCTCGCGGATATCATCGCCGGTCAGGTTATCTTCCTTTTCCTTCAGGAGGTTATTCTTGCGGGCGTAATCATTAATCACGCGCGTCATAGCAGAGCGGAACCCAACCAAGTGTGTGCCGCCATCAGGGGTCAACACGTTGTTGGCAAAGGGCTTCACGAGCTCCACATAGGTATCGTTATACTGAATCGCTACCTCAACCATGCAGTCTTCCACCTGCTTTTCGACGTAGAAGATATCCGGGCTGAGCACATCCTTGCCAATATTGAGGTGCTTGACGTAGCTTTTGATACCACCATCAAAGTAGAAGGCGCGGCGCTCGTGCGTGCGCTCATCGTAGACGGAGGCATAAATCCCCTTGGTAAGGTAGGCCTGGTGGCGCAAGTAGCTCACAACCCATTTGTAATCAAAGGTAACCGTTTCTTTAAAGATGGTTGGGTCTGGGTAGAAGGTAATGCTGGTACCAGTGGGGCGGTCGGTTTTGCCAACCTTCTTGAGTGGCTGGGCAATACCGCCACGCTCGAAGGCAACCCGGTAGAGCTGGCCACCGCGCACGACCTCGGCCACCATCTTCGTAGATAGCGCGTTCACTACGCTGGAACCCACCCCGTGCAAACCAGATGACACCTTGTAGCCACCGCCGCCAAACTTACCACCAGCGTGCAGCACCGTGAGCACAGTTTCGAGCGTACTGAGGCCCGTTTTGGGGTGCTTATCAACGGGGATACCACGGCCGTCATCGGTAACGGTAATGCCGCCATCAGCCAGCAAGCGCACATCCACACGCGTGGCATAGCCAGCAATGGCCTCGTCGATAGAGTTATCAGCAATTTCTTTAATTAAATGATGCACACCATCGTAGCCGGTGCTACCGATGTACATACCAGGCCGCTTACGGACCGGCTCGAGGCCTTCTAGGACTTGGATTTGCGAGCCGTCGTATGCTTCGGCTTTTGTTTGTTTCGCCATTATTCCCTCACTGTATCTTCGAATTTCAGCTATTTTCAACTACCCTATTATAGCCAAAAAGGCGTAATTTCTCAAGTTTACCGGTGTTACGCTTGGTTTGGCTGCCCACTGCCCGGCCCAGGCACGCAAAAACCCACGGCAGTGTAGCGCCATGGGTTTGCAGTAAATATAGCGGCTTAGCGTAGCGAAATACGGACTTCGCCGGGGTCGATGCCGGTATCATTGGGCCGGGCTGGTGGCGCCGGGCCGCGGCGCGGGTGGAGAGACTGGCCAAGGCTGCTACCATCGCGCGGCTGCGGCGTCGGCGTACTTGCCGGCTGGGTAGGAGCTGGTGTGCCCGGCTGCATGGTTGGCATTGCTGGGGGCACCGGTGTAGGGGTAGACGGTGGTTGCTGTGGTGTCTGCGTGACAGGTGGCGTGGGGCTGGGGCTCGGTGGCGACGGTGGCGGTGTAACTGGGCGCGGTGGCTCCCCGGGGCCAAAGGGCCCGGTTGGCTGCGGTCCGCCTGGTGCCATCTGTGGGGCTGGCTGGCCTGGCGCCGCACTGATTGGCGGTGTGCCTGGCATTGGGCTGGCCGGCTGGCCAGGCTTTGGTGGCGCCATTACACCAGGGCGCTGGGCACCGGCCTGCTGGCGCTTAGCAAGCCACTCATCCAGGAAGGATGAGCCACCAGCTGGCTTTGCCTGGCCCGGTGCTGGGCCGGGGGCGGGTGCTTTTGGCTGCACCGCCAGGCGCTTACTAATCTCCCGTTCAACCTCGCGGCGGGGCCGGCCGAACTTAGTGGCCGAAAACTTCTTCATAGCTTCGCCGAGGCGCTCATTGGGGTGCACCATCGGTGGCGTAAACAGCATACTAAACGGCGCAGATGGCGTATTATTAATCATCACACTAGCCACACCCTGGAAGTTTGGCATCTTGATGATATCATCCATTGTAAAGACCGGTTCAAACTTCTTCACCAGCAGCTCGGCGTCGGTCGTACCAATACGGCCACTAATGACGGTACCGACGTTACCAATGATTGCCTCGCGGATTTTATCCGTTAGCTGGGTCATAAACTGGTTGGCCAGGATCAGGCTCAGGCGGTACTTACGGGCCTCAGATAGGATTGACTCAAAGCTCTCGGTCATAAAGTTCTGGAACTCGTCCACATAGAGGCTAAAGTCCTGGCGCTCGGCTTCGGGCATATCAGCGCGGCCCATCGCAGCAGCCTGGAACTTCATCACAAAGATAATACCCAGCAGCTTGGAGTTGAGCTCACCCATTTTACCCTTCGATAGGTTTACAATCAGGATCTTGCGGTTATCCATAATATCGCGTAGGTTAAAGCCGGATTTAGTCTGGCCAATGATATTGCGCATGGCGGTGTTAGAAATAAACGGCCCAAATTTAGATGCCACCCAGCTGACCAGCTCACCCGCTTCACTCGACTTTTGCGAAGCCGGCCATTCCTTAGTCCAGAATTCAAGCACCGTGGGGTCGGTCACGTACTTGAGCTTACTCTTCATAAACTCTTGGTCCACCAGCAGCTTTGGAATATCGATAAAGGTGCCGCCAGCGGGGTCGCTCATCAGTAGCAGCGCCGCATTGCGGAAGATGTGCTCCAGGCGCGGCCCCACGATACCGGTGTGCCCCGGGTCGTACAAGCCGTAGAGCATATTAATCGCCTCTTGCACCAAAAAGTCCTTCTCATCCGGCGAGTTATACTCAAACATATTTAGGCCGATTGGGTTATCCATATCAGATGGGTTAAAGTAAATGATATCCTCGGCGCGCTCACGCGGGACTGCGCCCATCAGCGCCTCGGCAGAATCACCGTGTGGGTCAATAAAGGCAAAGCCTTTGCCGTCCATCATATCCTGGAAGGCAAGGTTTTCGAGGAACTTCGATTTACCCGTACCAGTCTGACCAATCATATACAGGTGGCGGCGGCGGTCGTTATCACTCAGGCGAATCGCCTTGCGCACGCCGCGGAATTCGTTATAGCCCAGCAAAAAGCCGGTTTCGACGATATCGGTTGGGCCATCCACCTGCTTGCTCATCTGGCGCTTGACCTGCGCAGTTGGGATATTCTTTTGGTCTGGCAAGTGGAAGAGCGTGGCAAGCTCCACACTATTGAGCACATTGGTACGGATGCGCTGCGGGAAAAAGCGAAAGATATAGGATGTTACCAAATCATCCACATTATGGGTCGGCACGAAGCGCAGGCCATTGCTGCTCGGCGCATCAAACATAGAAAAGGCAGCTACCACCTGCTTCATCAGGCGCTGGGAATTAGCCGCTGTATCGGATGACACTACTAGGCGCACCAATGTTTCGTAGCCTGGATAGCGGGTTTTGCCTTCGATGAGATCAATCTGCTGCTGCTCTAGCGACGTTAGCTGGGTATCGACGGCGGCCTCGCGGCTTTCGTGCTGATCCTGGCCCGGCGCCTTCCACAGTGCCTCGGCCACGCCACGCACCATCACGCCATTGCCGGACTTGCGACCACTAGTGCGGTCCTTTTTGATCTTCTCTACCTCGGCGATGGAATTCTTCGTCCAGCCATCCCCTGCTGGGCGCACCAAAAACTGAATCCCAATCCCATCCGCCTTGCCCGCGGTCGAGAGCGCGTTCAGGAGCGCACGTGATGCATCACGCTTGGATTCCTCGTAGGTAAGGATCGGGTAGGCAAAATTCTTCTTCAGCACAAACTCGCCGCCAATCACCCCAGTCGAGCGGCTTTGCTCGCTAAAGAGCGTGTGCTCCTCAACCTCTTCAAGCGTGGCTGATGGGTAGGCGGCTGCCACGGCCTGTTTGATTACATCGAGCAGCACCACCGGCACCACAGCGTAGTAATAAATCAAACCCCGCTTGGCAATAATCTCGAACGAGACATGGCGCTGGCCATAAATACGGTGCTTAAAACCCTTTTGCGCCGTGCTAGAAATAATGTTATACATCACCTGTGCCTGGGATAGCATTTCGTCCGTGACATCACGCGCATCGCGGCCACCACCATCAAGGTCTTCGCTACTGGGTGGCAGGTGGATGAGCATCGGCACCATCTTCAGGCCACGCTCGTAATTCTTGGCCTCGCGCAGGCTATTACGGTAGCCTAGATACACTAAAATAACCGCCACAACTGCGATGGTTAAAATAACAAACGCCCCAATCAACACTGCTAACATATTGTACTATCCCACCTTCTTTATGTGCTTGTTATACCGCTTGGCAAGGTAATCGCGCTGCAAGGCTGCGATGGCAAGCTCGCGCGAGCGCGGGTCATCAACCGTTTGCTTGATTACTTGCTTGGCGCGGTCCACCCACGCTTTTTCTATGACATCATCATCGCTAGCGGCAATCGGATTCCCGTGTGCCACTGGCGGACGGGTTGGCGCCTGTGGCATGGCAACCTGCTGGGGGGGTATAGGTGGCGGTGGGGGCGGCAGTGGGGCACGCTTACGCTCAGCCGGGCGCGGGCGCTCCTGCTGTTCAAAGCGGCGGTCATTCTGCTGCTCATGGTGCGGCTGAGGCCCATATTCGGGGGGCGCATTGTAACGCGGGCCGGTATCAAACTGGCCCTGTTCGGCTGATCGTGGCGCCTTATTAAGCTCTGGTTGCATACCTAAATTATACCATAACAGGAAAGGACTGTGGTAGGAATTCTACGCAGTCTGGCGCGATACATACACGCAACCAACAATAAGCAATAGTACCGTAAGCACAATACCCAGTGCATCCAGTTTGCCAACTGATTTAAGACTAATACACACAATTGGGCCCAGCGCCACAACGGACGCATAGTAATAGGCCTTCTTAAAAGATGGCTGATGAGCCGGGCGGGACGTATCAGCGCCGATCATATATCCAACCAGCAGCGCACCATAGTGCACCGCAAATGTCATGGCGGCCACAAGCGTCCCGTATAGTAATATATACACCCCCAATACCCCAGCCGCTCCTGCGCGGGCCGGTGGAATTGTGTTAAGGATATATATAAGCGCTAATGCAAAAATTAGGCCAACACCAAAAGTTATTCGTTTTATCATTATAGTTACAGACTCATCAAGGTGCCCGCGTAGCACACACATGGCGGGTAGCTCCGGCAACCACCGCTATCAATAAAAGGGCGGGCGAATACTACCACCGGTGCGCTACACGGTGCAATTGACCGCTCGGAATAATCCGAGCACAAACGGCTCATGTATCGTTACACCTAGTATTGTTGCTAGCTCGCAAGCTAGGAATTAACTAGGTGCAACAACCATGCTGCTCATACGCCAGCGAGGCGGAGCGTTGGCAGTGCCATTCTTACAACAGTTCCATGGTACTGCCAATTACCCGCCAAAGCCAGTCATTATCGCAATGACCCGTACCGTGCAGCGGCCGTATTATTAGCTGAGTTTTATTAGGGTTAGTATTGGTAATAATAATTTGTTGTGGTGGCTTTTTGTTTTTGTAAAAGCTTACCCGTTACTATAGCAAAGCGCTTATTGTTTGTCAATGTATCGGCGATAATTTACCTTATGTTGTTTTAATTGCGCTGGTTATAACAGGCTTCCCTACAGCTGTTACTCTTATTGCCAAATACCCAACATTAGTGTTGTTACTGCCCTACTACCTCTGGTACTGTCCTTATATTCACTATGGTGATTTATTTACAACTCTATTACTATACCAACCTTTGTTGCGTATTATACTACGTTTATTTGGCTTTCCCTGGCTCACTATTCGCACCTTGCTCAATGTTGTGTAAAGTATAACGTAGCATTATACACGACGTTTTTTATATATTCCTTATGCTTTATATTTTACAACTTCTGGGAACCGCTTGGGTTTTCCACATAGGGTCATTTTTTACTACATAATTCTCCTGGTAAATCGTTGACACCCCACCGTTATCTAGCTTATTATAAGAGTAGCTTCTGAATAAAAAACTTGTGCAGGAGCTCAAAAATAAACAGAACACTCTTACAAAAACTCCACACATAGAAAACAACCGTTCCTCGCAGGCGGTTGTTTTTTAGTCCGCATAGATAGCAGCTACCGAACCCATACAGGCCGCCTGTTGCTGTTCGTGCTGCTACTCGTGCTACCGCCTCACGGCACGCACACAAAAACCCACCAGGCAGGGTGCCAGGTGGGCGTGCAGTAACAAGTATGGTGGAGCTGCGGGGTACTGCCCCCCGGTCCACATGGTAACGAATATTCATCTACAGGCATAGGACTATTTGGATTGTTTATAACGGTGCGGGCTGATAAATAGCCCAAAATACCCGCCGACGTTACGCGGCACATTGTCCCGTATGTATGGCCGCTTCGCACACACACGGTAAGCGACGGCTATATAACACTCACCGTACCCATGTCGCCGGGGCACGGGAATGATCGCCATATACTAAGCGGCGATTGGCGCAAATGCCAACTTAGGAGCGAAAGCGCTCTTAATGTTTGCAAGTGCGTTTGCAAAGGTTGTTTTTGCAGTTAGGTAAATGCATTACGTGCATGATTCGACCTGCCGAATATCCTGTTAATGTCCATGTGTCGAAAGCTATATCAGCCCCAATACCTTTAGTATAGCGCATATCGGTGCCGCTGTGAATGCACCGCCGGCTGCTTGTATAAATCCCCACCCCATGCCATACTATAGCTATATGGTAGCAACTGCAGCGTGTATTGCACCAGTTGGGTTTGAAGGTGAGGTTGTGGATGTCGAGACAGATATCAAGCGCGGCCTCCCTGGCTTGCAGATTGTCGGTATGGGCAACAAAGCCATCGACGAAGCCAAGGAACGCGTACGCAGTGCTATTACTAACTCGTATTTAGATATGCCAGCCAGCCGGGTGACGGTCAACCTCGCCCCGGCGGAGCTCCCCAAAGATGGCTCGCACTACGACCTAGCAATTGCCGTCTCGATTCTGGCGGCCAGTGGCCAGTTACAGCCCCACGAGACTGAAGGCGCAGTATTTATTGGGGAGCTGGCGCTTGATGGCTCTATCCGGCCAGTCAAAGGTATCGTCTCGATTGCCGAAACGGCCCGGGCAAGCGGCTTCAGCTCACTCTTCTTGCCAGCCCAGAACGCCAAGCAGGCCCAGCTGATCCAAGGTATTCAGCTCTATCCGATTCGTACCATGAAGGAATTATTCCTACACCTTAAGGGCGAGACCCGCCTGAGCCCGCTCAGCAGTAGCCAGCCGCCAGCACCAGCCATCACGCCGCAGACCACACTCGATGATATCTACGGCCAAGAGCAAGCCAAGCGCGCACTCACCGTTGCGGTCGCTGGCCGGCATAATATTCTGCTGACGGGGCCACCGGGTTCTGGCAAAACCCTGCTAGCAAAAACCATCGTGAGCCTCCTGCCACCGCTGTCATACCAAGAGCAATTAGCCGTTACCAAAATCCACAGCCTGGCCGGCGAAGTAGTTGATGATATCATCAGTACCCGGCCGCTCCGCTCGCCGCACCACACTGCCAGCCGCACCTCGCTGATCGGTGGTGGCACCAAGCCGCGCCCTGGGGAAATCAGCCTGGCCCACTTGGGCGTGCTCTTTTTAGATGAGCTACCAGAGTACCCACGCTCGGTGCTTGAAGCCCTGCGCCAGCCGCTCGAAGACCACACCGTCTCCATCACCCGGGCCAGCGGGCGGGCTACCTACCCAGCCCGCTTTATGCTCGTCGGCACTATGAACCCCTGCCCCTGTGGCTTTTTTGGCGACCCTACCACCGAGTGCCGCTGCAGCACTAATCAAATCCTGCAGTACCAAAAGCGCTTATCTGGCCCGCTGCTGGACCGGATTGACCTGACCATCAGTATGCCGCGCGTTGATACCAAGCAGCTACTTGCCACCAGGCCAGCGGCCAGACCCCAGCACCAGCAGGCCACACAGTTAATTGCTACCGCCCAAGCTGCCCAGCAGAACCGTTATAAGCGCTGTGATACCTACAACAGTGACCTCACCCATAGCCACCTGCAGCAGCTTGGCACCCTCACACCAGAGGCCAAAGCCATCCTGGATAAAGCCAGCGACGCCCTCGCGCTCAGCGCCCGCAGCTACGTCAAAACGACCAAAGTTGCCCAAACGATCGCCGACCTAGCTGGCTCGGCGCGCATCCTACCAGACCATATCGCCGAGGCCCTGCAGTACCGCTATAACCCCGTGGCTCGCCTGTAAAACTACTCTTGCGAATTAGGCCTGTTTTTGGTAGAATTGTGTTTGAGTAAATTCAATTACTCGTCATATTAGAGCAAGCAAGGAGGCAGCGATTAGTAAATCAGTTCGTATCAATGAGCAAATCCGGGCAAAGGAATTGCGTGTAATTGGTACCGATGGCGAACAATTAGGCATACTCCCACTAGCCGAGGCACGTCGCCTCGCCGATGAGGCCGGTGTCGACCTGGTGGAAATATCGCCAAGCGCTAATCCTCCGGTTGCAAAAATCATCGATTGGGGCAAATATCAGTACCAAAAGATGAAAGAGCAACAAAAGAACCGCAAAAAGGCCAAGGCCAGCGAGCTAAAGCAAATGCGGCTTGGGCTTAAGATTGGGCAGCATGACCTCGAGATTAAGCTGCGCAAGATCCGTAAATTCCTCGCCAGCGGTGATAAGGTCAAGATTATGGTCTTCTTCCGCGGCCGCGAAATGGCTCACAAAGAGCTTGGGTTTGAGCTCATCAATCGAATCATAACCATGCTTGAAGATGACGCAGTGGTTGAACAAAAGCCTCAGATGGCTGGGCGCAATCTGAGTATGACAGTAAGGAGTAAATAAATGCCAAAGTTAAAGACCCACAAGGGTACCGTCAAGCGTGTCAAGCTGACCAAAACTGGTAAGGTAACCCGCCAGCGAGCTTTTGGCGGCCACTTGCTTGCCAAGAAGAGCAAAAGCCGTAAGCGCGCCATTAACACCGTTGCTCAGGTAGCAGGTGGTATGAAGAAAAACGTTAAGACTGCACTGGGAGTGAAATAATATGCGAGTTAAACGAGGTGTTGCAGCACGCGCAAAGCACAAGAAAATCTTAAAAGCCGCTAAAGGCATGCAGCATAACCGAACCCGCAGCTTCCGCCTGGCTAAGCAAGCGGTGATTCGATCCCTGCAATACGCCTACCGCGACCGCCGCAATAAAAAGCGCGATCTGCGTGGCCTATGGATCACCCGTATTAATGCGGCAGCTCGCCTAAACGGCACCACCTACAGCAAGCTAATGGCCAGCCTAAAGGCAAAGAACATCGAGCTTGACCGTAAAATCCTGGCTGAGCTGGCTGCAACTGAACCACAGACCTTCGCTGCTATCGTCAGCGCTGCCAAGTAGCCCAGCCACACACATATCCTGCACAATAAAATACCACTGCCTCTACCGGTAGTGGTATTTTACATGGAGCCAACAATAAGCCGGGTTCTGTCGTGAATGGCCATCTATCTAGCCACACCATTGCTGGTGTGGTCGAGCGGATCACGGCCTGGGCGAGCGAATAACTCATTATGCCCACGCCCCTTGCAGCAGACAGGGTTTACCCGCGCCGCATGTCACCATGCGTTGCTGTGAGCTCTTACCTCACTCTTTTCACCCTTACCTAGTGGCCTGAGCCCCCAGGCGGTATATGTTTCTGTGGCACTTTCCCTAGGGTCGCCCCCGGTCGCCGTTAGCGACTGTCTTATTCTGTGCTGCCCGGACTTTCCTCTTGCTGATACCAGCAAGCGGCCATTTCGTTGGCTCCTTCCCTATTGTACACTGATTCCACCAGAGCACAACCACCAGGGGCCACCCAGGTTGCCCATGGTAGCAGATATATCAACACAAAAAGCCCAGCGCGCGACGCTTGATATTCCCTCGCGTATGCAAGGTGGGTGCTCGCAGCCTAATACCACGGTATTAGACCATATAGAGCTCCCTATCATATGATGTTAGGAAAATCATATACGCCACTCGCTGGGCTTAGTTTTAGTATACTACGTTTACATAAAAACGCCAAACACAGCTGCAAACAGTCGAATCAGCTGCTGCGTTGCCACACGCATCACCTGGCCAATCTGGCTACTGGCAAACAGCACCACTACAAACACCAGCATAACGCCGTATTGCTCAATCAGCTCCATGGCGCGGCGCACAAACTCTGGCGCTAGAGCGTACAGCACGCGCGACCCATCTAGCGGTGGAATTGGCAGCATATTAAATACGAAAAAGCCCAGGTTAACGGATACCATCATAGCGAGCACATGCCCAAGGCCGACCAGTGGGCTCAGCCCCGCCAGCACCAGTGCACCATAGGCAAAGAAGGCAATCACAAAGTTCGTTAGCGGCCCGGCCAGCGCCACAAGGGCTGCGCCCCATTCACCACCCTTAACGTTATGCGGATTAAACGGCACCGGCTTGGCACCACCAAACACCGGTGCACCAATCACTGCCAGCATGAGCGGCAACACAATCGTCAGGAATGGGTCGATGTGTTTGATTGGGTTCAGCGTCAGCCGGCCTTCGTGCTTGGCAGTATTGTCCCCCAGCCAGTAACCCATAAAGGCGTGCATGGCTTCGTGCAGCGTCATGGAAAGCAAAATCACGCCAAGTATCAGTATAATATTCACTATATCAATTTGCATCTTTCTATTATACCACCCCAGGCGGGTGCCGCCTACGCCGGGCCAGGGTATTGACGCCACCGCCAAAACACGCTACAATGGGCGGGATAGTTTAAATAATAAGTGGAAGAAATCTATGGCATCACGATGTGAACTTACTGGCAAACGTGCCCAGCACGGCCACAATGTTAGCTTCTCGCTCCGCCGCACCAAGCGCGTGTTCAAGCCAAACCTACAGAAGAAAACCTTCGTAGTGGATGGCCAAAAGGTCACCATGACTCTCAGCACGCAGGCTATCCGCACACTGAAGAAAAAGGGCGTTTTGCCTAAGAGCGGTACAGCCACCATCTCGGCCAAAGCACAGTAAGCAGCAGCACCTCCGTTACCCGGAGGTGTTTTGTTATTTGATTAATCACCACCACTCCCCCTATGGCCACATCGTAACCGTATAGATAAGCAGCAAATACCCCGCAGCACCTCAGGCGCAGCGGGGTATGAGCGTAATGCGTACAAGGCTACGAGCTGCGAGCAAGCTGCACAACCGTTAGTGCCTCTGGCAGGGACTGGGCAGATTTGATTTTATACTTCGCCACTGACTCAACCGGGGCACCGAGTTCCTTCGTAAAGGTCTCGGCCGTATCCTGCGGCACCTCGTAGTGGGCGGCTTCATCAGCATAGTGTACTGGGATAACCACCTTTGGCTCCACCTGGCGTACCATGCCGGTAGCGCTGGTCGCATCCAGTGTATAACCACCGCCACCAACGGGTACAATCAAAATATCAATCACTCCAAGCTGCTCTAGCTGCTCGTCGCTGAGTTTGGGGGCAACATTACCAATGACCGCAATATGCACGCCCTGGACCTCCACCCGGTAGATGGTTGCCAGCGGCTCGCTGCCTGGGGCATCAATATGGCGCTGGGCGGCCACCCCGCGGATCGAAAAATCCCCGACCTCGTACTCACCAGGGCCTTCAAGTGCCAGCTGCGATTGCTCTGCCCGCAGCAAAAAGCGCTCTTCGGTGCCAAGCTCAACCGCATTCTTCACCGCCACGTCCTTCAGCCCAGCCAGCGATAGCTTGGGGTCCACCACCAGCGTCGTGTGCTTGCTCGTTATCACAATGCCATTCGCGCCCTTATATTCAATCTCAAACATCGTCGTCTCCTTATAGTACGGTTATTTGGTGAGCAGCTGCTCGTTGTCCACCAGCACCGTGTGTTTATTTTGTAAAATTTCGGTAATGAACCGGTCGCGCACACTCAGCCGATAGTAAAATTCATCGTAACTTAGTGTCGTATAGTTGATTTCCCTGCCCTCGGCGCGCTCGATTTTTTTAATCAGCGCCTTTACCTTGGTAGTTGCCAGCTCGCCCACCAGCAGCAAATCCAGCACTGCGGTCGAACCACGCACCAGCACGCCGGATGCAATGGCAATCCGCAGCTTGGGCAGAGCCTCAACCTCGCTAATCCAATTAATCTTTGGTGCAACCGCCGTGGTTGAATCTGGGCTGACGTTGGCAAAGATGGCCCGCATCGGCACATAGTGCTCGTAACGCTGGTTTACTTCGTAATAGAGCTTGTTATCGGCTTCTTTACACGTAATAATGCCGACATTCAGCATGTTGGCAAGCTCACGCCGGACAGAGTTAATCTGTTCGTCAATTAAGCGGGTAATTTCGCGCACGTAAAAAGACTTGCCCGGGTTATTCAGGAAAAGGTGGAGCAATTTTACCCGTGTTTTAGAACCAAATAATGCATCAATCATCTGTTTGTTGTCACTTAATCCCTATAGCACCATTGTATCATGGGCTTTGCTTTTTCGCGAGTTTTTGTGCTAAGAATTGTTCAGCCTCGTCTAAGCCCAGCCAGGTGATGAACGGATTGCGCCGCAGCCACGTTAGCTGCCGCTTTGCTAGGTGCCAATCACGGTAAAAAAACTGTTCACGCGCAGTGGCTGCATCAATTTCCCCACAGAGGTAGCGCTGCATGATTGGGTAAATATTACCCGTCATTGCTTCGCTATTCCAGCCATATAATGTGCCCAATGTTTTTGCCTCTTGCGCGACTGCATGATCAAAAATGTGTTCGGCCCGTTCGGCAATACGCTGGCGCAGTACATCGCGTTCTGTTGCTATTCCTACAATGATAGTACCTGGGAGCGGGCGTTGGCGGCGCCGGTTGTTTGTGCCCTTTTGCTCCAATAGCCGCACCAAGTGACGCTTATTGGCTGGGTTAGCCGGCAATACCAGGCCGCGCTCGCGGCAAAGCTGCTGCAGCTGCGTAGCAGTAAGGGCCATGTAGCTTGCCCGCTCAGTAGCGTCCGGAGCAGCGCCAAATTGGTAATCGAACACCACCCCATCCACATACAGGCCAGTCCCCCCAACTAGGAAGGGCACTGCACCACGGGCACGAATCTGGTCGATTGTTGCAGTAGCATACGCCTTAAAATCTGCGGCGCTAAAGCCTTCATTTGGCTCGACTAAATCAAGCCCCCAGTGCGGCACCAAGGCGCGCTCCTGGGGCGTTGGCTTAGCTGTCCCGATATCCATACCTTTATATACCGTGCGGCTATCTGCACAAATGATTTCGCCATTGTAGCGGCTGGCTAACCGTACCGCCAGGGCTGTTTTGCCACTGGCGGTCGGCCCCACAATTACCACAAGCGGCAGTTGCGGTACTGGCTCCTGCCCATTCATAGTGCCTGCGCTACGCCGTTTCTGTAGGCGTTGTGTTTGCCGCTACACCATACGTGTGGAGGTACGAAGCTAGTTGTTTGAGTGGCAACGTTAGCTCATCGTGATGGGTGCGGATACTGACCTGGCCCGCCGCTTGGTCCTTCGGCCCGACGATAATTTGTATTGGAATTTTTACAGCAGTTGCCTCGCGAATCTTCTTACCCAGCGACTCATTTCGATCATCTATTGTAAAGCGCACATCGTTGTATTTAATTGGTTTCATCAACGTGACCTCTGTAAGAACCGATGCTATTTTATCAACATAGTCGCGAACACTGTCGTTAATGGTAAGGATACGGACTTGCTCGGGTGCCGCCCACAGCGGGAACCAACCGCCCGTATGTTCGATAAAGACACTCAAGAAACGTTCGACTGAACCAAGCAACGCACAGTGGATCATGACCGGTGTTGTAAATGAGCCATCAGTAGTGGTGTACTGCAAACCAAAGCGCTGTGGCTGCACAAAGTCGAGCTGCACGGTTGCTACCTGGTGCTCGCGGCCGATTGCATCCGTTGCCATAAAGTCAATCTTTGGCCCGTAGAAGGCTGCCTCACCTTCCTGCTCAAAGAACTCAAGGCCGACCTTTTCGACCGCCGCTTTGAGCTGACCCTGAGCCGATTCCCACAATGCTGGGTCACCGAGGTATGCATCGGATTCATCGCGGTAGCTCAGGCGCACGCGCAGCTGCATGCCGATGGTACTGTAGAGTTCACGGGCCGCCGCAAGCAGGTTATTAATCTCGCCTTCAATTTGGTCCGGCCGGCAAAAGACGTGGCTATCGTCTTGGGTTAGTGAACGCACGCGGTTCAGCCCGCCAAGTTCGCCAGTTTTTTCGTCGCGGTAGTCAGTTGTTGTTTCCAGGTAGCGCACTGGCATGTCGCGGTAGCTACGCGGGCGCGAAGCAAAAATCTGCGTGTGGTGCGGGCAGTTCATCGGCTTCAGGGCCATTTCGTCGCTGGTTTCTTGGCTCTTCACGAGGAATAGTTCATCACCAAATTTTGCCCAGTGCCCACTCGTCTCGTACAAATCCTTCTTGGTAATGTGCGGCGTCCAGACCTTTTGGAACCCGTGCTTTTGGCGTAGCTGATTGGAATACTCCGCCACCTTATCGCGCAGGATGGTGCCACGCGGCGTAAACAACGGCAAGCCAACACCAACTAAGGGCGAGGTTGTATAAAGGTCAAGCTCCTTGCCAAGCTTGCGGTGATCGCGCTGACGGGCAAGTTCCAGACGCTGCAGATAGTCATCCAGTTCCCCTTGCGTGGCAAAGGCGACGCCGTACAGGCGCTGCATCTGTGGGTTATGCTCGTTGCCGCGCCAGTAGGCCCCCGCCACACGCAGCAGCTTAAAGGCACCCACATCGCCAGTGTTTGCGACGTGCGGGCCGCGGCACAGGTCCACAAAGCTCCCATTGGTATAGAACGAAACTTCCTCGACCGCACTCGCGCCATCAGCAATCGTACCCATAGCAGCCGCGTCGAGGTCCTTGGCCACCGTCGTACCAGCACGTTTTAGGTCATTCAGCAGCTCTACCTTATACGGCTGGTTGTGCGCTTTGGCCCAGGCAATCGCCTCATCGATTGGCATCGTCGTGCGCACAAAGTCCTGCTTTTCGGCAATAATCCGGCGCATCATTTTTTCTATCTTGCCAAATTGCTGCTCGCTAATCTTCGTTTCGCCGAGGTCAATATCGTAATAAAACCCATTATCGACCACCGGGCCAACGCCGAATTTTGCCTCCGGCCATAGCCGCTGCACAGCCGCAGCAGTAATATGTGCCAAACTGTGACGCATGGCATGGAGCTGTTCATCGCTCATATAGAATCTCCTGTTTGGTTAATATAAAAAGCACGCAAGTTATAACGTGCGTGCCTCGGTCCCAAGCGTGTGGCTTAGGAGGTTCCACCTTGGCGATTACTCTTGCCCCGGCTGTTTACGTGCGCCGCAACCGCTCCCACGTCGCTCGGGGGGTGGTTAGGCCCCGTCAGTGCGAAGTGCTTTTATAGTAGCAAATTGTGCTCAAAGCCGCAAACGCTGCCCCCTGCTCGTACACCACTGTAGTAATGTATACATCACAGATGAAGGCCAGCTTTCCCATGTACCGCTTGCAGCGAGGCGCCGCTTTTGGTACAATCTACTCACACGGACGATTAGCTCAGTTGGCTAGAGCACCACATTGACGTTGTGGGGGTCAGAGGTTCGAGTCCTCTATCGTCCACCATTATTGTATACATTACAACCACAGGCTCAGTCACCGGCCTGTGGTATTTTTGTACTCAAGCACTCAAAGCTCCCTTTCTTTGCTTAATCGCCTGGGTAATGTTGTGCATCTTACTATTTTTATTTTTTCTGTTGTATTTTATTTACCGTTGTATTATTTTTACCCTGTTATTCAGGCCTTTTTATAGAATGATGTTTATATAGCTACAGTTTCTATTCCCTACTCCTGCTATATTGTGCTAATAACAACTATTGTATATTGTACCTTTTGGTGTTATATAATGTACTCAGCTCCCCGTATGGGAGTTGCTCCTTACACGTCCCAATCTGAAAGGATACAGCCATTCTCTGTGTGGTTAATAACAACACTCTGGCAGTTGTCGATGATGTCAGCCAGCCGGAAGAAGTCTGCTGCCTTGGATGGCAAGAAGATAGCCTGCAAGGTGACTTGCAGGCTGGAATCGCGTGGTCCGCCCCCCTCATTATATTGGGGATGATCATTGAGCTTTTCCAATTTAATATTGCCGGAATCGGCGCGCTGGCGGTAGCTGCTATTCACATGGTATGTGCGATGGCGCTGCTGCTAGCTAGCAAAGATGAGGCGAAAATCACTCGCCTCAAAATCGTGTTTACGGTAGTCTTGCTATGTGCCGGGCTTATATCCGTGACCGGAATGGCTCGCCATGCCACCAGTATAGCGAGCCTGGCTATCATCATTGCCGGTATAATTGGCATGGCGGTAACCACCCTCATGACCCTAGCGAGCATACCAGCAGCCTGGGGTCTGTGCCGGACGCGCACCTACGCAGGCAATGCCCAGGCATTACTCAGTACAGGAAGGCTCCGGCTACACCCGCATGGGTGCTTCGCCGGGCGTGGCCAAGGCGGTGGAAGAGCGCATTGACGCCCTGCACCAAGCAGCTCAGCAACAAATAGCTGAGTTGCAGCAGCTCCACCACGACACGCTCCGCCAATCAGCTCGCATGCAAGATGAGCAAGCAGCCTATCTTGCGCAGCAGAGTGCCATTGTGCCTGATGGCATGGCAGAGGGTTGGCTAGCAGCCAACCCTGACCCTACGATAGAGCCAGGCCAGGCCTGATCGAAGGGCATTCGTCCACACACCTACACAAGAAAGGGACCATTATACACAAAGTATAGTGCCACTATGGCACCCGGCCCGTGGCTTGCCGCAAAAGCCACACACTACCTAGCAATTATTCGGCGCAGCGACGAAAAGCAGCCCACACACGGGGCTGCTTTTATGTACTTGCGGCGCTGTATTACGACTCTTCTATCATCTGCAGCCAACCGCCTGGATCCTGCTGCTTTTTCTTGGCAGCCTTCATGGCCTCTACCATGGCGTGTGGGTCAAAATCACCAGCAATTCCCATCATCATATCCACCACATCGGTGTAGGGTTCAACAACACCTGGCTCGTTGGTCGATGCCCGCAGGCCAGTCGGCATGGTATCATCAAGCTCTAGGCTGAGCAGCGCCGTATGGCCATATTCCCACCCTTCACGATTATCGCCAGATGTCGGCTGCGTATCAATCTGTACAAAATCAGGTAAATGCATCACTATCATACTTTCGCTCCCATACCCCGCTGGGATAGTACGCTCGGCATCGCCCACCGTCGGCACCCACATAATCTCCTGGTCGTAGTACGATAGCTGCCTGTCCTCCAGTACCGGCCCGTTTGGCCCAAGTGAACGAAGCGCGGACACGGTGACTGTTTCGCCGGGCTCAAGCTGTGCCTGTGGAAAGGCACAATCTCTTGTATGCGTAATGTCGTTGCCTTGCTCTAAGTAGGCATACAACCACAGTGCATACAGCTTAGATGATACCGGACGGGCCCCAGTAGACTCCAAGAAGTCCTTGCGGCGAGCCAGCTGCTGCTCGTGTTCAAGCCTTATTGTCTGCTCTTCTTCCTGGCGCTGCATCTGCTTACGCATGAGCCTATCTGCCGCGCTGGCAAGTGCATGGTGCATCCGACTACCAGGGTGCGGGTTAGCCTCCTGGCTTGGTTCCTGCTGCGGAGGCGTTTCTTTTGGGGATCGATCGAAGAATTTCATCATAAGTATATATGTAGCATATTTGTGGTGCAACGTCAAACGTTGCACAGCCTTCACACCAAGCACAGGCATTGACTTTGGTTTCATTTATTGATATATATATATCAGCTCTCAGCCAGAGAGTTGTTCTTGTTCGTTCCAATTCGTAGAAAGGATTAGCACCATGCTATTCTTACTAGACGACCGCACTGTGGCAGTTGCACCACATGTTGGCGAAGCAGAAGAGACGCTGCTAAGCCGGCAAGGCCAAGGTAACATAGTGCAAGGCCTTACCCTTGCACTAGTGTGGGGACTAAGCTGCTTGTGCGGCAGTTTAATTCCTACCCTGTTGAGGGGCGGTGGTATTGATTCCGGCGAAGCGTTTTTTGCTCCTATTTTAGGCACAGCCATTGTAGCTGCAATCGCAATCATGATTGCAGCTACCGCTGACCCCGAAGGGCCGGTGCTGACCACTGCCAAGCACAGCCAGCCACCGCGGTTGCGGTGGCAATACAGGGTAATGACGCCACTAACGGCAATCTTGCCCCTAGTGGCACTCGTGGTGATGATCTATAATATGACTATTACTACAAGTACCCTGGCGGCGCTTATTATAGTAGCGCTCACTGCAGCGCAGATAGCCATTGGCGTCTGTGCTGGGTATACAGCGCCTTACTTTGTATGGAAAATGATGCACCGGCTTACCAAACAGGTGCATTTGGATGGCAAAGCTATCCTGCGCGCTCAACGCTGGAGCGACGAGCTCCCAGCATACCCCGTTAGTGACACGGAGGACTTCGTCCGGCAGTATAACCAAACCTGCCGGGCAAACCCTGCGGCCGCTAACGTCATGGATACGGCGTTAATAGAATATATCGCCGAGGCTCAGGAAGTCTTGAGCTATATGGCGATGGGGGCATCCGAAAGTATCGGAAGGCAGGCAAAAAGCGAGCTTGCCCGCCTGCGCGACGCCACGAAAGAGCAGGTAGCTGATTACATAGATCAGCACCTGAGCACCGTTCATAATCAACAGATTGAGGAGGATCGTCTCGCTAAAGAGCAAGACGATTTCCTTGCAGAGCAACGTTCAGTGGCACCCGACAAAATGCTGAGCGACTGGCTCAGCAAGAAAGGAGCGAACCATCAACGTAGCTAGCCTGTCAATTGCAGGCTAGCTGCCGGCCCGTGGCTTGCCGTAAAAGCTTGTACACCTCGCTAGTGTGCCCGATGCGCACATACGCACCCGCGCGGGCGAGGAGAGAGGAAACAATGAGGGTAATGTACGGTATTATGAGTGGTATCCTGCAGTGCACAGGGTATATGCTTTTTCTATATCTAGGTGGCTATAATGCCACTCATAGTACAGAGGAGCCTATGTTTTTATTAGGCTGCATTAGCGCAGCCCTCCTAGTTGAGGCCGGTCACCGCCTCAGAAGACTGGTGACCGATCCTTAACCCCCCAGGGCGTTTGCAATTCATGCAAACGCCCCTTTTTATATGCAATGGTACAGCCAAGTGGCTACCATCACACAGGCTATATGGGGGGCTGGTATCGGTCCGTCCACAGCCACCTGGGAGTTATCCACTAGTAATTTTTATAGCGATATGCCATTATATAGATATGATTTGTGTATATTGCTTGGCCCCCGATACCAGCGTGGTTAATTCGCGCCCACACAAAAAGCACCCCCACGTATGGCGCCGGCGGCGCTGCCATGCGTGCCACCGCACCTTCACCAGCTACGAAGAGGCCGCGCCCAACCACCTATGGGTTATGCCCGGTAGCCAGTGCCTCCTACCAGTCCAGCCACGTAGCAGCACCATGCCACAGGCCCAGCCTGCCCCGGCCGCGCAGCAGTCCCCCCGGCGGCCTAAAGGCGCCCAGGAATTTAGCCTCGGTACGCTGACGGTTTCTATCAACCAAGCCTTTACCCACTGTGCTAGCAACCATGGCAGCACCAGCTACAACCTAGCCCGCACCGCCGTGCAGCAGCTAGCTAGACGCGCCGCACAGGCGCAGCAGTATACCATCAGCACAGCCGATATTGCCCACACAACCCACCAAATACTAAAGCGCTACGATCCAGTCGCAGCGCTGCAGTACGGGGCCCGGCACGGTATGGTTACTTCTTTGCGCCGCCGCGGCCGCCCGTCCACCACTGCCACCAGTGGCGGTAATTAATCTTGCGTACGCTCGTAGCGGCCACCTTTTCGGTTACATCGAACTTATCAAGGTAGCGCCCACACAGCAGCCGAGTCTGGGCATTCAGCCCCGCCAGGGCACCGTAGAGGATGGACGTTACCGGCATCAGCACCCACTGGGCTAGCATCAGCAGCGAACGGTGGCGCTTATAGCGGGCCGGGCGCGGCGGCAGCATCTTAAAGGAAATAAAGATCGTAATAATCAGGCCAATCATGGCCATCATCTGGACGCTACTCACCACATTCGGCAGCTGGTGGGCCGGTAAACTCTTGGTTGAATCTGGGTTAAACAGCAGCGGAATCCAGCCACCCACCGCAATAATAATCGACATGGTCGCCATGCTAATATGGCCATCCACCAGCTCCCAAAACTTCACAAAGCCATCCAGTAGCGGCACCGGGCGGTTTTTGCTAAACACCTGCGCGCCCACGTAGGCAATATCTGATGCCCCGTACGACCAGCGGCGCAGCTGCTTAAACTGCGCGTAGAGCGTCTTGGTATAGGTCTCGCCCAGCACAGCGTCCTGGTAGATTGGCACATAAATCGGCACCACGTGGTAGTCACCCTTAAAGAAGAAGTAGCTGCGCCAGTACTGGTGGCCGTCCTCTACAATCGTGCGAGTGCTCCAAAAGTTCATGTCGATCAGGGCGCTAAGTGGCTGCGAGTGCGAGGCAAAGTTGCGCAGCTTATCGGTACGCGAGGCCACAATCAGGTTCCAAAAGGAGTTACCCGTCGCGATCACACGCATGGGTGCCGGCACATCCCAAATATTATTCAAAAACAGCGAAATCGGCTGGTAGGATGACTGCTTGCGATTTGGCTGCATAATGTAGCTGTAGCTCACGTAATCAAAGTAGGTTGGGTGCGGGCGGTTATCGCAGTCCAGCGTGGTGACCATGACATGAGCCGGGTCCTTGCCTTCCTTGCGGAGGAGTTTGGCGATATATTTACCAGCATAGGTAATATTGCCACCCTTACCAACTACCTCGCCAGGTAGGTCGGCCGGGTGCTTCACCAGGTGAAAGCCGGCAAATTTATGGCCATAGCGCTGCTGCAGGGTGTGGGCCGTCTGCTCAATCCCCTTGCCACCGCGGGCCTCGTAGGCAAATGCAATTATCAAATTCTGCTTATCCACCGTGGTATCAATCAAGGCTTGAATCGTCGGCTCGATAACCTCCAGCGGCTCATTATAGGCCGTTACAATCACCACGTGGGTAATACTACTTGGGGCCGGGTAATCCTGGGGGGCGGCCAGCACTTTGTGGATATTTGCCAGGTGCTGCTTACCATTAAAGCCTTCGTCTGGCTGATCATCCAGGCGCTCCAGGGCTGCCTGCGGGTCGGCCAGGTCCATCAGCCGCTGGTGCCAATCCACCTGAATCGCCGAGCCATACCAGCGGTAGCCGCGCACGGTGTGCCAGCCAATCCGAATAGCCTTGACGAACATACCAAAAATCACCAGCAGCACATAGATACTGGCGAGAAACGGGCTAAAGAACGACAATACAAACGGCAGCAGCAGAATAGTGTAGCTCAGCAGCGCTGGCAGCATTTCAAAAAACCGGTACCGCTTTGTGCGTTTACCAAGCGGGATTTCTAACGACTCCATACAATCAACAACTCCTTTTTGCTTATGACAGGCTGGCCACAGCGACAATTTTACTGAGGATAAGCGCGGATACAATCAGTACCGCGATGGTTGCCCAGCCACACACCAAGGCAGCCTGGCGGCCACGCTCGATGAACAATTTAATAATCAATGCGCCGTGCAGCACCCCCACCATAAAGCCAAACAGGCAGATAGAAAGCAGATATGTCCACTGGCCACGCTCAAAGAACGAGCCCAGGAAGGATGAATACTGCACACTCACCTGCAGTTCGCTTGGTTTAATGGTAGCAGCAAAAAATATCAAAAAGGCGATGGTCACAATACCAAGCGTAACTAGTACCGTCAAAACGGATTTATCGTAGGTAATTTGCTTAATGGTGGTGGCGATTGAATCCTTCATAATCAAAACACATCTGGAGCCGCTGACCGGACTTGAACCGGTGACCTACGCTTTACGAAAGCGCCGCTCTACCAGCTGAGCTACAGCGGCATCCACTGACTGTATTATACCACACGCGTAGGTGCCAGCAACCCAAACATATTCCCCCTTGCCTCGCACCAAAAAATTTGCTACTATAACACATAGTTTATGCGCCCGTAGTGAAGATGGCCTATCACGCCTCCCTGTCACGGAGGAGATCGCCGGTTCGAATCCGGTCGGGCGCGCCATAAAGCTACCACACGGAAGGTGTGGTTTTTATTATCAATCCACCACGTATCTGGCCCCGCCGGCGGTTGCATTCCGGTAGCGGCTACTGGTATAATTATAATTAATATTGCCAAAGGGAAACCACCAAGTACATATGAAACGATTTTTACTTACGAGCGGCTTGTACCTAAGTGCCCTTGTCATAGGGCTGGCTTCGCTGACGCCAGTGGCTTTGGCAAGTGGCTCACGCGTATTCGCCGAAACCGACAAGCCTACCTATAATAAGGACGACACCTTTGCCGTCAGAGTCTATGCTAGCTCCGCTAACCGCCGCGGGTTCCGTACACGTGTGGACTTTACCTTCCCATCCAACTTGGTCACCGCTATCAAGACCGAAACTGGTGGCTCGGCCTACGGTGGGCACGCCTTTAAGAATAATAATTTTGGCCATAATCAAGGCCGCATTACCTACATTGCCTTCCCTATCCCCGCCCCAACTGGCGATAAGCTGCCGATGTTTACCGTTATCTTTAAGGCCAAGAACACCGGCGAAGCCAACTTTAACTTTACTGGCAATACGGTGGTAAATGACTCAGCTACTAGCGCAAGCAACCACAAGGTTGGCATTCAGGTACCAAGTGCACCGCAGCCAGCCCAGAACCAACCCCAAAAACCAGCCGAAAACAAGCCAGCCCAAAAGCCAGCTGCCGGCAACCGCGGTGCTACCACAACCTCGCGCACGCCAGCTCAGGTCTACCCTGGCGTGGGCAGCATTACCCAAACCAGCCCTAATGGCAATAATGGCGCCAACCCGCAGTCAACCCAGCATGGCAATGTGCAGTCGCAGAACCTCAAGAATGCTAACCCAGATGATGCCAAGGTTAACCTGCAGGATTTTCGCACCACTACCAAGTTCACCACGATCGACATCACCTGGGGGACAAACCACCCGGCCGACACCACGCTGGTATATGGCTCCAACCCGAACGAGCTCCAGCACACCGCCAAGGTAGAAAAATCCGGCGATAAGCAGTTTAAAACCACGCTGAAGGATCTGCTGCCGGGCGAAAAATACTACTACCGGATCGATGGTAAGCGTAACGGCAAGGACGAAACCTTTACCCAAAGCGGCTCGCTGGTAACCCAGGGCTACCCGGTAGAAATTACCCTGATGCGCGATGGCCAGCCGCTGACCGATGCCACCGTTACCTTTAAGGATACGGCCGGCTCCTTCACCAGCGACACCGAAGGCCGCCTCTACTTCCAGGTAAAGGACGGCACCTACCCGCTGACGATTGAAAAAGACGGCTACACGAGCGAGAAGGAAATCACCGTTAAAAAAGCCGAGATTAGTGGCGATGGCAAGGTTGCCACCCAAAAGATGACCCTCGAGCTCGAGCCCGCACCGGCTACTAATAACACTGCTGCTGCCGCTGGGCGCATCATCGCCATCGTTGGCGCAGCTGTGCTGGGCCTGGCAGCCCTGGTTGGCCTATTCCTATTCATCCGCAAAAAGCGTAACGAAAAAGCCGCCGAAATGGGCAATATGGTTGTGATTGAAGATAGCTGGCAAACGCCACCTGATGAATACGCCCAGTACTACGGCAGCGACGCTGCGCAAGCTGATGCTACTGGCGAAGATGCAGCCAACCAGTACGCTACCCAATACGATACCCAGGGCACCCCAGAATACGACCAGACCTATGCCCCACAAAGCTACAGCGCTAACCCCGAGCTAGACCAAATGTACGAGCAAGCCTACGCGCAGGATAACCAGCAGCAGCCGCTCTACGACTATGGCTACGAGTACGACCAAAACTACGACCCATCCCAGCTGCCAATGCCGCCAGAATATAGCGACTACGGCGCCAACCAGGGCACGGCCTACGCTGCCGAGCCAGAGCCCGAGACGGCCCCACCGCGCTATAAGCCATCGACTGACGCGACTTACCAATACCCCAGCCTCTAGGCTACAAAAACTCCCTCCGCTAACCGGAGGGAGTTTTATTATGGGCTTACATGGCCCTACAGGCTTGGGATCGGCGCACTGGCCGCATGCGAAACAATGTAGCGCTGCTCCACAACGGACCAGTTAACAACCTGCCACCAGGCGCTGATATACTCAGGGCGGCGGTTCTGGTAATCCAGGTAGTAGGCGTGCTCCCACACATCCAGGCCGAGGAGTGGCTCTGGGCCACCGAGCTGGACTGGATTGTCTTGGTTGGCTGTCACGGTAATGGATAGATCCGGCATCAGCCACACCCAGCCGCTGCCAAACAGGGCTGTTGCTTGGGCATTAAACTGGGCCATAAACTCCTCGACGCTACCATAACGGCGGGTAAGGTCTTTATGCAGATCCATCACCGGCTCGAGTGGCTGGCCGCCTGGCACCATGCTCTGCCAGAACAAGCTGTGGTTGTAGTGGCCACCGCCGTGGTTGCGCACCGCTGTTTGCACACTGGCTGGCAATTGCGACATATTCCGCAGTAGCGCCACGATATCACCATTGGTTTCGACACCAGCTTGCTCCAGCGCCTGGTTGAGCTTGGTAACATAGCCCTGGTGGTGCATATGGTGGTGTAGCTCCATAATCTGGCGGCTAATCACCGGCTCCAGGCTATCGTAGGCGTACGGTAATTGTGGTAGTGTAAACATAATCTCCTTTCTTCCTGCTGATCGTGTGCTAGCGCAGCGCTAGGGGCCCTAAGCAGCTTAATTACTGCCCTTGGGTTTGGCCACTGCCCTGCCTGCTCGGCGTTTCGAGCGTAATGTAGCGCTTAATTGCCCCGCGGGCCTCAAGCTGGCGCAAACGGTTAGCAAAGGCCGTCAGCGGCACCTTAATGTACTGGTAGTTAATGCGGCCGTCCTTATCTTTCTCGATCAGGCGCACAAAGTAGTAGCCATCACCCTTGGTGCTCTTAACGGGGCCAACCACTTGGCCGGTTTTGAGCGTGGCTGCCAGGGCTGCCAGGCCACCATCGATATTGGTTTTCTTCACCCAGCCAGATGCCAGTAGCTGCACGTTCTGGTCGCGCTTACGAGCCTTCTCGGCGTAGAGCTGCAGCTCCTTGCCTGGCTCCTTTTTGATATCAGCTGCGATATCAGCCGCGGTAGCTTGGGCCTGGCTATCGATATGGTAGGTCACCGCCTGGCGCAGCAGGTTTTGCTGCAGCGAGTAGCGGTTTTCCTCGCGGGTTTGGCCGTAAATTTGCAGCACCGAGCGGTCATAGGCCTCCTGGCTAATCTCACCCTGGGACGAAGCGGTCTTGCGGAGCTCATCAATGCGCTCACTCACCTGCTGGTTACTCACGGTAATCCCCTGCTCGCGGGCAATTTTACGGGCATAGGCAAGGTTAATGGCATCCTTCATGGCGCTTTCTTTATAGAAGGCATACTGGGCTTTGGCCTCGGGGCTGTTATCAGCATAGCTATTCTGCTGCGGCGTTTCCTTGGTGCGGATGTAGGTCTGGGACGATTTAAAGCCAAGCAAGTAGTCAGAATAGCGCACCGGCTCGCCGTCCACATTGGCCACTGGCAGCGGTATCACCTGGGTTAGGCGGTAGAAGAAGGTGCTGGTGGTTTTGACGCTGTAGAGCGCCCAGTACGTCACACCACAGAAGATAACCAGCGCCAATGCACCAATAATCAAGGCATTGGTAATCAGCCGGCGCTTGGTATACTGCACCGGGTATTTAAACTTGCGGCCGCTGGCAAGGATCTGCTCGCGGTATTCGGCCACCGTTTCGTTGGTAATATGCTTTGGTTTTGGCTCGGCTTTACGGCCAAATTTAGGCATGGCTAGCTTCTTCTTCATACAACTCCTTTTGGTCAGCACCAGCAGCATCAGCTGCATCTTGTAATATATTATACAGCTTATGGGGGTGATCAGCATTGTGAATTACCAAATCCCCCACGTAAGTCTGGATTACCAGGGTGCCAAAGCCAAATAGCTCGCCGCTAAAGCCCGGCACTTGGTAGCTAATGGCATTGATTTTGGCAAGCTTGATTTCAATCACATGCGAGCCAAATATACCCTGCTGCGTTACCTGGCGCAGGCGCTGATCAGTCAAAATAAAGATAGAAAAATACCAAATAATAAAGTGGTAGGCAAATATCACCCCACCAACCGCCAGGCCAGCCAGCGGCAGCAAAAAGAGTTCGAGCTGGGTTTGCCAAATCAGTGGCGGAATGGCTGAAATTGCAAACGGTATCAGCAGGCCCAAGAAGCCTTTACGCATAGCAATAATATGGCGACGGAAAACAAGCAGGACTTCTTCGCCCTGCCGCTGACCTTCAAATTGAGCGTTCTGTAAATGCGTTGCCATCCTGGTGGGTTACCTTGGTACCCTGGGCAGGAGTCGAACCTGCAACCTTCTCCTTAGGACGGAGCTGCTCTATCCAATTGAGCTACCAAGGCACCCTTTTATTGTAGCAATAATGGCCACAAAACGGAAGACGCCACCCCTACTGGCAGAAGCGCTCGCTGGCGGACTGGTACATATACAGCTCGTCGTCGCTAAACCAGTGGCTGATCTCTTGGCGTGCCTCGCTTGGGTCGCCGCTGGCGTGAATCAGGTTCGGGATAGCCTTATCCTGGGCATCGGCGTAGCCAAAGCTAATGTGCGAGTAATCACCGCGGATGGTCCCCGGTGCGGATGATTTAGGCTCGGTGCCGCCCACGAGCTTGCGCACCAGGCTAACTGCTTCAACACCTTCAAACACCATAGCAATAACGGGGCCTTGTGTCATAAAATCAAGCGTAATGGTAAAGGCCTTATCACCGCGGCGCGTGACCATTTTGCCGATTTCTTCGTAGTGGGTGTAGTAGTGTTCGCGGTTCGGGGCCAGCATCTTGGTGCCGATGATCTTTAGCCCAACACGCTCAAAGCGGGTCAGGATCTCGCCCACAATACCACGCTGCACGGCATCTGGCTTAAATACCACCAGGGTGCGCTCAATTTGACTGTTACAAACTTGTTCCTTATCTGCCATAGGGTTCTCCGTTTAGTTTACTTTAGTATAGCAAACAAGCCGCCTTGTGCGCTATGCTAATAGTATGTATACGTCCGAGCTTTTGTATGATTATATTGAATCGCTCGAGGTTGAAGGCGGCCGCAGCAGCCGCACCGCCGCCAACTACACGCTGTATTTGCAGCGCTTTATTGAATTTACGGACGATATAAAGGTGGGCGACATCGAGCGCGAGACCATCCGCAAGTACCGCCTGTGGCTGAACCGTTACCAAAACGAGCACGGCGAAACCCTTTCTACCATCACCCAAAGCTACCATTTGATTGCCCTACGCGGCTTTTTGCAGTACCTAATGGAGCGCGATATTGACTCGCTGGCGCCAACCAAAATCAAGCTACCCAAAATCCACCGCAAGCAAGTTACCTTTTTACACTTTGATGAGGTGGAGCGCCTACTGGGCGTCATCGACACCAGCACCGAAGCCGGCCTACGTGACCGAGCGATTATCGAACTACTGTTTTCGAGCGGCCTGCGCGTCAGTGAGCTGGTCGCCCTTAATCGCGACCACGTCAATACCAAGCGGCGCGAATTTATGGTGCGCGGTAAAGGCCAAAAGGACCGGCCGGTCTTTGTCAGCGAAACAGCCGCTCAGCGCCTGGAGGATTACCTAGCTGCCCGCACCGATAGCCTGGTGCCGCTCTTTATTAGCTACAGCCGTAATTCACACACCACCAGCACCAGCGGGGATTTCCGCCGCCTCAGCGCCCGCAGCATCCAGCGTATGATTAGCCAGTACGCCCGCCTCGCTGGCATCACTAAGCACGTTAGCCCCCACACTATGCGCCACAGCTTCGCGACCGACCTATTAATGAACGGTGCCGATTTGCGCAGCGTCCAGAGCATGCTCGGCCACAGCAACATCAGCACCACACAGGTCTACACCCACGTTACTGACCAACACCTGCGCGATATTCATAGTAAATTCCATAGTAACCGCTAGCTACGGGTTACGCACATCCGGGCAGGTTGTACCGGCGGTTTGGCTATCGAACTCATCAGCACTATCGGTAATAATATAGGCCTTACAAATTGAGCCCGGCGAGCTGAGCGCAGCCCGTGGGTATGGTGCCTGCGTGTGGGATGCATCCTCTACCCGCGCTACCACTCGGCGGTACATTGTGCCGGCTCGGGCAGTCACGTCGATCTCTGCCTGCACATTGCGTAGTGCTACCGGCTGACCATTATGCAACAGCTCGATCTGAATATCAGTCGCGTTGTAGAACGCAGCCAGGCTCAGGTAGGTTTTGGTGTGGCTATCGATTGGGCGCGGCAACGTTATATCCACCTGGCAGCGAAATTGGCTTGGGCCTGTGCCAGCGCCACTGCAGCGTACTGCTTGCGGAGCATTGCCTTGGTCGGCCTCGCTGGTTTCTAGGCTGGCGTTATCAGTGCCAATTGGTTTGTGCATATCCGGCGAGGTTTCGCCTTCAGTTTTCTTTAAGCTAATGTGCCCGCTTGGTGAGCTTGCCGGCCCGCTCGTGATTGGATACAGGAACACGCTGCGGCTGTCTTCGTCAATCGTTTGTGGCTTAATTGGTTCATTGGCTGCGTACTGAACCGCACCGACCCGTAGTACCGTGCCGTAGCTATTCCATTGGTTTTTTGGCGGTAGCTTGAGCGTGTTGTGTGGGCTATAGAACAAAGCCGGATTAGTACCACGGGCATTGTGGCTCGGGCTGATTGGCCGCTTAATTTTATCGTCGTATTTGACCCAACTTACGCGCACAGTACTAGCCTCACTGGCGGCTTCGAGCGGCACGAGGCGCAGTGCTGAGTCTGGCTGCAAACGCCCGCGGTAGGCGCTAACATTGGGTGTAATCTTTACGCAGGTGTAGGCTTGGTCAAGCGCTGTATCAGCATCGACCTTTTTAATTGGCAGTTCTGTTTGGGAACCGCTCACACCCAAAGCTTGCGCCAAGCTGGCGCACCCGCCAGATTGCACCGCCGCGATAATGCGGCTGCACTGCGCGTTGTGGCCTGCACCCTGCTGCTGGCAGCTATAGTACTGAGTCAGCAAACGCTTAGCATCTTCCACACCGGCTTGGGCGGCGTCACGTGCACTCTGCGAAAGCTCCGCTTGGCTGGCTCGGTTCTGGTCCGCCAGCATCAGTATCGTAAATCCAACCGTTACCACCACACATAAAAGCGATGCAAATATTACCACGAATAATGCCACCGCCCCGCTACGTCCTTTATACTGACGCTGAGCCATCGTTGCTATAATCATAACAGTTATTATAATCCCCCTTGGCCAGTCCGGGCAATAAACTGCAGTGTGTTAATTGCACAATACTCTGCCTGATTGGTACTTGCCTGAGCCGGTGGTTTACAGCGAGCATCCTGTGTGGTTATATTCTCATCACCCATTGCTGTACCGACTGTTAAACGAATGTTGTAATATGCTCCGGTAATAAGCTGTGTTGTTTTATTCTGCGCTGATCTTTTCGCAACAGTGTCATCCTGTGGAGCGATGATTGTAAATTTATACAACATTAAATTAGTCTCCCCTTCACCAAAAACATTGAAGTATTTTTTACCATACAACACTGGTACCGTAATGCCGTTATTGTCGGATTTACTATACTTACAAAGGCTGTAATCGCTATCCTCCACACGCATAAACCGTACTGGCTGCATACGGTTACCCCGCATACGAATATACTGGACACCCGGCCTAGGTGTTGCATTATTTGCAACTGGCTGTAGATCACCTGGGTCGGCAAATGCTGCGCGTAGATTCCACACATAGCTGTACGTGCCCGTGCACAAGCGCCCACCAACCACCTGGCCATGCTCATTATGGGCAACGTAGTAGTGCTGATTATACTGACTCGCCTGAGCCAGCCCTACAGCCACACGCGACGTCTGAGCGGCACCTGGCGCGTAGTAACCAACCGCAAATGGGCTAGCACCACCCACCGACTGCTGCAGATCCCGTACCACCGTGCGCGCCACTGTATTAATCTCACGCAACGTGCTGCCTTTATTATAGAGCCGCATCATGTGCTGTGTTGTGGTTGCTACCGCTACCAGCAGGACACCAATAAAAGCCATCGCGAGCATAAGCTCAACCAGCGTAAAACCGCGTTCTGGTGGGCTAGATGGGCGTAGCATTACTCTACCCCCTTTGGCATATATAAACGCACAATAGTGCCCTGAACGCGCCACCGCGTGCCCAGTCCAACGCCTGGCCAGCAGGCCCGAATATGAAAATCGTAGGCCACACTACTCGTTAAGGCTGCTTCCTGGCCCTGAACGCCATGTGGGTCACCCGTAACACGCACAGCTTGCACCCACAACATATTGCTAACGCTATGCCGGACCGTATTTTCTGGCGGGCGTACTTGGGCATAGGTATCAGCCGCCGCAAAGTAATCCGGGTGGGCGCCGTAGCTAATAACTTTGCCCGTTGCAGGGTCAATAAAGAAGGCTTTAGCTTGGTCAGCTTGGGCCACAAACATGCTCGTATTGCCGGCCTTGTGGGAGTTATCGCCAAATGTACACTCACTGCTACTGGCTAGTCGCCCGTAGTCGCCAGCCTGTACGACATTCAGCTGCTTGGTTATAATGTCCCACTGGTGTGCGGCCTGTTGCTGGGCGGGTGTACCGAGGCCGCTTGCACTACTAAGCTTAGCCGCATGTAGGTGACGCAGCAGCTCAGCCTGGGAATCGATTTCGTTGCGCACCTGTGTGGTTTCGAGCGACGTTTGGGCCGCGTTAATGCCGCGGTTCATGACCGCCATCGCCCCCACCGCCACAGCAGCAAACACTGTCATAGCAAATAATACCTCTACCAAGGTATCACCCTGATGAGTTCGTGTATATTTTACTATTTGTGGCATTGTTTACCTTCCTGTTGCTCAAGATCAGCGCTTGGAATAATTTCGACGTCGCCCGGGCCGGTCGCTAAACCAGCAATACGAATAGCCAAAACGCCCCCAGGCCACAATGTGCCACGCGGCATACCAATGCAAACCACAGTTTTATCATCCACTGCTTGAGCTTGCGGGCCCGTTGCCGTAAGCGTTGTTAAATCACGTGGTGAACCGCCAGCTGCAAAGATAGCACTCCGGCCACTCAGCTTATACGAACGCACGGCTCCATCCACCGGCGAGCGCAAGATCAGCAAAGCACTTGTAATATGTGGCGACGCCGGCGAGCTACCCGGCGCATAGGTGCGTAATCCCCAACTAGCGGCGTAGGTGTGGCGGAGTGATTGCTCGGGTGCGAGCTTAACTTCGTACCCATCCAGGCCAGCGAGGGCCGAACGTGGGCTACTTGGTGTACGCAGGACACGAACATACTGGTTGCCAGGGCGTGGGCGGGCTACGACCGGCCATGCATCCAGGCTCATGGCACCATCTGGCGCCGAGCCAAACTGCAGTAGCCGCCCCACATAGTAGCAATCGCTGGTCCCTGGCGTCGTTGTTCGCCCGCCACACGGGTCAGGGCCGGTACGCTGGTTGCTTAAATTATACACTGCCTCAAATTCACCAATTATAGCGCTGCGGATTTCCTGCACACCCTGGCGGTACTGCTGGGATTGGACCTGGGCACTTACCCCCGCCATAATACCAGCCAGCAACAGGCTACTTAGGCCAAGAAACAACATTACTTCGATAATAGTAAACCCACCGCGCTGGCTCCCTAACATAGTGGCTTTATTATAGCATAAGCTCTATAGCGTGCCGAACAGCATCTGCTGGTACCAACTAATCAGCTGCGGGCCAACCAGCATGGCAACCATAAAGGCGGCGATCAAAAATGGGCCAAATGGCACACGGCTACGGCGGGTAATCCTGCCGCGCATAAGCCCTGGAATAATCACCAAGCACCCAAAGACATTCGCGAGGAACACGACCAAAAAGGCTTGCTGCCAGCTGCTAACAAACAGCGCAAACGGCACCAGCAAATAGACATCACCAAGGCCAACCCACCTGCCCTTCGATACAAAACATAGTAGGCCGTACAACCCTGGCATAAGCACTGCAGCGATACCGGCATGGAACAGCACCGCGGTAATCGTCACCTGGCCGGTTATAATCAAAATAAGTTTTATAATAAGGGCAATAATACCCAGGGCGACCGTAAAACTCGTGACAAGCACGTACCACTTGGCGTCGTACATCCATTGCATTGCTAGTAGAACGATAGCAGCTAGCCACAATAGGCTTACGACGGCCAGCCACACCACGGGTAGATTGGGAGTAAGCAGTATGTATGAAGCAGTAAAGGCCAAACCAACACTAACTTCGGCCAAAAATTCCATCCAACCAATTGGTTTACGGCAGCGGCGGCAGCGACCGCGGAGGACGAGCCAGCTGATAACGGGAATAAGGTCGTACCAGCATAGTTGGTAGCCGCAGTGGAGGCAGTGCGAGCGGTCTTTACGGGCATCAACTGCTGGCTGCTTAGCCAAACGCTTTTCCAGCGGGGTGCTGGCAAGCGATGAATCGCGGCGTAGCTCGGCCGCCCGGATGCGCCACACACTGGCAGTTGCAAAGCTCCCCATCGCCGCCCCGAGTACAAACAGGCCAAACTGTATTACATATTCCATATCTCCCCCTCCTACCTGGTATTTAATATTCAGCGCAGTGCTGGCCACCGCCCTCTAGCTTAATACGCACAGCGCCGCTGCGGCTGCCCAGCCCGGCGCTACTACTAAGGCCACCAGTGCCGCTGCCGCTACCGCTTGGTGCATCACCATCACAGCGGCCACCAGGCGTTACCAGGATCTGGCCACTACCAGCGCCGCCATCTAGCTGGCGCACAAACTGGTACTCGCTACCCAGCGGGTCGGCAAAGCTGGCGCCGCTGCCACTGCCACTGGCCTTAAGCGTTAAATAATCATCCACAAACTGCCCAGCACCCAGGTTACGCGACTGGCCGCTAGTGGCAAAGGGCGCCCGGCCGCGGTTATTGGTTTTGTAGTCGGTAATGGCGCTTACCAGGCGGCTGATATCGTTTTTGCGGGCGGTGTCGCGCTGGCTGCGCTGCAAGGCTGGTAGGGCCACAAATACCATCAGAATAATCAGCCCTGCCACTGCCAGCACCAGAACAATTTCGATAATCGTAAAACCTGCACGCACCTTCATAGTTATGCTTATAATACGCTACCAGCGGTGGTTTGTCTAGCGCCCCAAGCAAGCACCTACTCGGTAGCAGGCCGCCCAAACGCTCAGCTACCCAGGGCTACACCTGGCCGCTAGTGGTGCTGACAAGGCTGTAGAGCGGGAAGAAAATCGCCATAATAATACCGCCGGCCATAGCAGCCATCAGCACCATCAGCACGGGCTCGAGTGTGGTTGAAAGGGCTTTGACTTGCTCGTCCACCTCGCCTTCGTAGACACGTGCCAAGCGGCCCAGCATGCCATCGATCTGGCCAGATTTTTCGCCAATTGCAACCATCTGCGGCACCAGCGGCAGGATGTACGGCTGCATACTCAGCGCCTGGGATAGCTGCGCCCCGCCCTTCACCTGGCCGGCGGCAGTGGTAATACTAGCACCAACGTAGCTATTGCCGACCGCGGCGGCACAAATCTGCAGGGCATCGAGTACCGGCACGCCACTGGCGAGCAGCGTTTGGCCTGTGCGGGTAAAGCGCGCCATGTAGAGCCGCAGCGCCAATTGCCGCACCAGGGGTAGCTGCAGTAGTAATAGATCCTTGGTGCGCTGGCCCGCTGGTGATACAACATAGCTGCGCCCGGCTGCCACTGCTACCACTATCAGGGCCAACACGCCCCACCAATACTGGCTGGTAAAGGCAGCGCACGCCACCAGCACTTGGGTGAGCCAGGGCAGCGGCTGGTTCAGGCCTGCATACAGCCTGGCAACCTGCGGCACGACCGTGAGCATCATAAAGGTAATCACGGCAATAATCACCACCAGCACAATGGCTGGATAGTAGAGCGCCCCCCGCACCCGGCGCATGGTTTCGGTGGCGGTTTCTTGCTGATCCGCCACGCGGGATAAGGCATCGGCCAGCGTGCCAGAGGCCTCACCAGCCCGCACCATCGCAATAAACACACGGTCAAACACCGCGGGGTGGCGGGCGAACGATTCCTCGAGCGAGCGCCCCGCTTCAACGGCCGTTAGTACATCCTCTACCACCGCACGCATGCGCGGGTTGGCTAATTGGTCGGCAATCGTGCGCAGGCTCTGGGCCAGCGGCAGGCCGGCTTCGAGCAGTGTGGCAAGCTGGCGGGTGACCGCAACCTTATCCTTGGTGGTGATGCGCTGGCGCAGGCGCTGGAGCCAATTGCCAGCAGCTTGCTCGCGGATACGAATCGGCGTTAGATTCTGGGCCAGTAGGGTACGGGCGGCGGCCTGCTCGCTTTCGGCCTGCACCACCGAGCGCACCGTTTGGCCACTGGTATCGTCCTTGGCAATATAGCTATAGCGCCGCACACATCACTCCTCTACCCCCGAATAATCCGCTCAAATTCACCTAAATCAACCGCGTAGTTGCGGGCTTCTTCGTACGTGACTGTACCAGCCTGCACCAGGCCCGCCAGCGTCCTGTCCATCGTTTGCATACCAAGCTCGGCGCCGGTTTGGATGACAGCATCCAGCTGGTAGCTCTTGCCTTCGCGGATGATATTACGCACCGCAGAATTCGCAATCAAAATTTCGCTAGCCACCACACGGCCACCATCGATAGCTGGCACCAGGCGCTGGCTACAGATTGCCATCAAAATATTAGAAAGCTGGGCCCGCACCTGGGGCTGCTGGTGCGGCGGGAAGACGTCGATCATGCGGTCCACACTCTGCGAGGCGCTGTTGGTGTGCAGGGTGGCGAACACCAAGTGCCCCGTTTCGGCAATGGTAATGGCAGCGCTGATCGTTTCCAGGTCGCGCATCTCACCAATCAGTACCACATCGGGGTCCTGGCGCAGACTGGAGCGTAGCGCCGCGCTAAAGGAATAGGTATCGTAGTGGACTTCACGCTGCACCACGACTGACTTTTTGCTTTTATGGGTAAACTCAATCGGGTCCTCGATGGTGATGATATGGGCTGATTTTTCGCTGTTAATCTTATCGACGATTGCGGCCAGCGTGGTGGATTTACCACTACCAGTTGGGCCCGTTACCAGCACCAAGCCGCGTGGGTAATTAGCAAACTCCGCCACCGCAGCGGGCATACCAAGCTCGCCAATGCTTTTGATTTCGTTCGGGATTAAGCGCAGTGCCGCGGCCAGGCTGCCCCGCTCGTGGAAGGCATTGACGCGGAACCGCCCCAGTGTCCCAAAGGCAAAGCTAAAGTCAAATTCCTTATCGCGTAGCAGCACCTGGCGCTGGTCGTCATCCAAAATAGCAAAAATCAGCTTGCTAACGGTGGCGTCGTCTAGCACATCGGTGCCAGGGATCGGCATCAGGCTACCATCGATACGGATCATCGGCGGCAAGCCAACCTGTAGGTGTAAGTCCGAGGCCCGCCGGCGCACGACTTCTTCGAGTAAAATTTCTATTCGCATATCTTGGTTCGTCATATTCCCCCTTTATACTGTGACGCGATTTACTTCTTCTAGCGTGGTGATGCCATCAATCGCCTTTAGGTAGCCATCCTGACGCATGGTGACCATACCCTGGGCGCGGGCCAGCTTTTCGATTTCGCTGCTGGTGGCGCGGGTGGTAATCAGCTTTTGGATGTCTTGGTTGATGGTCATAACCTCGTATAGGCCAATCCGGCCGCTGTAGCCACCTGGTGTTTCGGGCGTATCGGTGCCCTCGGCCAGCTGGTACTCGGGCCCTGTTGCCAGCGGCAAGCTGTGGTAGCCTAAATCCTCCGCCACTATGGTAGCTTGGTTGCTGGTTTGTGGCAAGATTGTACCCACGGTTTGGCTAATCATGCGGGCCTCAAGCTTGGTAGCCGGGCGGGTAGTGTGCTGCTCGGCTACACGGCGCACCAGGCGCTGGCCAATTACCGTGTTCACCGTGCTGGCAATCAAGAAGGGCTCAATCCCCATATCCAATAGGCGCGGCAGTACCCCGGCGGCATTATTGGTGTGTAGCGTGCTAAATACCAGGTGGCCGGTTAGCGCCGCCTGCACCGCCAAGTTGGCTGTTTCGCGGTCGCGGATTTCGCCCACCATCACCACATCGGGGTCCTGGCGCAAAATACTGCGCAGCCCACTGGCAAAAGTCAGCCCCACATCGGTATTCACCTGGATTTGGTTTACCCCGCTCATTTTGTATTCTACCGGGTCTTCCAGCGTGATAATATTAATCGATTCATCCTTAATAGCCCGCAGCAAGGCATACATGGTCGTCGTCTTACCGCTACCGGTTGGGCCAGAGGTCAGCACCATACCACTGGGGCGTTTAATACCCTGCTCCACCGCCCGCAGCGACCGGCCAGCTAGGCCCATATCGCTAAGGTCAAAGTTCTGGCCGGTTTTATCCAGCAAGCGGATCACCACCTGCTCGCCCCATATCACTGGGCTGATGGCAATACGCAGGTCAATTTCTTTATCCGCCACCTTGACACCAAACTGGCCGTCTTGCGGCACGCGGTGTTCATCAATCTTCAGCTCGGCCAGAATTTTGACGCGGCTGACGAGGGCTGGCTCCAGGCTTTTCGGTAGATCCATCACCTGGCGCAGCAAGCCATCAATCCGAAAGCGAATCACCAGCTTATCCTCGGTTGGCTCAATGTGGATATCGCTGGCGCTAGTCTTGGCAGCATATTCTAAAATCGTACTAAGCGCCCGGCTAATCGGTGAATCCTGCACGATTGTCTTCACTCGGCTGGCAAGCTCCTGGCGGGTTTCCTGCTGCGATGCCTCGGCGGCGGCATCCACCGCCCCCAGGTCGGTTTTATACTGGGCTAGGACATGGCGCACACTCGCCTCAGAAGCCATGCATACCTTCAGCGACTGCTGCATCACGGTGGCCAGGTAATCCACCGTTTGCACATTGGCAGCATCCACCATGGCTACCGCTACGCGCCCACTAATAAACGCCAGCGGCACCGCCATAAAGCGCTCGGCTAGCTCGGCGGGTAGCGTCGCCAGCACATCTTGGTCGATACGGGCCCGGCGCAAATTCACATAGGGAATGCCAGCCAGCTCGGCCTGGGCATGCACAAGCAGCTCGGCGCTGGCCAGCTGGCGCTCACGCAGCACATCCGCCAGCGGCCGGGTGGAGCGTTCAGCCTCCTTGGTAGCATCGGCCATGTCACCGGCCGCTACCAAGCCTTCGCTCACTAGCAGGCGGGCCAAGCGGCTACTAGTAGCAGCATCCACACGCGCAGCCATTAGCGGCCGGCTCCTTCGGCCCGGGTTTGGTTGGTTGCCTCGGTGTGGCCTTCAACGTAGACTTCGACTGTTGGGTTCAATGCCCGTTCGTGGAAGACGCGGCGGTTAACCGTCACGCCCTGCTGGCCGGTTACCATCACACCGCTGACGTCCTCTACCTTGGCTTGCTGGCGCCCAATAAGGCCAAGTAGCAGGCTCATGACCATAGCAGTAACGGCCATAGCGACTACGGCTACCAGGATAGCGCTGGCGTATTCTGAGCGTCTCATCGCGCCTCCTGAATCGTTTTGACCCGCAGCGATACATCGGCCGGTGGGTAGTAATAGGTCACGCCGCTCAGCTGCACCGTCACCGATTGCCCGCTCGCCACGCCGTTCATGGTGTGGATGCTGAGTGGGCGGATTGAGCTTTCAGCCCGGGTCAGCGCCTGGCGCACGACCTCTGGTGTACCCGAAATACTGGCGCTAAAGGCAATCTGGCCCAGCCCACCAGCGCTTGGTTGCTCACTGGCTTCACCACCCGGTGGATCAACCGATAGCGCATCAACCGTAAGGCCCGGCACGTTAAAGACTTTCTTCTGTAGTGATGCGCCCAGTGCTAGGCGGTTTTCATCCGCCGGCATGGCATCCAGGATGGTCTGCACCCCGGGGGCGCTATCGCTTGAACGGACCTTTTTTAGATCGGGGCTGGTGCTGAGCAGGTTCATATTAGTGCGTAAGTTCCCCAGTGCCTGGGCATTCTTGTGGATAGTACGAGCGGTGGCGTGCTTGTGCGCTAGCACCGTGTGATGAAAGAGCCCAATCCGCACCACAAAGCCTAGCGCCACCAAGCTGATACCCAGCACAACGCCGGCGGCTGCCACCCACACCAGCACTGTGCGGCGGGTTTTGGTGGCAGCATGCTGGCGGCGCACCATAGTATCGAGGCGGTTTGGCAGCGGCATTAGGTATTCCTCCGGCCAGCTGGCTTAAAGAGCTCCTCTGGCAAGCGCTGGTGTGAGTCCGTTACATTACCATTACCAAGCCCGCGTACCCGCAGCACATCGTACTGCTGGCTCAGGAACCGCTCATCGTAGGTAAAGCTCACCTTAAAGCTCACAGCCTTGGCGCCGCCACTATCAGCATCAACATAGGCCAGGTCGCGCAGGGTGATATCGCGGGCAAGTAGCTCGTTTTCCTCCCCAGGCGCACGGGTTACAGGTGGGGTTTGCAGCTCACTTGGCATGGCGTCGTTCTTGGCTGGAATAAAGTAAAAGCGCGTAGCAGCCAGGTTCTTTTTAAAGACGTCGGCCGCCTCGAACCCAGCCCGCTCCGTCTGCACCGAAAGCGTCATGGTTTTTTGCTGGCCATCAATACTAAAGGCCGTAATAGCCACGCTGCTGGGCGTGTTCTTTAAGCTAATTGCCCCAAGCAGGCTAAAAATACGCGAATTCATCTGCTTGGTGGCGTGGGCTTTATCAATTTGGGCAAGCTGGTTGTTAATGGTTACCATCTTGGCGACATCCGGCTGCTTGGTAAACTCCTGGTGGGCGCGGGTGATATCACTGGTGGCACTTGCCAGTAGGTACTGCTGCACGCCAAACACATACACGCAGGCCAGTAGCAGCAGCCCGGTACTGACGGCAATGCTGGCACCCGCCAGGGCAATTACCCGGTTGCGAGCGCGCTGCAGCACAAGTTGCTCGCGCTTGGCACTCGGTAGTAGGTTAACTTCTATCATACGCCCCCTTTGCGTAGGGCCAGCCCTACCGCCGTGGCGAATTCAAATTCCACCGGCAGTACCTTGGTGCTCAGATCCTGCGGAATGGTAATAGCATGCCACGGGTTGGTGACTTCCGTCGTGACGCTCAGGCGGGCGGCGATGTACTCTGGCAGGAGGGGGATCACCCCACCGTAGCCCGATAGCCGCACTGTTTGCACCGCCGCACCGGGGTAGTTCGTCTGGTAAAAGCGGGCGGATTTACTAATTTCGGACGTGAGGTTATCCAGCGCACCCTGCAGTGTGCGCACCACTTGGCCCTCGAGCCTATCCTGGGCTAGGCCAAATTTAACGATAAACTGCCGCGCTTGGGCTGGCTGCACGGCCAGGTGCTGCACCAAGGCTGCTTCCATAGCCTGCAAACCGCCGGGCAGCGAGCGCACCAGCACCGGCTTTTCGCCGACGGTTACCACAATATCGGTGGCGGATTCACCAATCATAACCATAATATGCGCACCGGTGGCCTCGCGGGGTAGTAGCGCCCGCACCATGGCGATGGGGTTGGGCTCGGCGGCAATCACATTCAGGCCGACTGCGTCCACCACTCGCACCATCATATCGGCGTACTCCTTAGCGGTGCTGGTGATCAGCACCAGCTGCTTATCTTCCCCGCCAGGTGCTGGGCCCAGCACAACGTAGTCATACTGGGTATCGTCTAGCGGCATGGGCAGGTACTGCTCGGCCTGGTACTTAAGGGTGCCAGCTAGTTCATCCGCACCCATGGTCGGCATTTCTATAACCGTGGTAAAGGTCTTAGCAGATGACAACCCAATCACCACATTGCGGGCCGTTACCCCAGCCTGCGCCACCACCGTTGCAATCGCGGCGGTAAGCTTCTTCTGCTGGGCGGGCGTGCCAGCTGCAAGCGTGCGGGCATCCACCGCTGCATAGCCAACATGGCTCAGCCGGCAGTGCGCGCCCTGGTGCACAAGCTGCACCAACCGAATTGCCTGGGTACCAATATCAAGCGCAAAGAATTCGCCCAGCCCTTTTACTAGTTTCATACTGGCTTTATTATACATAAGCGTTACCAGCGATTGCAAGGCTCTTACCAGCCCTACTGGCGGGTTTACCAGCCCCTAGCAGCTGTAGTACACTGGCTAGGTACCACGCCGCAGCTACCCCAGCGGCCACCATGTAATAAAAGGAGCCTAGCTATGAGCCTATCTATCGGCATTGTTGGCCTGCCTAACGTTGGCAAATCAACCTTGTTTAATGCCCTGACTAATAATGATATTTTAGCCGCAAACTACCCCTTTGCCACCATCGAGCCCAATACCGGCATTGTGCCCGTGCCCGATGAGCGCCTGGGCGTGCTAGCCGGTATGTACGGCGCAGCCAAAGTGCTGCCCGCTACCGTTACCTTTGTGGATATTGCCGGGCTAGTAGCCGGCGCCAGCCAGGGCGAAGGCTTGGGCAATAAATTCCTGGCCAATATCCGCCAGACCAGCGCCGTGCTGCACGTGGTGCGTGCTTTTACTAGCAGCGACATCATGCGCCACGATGGCAACACAACTGCCAACCCCAAGGATGATATCGATATCATCAATACCGAGCTGATTCTTGCTGACCTACAGACCATCGAAGGCCGCTTACCCAAGCTCCAGAAGGAAGCCAAGGCCAACCCAGCCGCCCGCCCCCGCATTGCTTACCTCGAGGAGCTCGCGCGTCACCTGCAAGCCGGCACACCGCTTTCGCAGCTACCGCAGCTGGACCACGAGGCCACCCGCGACCTACACCTACTCACTGCCAAGCCGGTTATTTACCTGTTCAATGTTGATGAAACTGGCCTGAGCGATGAGGCCCTGCAGGCCGAGCTACGCCAGCTTGTGGCACCAAGCCAAGCGATTTTTGTCTGTGCCGCGCTCGAGGACGAGCTAAAGGGCCTGCCGGCTGATGAAGCCAAGGAGCTGCTAGAAAGCTACGGTGTGCAGTCATCCGGCCTGGAGCAAACCATTCAGGCCGCCTACCACACGCTGGGCCTGCAGAGTTACCTGACGGCTGGGCCCAAAGAAGTCCGGGCCTGGACCATCCCCCACGGTGCCACGGCGCCGCAAGCCGCTGGTGCCATCCACAGTGATTTTGAGCGCGGCTTTATTGCAGCCCAAATTATCAGCTACCCCGACCTGGTGGCGGCGGGCAGCGAGCAAGCCGCCAAGCTGGCGGGCAAGGTCCGCACCGAGGGCAAGGACTATATTATGCAGCCAGACGACGTGGTAGAGTTCCGCTTTAACGTCTAATTGCCATATCGACACGAACTAACCAATTGTAATGCACACCCTGGCCACGGCTAGGGTGGTTTGCATATTAGCACGGCCCTATATACGCACGGCACACCAATATACCACCTATGTGATATGCCTTATATAGCGCTATATCATGTGATGAGTTACTACGGCGCAGCTCTGCACAACACTCTCGCTACAACCAAAACGACCCCTGGTATAACACAAGGGGTCGTTCCATACACCAATCGCGTGGTGGCTAGCCACGCAGGCGTAGCTTATAAAAGCGCTCAACATTGCCTTTGGCGCCCGCCACCTGGCTATCGCGCTTGGCCATAATCACAAAATACTGCCCAGCCCAAGCCTCAAAGTCGGCCAGGATCCGCCGGCGCATAGCATTGTTCTTTACCACACCGCGGGTGGTCTGCCCCGGGCCAGCCTCGAACTGCGGCTTAACCATGGCAACCAGCGTGGTGCGTGGGCCCATAGCGTGCTGAGCCACGTGTGGTAGAATCTGGCGCAGGCTAATGAACGATACATCACCCACAATAATGGTGGGGGGCTCCGGCGGGATAAAGTCACGAATATCCGTCTTTTCGTGTAGGCAAATACGTGCGTCGCCACGCAGCGTGGGATGGAGCTGGTTGGTGCCAACATCCACTGCATAGACGCGGCGAGCACCGTGCTGCAAAGCATAGTCGGTAAAGCCACCGGTACTACTGCCAATATCGAGCACCACTGCATCATCAAACTGTAGGCCAAACACCTGCGCAACACTCGCTAGCTTGAGCCCTGCCCGGCTCACGTACTGCTCGTGCGCTTGTAGCTGCACGCGTGCACCAGGTGGCACCAAAAAGCCGGGTTTTGTTACTACCCGGCCATTTATGGTTACCTGCCCCAGGCGAATGTAGTTTTCGGCCTGGGAACGGCTCTGTACGACGCCCAGACGGGCCACAGCGATGTCTAAGCGCTGCTTGGCCCCCGTAGGCGCTGTGCTGGCCTGCACACGGGCAGGCGCGGCCTGAGCCGGCTGCGAGCTACCAGCGCCCACAGCGGTGCCTCGGCCGGCAGGGCGTGGGCTATTTTTTGCGCTCACGGTAGTCGCCAGTGGCGGTATCGACGCTCACAATATCGCCTACCTTAATAAAGGCTGGTACCTTAATTACCTTGCCGGTTTCCAGCGTCGCATCCTTTAGCACGCTGCTGGTGGTATCACCCTTCACCACGTCCTCGGTGTAGGTTACTGCAAGGTATACGTTCTTTGGTAGCTCTACGGTAATCACCTTGCCGTCAAATAGTTGCAGGTTAAGGGGCTCGCCTTCCTTCAGGTAGCCTGCTGCGTCATCCACAATAGCTGCGCTGAGCTCAAACTGCTCAAAGCTTTCGGGGTCCATAAAGTGGTAGCTATCGCCATCACTATAGAGGAACTGCACTGCCTTATTAGTGACATCAGCAGGCTCAATCTTATCCTGGCCCTTAAAGGTTTTTGGGATGACACTGCCATCAATCAGGTTCTTGAGCTTGACATTCACAATTGAACCGCCGCGGCCCATGACCTTTTGGCCATATTCAACGACGCGGTAGGGCTTGCCATCAAGCTGGCACACCGTACCCTTTTTTAAATCTGTTGGTTGGTACATGTAGGTAAGCTCGGTTTAGTTATTGGTCACAAATGGTAGCAGGGCAAGGTGGCGGGCGCGCTTAATAGCCACTGCCAGCTGGCGCTGCTGCTTCACACTTAGGCCGGTCTTGCCAATTGGCTCAATCTTGCCGTATGGGTCAATAAACCGCTGCAGGGTTTTTACATCTTTGTAATCAAAATATGCTGGGATATCTTTTTTAAACTTCTTTGCCATGGTTGTAACTCCTTAAAATGGTATTTCGGAAAGGTCGATTGGTGCGTCATCTATGGCGCTGGGGGCTGGGGTGCTGGCGGCTTGCGCAGGGGCGCTGGGGCGGCTTTGGCCACCACCGGCACCGTCGTTTGGCCCATCGAGGAAGGTGACGTCAAAGGCAACTACCTCCACGCGGCTACGCTTTTTGCCGGTGTCTTTATCTTCCCAGCTATCCTGGCGCAGGCGGCCCTGTACGAGGCAGCGGCGGCCCTTGCTTAGGTACTGGTTAACCAGCTCGCCGGTCTTTTCCCAGGCAGTCACATCAAAAAAGTCTGCTTGGTCATCCTGGCCCTGGCGGTCCACTGCCAGGCTAAAGCTGGTGACGTTTTTGCCACTAGCGGTGGTGCGCATATCAGGGTCGCGGGTCAGGCGCCCCATTAGTATTACTTGATTAATGCCCCTAGCCATATCGCTTTCCTCCTTTATATTATTCTGCGTCTTGGGTGTCTGCTGGTGCCTTCTTGGCAGCGTCGGCCAATGCCTGGCGGCCCTTGTGGTTGACCGTTACCAGCAGGTAGCGCAGCACGTCATCGGTAATATTGAACGTGTTGCTGATTTTGAGCGGCGCCTGAGCTGGCAGGCTCAGTTCAAAGTACACGTAGTGTGCAAAATCCTCTTGCTGGATCTTGTAGGCCAGGCGCTTTTTGCCCCAAGCGTCCTCGCTAGTAATGCTGCCGCCAGCTTGGGTAATAATATCGCGCACTTGCTGCAGGCTGGCAGCCTCGGCCTCTTCCTGGCCTGGGCGCAGCAGTACGGTTAGTTCGTATTCCTTCATGATATCTCCTTTGGAATCCTTATGGATGCGTATACCTATGGGCGCACCAAGGCACACCCGTAGCACACGCAGGGTTACTATACATGTGCCATTATACCAAATTTGGCTCGCGGTGGCTACACTGCCCCCACGCGGCGCCCGTTGCTAGTGGCCTTGGCTATGGTGGCGGGGCGCGTGCGCTACTTGCATTTTGCTGCGATCCGTGGTATATGTAAAGTTGACCTTTGTTCACCCGTGCAACCACTAGCCCGGTGTGGGCGCTGTGGTTGCACCTTCCGAAAGGAAATCTTATGCAAGCTTACGTTATCACTAGCTCCGAAAACATGGAGCTAGCGCATCTTGTCACTGGCGTGACCGGCACGCTGCTACACTTCGGTGTCATGGTGGCGCTATGGCGCATCATGTGGTGCGCCCTGCATCAAATAAAAAGCCCGATGATGAAAATCACTGGGCTGATGATCTACTGGGTGGTTTGGGTCATTATGCTAGCCGTTTGGTTAGCACTCAATGAAGACCCGCTATTCGCATCAGCGAGTATGCGATTTGGCATACTCACTGGCGCAATCATTGGCGGTATCATCTGTATGATGATCGCCATAGATATTCTGCTTCGTGCTTATATGCACAAGCAGCAGGACGAACACCACGAGGAGGTGTTGATGTAAGATTCCTGGCCCCACTTGCTACAAGTGGGGCTTTTATTATGTGGTACAATCTTAGTATAACCATTAATACGAAAGGGAGTTTGTATGCCTACCAAGGACACTACTTCACCAAAAAAGGCGGCAACGCCAGCACCCGCTGCTGCACCCGCAGCACCGGCGGCGCCAAGCGCACCAGCCCCACAGGCCACCGGGCCAATTATTAACCAAGCAGCTGCCGTTGAGCTCCTGACGCAAAAGCTACCCATCCCCTACCCAGCTGCCTTGGTCGTGCTGGTAGGGCTCGCGATTGTCAACGCCAGCAGCCTGATTGGCATTATCAATATTGGGCTCGAAAAGCTCTTCGCCAGCGGCAGCAGCACCAGCAGCCTGTTTGCGAACGCTATGGCCGGCAGCGTACAGGCAGTATCTGCTATGTTGCAGGCATCGATGCTGATTGTTGGTATCCCCGCACTGATCTTCCTAGTAAAGGTCGTGAATAAATACGAAGACTCCGAGCCATGGCGCACACGGCAAAAACTGCGCCGCGCTACCTACGCAATTGGTGCCACCCTGCTGGTGATTACCCTGCTGGGCACCTTGGTGCAAATGGTATTTAGCCTGCTGGTAGCCGGTGCTGGCAGCAACGTTGGCGCAACAGTGCTACGCGTGCTGATTAGCAGTATTATTAGCCTGACGGTTGTTGGCGGTGCCCTGTATGCGCTGGTAAACTTTTCGCGCCAGCAGAACGCTAGTACCGTGCGCACTATCTTTATTGCGGCGGTCGCTATCGCTGTGGTGATGGTGCCGTTCGCGCTCTACCAGGTGTACACCAAGGGTGTGAGCGACAGCAGCAGCTCACGCTCACGCAGCAGCAGTGAATCCTTGCGCGACTACAGCACCGGTGGCTACCGCTCACGCTCTGGCAGCGGCAGCAGCTGGTCAGATATGTAGCTTGGCAGGCTCGCCCAAATCCGGCTCTATAAACCCAAAACCCCGCCCTTTTACAGGCGGGGTTTTACGTGTGCACGCACTAGATAGGCTGCGGCCTCAGCCGGGGCCCCTAACCCGGGCGAGGGGCTGGGCGCCGCCGGGCCTATTCTAGCTCTTCGAGGCTACTGACCAGCACCTCACGCGGGCGGGCGCCATCAGCCGGGCCGATCACGCCGTGCTCCTCGAGCTCTTCTATCAGGCGGGCAGCCCGGGCGTAGCCAACGCGCAGGCGGCGCTGCAGCAAGCTGGCGCTAGCCTTTTTGCTTTCGATCACCACACGCAGGGCGTCCTTATACATATCGTCGGTGCCATCGCTGCCGCCGCCGTCAAAGTCCATTACCACGCCGCCCTTGCCGTTCAGCTGGACGGGCTGGGCCACGATCTCGTCGTTATACTGCGGGGCAGATTGTGCCCGTAAGTGGTCGGTGATTTTATTCACTTCATCATCCGTTACCCAGGCACCCTGGATACGCTTAGGCTTACCCATTTGGGCAGTCTTCATCAGCATATCACCATAGCCTAGCAGCTTTTCGGCCCCGTTTTGGTCCAGAATGGTGCGGCTATCCACCTGCCCAGCAACGGTAAAGGCAATGCGGGCTGGCACGTTGGCCTTAATAAGGCCGGTGATCACATCCACACTAGGCCGCTGCGTCGCGAGCACCAGGTGAATGCCCACGGCGCGGGCCTTCTGGGCCAGGCGCACAATCAGGGCCTCCACATCGCGCGCGGCGAGCATCATCAGGTCGGCCAGCTCGTCAATCACAATCACAATATAAGGCATGGCACCTTCTTCGTGCTGCTGCATATTGCCGTTTTCGTCGGCTACGCTAATGGTGCGGCCACGCTGGGCCAGGCGCTGGTTATAGGTTTTGATATCGCGGATTTTTTCTTCTGCCAGCAGCTTGTAGCGGCGCTCCATTTCGTTCACGGCCCATTTTAGCGCGCTGATCGTCTTTTCGGGGTTGTTGATAACAGGGGTCAGCAGGTGCGGGATATCCTCGTACGGCGCCATTTCTACCTGCTTGGGGTCCACCAGAATCAGCTTCATATCACTGGGGCTATTGCGGTAGAGTAAGCTGGTCAGCAGGGTGTTAATCATGACCGATTTACCAGAGCCCGTCTGCCCGGCAATCAATAGGTGCGGCATTTTATTCAGCTCACCCACCACGGCACTACCCGAAATATCCTTACCAATTGCAAAGCTCAGCGGTTCGGTAGCGTTCTTCCACTGCTTTGATTCCAGCACGCCGTAGAGGCGCACATCCGCGGCCCGCACGTTCGGCACCTCAATACCCACTGCCTTTTTACCCGGGATTGGTGCCTCGATACGCAGGCTGGAGGCCGCCAGGTTGAGCGCAATGTTGCTTTCTAGGTTGGCAATGCGCGTTAGCTTCACGCCGCTTGGTGGGCGCAAGGTGTACTGGGTGACCTTAGGGCCAATGTTGGCGCCTTCCATCTCGACATTAATATTAAACTCACGCAGGGTGTCCTGGATGATCTGCGCGTTTGCCTGTACATCGCCAGTGTCAGCCGGGCGCTGCTTTTTTTCAAGGATATCCAGGCTTGGCGGCTGCCAGTTGGGGTCACTAACCGCTACCAGGGCCTGGCGCTGCTCGGCTTGGGTATCCTGCGCGGCAGCCCCGGCACCCTTGAGGCTGGCCGTACGCTTCTTCTTTGGCTCTTTATCTGGCAGGTGTGGGTTGGTTTCGGTTGGCACGCCCATATTCATAGTAAAATCATCGCTCAGGGTGCTCTTGGCAGCCGGCTGCTCATCGCGGTTCTTGTGCCCGCCACCAAAGCTCAGGCGAGCCTTCTTCGCGCCGTCCTTATCGCCAGTATCAGTAGCAGCTAGCTTACCGGCCACCTCGGCGTTGGCTTTGTCTTCATCCGTACGGGTTGGCGTTATCCAGCCCCACACCGCCCGCATAATGGTAACCGGCGAGGTGCGCACAATAAAGAGGATGGTAATGGCAATCAGCAGCATGTACAGGAACACCCCGACCGAAGCGCTGACCAGTGGTAGCATCAGGTAATCATTCAGGGTGCGGCCCACCCAGCCACCCGTTGGGTGCCCGTGGGCATCGTGCAGCAAGCCAAACAGCCCTGCAAACCACACCAGTACCAGGTAGGATGCGCACTTCATAGCCAGGGGGAGGCGGTTATCCTCTGCCCGGAAAATCTCTACCGCCACATACATACACAGCAGCGGCACCACGTAGACAGCGTAGCCAATCAGCCCCAGGCTAGCGGCCTGCAGCCAGTCCAGCACCGGGCCCCCTGCCCCGCACCAGGTCACAATATAGAGCACGGCTACAGCCAGCAGGGCCACAGCCCCAACTTGTGCCCAGAACCCCGGTGGCAGCGCATGCTGCGGGGCAGCTGGTTTTTTGGCGGTTGATTTTTTACGGCGGCGGGCAGCCGGCGTGGTTTTGCGTTTTTTAGCTGGCATAGGTATAGTCCTTTTTGTTCGTTTTAGCTAACGTATTTGACTATATTATGGCAAAAAATACCACATTTTACAAGTGGTTATGTCTACTGCCCTCCCCGTCGTTATGATGCCACAGCACTTGGGTAATCACCGCACCGCTTCATAATCCATGCCACGATATACTGCACGATATTCTTTTCAAAGCCCGTAAAGTTATGGTCAGCGCCCATTAGCTCGTACGTATCGAGGCTTGGTACATATCCAGTTACCAGCCCAAGTGCTTGCCGAACAGGGATAATTGTGCCAAAATCTTCCGACCCATATGCAAGCAAAACCGGTTGCTGTATGCTCTTCAGTTGCCTAAAAGGCATTATGACTTGGCCCTTTGCATATGGCGCCCGTTTAAACGGGAACATGTCGTAGTCTCCGTTTTCGCTCAGTAGCTCATAAAGCGACCGCCACGATATAGGGTGGTCACCAGGGAAATATTCCGGCGGCACGAGACGATGCGGGCTGCTCCGTTGCTTTTCTTTAGATATTTGTATAATTTGCTCACGTGTATCGGCAGCATACCTCGACCGCTGCAGCGCCACGTCATCCCCACCAGATAGCAGCACCGCGCCCGCTACAGGTAGTGCATATGTCGCACGGCTACTCAGTCCATACACTATCTTATTTGCACCAGTTGAATGACCGACGAGCACAGCAGATTCATAACCGCTCTGGGCAGCCCACTTGATAACGCCCGAGAGATCGTAAACGAAGTCACGTATAACCTCATAAGCCATGCCACCCATATAGGACTGCCCCTGTACGGTATCGAATTTCGTCATATAGCCAGCGCCCCGGTTATTAAAAGCGATAAAATCGAGCCCGTGCTGATTACATAACCTACCGAATGTGTCAGTCATGTGGGGTGACCTGATGATGGAAGAACTACCAGCGCCATGAACATATATAACTACCTGTGTGCCACCCGCCACATACCACAATGCAGGCAACAAAACCCCGTCATCTGCTTGTACCAGTATGTGGCGAAGTTCGCTCATGCTCGCTATATTCCTCTTTCTACTTTACACCAGTAAGATCAGAATCCTTGTGGCTTTCTCCTATCAAAGCTTCTATCTTCCCTGCCACGGCCTCAAAGCGGGCATGAGCGCAGAATGCATCCCAATCTACCCAAGCAAATCCATTCGATTCGCGTGGATCAATCGTCACGCCGGTTTCTTTAGTCACAAACAGGTACCGAAAATCGTGGTGGTAGTGGCCCGGCTCGCCCTTTTTGGGGTTTTCTGGGATAAAATGCGTATCGATATCAAACGGCACCTGGGGATTGTCGGCATAGAGACTCCTAAGCTGCAATTGGTCGCGGCCAAGCCCCGTTTCCTCCATAACTTCACGCTCCGCGGCGGCCAAAATAGTTTTATCGGCTGGCTCCACATGCCCACCAGGCTGCAGCAACGTGCCAAGCGCCTTGTGCTGCAGTAGCAGCACCTGCTTGGTAGCCGGGTTCACGACAAACGCGCTGGCAGTCACGTGGCCAACAAAGTTGGTGCGCTGCGTTAGCTCACTGTCGCCACACTGCAGTTGCTTTGCAAGCAACCGCAGGCGGGCTGCCTCGGCCGGATAGTGCTTACGGTACCTAGTAAAACTATCGCTGATCTGCATGGTGGCACGTTTTGGCCTAATACGCCGGCACTTCGCGGTGGTTTTTAGGCTCGGCGACTTCGGTATCGGGCACTTGCTTGGGCGGGAACTTTTTGGCCGGTGGGCGTTTGTATTCAGCGGTGGCAACCCCAGGCGTGGCGGTCGCTTCGGGCGCCGGGCTACTGCGGCGCGAACGGCTACGGCCGGGGCGAGCCTCGCGGCGGGCAGGTTTGGCTGGTGCTGCAGGTGCCACGCGGCCACCACCGACTTCGTTAATCACCGGGATAACAATCGGCGTGCGGCGGGTTTGGTCGTACAAAAGATGGGTGATTTCGTCTTTAATCTCCTTCTTCAGGACATCCATATCCACTTTCTTGCCACCGAACGAGCGCGCCACCTTCTGCTTGAGATACTGGCGGATCAAATTCATCAGCTCTTCGCTATCACGCAGGTAAATAAAGCCGCGACTAATGATATCTGGGCTGGTCAGCAGCCGGCCAGTGCCACGCTGCACGGTCAGCATCACCACAAAAATACCCTCTTGGCTCATGTGGATACGGTCTTTCAGCACAACTTCAGATACAATCGAGCCGCTATCATCATACATCACCCCACCCACCTGGATACGGCCATTCTTACGGGCGCCACTAGGGGTAATTTCTAGCACATCGCCGCTATCGCACACAAAGATATGGTCGCGTGGAATAGCGCAGTCCTTTTCGGCCAGCTCGGCGTTATGCACCAGCATGTGGAACTCACCGTGGATAGGCATGTAGTAGGTTGGGTTTAGGGCGGTGATAAGCTTCACGTGGTCGTCGTAGTAACCATGGCCCGATAGGTGCAAGGGGCCAACGCCCGTCAGGTGGGTTTTGCCGTTTTGGATCACGCGGGAGCCTTCACGCATCAGGCCATCAACGGTGCGCACCACGTACTTTTCGTTGCCTGGGATAGCGTTCGAGCTAAACACAACCACATCGGTGTTTTTGATCTTGACGTGGCGGTGGGCGCCGCTAGCCATACGGTTGAGCACAGCGTTAAACTCGCCCTGGCTACCGGTACATACCAGCGTAAACTTGCCATCAGGGTATTTAATAAGGTCTTCCATTTTAACAATCACATCCTTAGGGATGGTAATTGCCCCGGCCCGCAAGGCTACCTCAAGGTTCTGGATCATGCTATAGCCAGCAAACGCCACCTTGCGCCCAGCCCGCTTGGCCTCTGTTAGAATACCCTGGATACGGTGGATCTGCGAGCTAAAGCAGCTAATAATCAAGCGGTTATGCTGGTACTGCTCCATCACTTGGCCAATGCTCTTTTGGATATCGGGCTCACCGTGGGTATGGGTGCCAGCGCTTTCGCAGTTAGTGCTTTCGTTCATCAGCAGCGTAATACCCTCTTTGGCCGCGATTTCCGTCAGGCGCTCCAGGTCGAACTTCTTGCCATCAACCGGGTTTTCTTCAAAACGCCAATCACCGGTATCCACCAGTACACCCAGTGGCGTCCGGATAACCACAGCGGTACTATCCGGAATGGAGTGGTTCACCCGCACCAGCTCTACGCTAAAGTTATCGCCGAGCTGCACGCGCTCGTGGGCTTCGGGGTTAAGCTCGTGGTACTCTGGGGTAAACGAGCCGTCGGTTTCTTCCATAGTGCGCTTCAGCATACCAATGGTAAACTTACTGGCATACACCGGCGCTGGGATTTGGCTAATAAAATGGCGGAAGGAGCCAATATGGTCCAGGTGCCCGTGGGTAAACACATGCCCGCGGATTTTGTGCTTGTTTTCTAGCAAGTAGCTGATATCTGGCGTGATGTAATTAATACCTGGGTAGTCGCTACCAGGGAACAAAAAGCCCATATCCACCACGATAATTTCGTTATCGTACTCTATGGCCATCATGTTCTTGCCAATGCCCATTTCGCCCAGGCCCCCAATAGGGATGACGCGGAGCTTAGGGCCCTTGGTTTTTGGCTGGCGCTTCCATTCTGCCATGCTAAACTGGCGGCCTTCGTAGCCATTGTAAATGGATTTATTGACCGGGATATCAATCGTGTGCTGGCTAGCCCGGGCATTCACACCCTCCGATACCCGCCGCTGGGCGCGAAAGACCTCGCCTTTGCGCGTCGTCGTGTGGTTCAGTGCCGCAATGTTTGATTTTTTCTTGGCATGTGCAGCTGGGCGCTTGCTTACATCATCGGCCTGCGCCTGGGCGAGTCGTCGTTGCCCCATAGGTATAGTTCTCCTTCTAATTACAATCTTGATTTTGCTTAAGACAAGCGCCCGTTCACGCTCCCCCGAGCTCGCGCTTTGCCTGCAGTAGTTATAAAATTAATGGTTATTGTACCAAAGCTGAGCCTGGGCGTCAAGCAGCCAGCCGCCGGGCCCACGCACAGGCCCAGTTGCTTGGTATCACCGGGCCGCCGTCATCGCCGCGCCTAGCTTGACTTTCTGCCCATGTATTGATATATATATATCAACCTTTGGCCGCGCACAGTTGTGCCGTGGCAGGGTTGTTCCTTTGTTCCCTATCCTATTCGAAAGGATTTTTATTATGTTCGCTGGGTATCGTAAGATTGCCGCCGTCGCCATAGTTGGAGCCTGCGCTCTGGGCGCGGGGGCATGTGACTCCAGTTATAGTCAAGCGCTTTGGTTAGATGGAACATGCCAGGAGTTCAGGTTCGAAATGGACGATCCCGATATTAATGGCGCTAACCGTGAGATGGTTTTGAAGGGGGTTTTTGATCTCGAATCTGGGAAGGAGTATCCCCTCCAATTGGGCAGTCAAACAACTGGAGTTGAAGGTTCGCTATACAGTGGCTTTTTTGCCACCTATGGTAGCCTATCCAGTGGCACAGACGTGACTGTCACGTTTGCGCAAGGCAATCGGCGCTGGCCAATTGCCATTCCCCGCAACAAGATTGTCTTCGAGGTGGTAAACCGCCCCGAAGATACTAGTTTCGCGCTGGATCTCAGTCAACTAGACAGGTACAACAGCAATGGCATCTACCTGTATAAGGGTAGCGTCGTCTCAGAGTGTTCCACAAGTGGTAATTACCCCGTTCCTGACCTATCCAAACTAACACTCGGTCAGGTCCTGATGCAGAATGATCAAAGCACCATCGCTGGTGCAACGATCAAACTCACCGCCGAGCAATACGCTCAACTGGTGGGTACGATTGATCCCGCCACACCAGTTACACCGTCAACCCCGACCGAATAGGAGGACGACAGCCCCACGTACTACAAGTGGGGCTTTTTATAGCACCAGGGGCCCGGGCCGAGTGCTTGTATTTATGCGCTACTCATGGTATATGTAAGATTGACCCTTGTTCACCCGTGCAGCCTAGAGTCGCCCGGCGTGGGCGCTGTGGTTGCACCTTCCGAAAGGAATTTGTCGTGAAGATTTTATTTTCACTAAGTCAGCCGATACCAAACATGGCCAGCGCCATGGCAACTGGGGCGTTTGTATACGTCCTGGTTGCAATTGTATGGTTCGCTGCCAAGCGGGTTGCAAAAACTCCGCCGCTTGGTAGCGTGCTGCTACTGGCCACATACTGGTGGCTAGGAACAGTAGGTATGGCATTAAAGCTATACCTACTAGCCAAAAACGACGTAGAAGTGAGCGCCGATGTTGTTTTCGGCATCTTTGTCACGTCGATTATATCGGCAGCATTCGCTATTATCGTTGGCGTCAACATCATGCTAGACTCCTCCATCCGGGAGGACGAGGAGAAGAGCATTAGACACAACTATAGAGAGGAGGCGTTTGCCTAAATTCCTTTACCCCACGCTTACCACCGCGTGGGGCTTTTCTTAGCGTATCATTGCATCCAAGCCGCCTGGCCCGGCCGAAATCGACTCGTAATGGTCCTGGCCGGCCAGTACCTGGCGGTCGGTGGCAATACCAGCCTGGCGGTAGTATTTCACACCTTCGCTACTGGCTTCGAGGGCATCAAACCCACCATCATCGCCACCAGCACTTGGGGAATCGCGGCTACCAACCAGCCAGCGCATGCTAAAGTTACCGCGCAGACCGCCTACATTCGGCGTGGTATAGGCACCGCCGCCGCCAACCATCAGGGCGCCGCCGCCAGTAATTAAGCTATTATAGCGCGGCAGGAACTTGTAGGTAAGCACCTCTGCCCCGCCCGAGTAACCCGCCAGCCACACCTGGCGTTGATTAATATTATAGCGCTGGTATATATGCTTAACGAGCTCGCCCAGGTAGGTAGTAGAGCTATCCTGGCGCCACCAGGTTTTGGTACCGCCATCGGGCGTTTTGGGCGCAATCAGCACCATACCACGCCGCCGGGCCACTTGGGCATAGGCCTGCAGAGTGCCGCTGGTTGGCTTGCCAAATTCACCGTGGCCATCGCCGTGCAGGTAAATCATCAGCCCAAAGGCGCCCGGCTTGCCAGCCAGATGTGCTGCATACAAGTGGTACTGGCTGCTGCCGCCCGCGCCGCTAAAGTTCACGTAGGTTTGGTCCGCCAGCGGGCCACCACTGCCATTGGTGCCGGGCGTGCGGCCGTCGCTGCTGCCACCAGGCCCAGTGCTGCCGCCAGGCTTGGGTTTGGTGTCTTTATCGCCCGGTTTTTTGGTATCAAAATTCTTGGCTTTGTTGTACCATTCGTCAATCATTTTGATGATTATATCGATAAACTTCTTCATAACGGGGTGTGGTTGGCCATCAGGTGGCTGAACAGTTGGTTCGGTGCTAATGAGGGGCGCGACGGGTGCAAAGCTGCCTAGTGCAGGGCTGGGGCGCGTTGCCAGCCACCAGGCACACACCAAGCCACCAAGCACAAGCACTGCGCTGGTACACCCCCCCCACCACATAAGCCGCCGGCGCTGACGGCGGCGTGCAATACTTTGTATGCCCATGTACACCTAGTATACCACATAAAACAACCCCTCGCACCAGGCGGGGGTTGTATGGGTGGGCAGTAAGCCTTACTTAGCCGCGGTTAACATCGTTATAGCGGTTGGTAACGGTGCGGCCCAGTGCGTTCAGCTCGGTGTTGACATCGGCGTCGCTAAATTCCCTACGCAGATTACGGCTAAAGTCACTGGTAGCTTCCGTTAATGTGCGAGCCTTCTGGCGGAACTCTAGGTTTGCCTTGCTCAGGCGTGAGCTATCCTTGGCTTCGACTGCATCAAGCATCTCTACAAAGGCTTTGCGCATTTCCTTCATTGCTGTGGTGCCCTTGGCGCCGAGGTTGCGGATAGTGTCGCTCTTGGCATCCTTCAGGCCTTCCATAGCCTTGGTACACTTGCTAGCGGTTTCGTCATACTCAGCTAAGACCTTCTCTTTATCGCTGCTGCCAACAGAAGTACGGCGCACATTACCGCAGTCTTCGCTGACGCTCTGCATCTTGTCCATCGAGCCCATGAGCTCATCTACCTTCTTTTCGAAGGTTTCGTTCTTCTTGGTAAAGGCTTCATACTTTTCTTTAATTTCGTTATCGCCCGTCATGACCTTCAGGTCCTTCAGTTTAGCGGCAGCATCCTTATACTTGTTGAATGATTCCTGGAACCGGTCTGCGTTGGCACTACTACTGCTGCTGCCGTAGCTACTCCTACTAATGCTGCTGAGCGCGGCGCTACCCGATGCGCTATAGGTATTGCGGACTTCTTGCATGGCCTCGTAGGCTTTGCGGTAATCTTCTTTGTTTGGCCCCTGGAAGAAAAGCATCCACACAGCAATCAGCACAACCAAGATGGCAACGATACCACCACCGATCAAGAGTGGTTTTTTTGAATCACCGTGCTGTGGTGTCGCGGCTGGCGCGGGCGCCGGCGTGTTAGTTGTTGGTGTCGAGGTTGGTTCTTGTGCCATGTACCTTTCTCCATTAGTTTATTTTGTAATACTCTACCCAGTATAACAAACTTTATGCTTATTTTTCGTCTTCATTGCTATTTACACAACATTATTGTATACTTACCAGATGAAGCCGGCACCGCCCATGCGCCCGGTTTGTACCTATTGTATTCGCACGTTTACCCTATAAGGAGGAAGCTATGACTCTGCTTGCCTACCAGGCAACGCCCGCCTACCCCCGCCCCCAGCACGAGGACTGGCTGTGCTACCAGCGCTTTGCACCGATGCGGCCGGGGCAATCCTACCGGTTACTGGTTAACCAGCAGGTGCCCTGCCTGCCCGGTACCAATGCTGGGCGTCAAGCCCACATGGTACTACAGCGCTACCAGCAGCAGGTTGCTGCGCGCCAGCCAGGTGCATTGCCGCTGGAGCAGGTGGAGGTATTCTACCTGCCCGCCCAGAGCCTGGCCGGACTGCTTGTGTATAATCAAGCCCACAAGCCAGTCCTGTACCTGCCGGCAGCCGGGTTCTGCAGCTCGGCCGCCCAGCGCTTAACTGGCCAGGTACTCAATGCCTGCGGTGTGCCGCACACAGTGGTCGCCGCCGCGCAGCAACAAGTCTGGCAGGCGGGGCCGCATATGCCCTACCAGGCTATCTTTCGACGGCCACGCTTTCAGGACGCGTGGCAAGTTACCTGCAGCTTTCCTTAAGCAGGTGCCTTGGCGCAGCCCTCGCACAGAGCCGCCACTAGGCCACGACGCTCGCACCTTACAACGCCACAACCCCACCAGTCACCTGGTGGGGTTTATCATGTGGCGCGTAGCGTTGTGCTATGTACAGCGCAGCTTAGGCTGGCTGCTCAACGTTCTTCATGGTCAAGCTCAGGCGGCCACGCTCATCGATACCAGTGAGCAGTACGGCCACACGCTGGCCTTCCTGCAGTACGTCCGTTACCTTTTCGACCCGCTTGTTGCTTAGCTGGCTAATATGCACCATCCCATCCACGCCAGGCAAAATGTTCACAAAGGCGCCAAAGTCCTTAATCGTCACCACGGTGCCGGTGTAGGTGCGGCCGACTTCGGGC
>JABCON020000018.1 GCA_013333595.2 Candidatus Saccharimonadota bacterium
GAAGAAGTTGCTTAATGGGGTGTTTTTTACTGCGGTTGCTATTAACCCGCAGGATGATGCGAGTGGGGTGAGTCGCACGGCGACTGCTCACCTGCAGCCTGTTATCTCGGTTCTGAGGCAGTTTGATGGTGAGAGTGCCACAAGCGAGCATGGTGGTGTACCCCACATGAGGCTTGATGATGAGATCAGTGTTGCTACCACCAACAACCTTACCCAGGCAGGCTCAGAAGGGATGGCTCGCACGGACGAGGATGGTGGGGGTAAAGAAAACACCACCTGGGTGAGTACCGCAAGTGGTGTGCATGATAATGCGTGTTTAAGTAAGGGAATCGTGGTGCGGGTTAGGAGACTCTAACTCCTGGCCTCTTCCATGGCAAGGAAGCGCTCTAACAACTGAGCTAAACCCGCATAACGCCTTTTATTGTACCGTAGCTTTGTGCGGAAGGCAAGTGTTTTTACCAACAATACACGATCGATACGTGGTGTGGTGGCTCCTCCCAGACTCGAACTGGGGACACAAGGCTCTTCAGGCCTCTGCTCTACCAACTGAGCTAAAGAGCCACACCCGGTAACGATTGCTACACTGCCCTATTCTACACAAAATTACCGAAAACTACAAGCTCCGTAGCCAAAACGGCCGTTCTTTGCTATACTAATCCATGTATTGACCATGATGGCGCCTTGGCGGAGTGGTTACGCAGCGGTCTGCAAAACCGCGTACACCGGTTCGATCCCGGTAGGTGCCTCCATTTTGATAAATACCCCATGCGCGAGTGGCGGAATAGGTAGACGCGAGGGACTTAAAATCCCTTGGATGAATAATCCGTGCGGGTTCGATTCCCGCCTTGCGCACCATAGTAGCGCACTATACCAGCCTGCCGGTTACACCGTAGGCTGGTTTGCTTTATACTAGTAGATATGGAACATACAACGCGCCAACCTTTAGCCGAGCAAATGCGGCCCACAAAGCTCAGTGAAGTCATTGGCCAAAACCACTTACTAGGCAGCAACGAGATTCTACGACAGATTGTGCGTAGCAAGCAACCAGTGAGTTTGATTTTATGGGGGCCACCGGGGACTGGCAAAACCACTCTGGCACGTATTATTGCCCGCGAGGTTAATGCGGAATGCATTGAACTATCTGCCGTCACAGCCCATAAAAAAGATGTCACCACAACGGTTGAGCACGCGCGCCAAAACTGGAACCTTGGCCTGCGCACCGTATTATTTGTAGATGAGATTCACCGTTTTAATAAAGCCCAGCAGGATGCCTTTTTGCCGCATGTGGAATCTGGGCTGATTACCCTGATCGGCGCCACCACCGAAAACCCGAGTTTCGAAATTATTACTCCCCTGCTAAGTCGGAGCCGTGTGCTTGTACTCGAGCCGCTTAGTAAGCAAGACATTATTACCATCATAGCGCGGGCCCTTACCAAGCTTGGTAAACGCGACCAAGTCCCAGATGAGGCGTGCGACTACCTGGCTAAACTTTCTGGTGGTGATGCCCGTGTCGCGCTCGGCAACCTCGAACTAGCGCTACACACTGCCCGCGGTGCGCCTCTCACTATTGAGCACATCCAGGCCACCACCCAAAAGCGCCTACCCGGCTACGATAAAAACGGTGATCAACACTACGATACCGTCAGCGCTTTCATTAAAAGCATGCGCGGTAGTAACGTCCAGGCAGCCCTCTACTACCTCGCCCGTATGCTTGATGCTGGCGAAGACCCGTCCTTTATTGCCCGCCGCATGATGATCTTCGCGAGTGAAGATATCGGCCTGGCGGGTAATGGCGCATTATCCCTTGCTGTAGCTACCTCGCAAGCAGTGGAGCGCATTGGTATGCCAGAAGCCAAATATATTCTGTTTCACTGTGCAACTGCCCTAGCCAAAAGCCGCAAATCACGCCAAACAACTACCTACATGCACCAGGCTCAGCAACTTGCCAAAACGTTCCCATCAGCACCAATTCCCTTGCACTTGCGCAATGCCCCAACTAGCCTCATGAAGGAGCTTGGTTACAACAAAGGCTATAAATGGGAAGCCGGCTTTAACCCAGAGGAAGGCTTTTTACCACCAGAGGTCGCGGCCGCCGTGAGCCAGGATACATAGCTAGCCTAACCCTGGTGCTTAGCTTGATCATACAGCGCTGCATAGACGCCATTCGTCCAGCCAAAGCCATCTTGCAGTGGATACTCGCCGCCACCGCCTACCCGGGACGCACCCATGACATCATACTTTTCGATCATCTTTTGCTTGCTACGAAAGACGTGCTCTACCGAGCTACACCAACGCCGGCGCACCTCACCAGCACAATTATCAAAGCCATAGCGTTGCAACCCCTGAATTGCCACCCACTGCAGCGGTGCCCAACCATTAGGGTGGTCCCATTGCTGGCCATTATGCACGAGCGTTGTTAATAAGCCACCGGGTGCCAAAAAGTCTGTTTCGAGCCGCGCTTTCACGCGCTGGGCTTGCTCTGGGCTTGCAATACCGCTCCAGAGCATATAGCACGCTGCCAGGGTTGGGCGGCCCGTCACCTGCTGACGCACGGCATCATAGTCATAAAAGAATCCAGTTGTCTCATCCCAGCAGTAGCGCTGCAAGGCACGGGCACGCCGAGTTGCAAAACGCCGGAACTTACGCGCCAGGAGTGGCTGACGTAGCATGGTATACGTATCAGCAATCAGGCACTCAAGATCATAGAGCAAACAATTTAAGTCAACCGGCACAATATCCGTGGTATGAATAGAGCTAAGATCCTGCTCATCCTTCAGCCAGCGTGAGCTAAAATCCCAGCCGCTTTCAGCGCCAGCCCGTAGGTCAAGGAACAACTTTGCTCGCTCCTGCTCGCTCTGGATTGACTGCGCCGTAGCAATATCTTCGCGCTGGGACTCTGGCCGCGGCGTTGATTCACTATCGTAATAGCGGTTCAGCGTCAGGCCACATGGGAGTTGCATAATGCGGTGGCGGGCAGCCAGTCCATCGCTATCGACCACCGCCTCGCGGCCGCGCATCCAAAAGCGATATTCCGTCAGCATGTGTGGTAAATAGGTAAAATAGGTATTCGCCCGGCCACGCTCCGTCGCTAATAGGCGCAGCATATGGCTAAAAAACGGCGGCTGTGATCGGCTTAAAAAGTATGAGCGATTGGCCGTCGGAATATAGCCATATTTACTGAGCATATAGGCGTAATTTTTTACCATACCCTCAATCATGTCCCAATAGCCATCCGCCGCCAGACCCAACATAATAAAGTATGTATCCCAGTAAAATTGCTCGCTAAAGCGCCCGCCCGGCACCACATACGGATATGGCAGCGCTAGGAGCGACCCGCGTGCTTTGCGGTTACGGCGCACCAATTGTGGCCATAGTTCACGCACGTGCTGGCGCGCGCTTCGCCCAGTACTCAGTATGTGATGCTGATGCTTGTGGGGTGCAAATTCATAAAAATTATGCTTAACAAACTGCTCTACATTAAAGCGTGGGTCTTGCCGGCGTCGATGATAATCGCGCATAATAGCCTGCGCCCGCTTACGGGGCACAAGGTCTGCAAAGGTTTTGCCATCACTAAAGACGCGTCGGTGCTGCACCTGCTGAAACAGCTCACCAAATTGCCGGTCTGGGCCTTTTTGCTCACGCAGCAAGCGGCCGGCAGTCTGGACGAGCGCGGTTTTGAGTTTATCAGCTGGGCTTGGTTTTGGTGATAACACAGTACCCAGTATAACAGCTTCGTAGCGCTTATGGTAATGGTGCTTGGCAGACAGATGGTAGCTTGACAATCTGTGCATTTGCAAGCGGTGGCACCGTGTAGTAATCACGCGCTGGGTCATGCCCCTGCCAGGCTACCTGCAGCGCCTGAAGCGTATCGCCATGGGATACAAGCAGGACGGTTTTGCCAGTATAGTGCTGCTCGATAGACTGGATCAAGCGCATTACGCGGGCTGCCACCTGGCTGAGTGGCTCTACGCCATGGCCATAGGCTTGGCCACTCGTATCAGCACGCCACACACCCTGGTAAGCAGTCTTGGCCTCAGCAAATTCTAGCTCGCCAAAGTAGCGCTCGCGTAGCTCTGGGGCAACAGTGACTGCCTCGGCCCCAATGATATGTTGCGTCATCATGGCTGTCTGGTAAGCACGCGCAAAGTCAGAGCTATACACCAGTGTACTTGCTGGCAGGCCAGAGACCTGGGCTGCTTGCTCAACCTGCTGACGGCCGTGTGCCGTTAGCCCATAACCAGGGCGCACGCCGTGCTCTGGCCACGAAAGCACAATCCCCTGCACATTGGCTATGCTCTGGCCGTGGCGCATCACATAGTACGTATTGCGTACGTTACAGGCTGGCTTTGGCATGGCGTTTACGCTCATTGGCATCAAGGTAGCGTTTGCGCAGACGCAGGTTCTTTGGCGTCACTTCTAGCAGCTCATCATCCTCGATAAAGTCGATACTTTGCTCAAGGCTTAGCTCGGTATATGGCGTCAGTTGTACGGCGCCATCACTTGATTTACTGCGCATATTCGTGAGTTGCTTTGCCTTGCAAACATTAATTTCCAGATCATCCTGGCGGTTATAGATGCCGACAATCATACCGGCATATACCTCGACACCAGCCCCAACCAAAAGCTCACCACGAGCCTCGGCCGCCTGCAATGCATATGGCGTGGTCGTACCAGCTTCAAACGCAATCAGTACGCCGCTACGCGTCTTTGGCAACTTGCCGGCCAGTGGCTGGTAACCATGGGGCAGGCTATTCATAATGATAGTGCCTTTCGTAGCGGTTAAAAGAATGTTACGCAGGCCAATCAGCGCCCTGGTTGGCATCAGGTATATAAGGCGAATTGTGCCGCTGCTGGTGGTCTCTTGGGCACGCATTTCGGCCCGGCGGGCACCAAGCTCCTGGCTGACTGCACCCACGAACTCGGCCCCAACTTCGAGCACAACCTCTTCCATAGGCTCTTGCTCAACACCATCAATCATCGTTGTCACAACCTGCGGGCGGCCAACTTCAAACTCATAGCCTTCACGGCGCATGGTTTCAATCAAGACACTCAGGTGGAGCTCGCCACGGCCAGATACCGTAAAGCCAATACCATTTTCTACCACCCGCAGGCTCACATTGGTTTCGATCTCCTTCGCCAGCCGGTCGCCAATTTGACGGCTAGTGGTAAACTCACCCTCACGCCCCTTCATCGGGCTGGTATTAGGCCCAAGGTACATACTCAGCGTTGGGGCTTCGATATCAATCGTCGGCAGCGCATCAGGCTGGTCCTTACTGGCAATGGTATCGCCAATATGCGCACCAGCCACACCGGTAATAGCAACGATATCACCCGCAGTTGCCTGGGTTAGCTCTTCCCTATTCAGACCACGGTAGCCAAAGAGCTTTTCGATACGGCCACTGACCTGCTCCCCGCCACGCTTAATCAGCGCAATCGGTAGCCCAGGGCGTGCCTGGCCGCGGGCAATACGACCGATGGCATATTTACCAAGGAACGAATCATACTGCAAACTTGTAACCAGCAGCTGAAAGCCCCCATCTACTGCGACCTGCGGAGCAGGAATGTCATTAATAATAGCCGTAAAAATCGGGGTTAAATCAGCGTGCTCGCTAGGGTTATCGGGCATGTGATCCCAGGCCTTCCCATCCCGGCCAATCGCGTAGTATACCGGGTACTGCAGCTGGTCATCACTAATCGCTAGCTCCAGGAACAAGTCCGAAATCTCATCAAGCACCTCATCAATCCGGCGTGATGGCTTATCGATTTTGTTAATCACAACCACTGGTTTTAGGCCCAGCTCTAATGCCTTACTAAGGACAAACTTGGTTTGTGGCATCGGGCCCTCTTGGGCGTCAACCACTAAGAGTACGCCATCGGCCATATTAAGCGTACGCTCTACCTCGCCACTAAAATCAGCGTGGCCAGGTGTATCGATAATATTGATCTTGTAGGCTTGGCTACTACCATCGGCCTGTGGTTGCTGGTAGTAAATACTCGTTTGCTTAGCAGTGATGGTAATGCCCCGCTCATGCTCTTGGTCACCACTATCCATAATGAGCGTTTGAGCCATCTCGGCTTGGTTCTGGCGGAAGGTATTACTTTGCTTGAGCAAGCCATCCACCATGGTCGTTTTACCATGGTCAACGTGGGCAATAATAGCCACATTGCGTAGTTTTTTAGGGTCGTTCATAGTCGGTATCGCTCGTCCTTTGGCAAGCATTCGCTTAGTTCGCTGTTCGCCCTATTATATCATAGCTACCACCCCATGGTGCCGAGCCCCTGCTTAGTAACGCACGACGATTTCGCAGGGTTTGTTGCCACCGCCAGCATCATATAACTGGGTACTATTTGGTACGTGGCAGGTGATATTCTTCGTACTCACACCCGGCACATAGTACTGGTAACGGAAGGCTTCGCGGCCGATATACTTTACGGTGCGTGGTATACGTATATCCACAAGCTTATTCGAGCGGAAAGCATGGTCGCCAATTTGCTCAAGACCCTCGGGGAAATGCACCGAAGCAAGATGATTATCGTGGAAAGCTGACTCACCAATCGTGCGCAAGCTGGCTGGGAAATCAACCTCTACCACCTGGTTATTACGGAAAGCGTGTTTACCAATACTAACCACGCCATCCGGTAAGTCAACGGTGTGCAGGCCGCAGTTATCAAAAGCAGCCTCGCCGATCGTCTTCAGAGTCTTTGGAAAGCGGACTTCGCTCAGTAGCTTAGAATCACGAAAGACGAAATCGCCAATTTCTTCAACACCCTCTTCGAAGGTCACTTCACGCATCTTGGTATTGTTGCCAAAAGCAGTTGATTTAACATGCTTGGTGGTGCTCAGTATATGCACCTTTTCTAGGTGGTTGTCACGGAAGGCTTCAAAGCCAATTTCATACAGGTTAGGCGAAAAATCAATACTCGTAAACACGTTATTCTTAAAGGCACCAGCCTGAATAACCCGCACCGTCTTAGGAATGCGTACAGATACAAGGTTCTTTTCGCGGAAGACATATTCACCAATTTCGACAATTGGGTTGCCGCCAATAGCTGCTGGTATCACCAAGTCCTTCGGGCAATCATTGCGGTAGCCAGTCACCCGCAAGCCAGAAATAGTTTGGCCGTCTATATTCAGCTGGGTCGATGTAGTTGTAAAGCAGTCACGGCGGGTCGGCGTACCTTCCTTACAGTGGCCATCACCAATCACCCCAGTCGCGCTATCGATATGAAAGGCTAGGTCATTAAAGCGCACCGATTGTATTTCGGCGCAGTAGCTACGCCCGCCATCGCGCTGGTAGTAGTTAAACGGCCGCACCACACTATTGGCCACATTGGGCGCCACACCACGGGGAGTTGTTTCTGGGTAGCGGTTATTATTGTTCGAACGTGCCACCTTGGCCGTACCGTTTACTTGGGTTAGCTCCGTTTTCATGGCTGTTTCCTCGGCACTACGCTGCATACCACGGTACGTTAAACTAATAATCCCCGCCAAAATACCAATCACTACCACGACCACTAGTAGCTCTACAATGGTAAAGGCGCGCTGGAATGGTTGCATACGCCGCATGATACTCCCCCTTTTGTCTTTGTTTTGCTATTACTATATGGCCTACAGTATACGCCATGCTTACTTATTCTACAAGTGTTAAAATGTTACTTAGCTTAAATAATAATGTATTCTTACTGAAGTAATATAAAAA
>JABCON020000019.1 GCA_013333595.2 Candidatus Saccharimonadota bacterium
GTTTGCTACCGAGCGGCAGGCCCTGACTACCAGCTTCCGGCGGGCGGATGGCCAGCAGTATGTAGAGACGGAGAACATTGCCGAGGTGGGCGATGCCATCATCACTGGGCCAGAGGGCGAGCGCTATAGCATTGCGGCGGCGGATTTTGCCGCCCTGTATGAGCCGCTGCGTGGTGAGGATGGTGCGGTGGTGCCCGGCGCGTATCTGCCCAAGAATCAGATCAAGGCCATGCCCAACCCCACTGGCCGCGAGATCGTCATCGATGCACCGTGGGGCGGCCAGCAGCACGGCGAAGCAGATTGCTGGCTGGCGGAGAGCCAGGTTAATGGCAGCCGCTACATCATCGAGGCAGCCGCCTTTGCTCAGACATATCGGCTGAGTGAGCGCTAAGGCGCCGTGGCCACAGCCGGGTGCTTGTGTAATGGCATCCCATCTGGTAGAATAAACGTGATATGGTACAAGTTACACGTAAAGATCAGAAAGAGGCGAACGAAAATATTATTCGCCGTTTTAACCGCCGGGTACTGCAAAGTGGTGTTCTGGCAGAGGCCAAGGCCTCGATGCGCTTTAGTAAGCCAATTAGCAAGACCGAACGCCGCAAGAAGGCCATTGTGCGCAAGGAGCGCAAGGCCGAAAAGATGCAAAAAATGCGCCTTGGGGTACGTTAGGCGTGGGCCTGGCCCAGCGCATCTCGGACGACATGAAAGCCGCTCTTTTGGGCGGCAATCGTTTTGAGGGCGATACACTCCGTAATCTAAAGGCAGCGATATTAAATGAGGAAGTCGCCCGTGGCAAGCGTGATGATGGGCTGGCTGACGCCGATATTGAGCAGCTGATTGGGCGCGAAATCAAAAAGCGCCGCGAAAGTATCAGCCTCTACCAGGCGAATGGCCGGCCAGAGCTTGCCGAGCCCGAGCAGGCCGAGATTGATATCCTCGCCCGCTACCTACCAGAGCCTGCCAGCGAGGCAGAGCTTCAGCAAGCAATCGATACCGCTATAGCGGCCCTGCCAAGCGTGAGCCCCGCCCAGATGGGCCAGGTGATTGGCACCGTTAAGGCCCAGTTTGGCAGTCGTGCGGATGGTGCGCTGCTGGCCCGCCTTACCAAGCAGGCTATAGCAAACTCAGCAGAAGGGAACTAAGATGATTTTACTATTTGGCCCGACTGGTGCTGGCAAAAGCATGCAGGGGCAAATGCTGGCCGTGCGCCAGGGGTGGAAATGGCTTTCAACGGGCGAAATGCTGCGCAGCAGTAGCGACCCAGAGGTAATTCGCCTGCTCAAAACCGGCGAGCTTATTAATGATGAGCTGACGTACGAGGTCTTTACCGAGGCCGTGGCCGATGCGAAGCGCCGCCAGTTCCCCAATATTATTGTTGATGGCTTTCCACGCACCAAAGCCCAAGCCGCCTGGCTATCGGGCTATCTAGAAGAAACCAAGCAGCAGATTGACCTGGTGGTGGCACTTGAGGTCCCCGAAGCCGAAATTATGCAGCGCCTGGCCAAGCGCCAGCGTATGGAAGACACGCCAGAGACAATCGCTCGCCGCATGACAATTTACCGCCAGAAGATGTACCCAGTCCTGGGCACCTTTGCCGAAGACGGCGTCAAGATTGTGCATATTGATGGCACCGGCCCCGCGGGCGAAGTGCACGACCGTATTTATAACGAGGTAAGCAGCGTATGCCAGATCTAATTACGGGGCTAAAGACGCCAGAGCAGCTGCAGGCTATGCGCGATGGCGGCCGTATTCTGGCGCATATTTTCCGCGATATTCGTAATTACGTCACAGCTGGCCAAACCGAGCGCCAGATTAATGATTTTGTAGCTGAGCGGATTAGCCACTACGGTGCCCAGGCTACCTACCGCGAGCCAGTGCCAGATTTCCCAGGCGTAATTTGTATTAGCACCAACGATGCAATTGTACACGGCGTGCCAAGTGAGCGCGTGCTGGAGCCTGGCGATGTGGTTAGCTTTGACCTGGTGATTACCTACCACGGCATGAAGGTAGATAGCGCCTTTACTATGGTGGTGGATGAGATTCCGACTGGGGCGGTGAAGCACCTGCTCGCTACTACCGAGCGCAGCCTGTATGTGGGCATTCAGGCCATCCATGGTGATGGCACCACAACGGAAGAAATCGGTGCGGCTATCGAAGCCGTACTGGCTCAGGGTAAACTCGGCATTGTGCGCGAGCTGGTTGGCCATGGCGTTGGTCTAGAGATGCACATGCCGCCCGATGTGCCTAACTACCGCCTGCCGCGCGCCAGCACTGTGCTACACGCCGGGGATACCATTGCGATTGAGCCAATGGCAACCCTTGGTAGCGAGGCAATTCGCACTAGCCAGGAGGATGGTTGGACGATCCTGACCCGCGATGGCAGCCTAAGCGCCCACTTTGAGCACACTGTTCTGATCACCGAAACTGGGGCAGAAATTCTCACCCAGGATCCATCCGCTCTGCCAAAAGCATCATAAGGGCGTGTTGTAAAACCATAAGGGGAACTGTATAATAAAAGATATGCAAGACTCCTCGCGATATGCAGTTGGCATAGATATCGGCACCACCAAGGTACGCTGTGTGGTCGCTGTTGTTGATGATTCACAGGGCGTACCAAACATTGTTGGTGTGGGTGAAGCCAGCAATACCGGCATGCGCAAAGGCACGGTTGTGCACTTGCAGGGCCCAGCTAAGGCGATCGATAGTGCCCTTGGCCAGGCCGAGCGCATGAGCGGTTACCAGGTGGATGAAGCCACCCTCAGCATTAATGGCGCCCATATCCTCAGTACCAAAACCGATGGTATGATTGCCATTGGTGCTATTGACCACGAAATTACCCCGGCGGATATTGCCCGGCTTGAAGACGTTGCCACCAGCGGCAAGGTGCCGGCTAACCGCCAAATATTAGAGCTGGTGCCGTTTAGCTACCGGCTGGATGGCCAGGATGGTATTAAGGACCCACTGGGCATGACCGGCACACGGCTCGAGATTAACGCGCACGTGGTATCTGCCCTGATGCCACCGTATGTGAATGTGCAAAAGGCGGCCGAGAACGCCTCGGTGCAGCCGCATAATACGGTGGTGAGTGTGGTTGCTGCCGCCCGCACGGTGCTCAGCGAGCAGCAGATCGAAAACGGCGTGGCCGTGATTGATTTTGGGGCTGCCACGACCGGCCTGGCGATTTTTGAGGAAGGTGATTTGCAGTATACCGCCGTGGTGCCAATTGGTAGCAATAATATTACCAATGATTTAGCGATTGGCTTGCGTACCGACCCCGAGGTAGCCGAGCAAGTCAAGCTGCTATATGCCTCGGCCTTGCCACACCCCGAGCCGCGCACGGTAACGGTCAAGGTGGGTGGTGATAGCCACCAGTTTGCAACCACAGATATCGATGAGATTGTCGAAGCACGGCTGGATGAAATTTTTGAGCATCTTGACGAGGAGTTCCAAAAGGCGGGCCGCAAAGGCAAGCTACCCAATGGGGTGGTGATTGTCGGCGGCGGAGCCAATCTGCGCCACCTGGCAGACTATGCCAAGGCGCGGTTGCAGCTGGCCGTGAAGAAGGGGGAGCCGAAAGGTTTTGGGGGTGTTGCGGAGCAGCTGGCTGACCCAGCCTACGCAGCAGCAGTTGGCCTGATGGTGATCGATAGCGAAGGCGCACCAGAAGGGCCAGCACATGTACCAAGTAATAAACCAACCAGTAGTAGATTAGAGAGCCTGAAGGGCTTTTTGAACCGTTTCCGCACCTAGCTTGCGGCGGTTGCCTTGGCTTGCTATACTACATAAAGATGAGAATTAGTGGGGAGAGGGTTCAATGCCTGAAGTAAAACCAAGCGAAATACAAACATTTGCCAGTATAAAGGTGGTTGGCGTTGGTGGTGCCGGCGGCTCCGCTGTTAACCGCATGAAAGAAGCCGGCCTGAACGGTGTGCAGTTTATTGCCATGAACACCGATGCACAGGCGCTGCATAATTCTAAGGCTGATATTAAAATCCACCTGGGGCACGATACCACTGGTGGCCTGGGCGCTGGTGCAGACCCAAATGTTGGCGAGCAAGCTGCCAATGAATCCCGCAACGAAATCCGCGAAGCTCTGAGCGGCGCCGATATGGTGTTTGTGACCATCGGCGCTGGTGGCGGTACCGGCTCTGGTGCCGGCCATGTAGTGGCAGAAATCGCCCGCGAAATGGGTATTTTGGTGGTGGGTGTTGCCACCAAGCCATTTAGCTTTGAGGGCGAAAAGCGCCGCCAGAATGCTGAATGGGCCGTGGCGCACCTAGGCCGGCAGGTTGACACCCTTATTACCATCCCGAATGACCGCTTGCTGCAGACGATTGACCAGCGGACGCCGCTGCTCGAAACCTTTAAGATTGCCGATGATGTGCTGCGCCAGGGCGTGCAGGGGATTTCTGAGCTGATTACCGAACACGGCCTGATTAATCTGGACTTTGCGGACGTGAAGGCAATTATGAGCCACGCGGGCTCGGCCCTGATGGGTATTGGCCGCGCAACCGGCGAGGAACGCGCTGCCCTGGCTGCCCAGCAGGCGATTGAAAGCCCACTGATTGAGGTGTCGATCGAAGGCGCCAAGGGTGTGCTGTTTAACGTAACCGGCGGCTACGATATGAGCATGAGCGAAATCCAGGAGGCAGCCGAGATTATCACCAATGCGGTCAGCCCGGATGCCAATATTATTTTTGGTGCCACGCTCAAGCCCGATCTTGAGGATGAGTTAATTATTACCGTGATTGCAACCGGCTTTGATAGCGAGCACTTTGAAGAGCAGGTTAATGTGCTACGTGGCAAGGCTGCCACTGGCAAACCAGCTACCACCCAAGAGGACGATGAAGATGATGACGTGCCAGAGGTCGACATGGACCTTAACCGTGATGAAGTAGCGGCAGAATTTGCAGCCGAAGAAACAGCCGATATTTGGAACCAGCCGCCCGAGGAGGACGATGAATCCGACATGCCAGCCTTCTTACGCCGCCGCAAAAAGCTGCGCCAAATGAACGAAGACGAGTAGCCGCTATGAGCCGCACAGACGATTACCGTATTGGCAACAGCCGGGTGCTTGAGTCGCGCGAGGTAAGCGACGGCCAAGCTATTCGCCGCCGCCGCGAAACGCTGGATGGTAAGTACCGCTTTACCACCTACGAGCGGGTCGAAAAGCCCAATATTGCCGTGCTGAAGAAGAATGGCTTGCGTGAATTATTCGACCGCCAAAAGCTAGAGGCAGCCATTAAGCAGTCGGTTGGTAAGTTCTTCTCTTCCGAAATCGAGGTTGAGCGTATCATTAACCAGATCGAGGATGAGCTGTTTGGTATTGGTGAGCTTGAAATCACCAGTCAGCAGATTGGCGACGTGGTGCTGAACGTGCTGGCGGGTTGCAACGAGGTGGCCTATGTGCGCTTTGCCAGCGTCTACTATGACTTTAAAACCCTTGATGAGTTTGAGGATATTCTAGCGGCCCGGCGTAAGCTCACCCAGCAGCAAGAGGCCGCCCATAGCCAGGATAGCGTGCCCACTACACAGGAGTCGCAGTCATGATGGTGCGCTTGATCTACCGGCCAGCCAGCGAGCAGGCCCGCCCAGCCGAGGAATTCTGGCATGAATACCAGCGCCGCACCGGCCGAGCTCTGGCGACCATCGACCCCGATACACCAGAGGGCAGCGCTTTGTGCAAGGTGTACGATATCGTGCGCTACCCGGCAGTGCTCGCCACACGGGATGACGGCACGATGCAGTTTATTGCCCAAGGGTTACCAATGCCATTAATCAACGAGGTAGAATACTATGACCAAGTCTAAATCATCCCAATCTACTGCGTCGCGCCAGTCTTCGCACACTGCTGCGCCAAAGAGCAAGACGGCCCAGCAGCCAGGGGGGTTATCACGCCGCGCCCAGTGCTGGCTATTTGGCAGCATGCTGGTAGGTGCTTGCCTTAGCCTGCTGGCGTCCCTGGTGTTATCTATCGAGGCCGTGCACCTGGCGGCTAATCCCCACGCCCAGCTTAGCTGTAGCCTGAATGTTGTAGTAAATTGCGCTACGGTTAGCTTGCACCCGTCGGCCGCATTCTTTGGGTTTCCTAATAGCTTTTTGGGGCTGATTGCCGAGCCGGTTGTCATTACGGTGGCTATTGCTGGCCTGGCTGGTGTGCGCTTCCCACGGGCCTTTATGTTCGCCGCCCAGCTTGGTTATACGCTCGGCTTTATATTTGCTTACGTGCTGTTGTTTATTAGTATGTTTATTATTCAGGCGTTGTGCCCATGGTGCCTCGTTGTTACTATTACGACGACGTTTGTATTCTTTGCGATGACACGTTACAACATTGTGTATAATAATCTATACCTACCGGTGGGGCTACATACCCGGTTGGCTCGATGGGTGAGTAAAGATTACGACACCTTACTGTTGTGGCTGATTATTGTTGTTATGAGTGCAGGGATTATTTTCAAGTATGGCGAGGGGTTATTCGCATAATCGTACAATTTACAACCAAAAGCGTCGCCGCCGGCTGCTGAGTTGGATACAACATAATTACCGCCTGAGCCTATGGGGCGCGGTGGGTGTTGTAGCAATTATTTTATCGACGCTGCAGGTTGTGGTAATGGCGGATCGTATGCCGCTGTTTTTCGTCATGGATGGCCAGCCCGTTGGTGGTCAATCAGTGGCGCACGTGAGTAGCTATTTAGACAACAAATACCGCCAAGCAGCGATTATTCTGCAGGCCAAGGGTTCCCAGCAGCAGCTAGCTAGTATCCAGGCCGATGCCCTGGGTGTGACCGCCAGTAACCGCCAGCGGGCCGAGCAGGCTGTTACGCCGTTGTGGCTCCGTATGGTGCCAACCTCGGCGTTATGGGCCCGTTGGCTGACGCCAACCACCCGGCCGCAGTACCATGTAGATACCGCTCAGCTGAGCCGCTACGTGACTGATACCTTTGGCGAAGACTGCAAAATCCAGCCCCAAAATGCCAGCTTGCGGGTGGATGGTCATAAGCTTGTGGTGGTGCCAAGCAAGCAGGGTGCCGAGTGCCAAACCAGCGATCTTACCAAGGCCCTGGGTGCTGCCCGGCCAAGCATTCAGCAGCCGGTGCGGGTGACGCTGCCGGCATCGCCCTTGCAACCGAGCGTGAGCGATACTCAAGCCGAGGAGCTCAAGCGCACCATCGAGCAGCGCGCCCAGGGTACACTGGTGGTGCGTGCACCCGCCGGCGAGCGCCAGGTAACTATCCCGGCCCACACGGTACTGGGCTGGCTGCGCTTTGCCACGCCTAAGGATAGCATCGAGGTGACGCTGGATTCAGCTGCCTCAGAAGAATTCTTGCGTACCCAGGTAGCGCCGTTGATTGGGGCCGGGGCTAGTGGCCGCTCACGCCAAGCACAGCTGGATTATAGCGCCACCCGCCAGGCAGTGGTGGATTACGTGACCGGGCGGAGCGATACTATTCGTGCCGCGGTACAATCATCCCGTAGCACCCAGCCCAGCACTACAGCTGGCTCGGACGAGAAGCTGTCTGCCCTGCTCAAGCAATATACCGAGGGTAAAAAGGGCAGCTTTGGTATTGCCCTGACGGAGCTTTCTGGCAAGCGCCGCCATGCTGAGTATAATGGCACCAAGCAGTTTACGTCTGCCAGCACATACAAGCTGCTGCTGGCCTTTAGCGTGCTCAAGCGTATCGAAGCCGGCCAGATGGCGTGGGGTGATCAAACCGAAGGTGGCCGTGATCTTGCCAAATGTTTCGATGATATGATTGTCCTGTCCGATAATCCATGCCCAACGGCAATCGCAAAGCGCGTGGGTATTAGCAATATCCAAAAAGACATGGTGAGTTTGGGGCTCAATGACACGAACTTCCGCGATATGCAGAGCTATAAAATGACGGCCGGCGACCTGGCAAAGTTTGCTGCTATGCTTGCTAATTACCAGCTGCCGCTGAAGCGTGAATCGCAGGATAAACTGCTGGGCGCGATGCGGCGCAACGTTCACCGCCGCGGTATTCCGGCTGGTAGTAATGGTACAGTTGCCGATAAGGTGGGCTTTATTGAGGATTACCTGCACGATGTCGGGATCGTGTATGGCACCGGTGGCGGCACCTATGTGTTGGCAATCCTAACGCAGGGTAGTAGCTGGGCAGATATTGCCGATCTAACTAAACGCATTGAGCAGTTACACACGCAGCAGTAATAAGCTGCTACGGCTACGGCAAGTCTATGGAGGGTGGGCAGCCAGCATTTGCTGCTAGCTTGCCAGCTAGTCAGATGCGCCGCTAACCCCTGGCGCTCGTGGCGCCAGTGTGCTAAAATAATACCAGCCTGCGGGTATCGTATAACGGCTATTATGTATGCTTCCCAAGCATGAGACGAGGGTTCGACTCCCTCTACCCGCACCAAAATTGAACTTTCTGAGATTTGGTCGCCCGAACGGGCGGCTTTTTTGCTGGCAGTGCGCAGCGCCGACCAGCGATTTTTCTGGGGGAGTTAAGAAATTGGTCGTCATCTATGACGACTTCTTTTTGTCGTATTTGTAGTTTCGACCCAAGTCGAAACGCCAAGCGTAGCTTGCTCGATTTTTTCTTCGAGGAGCTTCTTTTTACCTAGTATTTCTGCACGCTTGTCTTGGTATAATTCACGCTCGACGTCACCGTTCAGGTAGCTATCGAGTAAGCGTTGCATTTTCTCGGACAGACAGGTGACAGTCTTCTTGTCGCCAGCCACACGGTGCGCAAAGTCAGTTTTCTCGTTTGCTTCATCTTTGTCTATCAGCTCGCACAGTTTGTCCGCCCACGAGGCAGGCATAGCATAACAAAGTAAAAGCGCAGACAGTTGCTTGTCTAACTCCTCGGCGCGAATATGCGGCTCTCGACAAAC
>JABCON020000020.1 GCA_013333595.2 Candidatus Saccharimonadota bacterium
GAGCACCTGCCCGAGCATATCGCCATGGAGTGGTACGCCGCCTATTGGGACTGGCAGCAGGGCATGCGCTTTATGGAAGACATGTACAAGTATGTGCTGGAGCGGACGTTTGGCACGCTGCAATTTACCTTGGGCGAGTTTGAGGTCGATATGAGTGGCCAGTGGCAGGTGTGGGACTATGCCGAGGTGATCCATAAGCATTATCATATTGATGTGTATAATACGACGATTGAGGAAGTCGCTGCTAAGCTGAAAGAGCACGGCCTGGAGGTAGAGAAGACCGATTCCATCCCGCGCGGCATCGATAAGCTGTGGAAGAACATCCGCAAGACGGTGGCTGGGCCGGTCTGGCTGGTCAATACGCCCAAGTTCATCAGCCCGCTCTCTAAGACTAACCCGGATAACCCGCAGACGGTGGAGCGTTTCCAGCCGGTGATTGCTGGCAGCGAGCTTGGCAATGGCTTTAGCGAGCTGAATGACCCGATTGACCAGCTGAACCGCTTTGTGGAGCAGCAGCAGATGCGTGATGCGGGCGACGAGGAAGCCATGATGCTGGATATCGACTACGTAGAGATGCTGGAATACGGCATGCCACCGGCCTGTGGCTGGGGCTTTAGCGAGCGCGTCTTCTGGATTTTTGAAGGCGTGACGGCGCGCGAAGGTGTGCCATTCCCACAGCTACGCAGCGAGGTGGACGAGACCACCCGGGCGATTTACGCTGATGTGAAGCTGGGATAGGGATGATTGAGTCAAAGAGGATTGATATATTCAAGTCAGATAGATTCGTCACTTTTGAGAAGCTCGCACAAGACAGGATTGCAAAATGGGCGAGAGCTCTGTTAGGAGATTATCCAATCACACGCAAGACGGGAGAGATAACAGATGTAGATAAAATGCTAGCGCGGACAGTAAGCTGTAAGGGGTACTATGAGGCACACGCGTGATTTCATAGTACAAGTAGATAAGCTGCGGGAGATAATCGAGAGAGATCAAGAGCAGCTGATCGATCTATTGCTCCAGTACGAAACGTATGCAACTGCAAAGGATGAGATTAAGCGCAGTCTTGCGACACTGTGCGGACTAGAGAAGGAGCTGTCAAAAACAAAATCAACAAAAAAGGTTAGCACGGTTTCTACATTTTTCCCAATCAATCTTCCACTGTATTCTTTTATCTTGTTTGCTGTTGTGCCAAGCTATTTTGCTAACACGGTTTATGTACGCGTTTCAAATCACATAGGCCCTGTATTGACACGCCTATCGGTGGCTCTTGGGATGAAGGAGTTATTTCCTCAGGTTCAGCTCAAATCGTACGAAAGAAAGAAGTTCTCTCGTGAGTGTGTGAAAAATTCTGACGTAATTTTGTTTTGTGGCCGCTACGAGAATGCTCTTGCAATTAGAAAAGAGAACCCGGAAGCGTTGTTTATTTATAATGGGAGCGGCATCAACCCTGCCGTTGTCACTCGTAATGCAGATGTAGACGTGGCCGTAGAAAAAATTGTTGAGATGCGCACGTTTAACAGCGGTCAAGACTGTGCGGGAACGGATTGTATATTCGTGGAGCGGTCTGTTTACGACATGGTAGTGAGGAAACTACGTGTTCGCTTAGCAGAACTAAACGTTGGTCAGTACGGCGATACATCTATAGATATAGGCCCAGTTGTTCGCTCGGATTACGTGAAGCACCTAAAAACATTCCTAGACGATAATCGTGATTACATTGTTCATGAGGGTGTGATAAAAGAGAATCTTGTATCCCCATTTATCATCCAGAAGGATATTCGTGAACACGCCGGCGAATTCGTCGAACTATTTGCACCTGTGTTTTATATTGTGACCTATGACAATTTGTCGGAGGTGGCTGATATACTGGAGCGACATAAAGAGTCTTCGATGTATATATCTTTGTTCTCTCAGCAGAATATTGAAGCTCTGCAGTTTAAACGTTTTGCGAAAATTGCACAAGTCTTAAGGAACAAAATAGTTAATGACGTAGAGCAGGGCAATATGGCCTATGGTGGCTATGGTGCAAAGGCAAACTTTGTTGCGCACGGTTCAGAGACTAAGGTCTGCCCAGTGTTCATTAGCCGTGAGATTGATAAATATATTGTGGGTGGTTTTGAACTGAAAAGCGATAGGATCTCAGTGACTATGCTTGGGTCTGGTTGTTGGGAGGGGACACCGGCGCCGTTTTGCCGCTGTAAGCTGTGTCGTATAGCGAGCAAAAATATTTTATCTATCGAAAATCGCATGCGCCCAAGCTTTTATATTAAATCCAAAAAGTCGCAGTTTGTCATGGAGCTTGGACCAGATTTTCGCATGCAGACTGCTAAATTTAATTTACCGAAGGTGAGAGACTTCTTAGTTAGTCACTGGCACAATGATCATTTATTTGGGGTTTTTGATCTACATTTTTATGCGGAACTAGTGCTGAAAGACAAGATCAATATTTATTGCTCCGAAGGAGTGGCACAGTATATGCGGGAGCATATAAATTATATGCCAATCAATGTTGTTGCCATAAAACCGTTTGACAGTTTTTATTTAGGTGATGTAAAAGTAACTCCGTTCCCTGTATGTCATATGTACAGTCACGATAAGATGAAGGATGCGGATGATTTCAATAATAATGTATTTGGCTTTTTGTTGGAGCACAGACAGACGCGTATTGCATATCTAGCTGATTATTATGCAGTTCCGGAAAAGTCGCTTAAACTGGTTGAAGGCGTCGACGCTGCCATTGCTGACGGAACATATCTTTTTGAAGAGATCTGGCCGGATAAAGATTTGCAAAACCTAACGCGAGAGGAGAAAGATCCGGACCATTTACATGGCGAGGAGATCATGCGCTTTGTGAGCGATTTGCATGCAAAGAAAGTCGTGTATCATTCCATATCACACCTACCTGGGTTAACACATAACAAATTGCAAGAGCAACTACCGAAGGGGCAGTTTATTGGTTTTGACGGGATGGACATTGTATAAGTAGGTCGCTTGACGCTCAATCTTCGCGATACGCTCATCGTGTTAAGCGATGAGAATCGCGGCATTGCTACCCCGTTAAAGGAGCAGTTCGGTGAGCTGATGGCAACAATTTTTGATAAGGCAGGATAGTGTGGTGGTTGCTGTGAGCACAGGGCCCCGGCTTGCTATAATAAGCCTATGGATAACGAACCAGGGCAGCTGCATGAGCGTGTAGAGGTGCTGGCAACCTACGGCCTGGCCCCGGGCCAGCAGTGTGTGCCACGCCGGTTTAAGCGTGCCAGCGGCCAGACGATTACCATTACGGAGCTTGGCTTGCGCCACCCCACACACCGGGGTAGCCGCACAGTGCATGTGTTTGACGTGACGGACGGTGCCAGCGAATACCGGCTGGAGTTCGATAGTGAACGCCTTACCTGGTGGCTGACGCGCGAGGCGATGTATGGCCAGTAGCCAGGCTGTGGTAGCCTGTGGGCGCCTATGGTAGCGGCCCGGCGCGGCCAGCTGCCGCTTAATACGGCCCGGGCGATGATTATGCATATCGACCTCAATAGCTGCTTTGCAACTGTGGAGCAGCAGGCTCATGTAACTCTGCGCGGCCGGCCGGTGGCGATTGTGAACCGCCTGGGCAGTCACGCCGCCATTATTACCGCCAGCTATGAGGCCAAAGCCCGCGGCGTAGGCACTGGTATGCGCACGCATGAGGCCAAGCGCCTGTGCCCAGGATTGGTGGTGCTGGAAAGCGACCCACCCAAATACCGCTATGTCTACCACCAGCTGATGCGCATTATGAGCGAGTATTCACCCCATGTGCGCATGAAGAGCATCGATGAAGGCGTGATTGATATGACCGAGGCCCCGCCCGAGACTCGGGCGGGGGATATGCTGGCGATAGGCCGCGAGATAAAGCAGCGCCTGTACAGCGAGGTTGGCCAGGCTATGCGCTGTAATGTGGGTGTTGGGCCCAACCGGTTCCTGGCTAAAACCGCCGCCAGCCTGCACAAGCCCGATGGCCTAACGCTGATTGACCACACAACGCTTGCCCAGCAGTTGGGGCAGCTACGCTTAACCGACCTCACCGGTATCGCTGAGCGCACCGCCGCCAAGCTCCGTGCGGTTGGTGTTACAACACCGACTGAATTTCTGGCCGCCGATGAAGCCACCCTGCGCCAGCTGGTGTTTAAAAGTATAGATGGCAGCAAGTGGTACCAACGCCTGCGCGGCTACGAGGTCGATAAGCGTGATTCGCCACTGAGGACCGCTGGCCGCCAGTATGTGCTCGAAAGCCGCCAGCTCACTAGCGAGCAAATTTTACAACGCCTACATCAGCTGTGCGAGGACGTTGGCGCCAAAATACGCCAGGCCGGGGTGTGGGCGCGCGGTGTGCAGGTACATGCGCGCGGTGGCCACAGGCGGCAGGGGAGTGGTAGTGCAGCCCAGGCTAGCCACAGTGGTTACTGGCAGGCCCGCCATATGGAACCAGCCCCGTTTAGTAGTAACCAAGCCATCTACGCACTAGCCCGCCAGTTGTGGGCCGGGGCACCGGATGACGTGCGCGAGATTGGGGTCACCTGCTACCAGCTCACCCCAGCCGGCAGCCGGCAGTTGCTGCTGTTTGGTGATGATATTGCCAGCAATGCTCAGCTGACGGCCAGTATCGATGCCATCAATCAGCGCTTTGGTGACCGCACCATCCATAGCGCCCATACGCTGAGCCAGCAGTCGCGTATCACCCGTAAAATTCCCTTTGGCTCCACCCGGTATTTGTAGGGTAATAGACGGCCTGTGCCTCGCCATGACGCGGGTGCTACCGGCCCCATCCGGCGGGTATACCGGGCAATACGGTTGCGTTATCTGCTATAATAGGGATATGAAACGAGTATTAGGAGCGATTTTGCTAGCTACCGTAGGGGCGTGTACCGCGCTACTCGGCGCGCTACCAGCGCAGGCAGCGAGCGATAATTTTACCATTACTAACTACCATGTGGGTATGCGCCTGGAACGCCGGGCCGACCAGCATTCCCAGCTGGAAACGACCGAAACAATCACCGCCTTGTTCCCCTCCGCCAATAGCAACCACGGCATTGAGCGGAGTTTTGTTAAAAAGTACAACGGCCACACAACTAAGTTTGAGCTCCAGAGTGTGCAGGACGAAAACGGCCAGGATATCCCGTACCACTGGAATGGCGATACCTTGCGGATTGGCAGCAAGGGCACCTATGTGCATGGCAGCAAGACGTACGTGATCCGCTATAAGCAGCAGGATGTTGTGCGTGACTATAACGATACCAAGGCAACCGAGTTCTACTGGGACGCCATCGGCACAGAGTGGCGCGTACCAATTGCCCAAGCGCAGGTGGATCTGGATATCGTCGGTGGCGATGTCCGCGCTGCCCGCAGCGGCAAGGCCTACTGCTACTACGGCTCCAAGGGCGCCAGCACACGCTGCACCATTACCGAGCAAGAATCAGGCAGCCCCAGCCTGACTGCCCACACCCGCAGCCTCCGCCCAGGCGAAGGTATGACGATAGCACTTGGCTTTCGCCCGGGTACCTTTGCCCAGTACCAAAAAACCTGGGCCGAACGGGTGATTGACTACATGGACCGCTACGGTGCCTGGGCAATTGCTGGTGTCAGTGGTATTACGCTACTACTGCTCCTTGCCCGTATGCGCCGCGAAGGCAAACACTACCGGGCAGCCCGGGCCATTATGCGCCGCCCACTGGTAGCCGAGTATCTGCCACCAAAGCACTACAGCGTGCTGGAATCCGCCGTGGTAACCAACCGCAAGCAAGCGGCCATTACAGCGCTGCTGCTGGACCTCGCGGTGCGCCACTATATCGAAATCCGCCAGACCAAAGAAAAGAGCTTTTTAAGGAGTGCTGCATATAGATTTGTCGTGCAAAAGAGTATGGAAACCCTTGGCACGCACGAGCAAGCCCTGGTGCGAGCCCTGTTTGGTGGCCGCATGCCAGCAGTGGGGGATAGTGTGACGCTGGCTAATATTCGCCTGCGGGCAAGTAATATCAGCTCGGCTACCAGCCGTATGCAACGGGCGGTGGAGCAAAGCAAGCTCTACGCTAATAATAAGCCGGAGGAAAACTACTTTGATAGTGCTGCCGTTATTACCCTGGTGCTGCTGATTGTGATCCTGGTGGCGGCTGGGTTTATGGAAAGTGGCCGCTTGGCGTTCATTGGTGGTGGGGCGATGCTACTGCTGTGTATCGTGGCCTTTATTGGCTCATCCCGGGCCCGGAGCCGTAAGTCTGCCGAGGGCGCCGAGCTGGTGCGCTACCTGCAGGGGCTGAAGCGCTATATTAGCGTGGCCGAAGCAGACCGCCTGCGCATGCTGCAGTCACCCCAAGCGGTCGAGAAGGTCGGCGATATCGATGCCGCCACCAACCGCTCCGCCCGGCTGAAGCTTTACGAGCGCGTGCTGCCGTATGCGGTGCTATTTGGCCAGGAACGCCAATGGATGAAGGAAATGGGTAATTTGTACGAAGCCACTGGCACACAGCCAACCTGGGCAACCGGTGGCGACTTTATGCGCGGGGCGATGTTCGCAGCCCTAGCGAGCGATATGTCTTCGTCGGTCACGCAGGCTTCTAACTATAGCTCCAGCAGCGGTGGCTCCACTGGTGGTGGCTTTAGCGGCGGCGGCGGAGGTGGCGGCGGTGGCGGCGGCTGGTAAGCACCGCCCTGCTGCGGCAGCTCGGCGGGCAAAACAGCGCTGGGTAATTGGCGCCAGTGTGCTGCTGTGCGCCGTCGTGGCGCTTGGTGGTGCCTGGCTGCTGAGCCAGCAGAGCCGGGCGCAGGTGGCCAGCTACACGGCCCTCCACGATAAACTAACTGTCCGGGTTGAGCCCGCGGCAGATGGCATAACGCTAAACGCAGCTGTAACGGAAACCCTCACCGTGGCATTTACCCCAGGTAATACAGGCACGGTTATTGAGCGTGCCTACCGGGCGTACCGGCCACCGATGCCCCAGGCTAGTGGCATAGCGGTACACGACGAGGCCGGCCATACGGTGCCCGTGCGCCTGCGCCAGCATAACCAAGGCAATAGTCGGAGTGGCAGTAGCGAGCAGCACGCGACCATGCTGATTGGCGACCAGCAGGCCACGCGCCCCCTAAGCGGCCAGCACACCTACACCATTACCTATAACGTGACGAATATTATTGGCACGATGACCGGCAGCGCCAGCTACGGCCAGCTTGACTACAGCCTGCCGCTGCCACGGCCACGCGTGGCCACCCGCCAGCTGGTTGCCGATATCATCTTCCCCGAGCAGGTGCTGGCCGAAGCCAGCATTCCACAAAATACCCTGGTATGTAACCGGTTTCGTACGCAGGGCGAAGGCGTGCTTGGCCCCTGCAAAGTTGCTACCACCAAGGCTGGTGCCATCCACATTGAGCATACCGACCTAGCGGCGGATGAGTTTATACGCCTCGGCGCGCAGATTCCCCGCAGCCACGCTGGGGTACAGGCCTACCAGAATGCGGCCTGGCGCCGCTGGCTGGTTTCGCCCCTGGGGGTGCTGAGCATTGCTCTCGTCATTATCGCTGCTTTGGTGGTATACGCTTGCCGCGGTGGGGTGGGCAAGGGCACGCGGCGCCGGTCGGGGCGGGGCCGGCGCTAGCTGGGCCATAGCAGCTATGTACTAGCAAGCTACTATTTGTATAAAAATATATTGACTTTCTTTACTACTTTGTATAGCATAGTAATATAAAGCAGAAAGGAAGTAGGTATAGATATGAGGATAATCGATATAACCCGCCGGGCGGGGCGGAACCTGCGCCAGGCCAAGGCGCGTACGGCGCTGACGGCGCTGGCAATGTCGGTGGGGGCGTTTACGATTGGGGTGGCGCTGATGCTGGGTAATGGCGGCCGGGCCTTTTTGACCACGGTGATAGAAAGCGCCGGTAGCGCCTCGACGGTGTATGTGACGCATACCCGCGACGAAACCAAGCTGCCTGAATACGGCCAGAACAAGGCCATCAGCGAGACCGGTGCTGTCATGCTGAGTGATGACGATGTCGCCAAGCTCAGCAAGCTAGGTCACGTCAAGGCGGTGCGGCCGTACGTGAATGTGACCCAGGCGGTACGCTATGTCGAGAGCCCGGCCAACCACAAGCGGCTGATTGCCTCGATCAACGTCAAGAATGAGGGTAAATCATCCAAAATTGTGGCCGGTGAGTTGACCAAAACTGATGATGGCACCGACCTGGCACCCGGCCAGGCCATCCTAGCCAAGGAGTATCTGGCTGACTTTGGCTTTGGCTCGGCCCAGGATGCGGTGGGCAAAACCATCACATTGCACGCCGAGGGGCCGGGTGGCGCGCACGACGTGCAGCTAAAGATCGTGGCGGTCGAAACAGCCGGTATGGCATCGATTGGCTACCAGCCTGGTGTGACGATTACCACCGATGACGCCATGCTCATCAACAACAAAACCAAAGCCCCCGGCAAAGCCAACCAGTACTTTAGCGTGGTGGTACGGGCTGATGGCGACGAGCATGCCGCTGCCGTCAAAGACGCCGTCGTCAAGCTCGGTGGTGGGGATTACCAAGCCCAGACCTTTAGTGAAGCCAAGGAGGGTATGCTCAGCATCATTAACGGCGCGCAGTATGGCCTGCTGGCCTTTGGTGCCCTTGCCTTGCTGGCCAGTATGTTTGGGATTATTAACACTATGTACATCTCGGTGCTGGAGCGAACGCAGCAGATTGGCCTGATGAAGGCGCTGGGGATGCGCAGCCGCGATGTTGGTAAGCTCTTCCGTTACGAGGCGGCGCTGATTGGCGTCATCGGCGGCGTGATTGGCGCAGGCGGGGCCAGCCTGCTGAGCCTGCTGAACCCCTGGATCGTCGAAAAGCTCAAGTTCGAGCAGGGCATGCAGGTGCTTTTGCCTGAAGCCTGGCAGATGATCGCGCTGGTATTGCTACTGGCTATCCTCGGCATTATTGCCAGCTACCTCCCCAGCCGCAAAGCAACCAAGCTTGACCCAATCGAGGCACTAAGGGCAGAATAAGGAGAAGGATATGATTGAACTACGGCATATTACCAAAACCTACGGCAAAAAGCACAACCAATTTAC
>JABCON020000021.1 GCA_013333595.2 Candidatus Saccharimonadota bacterium
GGGCCGTAGTGGTGTATCAAACCCAGCAGCACAACCAGGCCAAGCCCGCAGCATATGCCAAAGCCGAGTGCCAGCCGTTTGAGTAGTGAGCGTTTTTTACGTGTTGGTTGGATGGGTGGTTGGTTTGTCATGCTATCTATCATACTATACACCCAGTGTATAGTGCAACTCTATCAGGCAACAGTGTGCCCGCTATTGACTACCTATTATTTTTATGGTAAATATAACGATATGAGTGAAAAAATCGCACCAAACTTAATCATTGATGGCGACCCAATTCAGCCGGTTGGTGCCGTTGACTATCTCGATACCGCATACATCCCACATAGTGAAACCGCCGCCGAACATAGGTTCCAGCACCAAGCATTAGTCAATAAACTTGGCAGCCTTGCCACTGGCGATTTAGTGCTTTTGCCACCAGAAATTTCTGGCATACAGGCTACCGTTGATGACCAGCATATTCGCAGCCACAGCCTTAACCGCGTACCCGGCCTGGAGCGCGGCCGCCAGCACAGCCGTACCGAGGTTGCCTTTGGCCAACTACACCTGGCACAGCCAGAAGCCGGCACCATCACCGAGCTGGTAGCCGTTAAATACGTGCACCCTATTACGGCCAGCCGCGAGTTCCTAGCAGCCAAGGCCGTGAACGAGCGCTTTGGTGAGCACAAAACCTACACACCACTTGGCTTTATTCGGGCAGAAGATACCCCACGTGGGGCGCAGCGCGTTGGCGTACTAACCCGCTACGAGCATAACGTCAATACACTCGATAACTACCTATGGAACCCTAACACCCCGGCAGAAACCCGCCGAGCTATGTACCAGGTAGCGGGCCGCGCTATGGCGGAACTCCACAACCATGGCTTTATCCATGGCGATGCCCAGGCTAAGAATTTTGCGCTTGATTCGCACGGTGCCATCCGCCACCTAGATACCGAAACCTATACCGATATCCGCTACAGCCACGATGCTACCATCGGCCGCCTAGGCGATGTAAGCAATATGTTTGACCCACAAACGCTTACCATTGCGCCAGATATAGAAGATATTGGCCTGTTTGTGGATAGCTATATGGATACGCAAACTGGTACCTATGGGAAGCTGGAGGACTTTGATATACAGGACGTCATTAGCCAAACACGCGGCGATGATATTGGTGGGTTTGACTGGTAAGTTGAGCCGCATCACATAGCACTAACTCCCCCACTTGATAGCAGGGGAGTTTTACTATAGGGGGCCTGTACGCGTTTAAGCTATTTACGCTTCTGGAATAGCAAACAGGTCGTTCAACGCTTCGCTCACCGTTGGGTGGGTAAAGATCTGATCACGCAGTGCGGTATATGGTAGCTTGGCGTTCATAGCGGTAGTGACGGTATTAATCACCTCGGGCGCCTGCTGGCAAAACAGCGTCGCGCCAAGAATCGCCTTGGTTTGTGCGTGGACAACTGCTCTTAGGAGGCCAGTCGGCTTGGCATCAACATGCATGCGCGGCACGGCCATAGCTGGGAGCTCCTTGACGCGGACATCATCGCCGTAGGCTTTGCGTGCTTCGGTTTCTGTCAGGCCAACGCGAGCTAGCGGCGTTTGCATAAAGACAACATATGGTACATGCTGGCGCTTGGCCCGTGTGTAGCTGCCATCGCCCAGTAGTTGGCTTGCCACAATACGGTAATCATCCAGCGAAATATAGGTATACTGCGGGCCGCCATTGACATCGCCCATAGCCCAAATATGTGGCTGACTGGTCTGGAGCTGATCATTCACAACCACCGCACCATGCTCATCAACAGCCACACCAGCGGCAGCTAAATTCAGCCCACTGGTATGTGGCTGGCGGCCAGTCGCGAGGAGCACGGCGCTGTATTCCTGGCTCTGGCCAGCGGCGGTTACCATCACCCCATGTGCGGTATCTGTAAATTGCGTCACTGGGGCCTGTGTATAGATAGTAACACCCTGGGCTGCTAGTGCCTCGGTAGCTGCCTGGGCAATAGCCGGGTCCTCCTGCGGCAGGAGCCGGTCACCCCGGTGGTAGAGGCTCACCTTGACGCCAAGCGCTGCGTAGGTAGATGCAAGTTCCAGGCCAATATAGCCCCCACCAATCACCGCCAAGCTAGCCGGGCGTGGCTCGTCTACCAGTAGCTGGGTACTGGTATAGACACGCTTACTCGTCTCTACCCCAGGTATAGGTGGTATGGTAGCGGTTGAGCCCGTATTAATGAATAGCTTAGGCGCACGTAGCTCGAGGCTGTCCTCGCCGCCCTCCACACGCACCGTGTGCGCATCAACGAACGTTGCCCGGCCGTCCACCACGGTGATGCCAGGGTTATCGGCAAGCATGTGGTAATTCTTGGTGCGTAGCTTGGTAACCACGCTGGTCTTGCGGGCCAGAGCCTCATCCAGCCCTAAACCCTGTGCAGCAGCGCTCACCAGCGTCTTGGTCGGGATACAGGCAATGTTAATACACGTGCCGCCATACATCTGCGGTGATTGCTCCACCAGCGCCACCCGTTGCCCAGCCGTCGCCAGCCGCACAGCCAGTGTTTTACCAGCTTTACCAAAACCAATAATTAGTGCGTCGTATTCCATTATATTCCCTTTACAATTGTATTAATAAGTGTTGTTATACTACCTTGTGCCTGACCCGTAGCTAGAGGCTTACCGCTGGTACTAATATCCTGCAGAAGGGTTAGCCCCTGGGCTGCTACTGGGCGAGCTTTCAGCTTCTTCAGCAGTGCTACCAGCTGCGCCTGTGCGCCGTGGCCCGCATGCCAGCCGTACGCAATAATACCAACCGGCTTATTGTGCCACTCCTTATGCAGCCAGTCAATGGCGTTCTTTTGGGCGCCGCTCAGTTGGCCATTATACTCTGGGGTGAGCATAATAAGGGCATCGGCCGTAGCCACCGTGTGCGCCCAACGCTGAACGGCCGGGTCACTCGGGGCAAACCCCTCCTGCGATGGCGTATGGCTATCGTTAAAAAACGGCAGCTCAGCGGTCCGTATATCTACTACTGTAGCCGTCATGTCAGCGGCCTCTACTGCTGCTTGCACGGTTGGCAGCAGGCCAGCGCCAGCGCTATTTGGGCGCATACTACCGGTCACAATCGCGATGTTTTTTGGCATAGTTCCTCCTTTCTTACTAGTATAGCTTATTTAGGCACTTACATTTATCTTAAAAATTGCTATACTGAAGGTGACTATGGCCACAAAACCGGTAGATACCCCACCAAAAACACGCCACAAGCGCTGGCAATGGGTCGCGTGTGGGCTACTTGCTATCACTGTTATCGTTATTGCAGGGCTGGTGTACTACCTGCGCACCACCGGCATGGCGCCAGCACAAACCGCCCAGCAGTCAGACGAAAAGTATTACTTTGCTGATTCACGCTACAAGGGTATTCGCTCTAAATTCGTTGTGCGGCGCACCGACCGGCAGACTACCTCACTCGAATACCCCATCACCGAAAACGCTACTATCAACAAAACCGTTGCAAACGCTATAGATGATATCGATAGTGAGTTTAACAAGGCTGTTGCGGCCGGCAGTACCTTGCCTGGTATTATGGCCGAGCACACCAGCTACCAGGTAACCCACAATAGCTCGGCAGCTTTATCGATTTTGGTCCATGCCACGCAGCATACCCACGGCGCCCACCCCATGCACACCACCCGGTTTTGGACCTTCAATAAGCAGACTGGCGCGACTATTAGCCTTGATGACCTCACCAACCGCTCACCCCAAAGTAGCCAGGCGATTGTTGAGGCCGCCCGCCATAGCGCCCGCCAAGCCCTTAGCCACGAGAAAAAAGAAGCCCCCGAGGACCTAGATAGCTACCTTACCAAAGATACGCTAGCAAACTTTATCTTTAAGGACGAAAACACGCTGGTGTGGGAATTTAGCGCCGCAACAGTGCTGCCCGCCTCGTATGGGTCATTGACCATTAAACTACCGCTTGCGAGCATTGCGAAACACTTGCAAAATCCCTTTGCAAAACGCTTGATTACCGTACCCGACCCCCCGGCAGAGGAGCCGCCCAAGCCTAAGCCAGCACCTGTACCAACCCCACCGCCAGCCGCCCAGGCGCCGAGCGGCAACTGCGGCCAGGCTAAATGCATCGCGCTAACGTTTGATGACGGCCCCGGTATCTATACCGCTGGCCTGCTTGATACACTGGAGCGTGCTGGGGCTAAAGGGACCTTCTTCGTGATTGGCAGTAAGGTAAATACCCAGCCAGGTGTACTGCGCCGCATGCAAGCCAACGGCCACCAGATTGGCAGCCACAGCTGGAGCCACCCACTCCTAACACAGCTAGGGCCAGAGGGCGTCCAGGCCGAAATCCGTTCCACGAGTGATGCAATCGCCAAGGTTACTGGCCAACGCCCTATCCTGATGCGCCCACCCTATGGCGGCTTTAACCAGCCGGTACTTGATGAGCTGCGCGCCCAGGGCATGGCCTCCATCTTGTGGTCGGTGGATACGCGCGACTGGGCAGACCGCAATAGCAGTGTTGTATGTAGCCGGGCAGTAGCCGGAGCCGCCCCAGGTGCCATTATTCTGATGCATGATATCCACCCAACATCAGTTGATGCTGTGCCGTGTATTCTTGATTCCTTAAAGCAGCAAGGCTACCAGTTCGTGACCGTTAGCACCCTGCTTGGCAAAACCGAACCAGGGGTAAAATACCCTTAGTCTCGCCTATCACACTAGCCGTACGCATATCATAGCAGCGCCGCTTGCTCACCTTGCCCACGGCGGCTTATATATCAATCAAAAACACTTTGTGCTTTGCCCTTGCCCCGCGCACCAGCCTTACCCCAGACTGCGGCACGCCAAAATACTGAGCCAGCAGCTTAATAGCCGCCGCATTCGCCCGGCCCTCAATTGCCGGCGCCTTGGTGTAGATGATATACGTGCCGTCGCTACCCACTACGACTTCTTCGCGGTGGCGGGAGTTGGGTTTGAGACGAGCGGGGATTTTCATGGAGCTTCTGCTATATACCTTTTACCTATTATACAGCCTATTTTCTTAAGTTTTTATTAAGTTTTATATTGAAAATAGCCATGAGCGTATTATACTAATAGGGTCAATCTTATTAAAAAGGCCTTCACCCATGAAAACGACTGTAAACATTTCTAAAAAGATAGTTGGCATTATTGCTGGTATTTACTTTGTCAGTGCCCTTGCATCAGCAGGTACTAGCCCCCAACAACATCACTCCGTTAGTACCCCACCCGCCAAACCACCTGTCACTTACACAGACTGCTCAACCGAAGAAATCCCTTTCGAAACGCACTACGAAGGCGAATCGAGCGCCTACGGGCACACCGATTCTATCAAACAGGAAGGCAAACCTGGCACCAAGCAAATCTGCAAGCCAAGCAAACCTGGCTACGAAAACAAAACGACGGTCACGACACAACCGGTTACCCACATTATTGTCCGCACACCCAAGCCAGCACCGGCGCCCCAGCCAGCACCGCAGCCAACTACACAACCCGAGCACCACACTTCGCATCGCACAGGCGCCATCTGCCGAGATGGCCGGCAATCGAGCGCCACTGGCCGCGGTGCTTGCTCACGCCACGGCGGCGTAAGTGAGTGGCTGTACAGTGACTAGTCTGCTACAATAAAACCATGTCCAAGCCGCGCGGAGTGATTTATGTTATGACCAGTGCCATTGATGGCTTGGTCAA
>JABCON020000022.1 GCA_013333595.2 Candidatus Saccharimonadota bacterium
CCAACCGCCTTTGTAGAGACCAATATCCGCACGGTGTATTTTAATCACTTTTTTGCTGGGCAGGAGCGCGTGGCAGATAGGGATGTGCTGGCGCTGGTGACGCAGACGATGGATAAAGAGCAACCCCGCCAGTGGTTCTGGGCGCTGATGGACTACGGCGCTGAGCTGAAGGCGGCGGGTAAGGGCCAGCTCGGTACCAGCCGGCACTACACGCGGCAGTCGCGCTTTGCTGGCAGCCTGCGCCAGATGCGGGGTGAAATTGTGCGGCGCATGGCGCAGGGGCAACCACTGAGTGTCATTACCCAGGAGCTGCGGGGTGACCCGCGTTTTGCTGCTGCGCTTAGTGGGCTGCAGAAGGATGGGTTGGTGCCCAGGGCGTGACGGTAATGGCGGGCGTCGTGTCGCCCTGGTACGCGTCCATGGTATACTAGGAGTAAACCTAAAGAAGGAGTGCTATGAGCCCAACCGAAATTGCAATTATATTATTGACTATTACTGTGGTGATGCTATCCGTTGTGATTGTGGTGCTGCTTGGCCTGGTAATTGTGGTACTCGCGCGTCTGCGCACCCTGACAAGCCAGGCCCAAACCATCACCAAAAACCTAGCATCGGCCACTGCATGGCTCAGCCCAACCACAGTATTTGCGGCTGCAGCACGTGCGTTTACAAGTGGCGGCAAAAGGAAGAAATAAGGAGGTATTATGAAGAAATTACTGAGCATACTTGGTGCCGCTGCGGTTGGGTACGTGGCTGGTAGGCTTGTAGCGCCAAAGAGCGGGGCGGAAACTCGCCAGGACTTACACAAGGCCGCCCAAAAGGCTAAACAGGTTGGTGCTGCCAAGGCTAAAGAAGCCAAGGTGGTGTATAACGAATCAGCCGGGCATATTAAGCAGGGCTTTGGCGAAGTAGCGCGCGAAGCCAAGGATTTTGCTGCCAAAGCTAAGGATTCAGCTGGTAAAATTGGCGTCGAAGCTCGCCAGCTTGGTGCCGAAGCAAAGCAGCACGTTGCTAGCGCAGCAGGCTCGGCTGCCCGTACTGGCCGCCATGTAAGCCGTAGTGTTCGCCAGTTAAAGTAGACTTGACCACTCGGCAAAAACCGTGCATACTAGAGTAATAATGAACCGAACAGCGCGTGTGTTGATGGGCTTGGTAGCCTTTGGCTTTTTGCTAGCTCCAGTTGCTACCGCCCAGACTAATCAAGGCCAGCTTAAGCCCGATAACGAAGGCATTTTTACCCATATAACCATGGACTGCTTTCATGTTAAGCTTAAGCTTTCTAAGGTGCATGAGCGCGATGGTGTGATGCGTGTGACTCTTGGCCAGGCTTACGATAGTCTGTCGAGCAAGCTGATCACCAAGCTCAATACAAAGATCGCCAGCCAGAATCTAGACGGCGGTAAACTGCTTGCTCATGCCGCCGCCTTCCAGAAGGAACACGCTGCCTTTATCGATAGCTATAAAACCTACGAGTTTGCTATGAACCACTTGCTAAAGAGCGATTGCCGCACCCAGTCGCAGCAGTTTTATTTGGAGCTAAAGACAGTGCAGAGTATGCGCCAGGAGGTCCACCAGCGGGTTGGTAAGCTGCAGCGCATTGCCAATGATTATTACGTCGCGTTCGAGGCCTTTGAAGCTTCGCTGCCGGGGCAGCTAAAGGAGCAGCATGAATAGGCTAGCCGCACCGATTCAATCACTGGCTGAGCGCCTGCGCCATACTTCTATTATGGGCCTTAGCGCACTGCTGGTTACCACAATTATGAGTGCTATTATTATTGCTATGGCGCTGATGGTATTTAGCATGTATCTGTATGGCCAGTCGGGTGCTGCCCAGCTTGATCTGAGCCGCCCAGCCTACCAGGCGGTACGCAACCAAATTAAAACCTCTGACCAGTTTACCGGCTTTACAACCAACCAAAAGCTCAACGAGCAGAATGTGGCCGAGTTTAAAAAGATGTACCGTGGTAAATATAACGATATTACCAAGCATACCGGTGCTTTTAACCCAGCCGATATTAGCGACCAAACCTTGGGTATTAGTGCAGAATAGCCATGCTGAACCCCGACGATTTTATCATTACCCGTAAGCGCAAAAAGTACCGCTTTGCGCTCTTTGCTAATTCACCATTGTGCTTTGAGTACGACGAGTGGTGTGCCCAGCCGCCCCAGCCAATCAGCCATATAGAAATAGGCGCTGGCACGGGCCTGTTTAGTACGCAGCTTGCAGCTAGGAACCCGCAGGCACAGGTGCTGGCCTTGGATGTAAAGGGTGACCGCTTGCAGGTAGGGGCTCGCCAGGCAGAGGAGCAGGCCCTTAGCAATGTGCGCTTTGTGCGCGCCCGGGCGGATCAACTGAGCGAACTTATCGAGCCAGGCCACGCCCAGGCAGTGTGGCTAACCTTCCCGGACCCGTTCCCAAAGCGCCGTTCGGCTGGGCGCCGGCTAACGCACCCGCATTTTTTGGCCCAGTACCAGCAGGTGCTTGCCCCTGGTGGTGCCCTGTATCTTAAGCACGATAACCCTAGCTTTTTTGCCTGGAGCCTCGAGCAACTGGTAGCAGCTGGCTGGCATATTCAGGAGCTATCGTTTGATCTGCATGAATCGAGCCTCCCGCCAGAGTATAAGCTGCTGACCACCTATGAACGCCGCTGGCTGAGCCAAGGCTTGGTGACGCACTTTGTTAAAGCAGCGCCACCCACGCGGCCTAGCTACAATCCGTAAAAGGCTTGGCGCCATTCTTGCACGGCCGGGTGTAGGGTGGGCCCGGTGTGTTCTGGGGTATGCGGGTGCGCTACGGTGCGCGGCTTGGCCTCGGGTGAGCAGCGGTATCGGTGTATCGTTGGCATGATGGCAATGGTATCTTGTGGAATCTTAGGCTGGTATCGGTGTGCAGCCATTGTACGCCGGCTACCGGTTGTTTGCAACTACGTGCTACCACTGGCATACTAAAGGGGTAAGGAGGTATGATGCAACTTGATGAATATAGCCAAAAAGCACTGGCAACACTAACTAATCAGTACCACTACGGCCAGATCGATGCCCAGCTAATGGGCCAGGTTCTGGGCCTGAGCGGTGAGGCCGGCGAGGTGCAAGAGAAATTTAAAAAGCTCCTGCGCGATAAGCGGGGCGAGCTCACGCCCGCTGACGTCGCGGCGATTATTAAGGAGCTTGGTGATGTGCTGTGGTACGTGACGTCTATCGCGCACCTGTTGGGCTCAAGCCTTGAGGAGGTCGCCCAGGTAAATAACGCCAAGCTAGCGAGCCGCCGCCAGCGCCAGGCACTTGGTGGCAGTGGCGACGAACGCTAAACTTGTAGCGACAGTGTATGGATTATGGATCTATGGGCCGGGGGGTGCTCGGCGAGGCGGAAGTGCGCATTAGCTATGGCTTGGCCACCGAATACGGGGGCTAAACTGGCGAAAGTCATTACTGCTTGCCGGCTGGGTGAGCGGCGCACTACGAAAAGCCGCATAGGCCTGCTGGTAGCGGGCAATGTTATCACCCAGGGCGCCGCCATAGGCCTCACACCACTGGCCATAGTGCACCACTGGTAGGCGGGCATAATCATCAACGTGCTGCGTATTGGTGTGGGTATTCGTCGCGCCGCCGCGGGTTTGCTCATGAGTCACCGGGATATACAGCACCGGCTCTGGCACCAGCAAGCCATTATGCTGCCATAGCTCGGCCGTCAGGTACACACCTGGCAGTATAGTGCCCAGCCTGTAGATATCGCTACCGAGCGTGTCCAGCTGGTAGAGGAGCGCCACGCCGGGCCTAAATTGGTCTTGTAGCGGCATGAGGTCGTGGTGGGTTGGTACCTCTGGCGCTGTACCAGTTAGCTCACGGTTCAGCTGCGCTGCATACTGGGTGAGCTCATCGTAGCTGAGGTCACCGCTATCGATGGTTTGCTGCAATTGGTCGCGTATATCCCACAGCAGGCCATCGCTATGTAGCATGCCATGCTCGGGCTGGGGTAGCTCACCTGGCTGGTGTGGTGCACGATTGTGGCGGTTCATAACTTAGGCTGCCTTAGTGGCCTTGCGTGAGTTGCTGGCGGAGCCATTCATCGATTGAGCCAGCCCCCATTGCTAGCACCAGGGCGCCACTACGGCGGGCGGCCTGAATCTGCTGCCACAGGGCTGGGTTCATGTCGGCCTGCTGTAGGTGCGGGTGGGTTATGCCCTTGGTGAGCTCCACCGGGGTGAGCACAGGTAGGCGCGGGTCCTCGCGCGTGAGGTAGGTTGGTAGCCAATAGATATGCTCGGCATCTGCAAAGACGGCGTCTGTGTACTGGCTGATAATTTCGTGTTGGCGCACATTTTGGTGCGGCTGGTAGACAAGCACCACACGGGGGTTGACCTCCCGGGCCATTTGCAGTGTGGCAGTAATCTCTACTGGGTGGTGGCCGTAATCGCTATAGAGATTATCACCAAGCTTTTCGAACCGGCGGGCGGTACCAGGGAAGCTATTGAGCACCGCGATGTGGGCTGGCGGGCTGGCCACCAGCTGCTGCGGCTGGTCATTTATGATACGCTGCAGCGCGGCCAGCACAAGGCTCGCATTAGCCCGGTTGTGCTGGCCGGGGATGGTTAAGCCAGCAGTTGGCTGCGCCAGCAGGTGTACATTACGCGGGTTAAATATGGTGCCAAGCTGCTGCCAGGTGATCACATGGCTAGATTGTTCCCCAAACTGGCGGAAGGCGGCTTGGTAGTCCGCCTCTGTGGGGTAGGTGTCGGGGTGGTCGTAATCCACCGAAGTTACCAGGCTAAGCCACGGTGTAAAGTGTAGGAAATTGCGGTCGAATTCATCGCATTCGTAGATAAAATACTCGCTGCCTGGGCGGTACACGCCGCTTGGGCCAAAGGGAAGATTACTACCCACCGAGTAGCTGACCGGCACGCCTAGTTGCTCCAGCGCCCATACCAGCATGCCACTGGTGGTTGTTTTACCATGGGTGCCGGCAACTGCTACCAGCTTGAGCTTAGTGTGCGTAATAATATGGGCAAGGAGCTCATCGCGCTTGGCAGTGCGAATCCCCAGTTCGCGGGCAGCTACCAGCTCGGGGTGGTCATCAGGTAGGGCGGCAGTATGAATAAACCAGGCAAAGGGCTGCTTGGCATGCTCGGCCCGTAGGTAGCTGCCGGATTGGTCAAGCGTGTAGGCAACGCCAGCGCTATCAAGCTGCTCTGTCATCAGGCTTGTGGCTTGGTCGGAGCCAGTTACGTCGTAGCCGGCATCGTGGGCAATCATAGCCAGTGGGCCAATCCCCACGCCACCGATACCAGCAAAGTATATGCGTTTTGTCATCGTTCGTTTATTATACCACTTTTTATATTGTGCGGGCAGGGGGAGCGGCCCTGGCTGGTATATTGCTGCTGCCCGGTTGGTTTGCTATACTAAAGCCACAACCTTTATGGTGGGTATATGGCAGATATTCGTACAGTCAAGCGCGCACTTAAGCGCATCAGTAGGGTCCGCACCTGGCAGCTGGTGCTGCTGCTGATATTACTAGTGCTCGCGGCAGCGGCCTTGCTGCGGCTTAATAACATCGGTATGGTAGAGCGCCGCGATGCGGTGATTGCCGCTGATGCAAAGGGCAAGCCAGAGGATATCAAGGCGGCCTTGCTGAATCTACAGCACTACGTGGCCCACCATATGAATACCGATGGTAATACCGTCTACCTACAGAAGCAGTTTGACCGTGATAGTGCCGAGCTTGTTAAAAAAGCCGTCGAGACAAGCCGCGCTAACCCAATTAATAAAGAAGTGGATGATATTTGCCGGCCGCAATATTCGGGTTATGGGCAAGGCTATGTGGAGTGTTCGCGCGCAGAGCACGCCAAGCGCGGCCCTGGCAAGAACCCGGTTGCAACACTAGCCCTGCCAGACGGCGATAATTACCGTTATTCCTACGCTCCACCACTGTTATCATTCGACCTAGCTGGCTGGGTGATCATCGCCATTATTATCATTATTGGGGTGATCATCGTGCGTACTATTGCCCTATGGTGCCTGCTGCTGATACTGCGTGTGAAACGCCGCAAACGGCCGACGCCGCCGCAATCATAAGGGGTAAGCATAACGAGTAAGGGGTTGACATCATACATAGCGCCATGTAGTGTAAAAAATGTAAGATGTTCACGTTAAGGAGGTATACATTCTTATGGCATACAGTCACACAAATTCAAAGGGCGTTACATATTACCTACATAAATCGGATGTTACACTACGTGGTGGTAAGCAAGTCACCATTTACTTTTTTAGCAAAAACGAGAAGAATGACCGCGGTGTTCCAGCGGATCTACCGGCAGACCGCATTGTATGGGAAATTGAGCGCAATGGTTTCCTGGTTGTAAAGAAAAAAGAAGAAGTGAAGTAAAGCGCCTACGCTTGCACCACATGGCGTGGTGGGGTACACTAGGCCCAAACAAACAGGTGTCATGAAGCCCCCAGGTCCTCCGCAGTCTGGGGGCTTCCTTGGTATATGCTATACTAAAGTGGATGAAACTATCAGCCCCCACCCCTGAGCATGCAGCCCAGCAATCCACCCAGCAGCCAGTTCAAAAGCGCTCGTTCCGGATGCGCCGCCGGTCGTCCGTGGTAGAGGTGCTGGACCGGTTCTTCTTTGTGTTTGCTGGTATTGCCGCCTTGTGGCTGGGGGCAATTCTGTTTATGGCTGGCTGGGGGCTTAACTTTGAGTATTGGGTCTACTTTGTAGTCTTTTGGGTGGTGGTGGCTTACCTAGGCTTACCGCGGCTGCACCGGATTCTAAGCTATATTTACGTGCCGGATTATTTTATTGGCCGCACCCGTACGAGTGATGGCATTTTGGGCGACCCGGTTAATATTGGCGTACGTGGCAGCGAAGCCCAACTGCACGCAGCCATGCAAGCTGCCGGCTGGACGCGGGCGGATGATATTACGGCCCGCTCTATTTGGAGGATTATCATATCCACCGTGCGGCGGCGTAGCTACTTGCACGCCCCGGTATCGCCGCTGTTTTTATTCGGGCGGCAGCAGGATTTTGCGTATCAGCAAGAGGTTGGCGGCAACCCCAAGCAGCGCCACCATGTGCGTTTTTGGCACTGCCCCAAGGGCTGGCTGCTCCCCGGTGGCTACCGGGTTGATTGGCTAGCGGCTGGCTCGTATGATAAAAGCGTTGGCTTATCGCTCTTTACCTTCCAAATTACCCACAAGGTGGATGAAAATATCGATATTGAACGCGACTATATCACTAGCTCTGTATTGGACCATAACGCGCAGGCGCGCGTGGCAATCCTAAAGGACTTTTCGACCGGGTACCACTCGCGTAACGGCGGTGGGGATACCATTATAACCGATGGTGACTTGCCGATTTTAGAGCTAGCCCAGGTACCGGTCGATAGCAGCGTCCAGCTTACGACGCCGCCGCGGGCTGGCCTGATTTTTGATAGTACCAAGCCTGTGCCGCTATTGCCCGTTAACCACGAACTCACCCCGACAGCCGAGCTTGGCCAGGCTATATGGAGCCGCCGCCCATTGCAGCTCCTGGCCGGGGCTATGCTGGTAGCGGTCAGTGTGATTATGGAGCTGGTGCAGTTTGTGCAGGATATGTATGATGCCTGGCAAACGGGCAGTGCAGGCCAGGTGGCCGGTATGGACTGGCGCTGGGTGGTAGCGATTGCTGCCATTACCAGCTTGGTAGTGATTTTAATCGAGGCCGCGCTTGTATTCTTTGTGCTGCGGGGGAGTGCGCTGGCCCGCCTGGCGCTGCTCGGTGCAGCCAGCTTTGTGATTATTCAGGCCGCGGTAGGGTTCTTCCTGTACCGGCAGCCGATTTCGTTTGGCAATTCCCTGGTGACAATTTCGCTCCATATTGGTATACTACTGGCACTATCAAGCGATGCTGCCCGCCGTTTTGTGTACCGACCGGTGCCTGTGCGGCAGCCACAATAAGGATTGAGATTAACCATGGAGCGCCTGAATTATAACCAGCATGACTATGTGAGCGATAGCGGCGATGTGTTGCCCTATAGCCAGTACGACACGACCTACCAAGCGAGCTTTACGCCAGCGCCGGTAGAAACGGCACCATGGCACAACGCCGATACACCTGCGCACACAGGGGAAGGCACGACGAAGCAGCTGGATACCTGCGCACCCGGTGAGCTATCAGCGGTTGCGACGGCGTTGCAGCAGCAGCTGCGTGCCAGCCAGGGTGAGTACCAGGAGCTATACCGTCATGGCTGGCAGCATAAGGCTGCCCGGGCAGAGCAGCAGTTTACTCACCAAGCGCTAGCCCACATTTGGGTTGCGTATATTAAAGGCATGATTACAGAGGATGAGGCCACGCATCTTCGCCAGCAGTTTGGCCAGCACGAGCAAGCCGCCACGCCCGAGGCACCCGGCCGCAGGCTAGCTCGCCAGATTGGTGGCGCGGCAGTGCGCACCATGCGCACGAGCGAAACACCCTACACCGATGCGCAGCTCCTGGCAGCCCACGACGATACGTGGCGGTAGTATTCATAAAAACACAAAAGCCCGTGTGGATAGCACAGGCTTCTACTATAAACATACTTGAATACACGTGGGGGTCCTCTCCTCCCTTGATCCGAACAAATTGACGCAGCTCATCGCCCTTCGGGATACGCTTCGCACCAATGGTCAGCTCACCAAGCCACTACTTCCGCCTGCACCCACCCCAGGCCGCACCAAACACACCCGGCTCAATCCACACCAACGTCAAGAAGTACTCGACCGCTATCAGCGCGGTGAAACCTATAGCCAAATCGCTCGCGCCATGGGCGTGCATCGCACCACCGCCGCCGCAATCTCCTTCGCCATCGCCTCAGTAATCCAGTGCCCAACACCTGGTAGTATTACAAGCTTGGCGTTCGACCCAAACGCCGTACTGAGTTCAAATGTCAGCGGATGGCACAAGTTATCTTCCGCCCCAGCTATGATCAGCCATGGTTTTTCGACCCGTGTGTAGGTATCTTTCAGGGGTGAGAAGGGCATCGCCTGGTACCACCTGAGTGGCCCAGCAAGGCCAGTCTCGGCAAGTAGGCTGGCCGCCGACTGCGCTAAATCGTCGCTCATACCGTTCCACTTCAACATGCGAATAAGGCGTTGGCGCGAACGCTTGCGTCGCGGCGAAAAGAGCAAGTTAGATAGCCACGTGCTCTGCGCCACCACAAAGTACCACGCACGAAATGCTTGAGTCGAGCGGAGTAACGACTGCAAAAACGCAGCTGGGTGGGGTAGGGCTATACTCACAACACCGTGACACCTAGAATCCCCCGCAAGTTGAATACCAATCGCAGCACCTAGGTCATGGCCAACCACAACATAACTGGTAATGCGCTGCTCGGCAAGCTGTTTTTGTACGCACTCCGCCAAGCGCCGGAATGAATAGGCATGACGGGGCAGCAGAGGCCAAGACACGTCGTACCCAGGGAGTGTGGGTACAAATACAGTTAACCCCATACCGCGCAACTGATTCGCAAGCGGATCAAGCATTGCCCCACCTTGTGGAAACCCATGCAGGAGCACAACAGTGGGGGGATTTGCTGGTTGACGAACGGAAGTCATTAGGTAAAGATTATATCAAATTTGTTACGCCGAAGATACCGTTCCATGATGGACATGTTGGCGAGGCCAGGGAGGCGGTCAAGCATTTTGTCCACTTTCAGTAGCTCCTTCTGGAAATCTACTTGCGTGAGAACTGGCGCAAAAATTTCCTCATAGTTACCTCTGCCTAAGAGATCCGTCCCTGGTGGCTGCCATAACTGCGAAAGCAGCCGACGTGTCGTAATCTGAGCTTTTCGAGATTCACCCAGAAAAACCTCAGCACAACCCCTATAAAACTTCATATGTCGCGCCTCCTGCCTTGCAATGTCCCGCAGAAGATCAGCGACCGGAGTCGGCGTAAACTCGGCGATCTTTTTATACGTTTTTAGTGCAACTAACTCCTGCATTGCCCCAAGGGTGGTGTAGGCTGCACAAATTCCAGGCAAGGCTCGTGCTCCATACAGCGCTGGCCAAGTAAAGAAAGTGCGTATCGAACGATGATTACTTCGTTTGGTAGTAGTAGGAAGTGCTGTCACTCCGTACTTTTGCGCGACTGCGTCAAGCGCCCTCCCATGCTCAGCTTCTTCCGCGAGCCAGATGATAATAAACTCGCGTAACTCAGCAGTAAAATCCGCTCCAGTTGCCGAAAGCTTCCGTCGCACACGTACTGAATCGCTCTCAATTTCCGAGAGCGCTTTAAACATTAGACCAAGTGTCATATCGCTAGACACATTCAGATCAATGAGGTGTCGCCAGGAAACCGGCCCCAGCGAATTAGATAGTTATCTAATAAACGGGTGATCGTCGCAGATCCATCCAGTGTAAGTTTGACTCCCATAGGCTAACTATAAAGGTTAATTATCGCCTTTGCAACACTCCATAGCGTAACAAGAGTTGCAGATGTTACTAACATCGTTGGCACAAAACCTTTGATTGGGTTTATGGAAACCTCACGTATGAGTTTTGCAGCCTCACTAATCTGCTGGGCGTGCCATTCAGTTTGCTGACTGCCCTGCTGCTCGCTTTTGCACTGTAGTTCTTCAAGCTTTTCTTTTTGCCAACGTTTTTTATTTGAGATCATCACAACCAGGGGAAGAAGCGTATATAACGGCAAAGTGACTATCCATTGCACAAACAAAGGGGCTATCCATACTCCTAAGAACGATGGTAGGGCCAGCGAAACAAGAAACAACGAGATGCCATGGATGAGCAATGTCGACCAGGTACACCTGAGCGCTACGACTATTTCACTCCAACCATAGAAGGCGTCGGTAGCGTATATATTCAAATCAAACGTTGACTTTGTTTCTGTCGCATCCTCCGAAATTATCTTAACTTCATCAATTCGGCGATTAATCCACGACCTGTCGTGCCACAGCTCATAGTAAAACTTATGCCATCTGGGCCGCGGAGGTGAAGTGCTCACGTGTCCCCCGTTTAAACTCAACAATCGCTAGAATGAGGAAAGTGCTGCGTTGGCAATCAGACGCAGTCCGCGCTCCCGCTTTCTTTTTATTTCAGCGATTTGAGCTCGCTCTCGTCGCCGACGTTCAGCTGCTTCGACAATCTGAAGGAACGCTCCTGCAATTTGCGCGTCGGTGGCGTGACTTCCTGCACGCTCTACTGTCGAATGCGTCATGGCCTGTGTAGCTCCTTCACTAGCGCTATTGGTTGCCGAAGTGTGCGCCTGATACTCCGCACTCCTTGCAACCGCTCCTGTAACCCTCGTAAACTTCTCTGCCATAATGTAGTAATACTACTACAAACATGTTGACAAGTCAACATGTTTCGGGTATTATCTTTCACCGAAAATTATGACTTCTCGATACTTGTAATGAGAAGCATGCTAGGCGATTCGGTTGAAAAATTCAAGTTCAGCAGACCACCAAGCACCTCAGACGTCCCATATGCAGCCAAAAGCTTCGACCGTTTGCACGCGCATCTTCACCTCTAACGCCACATAAACGGTGCTGTGTGTCATGGTTACGTTACTATCTCTAACCATGAACCGGTTACTCCTCCAGCTCCGCGACGCTGCCCTTGATGAAAATGAACCAACCGCAGGTCTGCTACGTAAGTGCCTCTTCCTCGGCAGCGACGTTGGGTCCGAGCGCCTCCGGAGTTGGGCAGAATCGGAACTTAATGGCTACGGTGATGAGGACGAGCTGCCAGTGTACCGGTCAATCCCTGCACCAATACTATTGATGGATTCACAGTCCGGTTATACCTGGGTCGAAAACCAGATCGTAAATCGACTGCAAGTTCCCCCAACCGCACGTAAATATCTCCTCGAATCGCTTGAGATTAGGCAGCCACTTGCAGAGCTTCAAGAGCTGTCGATGAACAAATCGGTACGGTTCTCCACACCTAGGTTGGCTATTGCTGCACACTGCTGGAACCAGGAGCTCGAGTGGCCACAGCAGATAATGCAACTGAAATACACAGTACCAGGCGCTACTATAAAGGGAGTTCTTGATCGGGTTCGGACTATTTTGATTGAGTTAATTATAGACCTCACTGCCAAAACTCCCTTGGAAGAATTACCAACAAAGCAAACAGTCGATAGCATCATGGAGGTCATCATCCAACCAGCTCAACCGTCCATCACCAACAACATCACTGGCGATAACAACCAGGTCACCATTGGTGATGGAAATACGCAGTACATTATCAACCAGCAGGTTGGGAAGCTAAAGGCAGATCTTCAGGCTATTCGAGATCACGTGAGCGATCGTACCCAGGTAGATCGAGAGCGTGCAAAAGAAATAGCAGAGCTCGCAGACGATATTGAGGCAACAATTGACTCACCAAGCGAATCTACTGACGAGAAACGCCAGTCACTGACACAGCGTTTGTATGCGTTTGCCAGTGAAACCACCAATACAGGCTTCCAAGCCTTGCTATCTGGTGCCGCTCAGGGCATCGCGACATTGGCCGCCCAGGGTTTCTTCGGCTAGAACGCCCCGAAACCCTAGACATCCACGGTACTCGGCCCCACCCCAAGAAAGAGGAGTCGCATCCATGGACATTACAGCACTACTGTCTGGCGCAGTCGCCGGATGGACAGTATCGAAACTTGCGGATTACCTGCTTGCATTTGGTATTGATCAAATTCAGGCGCGAAGAGAAAAGAAGATCCGCAAACAGTGCCTGGCCAAGCTGCGCCTCGAGCGCGAACATGCCCTAAAGGAAGCGCACCGTAGGTACCAAAAAGCCTCAGCAACTCCTCCGCGCCTATGGTCTTACGCAAGGGGTAGCCGACCAGGCACGTTCATCATCACCTATCACGGCATTGATGAAATCGGCGTTGCCAGACTTCAGTCGCGCGGCAACATAGACGAGGTCGTCCTAGAGATCGCCAACGGTACAATTAAACAAGGCTGGAACTCAGGTCCGCTGGAACTTGAACTCTTAGGGACTGACGTAGGACAGCTTGAGGTGATGTGGATTAAGGGTTCATCATACCCGGAACAAGAATTCATTCCTGTCGATCCCGCCGATTCTTGGATACAAAACTTTGACGCCTACATTAATACCGAGTGTGGGCAACGGCGCCTTGATACATTGATCAATGCAGAGTACCAAAAAATGGAAATACGAAAATGTTATATACAGAATCGACATTGCTAGTTGGAGCGCAGATTTCTTAACGTTTAACATAATGCGGTAGCTACATCATCACACTCGAACTAGCCTGCTTCAGCCAGTTAGCACACGTTATACTAAACTTATATATGCGCCCGTTTCAACTTCGCCAGAAACATGCCACCACTCGTTCTGCAATTGCATCGGTGGAGCTTGAAGAAGTCAAAATTCTCAGCTGAAGTCAAACAAATTCTTCAACAGTATTCCCAAGCCTCGTCGCCAGCTACACGCACGGAGTTACTCCAGTTCGTTTTACAGGCGACCGCCGCTCACCCGCGATGCAAGCAGGCCTAGGCAAAAAAATCTCAAGCTGCGTCAGTCCACCACACCCCAGGCGGGGTGTAATGCGCACAGTTGGTGACACGACGACATAAATTGCGCAACGTATTTTAATCGTCGTACTATTTCCCCGAAAAGACATTTATTCATTTCAAAAACGGAGCCACCAGCAGTCAATTCTTGAGGTTCGATACCCCATGGGACAAGTTTCTACCCAGATTATTGTAGCTACAATCACTGGCATTACTGGACTCTTCGCACCGGTAGTAAAGGAGGCGTTCGAAGCGCGCCAACGCCACAGAGCGGTTTTGCAGGATCTTGAGCTTCTTGCGACGTTGCCACTCAATTCTCCGCAACGAGGTGCTCTGCAGGAGTGGATCGATGCACAGGTTCGCAGGTATATCCAGACCGAAAGCGAGCATAAAAGAAGTTGGTTTGAGGTGGTGGTTGGCCTATTGTTCTTGATCCCGGGCGGCTTGTTGGCTTGGACGATCAAACACATAGGCGGTTGGGCTTGGACGCTAACTCCGTTTGCGGGATTTCTGCTGTTATTTGGATTGGTAGGCCTTGTTCAGGGACTGCAAAAGAAACAGCGCGACCAGAAAGGTCATGCCAAAAAGAGGAGGATAAGTTGAAACATACTCGTGTTGGGTTGCCTGAAGACAAGTATCTTCAACGGATTGGCGAAATTGCCTACGCTGCATCATACATTGAATGGACACTACTTGGCGATATCCCGAGGCTTCAAGATCGCCTACCAGATGATTTTTGTCTTGAGAAGTTGGAAAGTAAAACCACCGGAAGTATGGCAACGGCTGCTCAAGAGGCAGCTAAGCAGTGTCAAGACGGTGAGGTGCGCGCCTATCTCGAGGTTATGGGGAAAGCCTTAAGCACTATGGCGGAAATCAGGAACGATGTTCTCCATGCTCGACCGGCGACCTATGACACGACTAGCGGAACACAACGGCTCTTCCGGGCGAAGGTCGATACGACGCGGAAGCCCACCGGCGAGCGCATCTGGATCGACGAGAAGTGGCTTGATGAACAGGTGGATCGGATTAATCAAGCACTTGATGATATCGAGGCTGTCCGTCCACCGTTTAAGAAGTAGATTCAGCGTCTATATACCAGCGGAGTGCGGAAAGTGCATTGGCCTTCAAAGTGAGTGATGTCGATGTGCGAGCTAGTCATTAAAACGGCTACCGCCGCCAGTCATAACACCCAAAATAACCAGCACAGTACCGATCAGCGTAAAAAGTATCATACAATAAATTCTTGCAGTAAAAAATATAATACGGAATACATCAACGACTGAAAGGCGCGTAAGTTGATCAGGTGAGTGAGCTGCCTGCTTTTCCTTAAACTTCACAGTTATCATTATATCAAAATACACAAAAAATGACAGCCGCTACGTGTTTATGCATAGCGACTGTCATAGTTAAGGCTAGATAAGACCACTAGTGGCCATAGCCACCTTTGATGCCACCAGGTCCATAAAGTTGCCCGCTTTCAGCTAGTGAATAACATTGGTCTACCACGTATCCCCACTGGTCTGGGAGGTTCTTACGCTTGGCGTCTGCGCCAATACTAGCACCAACGAAGTTGTTCCACTCATCCATCTCACGAAACTCCGGCGGCTGACCGCTGCGAGCCATCTCCTCATGGACAAACCCCGCACGGTAGGCGCTAGACTCATCAAGACGCGTAGCAAGTGCCCCTATCCAGATGCAATGCTTGAACGCGTTCTGCTTTGTGCCATCCATGAGATTTCCACCAGGATACTTCCAATCAGTAGTGATAGTTGCCCAATCACTAGTGGATTGCAGGTGCCAGCACTCGGATTTATTGAAGTAGTGACATTCTACAAATTCAAACCCTTTTCGTACTAGCTTTTCAACGCGACCAAGCGGTGCCATACCAACACGCCCTCATGCAAATGCACACCCAGCGGGTGCGTGTTCGAGTAGGGGAATGGTGGTGGGGGCGGCTGGGATTGAACCAGCGACCAACAGGTTATGAGCCCGCTGCTCTAACCACTGAGCTACGCCCCCTCCGGTAGGCTATTATAGCGCAAAACCGCCACCTAGGCTATAATGAGATATGAAAATGCCCAATTTACCAATACAAAAACTACGCTATCAGCTCCGCTACCGTTACCCAACCCGCCAGATCGCAAGTATCGTGGCGGTTGTGGCAATTGTGCTGTGGTTTATATGGGGCTCGGTGGTAGCCATGCAGAAGAACTACAGCTTGCGTGCTAACGTGGCTGCTAAAAAGCGTGAACGCTCCCTGGTAGAACTCCAAATGAAAACGCTTGAATACGAACAAGCCTATCTTAAGAGTGACGAGTACCGTAAGCTGGCCGTCCGTGAACGCCTTGGTAAAGGCGACCCTGGCGAAAAGGTGGTGATTCTGCCTGCCAACAGCCCACAGGCCAGCGCCCAGGATTCACCAGCAGAACGCGTTACTGCCGCGCCGCCTGCGCCAGAGCCAAGCAATTTTAGCCAGTGGCTGACTTTTCTACTGGGTGGCAATGCTAATCAATAAGTACTGTGCTAGAGTGTAGACTTATTAAGTAGCCAGGCCGGGTTTATGTGTTGCGCCGGGCTGTAGATGGGCCGGCGCAGCTGGTAGTAAGGAAAGACACGACGAAAAAACCTCACCGCTATTCTAGCTAGTGAGGGCTTTTCGTGGTAGCGGGGGTAGGATTTGAACCTACGACCTTCGGGTTATGAGCCCGACGAGCTACCAGGCTGCTCCACCCCGCGATACGCTCACTATTGTAGCAGACGAGCGGGCCCAGCGCAAGGGCAAAATGGCAGCAGTGGCTTAGGGGTGAGCGGCTACGCCTGCGCCTGGTTACATAGCAGCCGGGCTGGCCGGTGCTTACACCCTGGTGGCTGCGACGCGTACAGCCTCGCTCCAGGTCAGGAAGGCGTGGGGTGTATCAGCAAGATCGCTCGCAGTGAGGCCGTGTTTAATGGCCAGGGTTAGCTCCTGGATGACCTCACCGGCGTGGGGGCCTACCACGGTGGCACCAATAATAACGCCGTCGGGGTCTGCGATAATCTTGACGAAACCATCACGAAAATCACTGGTATTACTGCGGGCAATAATGCTGAGCGGCGCCAGGCCAATTTTAACCGTTAAATCGCGCTTTAGGTATTCGTTTTCTGTCATGCCAACGCTAGCGACTGCCGGGAAGGTAGCGGTGACGCGTGGTGTGGCGGTGTAGTCGGGTATGATTTTGCTGCGCTTAAACAGGTTATGCGCTGCCACACGGCTTTCGAGCAGGGCGGTGTGGGTATGGCTGGGCCGGCCGAGCACATCGCCAGTCGCATAGATATGCTTGAGGTTGGTTTGTAGCTGCTCGTTGACATCGATACCCTGGGGCGTATAGGCCACACCAGCGGCGTCCAGACCCAGGTCGACTTCGGGGGTGCGCCCAGCTGCAACCAGGATTTCCTCGACCCGCACGCTGTGTTCTTCGCCGCCTTGGCTATAGGTGACGCGCTTATACATACCATCACGCTCAACGCGCAAAGTTCGGGTTTGGGTGAGGATTGCCATACCTTTATGCTCGGTGAGTTGCTGCTCCATCAGCTGGCCAACGGCTTCGTCTTCATCGGGCAGGATGCGCCCCGCAATCTCCGCAAGGTATACTTTGGTACCAAAGGTGGCCATAAGCTGGGCGATCTCTACCGCCTGGCTGCCGCCGCCAATCACATATAGACTGCGTGGTGGGCGGTTGGCTTCCAGAATGGTGCGTGGCGTGAGGTAGTCGCTTTCCTTTAGGCCTTCAATGTCTGGTAAGGCCCAGCGGGCGCCGGTGGCAATCAGGAACCGGGCTGAGCTTAGCGTATTATCGCCCACAGTGATGGTGTGCGGGCCGGTAAAGCGGGCACGGCCATGAAAGGTCGTAATGCCCTCGTTTTCGTAAAAGCGGCGGTTGCCACCAGCCCCGGTGCGCTTAACAGCAAGATCCTTCCAGGCCTTGACGCTTGGGTAGTTATAGCCCACGGTGCTCACGCGTAAGCCAAAGCGGCTGGCGTGGCGAGCTTCGTCATATAGGTGGGCTGCGTGTAGCAGCGCTTTGGTAGGGACATCGCTCCAGTTAGGGGAGTCGCCGCCAAATGTATCTGCTTCTACCAGGCCAACCCGTTTACCAGCCCGGGCGGCAATCGTGGCAGCCGCACTGCCACCAGCCCCGCTACCAATTACTAATAAGTCAAAATCATATTTACTACGTGCCATAATCACCTTCTATTATAAGGCATCACGGCCATGTTGGTAAATGTATGCTGCATCTGGCTGGATAGGCAAGAGGGCAATGGTTGCTTGGCGGCGGATATCGCGGCTGCTGACATAGTGGCGGTCACGTAGCCAGGCAGTCACGTGGGAGGTAACGGTTTGGGCGGCTTCGGTAGCTTCGGGTGCGGGTATACGCACACTGAGGCAGCTAGCATAGAGGCTTTGGTGGAGCTTTTCTGCCTGGTAGGGCTCGCGGCTGCTGCGGCCTGGGCGTAAGTATTTACAGACCATCGCCATAGCTATAACCCCTGGTGTAGGGCGACAATAGCCACCTCGTTAACATACAGGTAGAGCGCCAGCACCACCAGGCTGCTCCCGGCCAAAAACTGCAGGAACCGTTTGTGCTTTTCGCGCCAGTATTGCAAACGGCTAATTTTAACGCCGCGCCCAATCAGCATAGCTACAAAACTGAGCGGCACCACCGCAATCGCTGTGTAAGCAACAACGCTAACTGGCTGTAGGTAGGCTGGTAGGTGAGTACTAATAATAACCCCACTGCTGGTAAGTGGGCCAATGGTAAAGAGCAGCTCGCCGAATGCCCCGCTGAGGCCAAGGCCAAAGGCTTCGCCGTTGTGGCGGGTGCGCTTGCTGCGCCGCACAAGGTAATCAGCAAAGTGGCGCGGGATCCATAAGGTTACACCATCGCCCTTTTTAAAATAAAAGAGCCAGGCTGCAATGCCAAGGCCCAAAAGGAGACCGCATATCACCGCCCACGCGACGGGTGGTACATGCCGAGTTGGGAATAACCATGTACTTGCGGCAACGCTGACGCTTATGAGTAGCGCGGTCATTGCAACACTGCCGCCTAAAAAGCTTATAATCAGCCGCACAAGCTGCGCCTGCGAACGCTTTTTGCCAAGTGCGTGGCCACTCATCATAGTGAGTGTGCTGACACTTAACCAAAAGCACGCGTGCACAAAAGCACCGAGCCCAATGATAGAAAAAGCAATAATATAGTGCATCATGGTTACGTTTTTAAGTTCCTGTATTTAGTTATACCATATTCGGACCAGTCAGCGCAAAGTAAACTGGTATTTTACTGAAATTTTGCTTATGCTGTGGCTAACTATTGATGCTGTATGGCCAGCCCATCACCGCTAGGGGAATGCAAAACCCACCCGGGTGTGGGTGGGGGATAATACCTGGTAGCAGCGACTGGGATTGAACCAGTGACCTTAGGCTTATGAGTCCTACGCTCTAACCAACTGAGCTACGCTGCCAAAAAGTGAGTGATGGCATATGCACCATCACTCAGCATTATAACAAACACGGGCTACTTTTAAAAGGTTTACTTATCGCGTGTGCGCGTTGCCAGCACACCCAGGCGGTGGGCTACAAAACTCTGTAGCTCCTCGCTCGTGCGGTGGCGGTTCCAGCTGGCTATATCTTTGGCCGCTGTAAAAGTGTCAAGCGTGGTGGTTTTCATGCGGTTCCTTTTTGTGTTTATGGTTAATTGTTGTGTAAATATATTATTGCACAAACTAACTAAAAAAGCAAGCCCTTTTGCTAAGAAAAGGGCTTGATAAGCGGTGGTAACAGGGGTGAGCAGGGTCTATAGGACCTCAACTACCTTGCCATGAACACCATTGTAGCAAGCTGCAGCCCGCGGCTGAGCAATGGTAGCTAGCTGGCGGGGGATAGGTGTCAGGTCGACATCAGCCAGTGTGCCAGCTTCGACACAGCCAAGGGTGATATGAGGGCGAAAGCCATCAATATTCAGGCCGGGGTGAATATCACTAAGCGCTGCGAGCAGCTGTTCCCGGGCCTGGTTCATCCAGGCGGTCTTTTGCGTGCGTAGTTCTACCCACACACAGTTGCCGGCTTCATCTGGTAGGAAGTTCACACCATCGAGCACCAGCTCGTCCAGCGGCGCGAGGCTTGCGGCGGCTGCTTGCAGGCGCGGCATGTCTTGTTCCGTCACGTTGATAAGGGTAACGTGGGGGATAAACTCCCCAAAGTCCAGCTTCATATCAGCGGAAAGTTGGCGTAGCCACTGGTTAGCTTCGTCATTAAAGACGAGGCTGACGCTAGCCATATGTTTTTCGACGGGGTATGCGGTATCTGCTGCACGCATGGGGTTCTCCTTTTGTTACTTTAAATTATTACTAATATAGTGTATGGAAAGGCACCACGCTAGGGTGGTGCCAAGGGAGTTATTCATCGTCTAAATAGCATAGAATAAACCCCATTAAAACAATGATGAAGACTTCGGCAATGCCGGTAATTATACCGGCCAACGTGCCGTGCTGGTGCGCCACACCAGCAACCACTCCGCAACCGATCCATATTAGGATCAGTGTTGAAATGGACTTATAAAACACCTCTAAGGCATCTGCTACAGTGTAGTTTTTCATCATTCCCTCTCTCCTCGCCCGCGTGGGTGCGTATGTGCGCGTCGGGCGCACAGCGAGGTAGGTGCAAGCTTTTGTGTAACAAAAGCTGATATATATATCACTAAAAGGGCAATAATGCAAGCATCCCCGCGAGGCTTACGTGCTATACTAGCCGGTATGGAAGCAAGCGGCGCATGCGGGCAGCGGATTATTGCAGCGGTCAGTGGCGGGGTGGATTCGGTGGTGATGCTACATATGCTGATGCAGAGCCAGCCAAGCGGTAGCCTATGGGTTGCCCATGTAGACCACGGTATCCGCCCGGCGAGCCACCATGATGCAGCCTTTGTGCGTGGCCTAGCCCAGCAGTACGGGCTCCCGTTCCGGCTCCACCAGGCGCAGCTGGGCCCCCAGGCAAGCGAAAATACTGCCCGCCAGGCCCGCTATAGCTGGCTGCGGTCCTTGGCAGCTAGGCACCAGGCGCTGATTGCCACCGCCCACCACACCGATGATATTATCGAATCAATTGCTATTAATTTGGTGCGGGGGACTGGCTGGCGCGGGCTGGCCGTTATGAACGCACCGGGTATTATTCGCCCGCTCGCGCACCTACACAAAGCGGATATCGTGGCGTATGCGACTGACCACCGCCTGGAATGGTGCGAGGATGAAACCAACGCCGGTAACGCCTACCTACGTAACCGCGTGCGCCCCCTGGTGCGGCGCCTTCCGGCTGCCACGCAGGCACAGCTGTATGCCCTGTGGCAGCGCCAGCGGCAGTGTGCCCACCACATCGACACCGAAACCAGCCGGCTGGCAACTTGGCAGCGCTACTTTTACTGCCAGGCACCAGCCCGCGAGGCCCAAGCGGTACTGAGGGCCACGATGGCCCAGGCCGGGGTGCGACTGACTCGCCCGCAATATGAGCGGTTACTGCTGGCTATCAAAACCGCGCGGCCTGGTGCGCGCCTGAGCCTTGGGCTAGGGTGGTTTGTGGTATTTTACCGCCGTGATTTTGCAGTGCAGGGGCCGAAAGGTGCTATACTAAGGGGAAGAGACTAGTGGAACAAGAGCAGAAAGGAACTGTGACAGATTTATGGCGAATGCAAAACGTCCTAAAAAACCAGGCAATCGAATGGCTAATTTTTTGCGCCTGAGTGTATTTTGGGCAATTATTATCGTGGTGGGCATAACCTTAATGGCCCTTTTCAACCCGAACGAAAATTTGCGCGAGGTGCCGATTTCTGATGTGATCGCCCGTGCCAATAAGGGTGAAATCGCCAAGATTGAAGGCCAGGGGAGTGAGCTAAAGATTACGCCAGAAGGCAGCCAGCGCCCAACCCAGCGGTCGTATATTCAGGGTGGCGTGAGCACGCTGCTGAAGGATGCCAATCTTTCTGGCGATGCAAAAACCAAGGTGATTTCGGATAAGGCACCATCGCAGACGGGCGAAACAGCCTGGAATATTGCCATGCTGCTTATCCCAACCATGCTTATTATTGGCTTCTTTATGTTTATGATGCGCTCCGCCCAGGGGCAGAACAATCAAGCAATGGGCTTTGGCAAGAGCAAGGCCAAGCTGTATGGTCCGGACCGCAAAAAGGTGGTGTTTAAGGATATTGCTGGCAACGAAAACGCCAAGCAGGATCTTGAAGAGGTGGTAGACTTCCTCAAGCACCCCAAAAAGTACCAGGAACTCGGCGCCAAGATACCGAAGGGCGTGCTGCTGGTGGGTAACCCAGGTACCGGTAAAACGATGCTCGCCCGAGCCGTGGCTGGCGAGGCGGATGTGCCGTTCTTTAGCATTAGTGGTTCGGAATTTGTCGAGATGTTCGTGGGTGTTGGTGCTAGCCGTGTGCGCGATCTCTTTGCCAAAGCCAAGAAGAACGCCCCAGCCATTATCTTTATTGATGAAATTGATGCCGTTGGCCGTAAGCGCGGTAGCGGTATGGGCGGTGGCCACGATGAGCGTGAGCAAACACTGAACCAAATCTTGGTAGAAATGGACGGGTTCGAGACGGGTACGAACGTGATTGTACTTGCTGCTACGAACCGTGCTGATGTGCTAGACCCAGCCTTACTGCGCCCCGGCCGCTTTGACCGCCGCACGAATATTACCCTACCAGAGCGTAGGGACCGCGAAGCGATCCTTAAGGTGCACTTTAAGGACAAGCCGGTCGAGAACGATGTTAACCTCGATGAGCTGGCTGCCAAGACAGCAGGTAGTAGCGGTGCAGATCTTGCTAATATCGCCAACGAAGCTGCGATTATTGCTGCCCGTCGTAACGCCAAAAAGGTGAGCAATGCCGACCTAACCGAGGCCTTCGAAAAGGTAGCGATTGGCCCTGAGCGTAAAGCCAAGGTTATGAACGAGAAAGAAAAGCAACTGACTGCCTACCACGAGGCTGGCCATGCGCTCGTAGGGCATGTGCTGCCTGATAGCGACCCAGTGCACAAGGTAACCATCATTCCGCGCGGTGGTACCGGTGGCGTGACCTGGTTCCTGCCGCCAGAGGATAAAAGCTACACCAGTGTGTACGAATTTAAGGATATCCTTGCCCGGGCGATGGGTGGGCGTATTGCCGAAAAGCTGATCTACGGCGCTGACGGTATTACCACAGGGGCAGGTAGCGACCTGCGCAAGGCGACCGAAATTGCCCGCGATATGGTGATTGAGCAGGGTATGGGTAGCAAGCTGCGCGACCAAGTCTTCCACGAGGATAATGGCGGCATGGTGTTTGATAAAATCACTCATGAGCGCCCATACAGTGATGCAACGGCTGAGCTGATCGACCAAGAGGTAGAAATGCTCGTAAAGGAAGCTGCTCGCCGCGCCGAGCTGGTGCTGCAAGCCAACCGGCCAAGCCTGGATGCCTTGGCCCACGCTTTGCTCGAGAAAGAGACGATCGAAAGCACCGAGGTAGAAGAAATCTTAAAGCACGCCGCCATGCCACCCGAAGTGGCACTGCACGCGTAGCAGCGGGGGTTGCCCAAGGTTATGGCACCGATTGGTAAGCTCCGCGCAGCTGTGCTGCGTATGAACAAAAAGGTAACGGTGCAGTATGCAGCTGCACTGCTAGCGGGGTCGACACTGTTGTCGATCCTGCTTGGTTTGCAGCGCGATAGGCTGCTGAATAGTATGTATCTGGGTACCTACAAAGTGGGGCTGGATGCCTACACTGCGGCTTTTACCGTGCCCGACTTTATGTTTATGATCCTGGTATCTGGTGCACTGAGTGTTACCTTTATACCTGTCTTTAACCAGCGGGCGGCGGCCGGGAATAAAAAATCTGCCTGGCAGCTTAGCTCTAGTATGATTAACCTGATGGCACTGGTAACGCTGATTACGAGTGTGCTAATCATCATCTTTGCTGACCCAATCGTGCGCTACCTGGTGGCCCCGGGCTTGAGCGAGTCAGGTACTGCCCTGGCAGTGAGCATGATGCGTGTGATTGCCGTCAATCCATTCCTATTTGCCATTGCAGCGGTGATTGCCAGTATTCAGCAGGCCGTGGGGCGTTTTGCCTTTTATGCCCTGGCGCCGGCGCTCTATAACGTGGGGATTATTATCGGGACACTCTTCTTTACCAATGGTATTACTATTTTTGGCTGGGAGCTGTTTGATGGCGGCATTATGGGTGTTGCATTGGGGGTGGTGTTTGGCTCGGTGCTGCAGCTAGTGGTGAGTTTAATCGGCCTGGCTGGGCTTGGGTTTGACTACCAATTTAAGATTTTTTGGAAGAACCACGGCTTTCGTAAGGTGCTGAATTTGCTACCGGCACGCTCGCTCGACCAAGGCATGGATTACGTAGTCACCCTAGTGGAATATAACCTAGCAAGCCGCATGACGGAAGGTTCGGTGCGGGCACTCAACCAAGCTTCGACCTTGCACCTGGCACCGATCAATATGATTGGTGTATCGATTAGCACCGCCGCCTACCCGCGCATGACAGAATACCTAGCGCAGAACCGAGTGGATTTATTCTGTAAGGAGTTTGCCCAGGTGCTGCGGGCGATTATTTGGCTGGCCTTGCCGGTTTCGGTGGTGACCTTTTTTGCCCGGGGGTATTTGATTCACTTCATTGTTAATGGTGGTGACCCAGCTATTGCGCGTGTCTTGGGCGCCTTTGCCTTGGCGATTCTATTCCGCTCCATTTATCATATGGCGGCCCGCGGTTTTTACGCCCGTAAGGATACCAAAACGCCGCTGTATGTATCAATTTTTGCGATTGGGCTTAATATTGCCCTGGCGATTTGGTTTACCTTTGGCTGGCGCCTGGGGGCATCTGGATTAGCCCTGGCTCAGGTGATTGTATCTGGCCTTGAAGTAGCGATTCTGCTATCGCTGATGGCCGTGCAGGTACCTGGCTCACTCACACGCCACACCGCCCATGCGGTTGGCCGCATGCTGATTGCTGCTGCTATAACAGCCGTTGTGGCCTACACAGCAACGACACTCTTCCCGCTCACGGCGGATGACAAGAGCTTCTTTACCAGTATTCCTAAGTTCGGTATTATTGCCGGCGTTAGCCTTGGTGCTTACCTAGTACTATCGAAAATGCTGCGCCTACCAGAGGCCGACCCCGTGATTGCCAAGCTGCGGCACTTCTTTTTCCGGGTGTAAGATGATTTTAAGCAGCGCTTATGGTATACTGACTGTATAAAACAATTGGGTAGGAAGATTATGTCTGAGGAAACAACGCAAAAAAAACGAATTTTGATTGGCGCTGGTGTAGCTGGTGGTATTCTAGTTGTGCTAGGCGCGATTATTGCCCTGCAGTTTTTGGGTAAGCCCCTGCAGTACCAGTACACCGAAGCCAAGCGCGCGGTGGACGAAACGGCCAAGGTGCAGGCTGCCTCGGTAGCGGCAACCAACGCCTACTTTGCTGCCATCAGTAATGCCGATGGCCCTGTGAATACCAACCCAAATAGCATGGTGGATGGCGCCAAAAAGCTCGATGAGCAGACCGAATCACTGAGCCGCTTGCCGGGTATCTATAAGGACGACCAGCTCAAAGCCGGCTACACAGCCTACCAAAAGAACGAGCAGGGCTATAGTGCTGATGTGCGCGCCGTAGCGGAGTCGTTGCGCCAAACCGCAACGGCTAAAAATGCCTGCACCAAGCAAACGTTTGAAAAGGCCTATAGTAGCACAGATAGCACCGATGCGCGCCGTATATTTTCACCGTGCCTTAAGGCGATGCTAGCGATTGACCTGAGCAAAGTAGCTGATGCCGATTACAAGACGCTGCTGGTCGGTATTCGCAAAGCCTATAATGATTACGACAAGGCACTTGGTTCTGGCGATGGTATCGAGGACGCCAAGACGGCAATTAGCGTGGTGTCTGCCAATGCCCGCACGGTTGATAGCAAGGTGCAGCAGCGCCTGCAAGAGCGTGCCAGTAAGCTGGATATCAGCGCGCTGCAAGAAAGCCTAGCCCGTAAAACCGCGGCTGGTAATAAAAAATGAGCCAACCGCTGATTCGGAATTTCTGCATCATCGCCCATATCGACCACGGTAAAAGCACCCTGGCCGACCGCATGATGGAGCTGACGGGCACCGTTACCAAGCGGGATATGAAGCAGCAGTTGCTCGATAGCATGGATCTGGAGCGCGAGAAGGGGATTA
>JABCON020000023.1 GCA_013333595.2 Candidatus Saccharimonadota bacterium
AAAGATGAGCGGCAAAAGCATGGAATACCGCATGAAGGGCACGAACGAAAAGGTTGTGCCGCATGTGATTGAGCCGAGCTTTGGTGTGGAGCGCGCCCTGATGGCGGTGTTGACGGAGGCGCTGACGACCGATGAAGTCGGTGGCACGGAACGCACCTACCTGAAGCTGCCGGTGCACCTGGCGCCGATTAAATTTGCCGTTTCGCCACTGCTGAAGAATAAACCCCAGCTGGTCGAAAAGGCCCGCGAGGTCTACCGCCAGCTGAAGGCCAAATATGGCGCCGTAATGTGGGATGACAACGGCAACATCGGCAAACGCTACCGCCGCCAGGACGAAATCGGTACGCCGTACTGCGTGGTGATTGACTTCCAAACGCTGGAGGATGACACAGTCACCGTGCGTGACCGTGACACTACCGAGCAAAAGCGGGTGCAGGTGGGTGACCTACTGGGCCAACCAAGCCACCCTGCGTAAGTGAGCGTACAACGAAAGCCTACAAAGGAATCACCATGCCAACACGCGTAAAGATTACAATTGATGACGACAGTACTGGCCGGGCGGCGCTCGATGCCCTGTACGCGGGCGCTAGCCAGGTGGCGCTGTGCCGCTATGCCTTGCGGCTGGCAGCGCACATTATGGAGACTGCGGGCTACAATGACCCGCACAACCCGGTCATTACCGCCGGTTTTGCCATCAACCGCCAGTGGCAAGCTGGGGCGGCCCGCATGCACGATGTGCGCCAAGCTGGCTTTGCGGTGCACAAGCTGGCCCGCCAAGCACCAGACGAGCTCACCACGGCAGTGCTGCGCGTGGTAGGCCAAGCTATCGGCACCGGCCACATGCCAGAGCACGCCATGGTGGCTAGCGACTACGCCATCAAGGTCATCAACCTCCTTCACCCCGGCGACCGAGCCGCCGCCGCCCGCGAGCGCCAGTGGCAGGTGCGGGTGATGGGGGAGTTAACTATAGAATGATACAATAAAACCATGTCCCTGAGCCGTAAAATGCAAGTGGAACTTGCAAAGCCATTGATTGCGATAGATGCACTAACGGATGACCCTAAAATTACAGCAGAGCTTAACCGTATTGCAGCGACAGTATATCGTATGGCCAGTCCACATGATAATGGTGTTGCTTTTGACGTGTCTGAATATTTGCACGAAAAGATGGAGCGCATAAACACAGGTGCGGCCTATACTGACGATAGCTGGGAGCATTCTGCCTACCAATCACTCATGCTGCAGCTGAGTGATTACCCAGATACAGGCGCTTCAAAACACACGCCCTACTGATACACCCCAGGCTTCAGCACACCAATGTACGGCAAGTTGCGGTAGTGCTGGCGGTAGTCGAGGCCGTAACCCACCACGAATTCATTAGGGGTAGGGATGCCAATGTAATCGGCCTGCACATCCACCGTGCGGCGCTCGGGCTTATCTAGCAGGGTGCAGAGCTTAGTACTGGCGGTGTGGCGCCCCGCAAAGAGCTCAAACAGCGCCTGGGCAGTGTGGCCTGTATCTACGATGTCTTCCACCAGCAGCACATGCCGGCCAGCTACGTCTGTGTCGAGATCCTTGAGGATGCGCACATTGCCGGTGGAGGTCAGCTCATCGCCATAGCTCGAAACGTCCATAAAGTCGATTTCCAGCATGCAATCCATCGCCCGCACCAGGTCGATCATAAAGGGCGCTGCCCCGCGCAGAATCCCCACCACTAGCGGGTTTTTATCGGCATATTCCTGGCTCAGCTGCCGGCCCAGGCGCGCCACCGCCCGCGCAATATCATCGTTGGTAAAGAGGATTGTTTCGATATCATTATGCATAAGGATTATTGTAGCAGATATGGGGTGCGGGGGCGAACTGGCCGCTGCAAGCCAGGGAGGGCCATGTGGCGGCAGTGGTGCGTAACGAACCCGACGTGGTACACTGGGGGTATGATAAAGCCATTTTTGCTGATACAATCCCGCCCCGAGCCAGCGGCGGCCCAGGATGAATACGCGGCCTTTATGCGGTTTGGCGGCTTGCAGCCAGGTGAGCTGGAGCGCTTGGAGCTGATTGATGATAATTACCCATCGGTGGACTTAGCCCGCTACAGTGGTGTGCTAATGGGTGGTGGCCCAGCCAACTTTGCCTACCCACCAGCCGATAAGCCAGCTGGCCAGCAGGCGTTTGAAGATTACATTGTGCCGCTTATGCGCCAGATTATTGCTAGTGATACGCCCTTTTTGGGTGCCTGCCTGGGGATTGGGGCGCTGGTAACGGCGCTAACCAAGGATAGCGCCGGCACCGCGATGAGCTTCGCCTATGGGGAGCCGGTGTCTGCGGTGCAGGTGGTGCGCGAGCCGACTGCCCGTGATGACCCGCTGCTGCAGGGGTTGCCATCAGCCTTTCTGGCCTTTGTGGGGCATAAAGAAGGTGTCCTCAACCCGCCATCATCCTGCACGGTACTGGCTCGTTCCGCCACCTGTGTGCAGATGATTCGCGTGGGCCAGCATGTCTATGCCACGCAGTTCCACCCCGAGCTTGATGCCGAGGGCTTGGCGCTACGCATTCGTACCTACAAGCACGCTGGCTACTTTGAGCCCGCCGAGGCGGATGCCCTCATTGCTATGGCGCGCCAGCAGCGCGTTGTGCACCCAGGGGCTATTGTGCAGCGGTTCGTTGACCGCTACCGCCAGCCAGCCGCCAAATAGCACTAGCTATTATGGGGTCGCCCGTGGTATACTATAAGGGTAAATTAATCCACAAGGAGGGCGACTATGAGCGTAGTTGACGACATGAAGCATAAGGCCGAAGATGCAGCCAAGAGCGTAAAAGAAGGTGTAGAAAACGCCGTTGATACCGTAAAAGAAAAGGCAAACGAGCTAGAAAATAAGGCTCACGAAGCCAAGGGTAAGGCTGAAGGCTACGCCGAGGCCAAGAAGGAAGACTAATACGTGCTATGCTTGGCGTGGACTATAGCCCCGCCAGGTAACGTTCCTATGAAACACCACGGTGCACCCGTGGTGTTTTTGCGTGCCTGTGCAGCACTGGGTGGCTGATGCTACAGGCTTAGTATACGGGTGTGGCTGGCTGTGTGCGGCCTGGGGTCTCTCGGCTGAGTTTGACAAGTAAACTTGGCACTGCTAGACTCATGATAGTGCCAATAAAACTTGGCATATCGGTAATAGTACAATGATACGCACAAGGAGGAATCAGTATGAGTCGCTCATCATCAGCAACACCCAACCCAGCTCGCACGGCGAAACGGGAGCGCCTACTGGCGGCCGCCCGGGCCGAGAATCACGACGAAGGCGAGGAGTATTTTTACGGCCGGCATGTACAGGCGGCGTACTCTGCACTGCTTGGTATGATGTGTGTGGTTGGTGTGATTGACTACGTACGGGGCGGTACAGTGTATTGGCTGATGGTTGCCCTAGTGCATGCCAGCATGGCAGTAGGGTGCTACAAAAGCTACCGCCTGCAGCACGAGCGCGCGCCACTAGCACTAGCTGGTATATTCACAGTAGGGGCGGTGATTACTGCCGTGGCGTACTACCATGGCTAAGCCAGCGGCGCTGCCAGGCCCCGCGGGGGCGCATCAACTGCGGCTTGGCAATAGAGTGCGGGCAGCCCGGCATACGCGTGGCTACAGCCAGGCTCGCCTAGCAGAGCTGGTGGGGGTGTCGCGTAACACCATTAGCGCCATTGAAACAGGGGTATTTAGCCCTACGGCCAAGCTAGCGCTGATTTTATGTGTTGCGCTTGATACGGCCTTTGAAGACTTGTTCTACCTTGAGCATGAGTCTGCCGAGTAGGCTAGCCACACAGGCTGCCAGGCCCGCCCGCTTGCTTGACGCATATAGGATATGTTAGTAGAATAATAGTACTTATGCCCCGCGAATACGCCCCACAGCCCCGCAGCGAATCAACCAGCCACGAGCGCGTTGTAGCCGAGCGCCGCGCCTACCTAGAGCAGCAGGCAGATACCTACACCCAGGCGATTGAGCAGCACTACCAGCGCTCGCCCTATGCCCAGCGGCTGGGCGATATTGCCCTGCGCCTTACCCAAGCGCACATGGCGAGCGAGCCGCTACCGCGTGTGATTACCACGCTCGATAGCACTAACCCCGCTGACCAAGCCATCGCCCGGCAGCTTGATTATAGTAATGCGCCGCTCCATATTACGGCTGATAATCAGCTGGTGGAGCACGCCCCGGCAGAGCCAGACCAGCACCGGTTTTTGTATAGCCCGAGTGCAAAGGCGCTGCTAGACGCTTTCGACAGCGCTGGGCTTGCACTGACGCCGCAGGCCCGTAGCGAGTTTGTTATAGAGCATGATGGGCGCTATGGTAACGCCTACGCCTGGGCCTCGCGCGAGGTATGTAAGCTCATCGCCGGCCGGTCGCAGCGCCTGGTGACGGCGCCCCAGCTACCCCGCCAGCAGGGCGGGACGGCGCATGAACACGAGCAACTGCCGCAGCTACCACTGACAGGGGACGAAGCCGCCGATGCGCTGATTCAGCTTATCAACCAAGTGAGCCAGCGCGGCGATGATAGAACCAGCCAACTGCCGCCGGTAGAGGCAGATATTAGCATTCGGCGCAGTGGCTGTAAGGATGTTGAGCAGTATTTTATTGATGGGCTGGCACTTGGCAAGGTGCAGGCACGGGAGCTCTACGGCGCGCAATTTATTACCAAAACACATGGTGCCCATACGATGCTCAATACCGAGCCGGTACGCCAGAATGGGGTTGTCTTCCCGCCGGGTGTGGTGTGGGCCCGCTACGATGATCAGGGCCAGGAGGGCTACGCGCCGCTGCGGCTGACGGGCTTTAGCTTTGCACCCCAGGTGGCGGATGATGTCATGGGCCGCGAATTTGCTGAGCTTGATACGGCCCGTAAACAGGCCTTTTACCAGTATATGAACGAGCAGATGCCGCTTGCCTTCTAGGCGGTACGCTGGTATAATCGCCCCATGTTGACACAACTGCGGATTTTTCGAATTTTCTGGATTGCGGCCCTGGTTGGTGCTGGTGTGGTGGCTAGTAAATATGGCCTGCACGTGCTGGGGTTTGAGCCTGTGGAGCAGAGCTCGCTGCACAATAGTGTGGTATCGAGCGTAACCTTTGTGATTGGTTTTTTGCTCTCGGCCACGATTGCGGATTATAAAGAGTCCGAGCGGATTCCGGCTGATTTTGCCGCCCAGATTGAGGATATGTACGATGACGCTACGGCGATCCATGCTAGCTACCCAGTGTTTGACCTGGACGGGTTCCGGCAGCAGCTACGCCATGTAGCGGTTGGGTTTAACGAAGATGCCCGCCGCAAATCCTACGATGCCCGGCAAGATATCCGTGGCCTGACGCAGTACTTTAGCCAGATGGAAGCTGGCGGTGTGCCAGCCAACTTTGTGGTTAAGCTCAAGCAGCAGCAGGTTGCGCTATTGCGTAGCCGCCACCGGGTGAATTATATTCAGCGTATTAAGTTTATTCCATCAGCAACTATTCTAGCCCGCTCCATTGTGATGGCTCTGGTGGTGCTACTGATGATTACCGATATCCATCCATTCTACGGTGGGCTGGTGATGGTTGGGCTGATTACCTTTATTCTGGTCTATATGCTGATTTTGATTAAGGTAATTAGCACGCCGTTCCATAAGGCCGGCAAGACCCAAGATGATGTGAGCTTGTTTTTAATTAGCGACGCTGCCGAGTACCTGCAAGGCAAGCCCAGCGCCGCGCCACGCCAGCAGCCAGCCGAGCCCGCACCGCACCCACCACAGCCGTAAGCTTATAACCTAACTACACGCCAGAAGGAGGCCGCCCGCTATGTCCAATTTTGAATGTTCCCACCCCGAACCAAGCTTGCCCCAGGACCAGCTAGAAACCTATGCCCGGGCCTCTGCCCAGGCGGCAACGGCCGCTATGGAACGCTACGCTCAGGCTATGTATGAGCCTGATGACCCGCACCAGTTTGAGCTACAGGATCGGTCAAACCGCCTGCGAGATTATGTGAATGTGTTTGCCGGTGGCATGCTGCCGCCCGAGGCGCTTGATGCAGCTGCCCTGTATGACCTGACGGCAGAATCCACCAAGAGCGCTGCTGCCATGCAGGCCGTGGCTAGTACCCGGATGGATTACTACAGCGCGCCGGGGACGCGCCGTGGCAGCGAGGAATATGTAGCGGCGCTTATCAACGATATGGCGCATATCGATAACGAGGCCAAATGGTACCGCAACCACAAGGCCTATATCGAGCACACCAGTGGCCACTATGATATCTGGGAGCACCCGTTGCCGCCAGCTGCTATTAAGGATATGGCCCGGCTGGGGAGTGAGGTTAATTTAGAATCCGTCATTATAAAAGCCTGCGAGCAGCTGGATGGTTTGGTGCTGGCAGTCAATGGCATGGTAAAGGGCCAGTACCAGCCTGGTGAGCAGGATCTGGCTACGCTTGAGGCGGTGATTGAGGCCGAAAGCTTCTACGGCCCGCTCTGTGAAATAATTGGCTTTGACGGCCTGGCGATGGAACTGCGCAGCCAGGCACGCCAGCTACGTATGTTCCGCCAAGGCAAGGGTGATATCGTGATGCAGGCGTACGATATCTGCCGCGAGGGCCGCCAGTATGGCCCGCAGGCAGTGCTGGGGAATTTGGCCCAGTTTGGTGGTGATTTTGCGATATCAAGCGTTGTGAACGAGCCCGAGTACAACCGCCATTATGCCGATGGCATGCCGTATGCCAGCGTGCAGCTTGGGGAGTTTGCGCTCGATCTTGGCGATGGTGTGGCTATGGCCGGTAACTGGCGGCTCAAGAGTGTGGGCTCATTGGCGCACAAAATGGCCCAGCCTGGGGCAGAGCTGCCAATGGATGTAATGGGGCTGACGGCCATTAGCGACGACCCAGCAGAGCTAGCCCAGAATTTTGCCGCCGTAGTGGAGCGCGCTGCCAGCAGCCCGCGCCTGGAGCCCCGCCCGGCACCATCAAAGGAAAAGTGGGCGATTGTGCAGGGGGATGATGAGTACATCGCCACGGTGTGTAGCCAATTGAGCCCGGCTTTTATTGCTGATAATGTGCAGATTATATCGCGCCCTCGTGGCTATAAGGTAGCTAAGTTTACCTGCCTTGCCGCCGGGGGTAATCTACCGGTAGAAATGCAGTTTGTGACTAAAGCCGACCACTGTAACGGCCGTACGGGCGAGGATGCGCATATCTTCCACAAGGCCGGTGCGGATGGTGTTTTCTACACCGCCGAGCAGCGCCGCCAGGCGGCACCAGACCTTGCCGAGCTCCACCGCCGTGCCCAGCATATGGCGGCTCACCACGGCGAGCTGACCATCAACCCGCGCTCGCTGTACCGCAGCGAAACCGATCTTGTCATGACCTATTTACTTTCTGATTAATATATGGTATTATACTATAACTAAAAAGGAGCCTGCTATGCCAAAGAAAGAAGTCTATCCATTCACACAGCCGCCACGTGCGCGCCACTCTGGCCGCCATCGCCGCCACCGGTTCGAGAAGATGGACGCTCGGCAGCGCCGCACTGCTACGGTGATCGGTACCTTGGCGGTGAGCGGCGCCGCACTTGGTATCATGGGCGGGTCGTATTACTATAACCATGTCCAGGCCAAGCACCAAGTAGAGGCCCCGACCCAAGTGGATCTTGTCAGTCCATCGCCCGAGCTCAATAGACTAGAGCAGCAATACCGGGCCGAGCAGCAGGCCAGCAGTGCGCTGACGAGTGCCGAAAAGCTATCAAGCACCGAGTTGCTCAACCAAGCCCCGGCGGTGCGCCAAGCTGCTGCGCAGTTTGCCCAGCAGTTGGAACGCTCGCTTGGCACCGATAAAAACCACGCTGAGTATAAATTCCGTACCCATGATGAGCTTAGCCTGCGCGAAGCCCGCGTGGATGGCCCCGGTGCCCATACCAGTAGTTTGCGGCTTGAGCGTATCCATGCCCACCAGTCACAGGCGGTGGAGTATGAGCTGACGCGCCAGCAGCCAGGGGGTGCGAGCTTGCATATGCGCTTGATTGGCCAGGGCTATATGCCAAACTCCGAGCAAAATCTTGCCACAGCGTTTAAGCATGATGAACCGACCCTGACGGTGGCCGAGGTCAGCTTGCAGCAGTCAGGTAGCCCTGCGTACCGTATTGCGACTGCCCAGCCGAGCCACTACTATACCGATAGGTTTATGGTTTATAACGGCGAGGAGCCGCTGACGGTACAGGGCCGCGAGGAGGCAGCGCAGGCCGTGACCGAGCTTAATAGCGGCGTGTCCCAGTTTATGCAAGCCGAACCAGCCTTAGGCGAAACCGCGCAGCAGTAGGGCTGTAGTAGTTTGGCTACCCTAGGCTTTTGCCACCTGGCGGGCTACGGGCGCCGCGCCGTGCTACAATAGGGCTATGATAGATTACTACACCGATGGCTCTGCCCAGCCTAATCCTGGCCCGGGTGGCTTTGCAGTTATCAAAGCCATGCAGCCGCATATCCTTGGTAGTGAGCCCGGCACTACCACTAATATCCGCATGGAAGGCAAGGCGATTATTGCTGCGCTAAAGGATGCTGCTGGCCAGCCCTGTGTCATCCACACCGATAGCGAATTTTGGATTAATGTGCTTACCAAATGGGCGCCTGGTTGGGCGGCCAAAGGCTGGCGCAAAAAGGGTGGTGAGATTAAGAATTTAGATATTGTACAAGAATTGTATCCACTCTACCAGCAGAGCCAGGCACGGCTTGTATGGGTGCGTGGTCACGCTGGCCAGGCTGGCAACGAGCTGGCTGACGAATGGGCCAACAAAGCCCGCCAGGGTGTACGACTGTAACAGAGGACTTTACTATGAACAACGTTATTGTTCCGCGCCAACTCAATATGGATCACCACCAAGCGTCGATTGACGTGGTGTTTGATGACCAAACCAGCCAGGCTATCCGCGATCTATCTGCCCAGATGGGGCTCGCGTTTGGGGAGTTTATTCCCCATGCCACGCTTGTGAATCTCCCTAGCAAGCCGTTTGCCCACTTGGCCGAGGTGGCCGCGCAGCTGCCACGCCAGATGGATATCCAGCTGGCTGGTGTAGCAGCCGTGCCAGACTTTAACGACGGCGTCTTTTGGATTGAAATCTCGGTCTTAAAGACGGCGGAGCTGGCCCGTGTGCGCCAGCAGCTGCTAGAGGCGCTGCAGGGTGTTGCCAGCCCGGGGCTGAGCGTGGATGCCTGGCGGCCGCACGTTACCATTGGCTGCGTCACGTTTGATAGTATGCAAGCGGTTACGTGGCCGGCCCAGGCGATTGCTACCGCTGCAGTCACCGGCCGCACCGTTGTGGGTGATAACGGCGAGCTTGGCAAGGTGGTGCGTATTATCGAGTAATATACCAGGCCGTGAGCTTACATACCATCTCCGCACACATTGCTGTGCGGAGTTTTCTTGTACGGCAAGGCTGCGGGGTAGTAGGGTAATTGCAAACTGGCCATAATTACGGCATAATAGTACTATGAATGAGCGCAACCCCTTCTATAATCAGCCGCAGTGGTACCCCACACCACCCACACCGTTCGAGCAGGCTTCGCGCCAGGGTGCCGCATATGTTGGCGGTGTGCTCCTGACGATGAGCGCGCTGACGGTGGGGGATTACCTACACGACTACGAGCAGCAGCACGTGCTGCCGTATCTTAAAGAGGCTGACCAGCCCCGCATAGAGCAGCGCATGGAGCCCCCGCGCGAGGTGCGCTACCAGCTTGGCGTTGTGGCAATTAGTGCCAGTGAGCAAGATAGTATCCACACATCGACTGAGCTGCTTGACCAGCAGGTTGGTGAGGCGGCGCAGCATATCATGCGAACGCTACCAAACTACACCATAACCGCCAATACAACATTAGCCGAACATGTAGATCCGGATGGTCAGCATACCAAGCATAATCAGCTGACTGGCCAGGATGAGCTGGCACCGTGCTACACGCAGGATGCTATCAACAAGGTGCTTGATAGGGAGTCTAAGGCCACAAAACCCCGCCCAGATGTTGCCATTGCTGTCATGAATAGCAAAGAGTTTGAAGTATGTGACTCTAATGGGTGGGGAGGTATTGCGTACACGAAGAACGGCCAACCCCGCAATATTATTAAACCGGCCGATAATATCAGCCACGTGGTTGGCCATGAGTTGGGCCATGTGATTGGGCCAGATAAGCGGCCCGACCAGCGCGGCTTGGGGCACCAGGTGCAGTTTGTGTGTTGGCGTAACGAGCCAACGGCAGACCATCTTGGTAGTCACGCCGATACCATTCAGAACTTGCTGATGTATGGCTGTAAGGTAAGCTCACAATTTGGCGAAGAGGATGCCCATCTGGATGAATACGGCTCGCCACTGACGGCTATGGGGTTTGTTTCCCGCAAGGGAGTGCCGCTCTTTTCACCGCCAGAGGTGGCGCGGCTTGACCCAACCCGCTGGGTGGACCGTATGAATAAGCCAGTCTATGGCCGCTACGAGCTGAGCTACCAGCCAGATAAGCGTTTTGGGATTGAGATTGAGTTACCGCAGGACCACGTAGCTCGCACTGCCTTCCCGGATGCTGTGCCAGATGCATCGCACATTTTTATTGGGCCGTATTTGTTTAACCACCGTGGTGATGATACAGACCAGCCGTACGAGGAGCGGGATAGCGCAACCGATATTGGAGTGTTCCTGACCGGGGGACTAGAGAGCTCTGCCAATACGCTGGTTATGGATAATAACGATGAGATTGGTGAACTATCGGAAGACCCAGATACGCCACTGATGCTGTATGCCGACGAGCAGCTTGATATGGTTGTGATGAGTAGTGTCGATCAAGCTACCAAGCAGCGCTATGTGGATATTCTGCCGCTTAGCAGCGATGAAGGCCGCCAGCTGTATCGCCAGCACATCTACCCACCAATCGGTAAGGCCAACTTGCCGTAGCCAGCCGCGGCTGCAATCTGCTACAATAAGCGGGTTATACATAACCAAGAAAGAGACAGACATGAACCACGAACCAACCATGGGTGCTACCACAAGTCCTAGCACCCCAGCCCCAGCATCAGCCCAGCCGGCGTCTAGTGAGGCATCACCCCAGGCGCACGAGCCAATCGATATCTTTTTATGGGCTAACCAGACCGATGCTATAAAGGACCAGCTTGAGGTAGAGTTCTTCCTTTTTAACAAAAACTACACGCCCTACAGCACCAATTTTGCACCCGAGCTGAATGCCCAAATCAAGCCATTGTTTCTGTTCGATATCCTGGGCCAGGTGACGATGGGGGCGGGCACTGGCCTGAGCGTGCGCCCATTCGAAATGAGCGACGGCGAAGAAAACGTGCTGCTGCGGACTGACTTAGCTAACGTTGGCCGGGCCGAAACGCTGATTCACCTGATTGAAAACGAGCGCAGCGATATTATTGAATTTAGCGAAGAAGAGCATGAGTTTAAGCGTATCAAGGGTATTATTGCACGCTTTAGCCTGGCGGGGGATAGGGCTAAAACCTTCTACGTTGTGAAGGCGATTCAGCAGAGCCAGGTACTGAAGGGCGCCACAGCGTGGGAGTTTCGCGCCGGTAAGTTTGAGCGCTTTAAGGGCGAGGTTGGCCTCAAGCTCCCGACCGATAACCAAGTGTTGATTGTTGGCCAGGATATCTTTGTATTTAACCAGCCAAAGTTCGAGCGCCTGTTCCAGTACGAATACAAAAAGCAGGCTATTGCCGAGGCCCGCGTGGCCGAAATTGAGCGCCACTATAAGCTCAGCCTGCCTGAAGGGCTCAATCTACAGGATCTCGTCAAAGAGCGCAAAAAGGTCGTGAGCAAACTGCAAAAGCTCGAGGTGGGCGGCGTCAGCCAGGAGCAAGCCATCGAGTACGCCGATGATATGCAGCTTGAGCTGATGACGGATGATAACGGAGCGATTATTATTATGGACGGCACGGATCTGGATACATTTGTGAACCTGATTAACGAAGATTACATTACCAGCCACGTGACCGGTACGCGCTTTGAAATCAAGAGCAAAAAGCCGCTCGATGCACCGGAAGGTGAGCCGCCCCGTATGTAGGCTGCCTGCTTGCATTACTACATAAACCCCCTTGCTCATAGTGGCCAGGGGGTTTATGCATGGCTACTCATCAAAGAAGAAGATGCCGGCCTGGAACTGCTCGCTGGTGGCCACGGGGTAGTGGATGCTGAGTTCAAACTCGCGCAGGCAGCTGGGGATTTGGCTGGGTGGCGTGATTGGCTTAAGCTGGTAAAAGAGCGCGTTGTTAACATTCGTAACGGCATCGGCATGCTCTTTGTGCCCATATACTGAGGCATCATGGCCGCTTGGCTGCACAAATTTAGCATCCTGCGGGATGGTAAACGTGCGTGGGAAGGTTACCGAGCCTTTTTCTTGCGTACAGCTTAGCACACCGGTTTCTTCTGAAAAGCTTAGGCGGCCGAGTTTAATGAACCTGCGTAGTACACCAGATATTGCATGCTGGGTGTTGCGGGCATCAACGGTGTCGCCCCGCCGGAGCAATCGGTATTTGCTGGGTATATTGTGCGAGCGCTTAAAACTACTAATAACGTAGTGGAGCTTATTGCCAAAAACACGGGTGTTATAGCTACTATGAAAGCTACGGCTTAGGTCCGCATAGTAGTAAATAGAAGCCTCTGGCAGGTGCATACGGTACTTTTGGCGGAAGGATTCTGGCGTGAGGGTAATCAACTCACCCGAAACAGCAGACGAGATGATAGTATCGTGCTTGGTTATGAGGTTGATTTGGAAGCCATCAGCCAGGCGGCCGCTGGGCTGGCGTAGGTCCGCAGGGCATTCGCCAGGCATGCAGCCATGCTGCTCTTTGTACTGGCTCAGTTCGATTTCGAAATTGCGGATATCGGCTGCTTTGCGGGTATCGTAGGTGTGGTCGATAATACCAGTGTACGCGGTGTAGCTAATGCCAACCAAAATAGCAATCACAACCACCACGATCAGGAGTTCAACAATGGTAAAACCACGCTGTATACGCATAATAATAGTGTAGCACAACTTAAGCAAAATTTAAGCAAAAAAGTTATACACCACCATGCGGTGCAGGTAACGGTACTACGACTGCTACCAAGTAGGCGGCCAGGTGCGGTGGAGTGGTATACTAAAAGGATGGATCAAACACACGGTTTGGCGGTGCTAGAGCGGGGCGAAAGCGCCTTGATTACCGGGCCGGCTGGTTCTGGTAAGACGTTCCTGCTGAGTAGGTTTATTACACGCGCCAAACAGGCGGGCAAAAAAGTTGCGGTCACGGCCACAACCGGCCTGGCTGCAACGCATTTAGGCGGCGCGACCATTCACACCTGGAGTGGGATTGGTGTGGCGCAGTCGCTATCACCCCAGTTCATAGCCACGATGAGCAAAACTCGTCGCGAGCAGATTGAGCGGGCCGATATCCTTATTATTGACGAAATTAGTATGCTGCACGACTACCGGCTTGATATGGTCGATACCATTTGCCGCCAGGTGCGTGGCTGCGATGCGCCCTTTGGTGGCTTGCAGGTGGTTATGTGCGGGGACTTCTTCCAGCTGCCGCCAGTTAACCGGGCGGGTGAAGCCGGTGGCTTTGCCGTGCAGGCGCGTGCCTGGGCCGAGCTAAACCCGCGCGTGGTGTACCTGCAGGAGCAGCACCGCCAGGATGATGATGAGCTACTAGGGATTTTGAATGCGCTGCGGGCGGGGGATATTCGCCGCCACCATGCCGAGGCCTTGCTTGCGCGGGTTGATGTCAGCCCGCCGCCCAGCCAGGGGGTAACGGAGCTCCATACCACCAATGCTGATGTCGATAGTATAAACGCGCGCCACTTGGCAGCGCTACCAGGCCAAGCCCATAGCTACGACTACGCTACAACGGGGAGCAAAAACTACGTCGAGAGCCTGCAGCGCTCGGTCTTGGCCCCGGCCGAATTGGTGCTTAAGAAAGGCGCCTTGGTGATGGCAGTCAAGAATTCGCCCACGCGCCAGTATGCGAATGGCAGCATTGGTGTTGTGGAGGATTTTGAACCCGGCACCGAGTACCCAGTGGTGCGTTTTACTAATGGCCGGGTGGTGACGATGGTGCCCGCCAGCTGGGAGCTGCGCGACGGCACCCGTAAGCGTGCTAGTATCAGTCAAATTCCACTGCGCCTAGCCTGGGCGATTACCGTGCACAAGAGCCAGGGGATGACGCTGGATGCCGCCCGTATTGACCTACGCAAGGCCTTCACGCCTGGTATGGGATATGTAGCGCTCAGCCGAGTAAAAAATTTGCGCAATCTATATCTTTATGGTATTAACCGTACCGCCCTGCAGATGGACCCGCAGGCCCACCAGATTAACCAGTGGCTGCTTGAGCAGGCGCAGCAGGCAAGCCCCCAGGAGTAGGGCGTGCTGATTGTGGTACGTGGCCCATACTGCAGCGCGGGTATTGCATACAATAATTAGCCATGAGCACAAAACTGCGGTATAATACCTATTGTATGCAAAAGAAGACGACGATTGGGTTCCCAAAACGTTTCTTGTGGGGTGCAGCTATAAGCGCCCACCAGGTGGAGGGTAATACCCATAACCAATGGACGGAGTGGGAACAGCAGCAGGCCAAAACACTGGCCACGCAAAGTACGTATCATTATAGCCATGTGCCGTATTGGCCGCAGGCTAAGCGCCTGGCGCAGTTACCAGCCAATTATATATCCGGCAGCGCAGTGAAGCATTACGAGCTCTACGAAGAAGACTTTGGATTGCTCGAGCAAATGCATATGAATGCGCTGCGTTTTAGTATCGAATGGAGTCGCGTGGAACCAGAGGAGGGGAGCTGGGACCCAAGCGCGCTGCACCACTACAAGCAATATATTCAGGCGCTCAAAAAGCGGGGGATTGAGCCAATCGTCACGCTGTTTCACTTTACGCTGCCGGTGTGGTTCGACCAAATGGGCGGGTTCGAAAAGCGCGCCAATGTGGCCTACTTTGTGCGCTTTGTAGAAAAGGTTATGACAGAGCTTGGCGCCCATATGCGCTATGTGATTACCATTAACGAGCCCAATGTCTACGCCAACGAAAGCTACGCCGAGGGCAACTGGCCGCCGAATGTGCGCAGTAAGCGCTCGGCTTTTACGGTGCTCAACAACCTGGTGCGCGCCCATAAGCAAGCCCGGGCGGTGATTAAGCAGATCCAGCGCCGGGCCAAAGTATCGGTTGCCTATAATAGTAGCTACGTGTACGCTGGTGACGATGCCTGGCTGACCCGCACCGCTGCCCGTGCTATGCAATGGGGGGCGGATGATTACTACCTGAGCCGCGTGGCCAAGCACTGTGACTTTTTGGGTATAAACTATTACTTTAGCAACCGTGTGTATGGCTACCGGGTGCATAATGCTAATCAAATACTGTCCGACCTAGGTTGGGATGTATCGCCTGAGCACTTAGAGTATGCCCTGGTGCGCTTATGGGAAAAGTACCATCTGCCAATTATGATTACCGAAAACGGTATTGCCGATGCTGGCGATACACTGCGTAAGGAATGGCTTGTCAAAACTATTAGTGCCATGCAGCTAGCTCAGCAGCAGGGGGTCAACCTACTCGGCTACCTGCACTGGAGCTTGCTTGATAACTTTGAATGGGACAAGGGCCGCTGGCCACGCTTTGGCCTAGCCGAGGTGGACTACCGTACCTACCAGCGAACACTGCGCCCAAGTGCGCTATGGTTTGGCAAGGTGATCGAAAAACTCCGTAAGCAGTAAGTGCCAGCTAATTCCCAATTGAACCCACCCGCCTATGGTGTCCTACCTGGGCGGGTGTTCGTTTGGTGATTTTGTGGTATAAGTATTGACACGCGTAGGCTGGAGTGGTATTATTTGGCCATATACCTGCCGTGTGTGGCAGAATCCTGTAGTAAATTTGGCGTCGCCCTGGTGTGGAAAACACCCAGAGCTTTCCCCGTTAGGGCTGGTTTCTTTCCACAGAAATGTGGAAAAGTTTTGCTATGTGTGGCGCTTTGTAGACCCTGGGGGGTTGCAGTGGGTGATAGTGGGTAGTAAACTGAAGACAGTGGCAAACGAAGCAACAAACACAAACAAGACACCACTAAACAATACCAAGGTAAGCTAGAAGGAACGTATGGCGCAGATAGATTACTTTGAGCGAAAGCTGGACGACAAACGGCGACTGACCATTCCAGCAGAACTGCGCAAAGAATTCGAAAGCGGCATTGTCATTACCCGAGGCTTTCAAAACTACCTACACATTTACCCACAGGACGTGTGGGATACCGAAGTCGAAGCGGCGCTAAAGGGCAGCATCCTGGATGAGCAGGTGGCCGACCTCAACGTCAAATTCCGGCGCGGTAAAACAGCCGATGTACTCGACCAAAAACAGGGGCGAGTGACCATCGAACAGCACCTGCTAGACTACGCTAATATCGACCGGGAGGTCGTGGCAACGCGAGCAGGGCTTTACTGGCGGCTTGAGCGACCGTGAGGTACGCCTAAGCCCTAGGTTAAAGGCACCTTAACAAGCAAAACCCTCGAGATCAACCAATCTGGTAGTGTAGTGTGAGCCACCGAATCCACGTTAAAAACTATTCGGCGATCCTTACTTGACACACCTCCCAAAAACTCCACCTCACACATAAGTCTCTCATAACGGTGCCCCGGCAGCCTGATGGCCCCGGCCGCACCTGACTTGTCACAAAAACAAACACACATATGCGAAAACAAACACTGGCTACGCTACCAGGTTGGTGATCTCGAGTCCACTAGGCTATACTAGTGGATATGAGTATTAAAGAACATCCACCACAACCTCATAGTGCTACGCAGTATGAGTTACATGTTCCTGTACTGCTCCAGGCGAGCCTTCGGCTGCTTGCCCCGCGCCCCGGTGATCGCTATTTAGATCTTACAGCGGGCTACGGCGGGCATGCCCGGGCCTTTTTGGAGCAGACGCAAAACTACGCCGGCGCCTGCCTGGTCGATAGGGACGAGTTTGCGATTCGCACACTTGCACCCTTGGCTGAGCAAGGGGCCCGGCTGATGCACACCGACTTTGCCAGCGCCGCTGAGCGCCTGACGAGTGCCGGTGAGCGCTACGATGTAATCGTTGTGGATTTAGGGGTGTCGTCACCACAGCTGGACCATGACGCACGAGGGTTTTCGTTTATGCAGGCTGGCCCGCTTGATATGCGGATGGATCGGTGCCAAGCACGAACGGCAGAGCAGGTTGTCAATACCTACTCCCGGGCTGAGCTGGTGCGTATCATCACGCAGTATGGCGAGGAGCAGCCACGGTTTGCAGCCCGTATTGCGGCCGCAATCCAGGCACACCGGCCCATCACCAGCACCACACAGCTGGCGGGCATTATACTGGACCAGCACCACGGCAGGTGGCAAAAAACCCATCCTGCTACCCGCACCTTCCAGGCTTTGCGTATCGAGGTCAACCAAGAGCTCCGGCAAGTTGAACAACTGCTGCCGCGCCTACCGCACCTATTGCGGCCGGGTGGGCGAGTGGGGGTTATCAGCTTCCATAGCTTAGAGGATCGCCTCGTAAAGCGCTTTTTGAAGGAGCAGGCTCATGCCGGGTTCGAAGCAGAACTTGCGCTCCTAAACAAAAAACCCCTGAGCGGTGCAACTGAAGATGTTCACAACCCGCGCGCCCGGAGTGCCAAACTCCGCGCCGCTGTGAAAAAATAAAAAAGAAAGGGCACAAAATCATGCCAATCCAAATTACTGTACAAAACGTATCAGCCGAACAACAAGTAGCTGTACGTATTAAATAAGCGACTGACCATGGGGGTGGGCCACACGTATGCGTGGCCTGCCCTTTCCTATAGCGCCACGGCTGCGCCCGTGGCACCCGCCAACTACCAACATAAACACAAACACTAACCCGCAAAGTTTACTACATGACATCATATTCACGTGCTCAATATATTTCCCGACGCCAACAAAGCTGGGGACGCAACCAAAACACCGCGCGATTTGTTTCTCCAGTCAAATTGGGGCCAATTATGCACACTATTCTGCTTGCCCTTATCATTTTAGTGCTGGGTTTGATATACTTATCCCAGGCATCCGGGCCGGTAACGTACGATCACCAAGCAGATGAGCTGAATAAGAAGATTGACGAGCTGGCGGTCAAAAAGGCCGACCTCGAAGTAGAAAACGCCCGCCTTAGCTCGCTCGAAACTGTACGTCATAGCGATGTTGCCAAGGCTATGACCAGCCCAAGCGCCACCGAGTACGCTCAGTAGCCCCACTAAACCACCTAATTATACGTATATTATGGACAACCTGAACCACAAAAGCCGTTCCCGTGTGTTAGCGCTGGTGCTTGCTACCAGCTTTGCACTGATTGTTGGGCGGCTTTTTTATTTGCAGGTGATTCGCCACCAGCACTACGTGGGCCTGGCGAGCAAAGAACAGGTCAAGAAGTACGAAATCCCCGCCAAGCGTGGGATGATTTATGCCCGTGACCGCGAGCAGCTGGTGCCGCTCACTATGAACCAAGAAGTCTACACTGTGTTTGCTGACCCAAAGTTTATTCAGTCTGCCCAAAAGAAGGGCGGGGCAGATCCACGCCGGATTGCCGATACACTGCGCAGCGTGGCTGGGGGCGAGCTGGTGACCGACCGCTTGGAGGCAGACCTGACCGATAGCAACACCCAGTACAAGGTGCTGGCCCGTGGCGTCAGCTTGCGCCAGGCAGAGCTCATCAAGGCCAAGAAGCTACAAGGGATTGGCTTTCAGAAGGTGGCGCGGCGCGTTTACCCAGAGGGCGGTCTAGCGGCGCAGGTGCTGGGCTTTGTGAATGGTGAAGGCAAGGGGCAGTATGGTATCGAAGGCTATATGAATGAGTCGCTGACTGGCAAAAACGGGTTGCTCAAATCCGTGACTGATATTGCCAATGTGCCGCTGTCGATTGGGCGTGATAATATCCGCAAGAACCCGGTGAACGGTACTTCGTATGCCCTGACGATTGACCGCAGCATCCAGGCCAAGGCCGAAGAAGCCCTGGCCGAAGGCCTTAAGCAAGCAGGCGCGACCGATGGCAGTGTGATGGTGATGGACCCGAATAACGGCCATGTACTGGCGGTGGCTAATCTCCCAAGCTATAACCCCAGCGAGTATACCAAGGTTACCAATGCCTCGGCGTTTGTGAATGGTGCCACGATGGTACCGTTTGAGCCCGGTTCGGTGATGAAGACGTTTACTGTGGCCACGGGGCTGGATAAAGGAGTCATTAACCCGCAATCCACCTACTATAATAGCGATGCGGTGCGTGTGGGTGACCGCACCATTACTAATGCCGCCAAGGGCCACACCGGCACGATTGGCATCCAAACAGCACTGAATTATTCCCTGAATACCGGTATGGTGCATATTGCCCAGCGCCTGGGGGATAACAAGCAAATTACCCAGGGCGCGCGGGATACAATTTACGATTACTTCCACGGCCGCTTGGGGCTCGGGCAGAAGACGGGGATTGAGCTAGCGGGCGAACAAGCCGGCACCTTCCACGCACCCAATACGCCGCAGGGCAACGCAGTGCGGTTTTCGAATGTGGTGTTTGGCCAGGGGCTGGATGTCACCATGGTGCAAATGTGTGCCGGCTTTAGTGCGATCGTCAATGGCGGCACCTACCACCAGCCGACCATCATTGCGGGTACGGTCAATAGCGATAACAAGCTCGTTAAGGCGAGCCCTAAGCCAGCCCGCAGCGGTGCGATTAGCCCCCAAGCCAGCCGCCAAGCCCGCGAGATGATCCACCAGGCCCGTGTGCAGTACACCAAGGATGATAAGCCTGGCTACTATATTGGCGGCAAAACGGGTACCTCGCAGACGCTCGAAAACGGCCAGTATGTTAGCTCGCAAACCATCGGTACCTATATTGGCTTTGGCGGTAACCATAATCAGTCAAAATACGTTATAATGGTACAAGTATCAGGTAAAAAAATGAACCTCGAGGGTAACAAGCACGCGATGCCGATTTTTACTGACATCTCTAACTGGCTGCTTGATTACTACCAGGTGCAACCAAGGAAATAACTTTATGGAATACATTACACTCGACGTCCTTACGACCGAAATGACCCGCATATTTATACTCAGTATTGCCGCCTTTTTACTCGGGATGCTACTGACCCCAGTGTATACCTTTTTGGCGTACCGCTATAAATTCTGGAAGAAGCAGCGCAGCACCAGCACGGATGGCAAGCAGCTTACGGTGTTTACTGGCCTGCATGCCGAAAAGTTCAAGCGCCATATTCCCACTATGGCTGGGGCGATTGGCGTGATTGCCATTACCGCCGTCACGCTCACCAATCTTGATCGCAGCCAAACCTGGCTCCCACTCGCAGGGTTAATTGGCGGTGGCCTGGTGGGGCTAATTGACGATATCATCAACCTACGTGGTGACGGCAGTGGGGTAGCTGGTATGCGCTCAAGCATGAAGTTTGCCATGATTGCTGCCCTGGGTGCTGCCCTTGGCTGGTTCTTTTACGTCAAGCTTGGCTATACCAGCGTGCACTTGCCATTCTATGGCAGCCTTGAGCTTGGCTGGTGGATTATCTTCTTCTTTGCCTTTGCCGTAGTTGCGACTGGTAACGCGGTCAATATTAGCGATGGCTTGGACGGCCTAGCTGGTGGGCTGCTGACGACATCATTCGGGGCCTTTGGCGTGATTGCGCTTTTGCAGGGGCACTTTGCGCTGGCAGGCTTTTGCTTTACGGCTGTAGGGGCGCTGCTCAGCTACCTATGGTTTAATATTTACCCAGCCCGCTTCTTTATGGGGGATGTGGGGAGCTTTGCCTTTGGTGTGGCGCTTGGCGTTGTGGCCATGATGACAAACACGCTGTTTTTGCTGCCGATTATTGGCTTTATCTTTGTGCTCGAGGCAGGCTCGAGCGTCATCCAAATCACCAGCAAGAAGCTATTTGGCCGCAAGGTGTTTAAGTCGGCACCGATTCACCACCACCTCGAGGCAAGCGGCTGGCCCGAAACCAAGGTAACCATGCGCTTTTGGGTCGTGGGCTGTGTAGTGGCCTTTGTGGGGGTCTTCCTGGCCATTGCTGGGGGGCATATCTAGCCTATGTCGGGCCGGGCGGGTACCACCGGGGCGCTGCGGCGCTATGCACGGCGTACCACCAGTAAGGTGGCAGGTGTCGTCCGTAAACATAAGCCTGATTACACAATCCTGGCCTACGCCACAATTCTGGTTGTGGTGGGGCTGATTATTATCTTTGCGATTGGGCCGCAGCGGGCGAATCTGATAAATGGCTCGTTTGGCGGGGAGGTGAGTAGTACGCACTTTGTGGTCAAGCAGTTTAGTAGTGTAGGGCTGAGTATTGTGGCCTTCTTTGGCTGCGCCTTCTTTCTGCCTATCGAAACACTGCAGCGGCGTAGCTTATGGCTGATGGGTGCGGCCGTGGCGGCCTGTATATTGCTGTTTATACTTGGTAATGTGCTGCATGTCACGAGTGTGACGCAGTGTGCACTTGGTGCCTGCCGTTGGTTTATACTACCAGGGATTGGTACCTTCCAGCCGGCAGAGCTGCTTAAGCTTGCGGTGCTGGTGTATATGGCTGGCTTTTTGGCGGTGCGTATGCGCCAAGGCACGGTCAACGATAGCAACCAAACTCTTATCCCGGCTGGGGTTTTCCTGGCAGTGTGTATCGCCCTAGTGGTGCTGGCGCAAAAGGACCTCGGTACCGGGGTGGCCCTGCTGGCAATCATGGCGGTTATGTTTATTGTGGCGGGTCTAAGCAAGCGCACCTGCCTTATGATAGGGGGTGGCCTGCTGGTGCTCGGCATGTGTATGGTGATTATTGCGCCGCACCGTATGGACCGCCTAGCAACATTCCTTAAGGGTGATGAGGTCGGCACAGATGACCCATCAGCCTACCACGTAACCCAGGCCAAAATCGCCATTGGCAGTGGGGGGCTGTTCGGCGTTGGGGTAGGCAATAGTGTCCAGGCAACTGGCTACGTGCCCGAGGCTATCAACGACTCTATTATTGCCATCCTTGGTGAAACCTTTGGCTTTGTGGGGTTGGTGTTTATTCTGGCAGTGTTCTTTTTGCTCCTGATGCGCCTGCTTGGTATTATGGATCACAGCCCCAACCACACACATAAGCTACTGGTGGCGGGCGTATTTGGCTGGATTGGCTCGCACGTGGTCATTAATATTATGGCGATGACGGGGCTGATACCACTGACGGGCATTACACTGCCTTTCCTCAGCTTTGGCGGCACCAGTATGGTATTTATTGCTATTGCGCTGGGGCTGGTGCTGCAGGCATCGCAATATACAACGCATAATCCTAATCAGAAAGGGGAGACACACGATGAAGGTTCTGGCAGTCGGCGGCGGGTCGGGCGGGCACGTTACGCCAACAGTCGCAGTTATTAATGCGCTCAGGGAGCGTGACCCACAGGTGGAGGTACGCATGTGGTGTGATACCTCGTTCGAGCGCCAAACGCGCACAATCGTCGCGCAGAATAGCCAGGGCCAGATCCCGGTTAGCACCATTGTAGCCGGTAAACTGCGCCGCTACCACCACTTAACACTCTTGCAGCACGTGCTGATTCCATCGGTCTTATTCCCGAATATTTTGGATGGGTTCAAGGTGATTATTGGTACCATCCAGGCCTTTTGTAAGCTGATTGCTTGGCGGCCGGATGTGATTTTTACCAAGGGTGGCTTTGTGTGCTTGCCGGTGGGCTGGGCAGCACGCCTACTGCGTATCCCTGTGGTTATCCACGATAGCGATGCCCACCCAGGCCTGACCAACCGGCTGCTGGCGCCGCACGCGGCAGCCATCGCAACCGGCGCACCGCTTAAGTACTACAACTACCCAGCCCACAAAAGCACCTATGTTGGTATCCCGATTGGTGCCGAGTTTACCCCGTATAGCCCCGCCCAGCAGCGTGCCGCCAAACGGGCCCAAGGCTTTGACCCGAACCTGCCTCTCGTCGTCGTGACGGGCGGTGGCCTGGGTGCCAAGCGGATTAATGACGCCACTGCGCACGAGCTTGCTACGCTTACCAAGCACGCCTCGGTGCTGCTGATATCTGGTGCCCTGCAATACGATAGCCTGCGTGCCCAGGTTGGGCAGGATACCGAGCGCTTTCAGCTGCGTTCGTTTGTTTCAAGCGGTATGGCGCCGGTATTTGGCGCTGCCGATATTGTGGTGGCACGAGCCGGGGCGACCTCCATCCTCGAGCTTGCCGCTATGGCGCTGCCGACGATTTTGGTACCAAATGGCCGCTTAACGGGCGGGCACCAGCTCAAAAACGCCAAGGTGTACGAGGACGCCCAGGCTGCAATGGTGATTGACGAAGTTGCGTTCGAAAAGCAGCCAGAACTCTATAGCCAGGCGATTACCAGCTTGCTGGCTAACCCCGCTCAGCGCAAGCAATTTAGCCGTAATATCAAAGCTTTTGCCCGCCCCCAGGCCGCTCGCGACGTTGCCGATATCATCCTGGCTATTTATAAAAAACGTAAAACGACGTAAACTGTTCTGCCCCGTATGCCGCTGTTTCGCAAAAAACCAGCCCCAGACCCAGCCCGTGTGCCACGCCGCCGGTTAGCCGACCCCAGTGAGCCACCGATGCACGATACCAGCCGCCAGTACCGGCGCGGTATGACGATTGCCGGCAGCACGCAGCACCGCCTGCAGAAGAACGAAGAGCGAGCACTAAAAACGGCCACTCCGCGCGAAAAAATCCACCATCTGCTTGCCATTCGCCGCCGGCTGACCGTGGTACTATGGTTGCTGATGACGGTGACGGTGCTGCTAGCTACGGCCGTGAGCCAGTTTACCGCCCGGGTGCATATCGATTACGCTACCGATAATGCCCGGCTGCCAGCGGCCAATCAGTACAGCCGTACCATCCAGCGCTACCTAGCGGATCATCCCCTGGAACGGCTGCGGCCATATACGAACCAAGCTGCGCTGCAGGCCTACGTAATTGCCCACCACCCTGAAGTCGCTCAGCTTCAGCAAACAGGGGCTGCCGGGCTGGGTGAATCCGCCTACAGTATTGCACTGCGCCGCCCTGTCGCCAGCTGGAAGGTCAAAAACACCACCTACTATGTGGATGCCCACGGCGTTTCCTTCCGCTATAATGCCTTCGCAAGCCCCCGTGTGGCTGTGGTCGATAATAGCGGCGCCAGCTACCAGGCGGGCTCAGCGGTGGCGAGTTCACGCTTTCTTGGCTTTGTAGGCCGGATTGTTTCGCTAGCGCAGGCTCGTTCTATTACCATTACGGAGGCGACGATTCCGCCGCGTTCCTTCCGCCAGGTGGAGTGTACAATTGCTGGCAAACCCTACAAGGTGCTTATGTCGATTGACCGATCAGCAGGGGAGCAGGTAGAGGATGCCCAGCGTGCCATGCAGTATTTTGAGTCCCAAAAGCGTACGCCACAGTATATTGATGTACGCGTAAAGGGCAAAGCCTTCTTCCGCGAATAAATTATATACGTGAGCCGCGTGTAGTAAGGCGCGAATACATTTATAATGCTTATGCTTTTTATTCAGCGCGTGATAGGCAAGGGGAGAGGGGAGAAGTAGCCGCCAGCAGGGCGGTGAGCGTATAAACGCACAGTGCATAAAAAATATATTTATATATAAAAACAGCAAAAAGTCAAAAAGTCAAATTGTGTGGAAAACCACCAGAAAAATAGAGAAGTATAATAAAATAACAAAATGTCAAAAAAGCAAATAGCTGGCTGCGGCTCGGTGCTACGCAGCTTGTATGGCTATGGGCCTGAGCTTGGTGGGCGCTTGGTCTTATATGGTTTTAGCCCGTGGTTGCCTAAGACTTCAGGCTGGCCAAAGCGTAAAGCTAGCAGCGTGTATAGCGCGTATAGCTGTAGTGTATGCATGTGAATGTTTAACTGTGCATGCGCACCTGTTAGTTAGCATGCCAAGCATTGGCGGGCGGCCAGGGCTCCACTCTTTCCGCAAGGCTTTATGAATAAATACTGCGCCAAAAGTCCATGAATCGTCGTATGTATGGCCCGAGCTATGTTACTGAGTATACTCTGAGCAAAACGTCCTTAAATTGCGTAAAAGCAACATTGTGCGACGTTACGTATATCACCCAAACCTGAATACACACTCATCTGTTGTAATGTTTCTTACTTCCCTCTTGGGCCTTGGTTGTTTATATATTTTGTCTGCACGCAAGCTCGCCTATTTGGCCACGTATAGCCAATGCGCTTACCCTTATCTACATGGCTGGTATTATGCGGCTCCAATTTATATTATTTGCCTAAGTTAATTCATATACCGCGCAATGCGTCAAGCTGGCTATATATCTACGGGCGGCATGCCTATGGGCCCAGTCAGCTAAGGCTGTAACGTTACCAAAACATCATTATATATAAATTGCAATACCGCACCGGATGAGCAGTGCGGTATTGATTCGTGGCAAATGGCAGGTCCCCCGTATCCTACCGGTGCGCGTTTCTTACCCCCTAAGAGCGGCGCTTTTTGATCATGCGGTATGCGAGTGCGGCAAGCGCGCCTGGGATGGCGACAAGTGCGGCAAGTACAGAGGCACTTTGGACTCGTTCAAAACCGGTGTTTGGTGCCAGTAGCTTATCGGCCAAGGTTGGCTCTTTGGCTGGCTTTTTGTTTTCGCCAGCGTCGCTATGAGCTTGTGGCTGAGTAACGGTTGGCGTGGTTGGAGTTGGTTGGTTACCAGGTTGGTTTGGCCCTGGAGCTGGTGCAGGGTTAGCTGGCTGTGGTTGTGGCTGAGCCGGCTGGGTTGGTGCTGGCTGTGGCTGTACTGGTGTCACTGGTGTGACTGGCTTTGGCTGGTTGGCAGCGGCAGCAGCGGCGGCTAGGGCGTCGGTCAGCTTCTTAGCAGCAGTGCGTACAGCATCAACAGTTGGGTTGGCTTCTTGGTTTACAGCTTCGGCGCCAAGCTTTGCGTCACTTACCTTTTTATCAGCCTTTACCTCAGGCGTGGCAGCGTTAAAGGTAGCTAGGGCATCAGTCAGCGGCTTTTTGTCTGTCTTCAGGCCAGCCAGTGCGTTCTTGAGCGCAGTTGTTGCGGCTTCTAGTTCAGCAACGGAAGCATCTGGCTTGTTGCGCAGGGCGGTCGCGTTAGCTTTGGCCTGGGCGAGCTGCTGGGTTGAATCAGCAGTGCGGCCATCGAGCTTGGCGTCATCAGCGCTCTTGATTGCATCACCCAGCTCTGTCTTCTTGGCGGTAACAGCTTGCTTGACGGCTGCTAGGCGATTCTTCAGGTCAAGCTGCTTAGCAGGGTCCTTAACGGCGTTGACTTGGTTGGTCAGCGCGGCTTCGTCGCTGAGGCGCTTATCGGTCTCGGCCTTAGCAACAGCGGCTTCAGCGTCGCGCTGGCGGGTAGCCTCGGCATCCTTTGCTGTGGTTACGGCCTCACGCAGCTCGCGGGCAGCTTTTGTGACGGCTTCGTTGGTTGGGTTAGCTTCGCCAGCGGTGGTTTGGGCGGCTGCCTTCTTGGCGGCTACAGCTGGGTCGTTTTTGATGTAATCTGGCTCACTATCAAGCTGGGTAATTTGCTTGTTCAGCTCTGATTTATCCACGCGTAGGCCGTCGATAGCGGCAGTCAGCTGCTGCAGTGCGTCGTTGATAGCTGCTTGGGTAGCATCAGCTTGGGCAACGATTTGCTCGGCCTTAGTCTTGGCCTGGCTGTAGGTATTAGCGGTGTCGGCGGTGTAATCACCAGGGGTAATACCCTTTGTGCTGGCAATCTTGGCAGTTAGGTCGTCAGCGTTGGTGATCTCAACATCACGGTTAACTGTTGCGGTGTTATTGCTGGTGTCGGTTGCCGAGTATTGCACTACATAGGTACCAGCGGCTGGATTAGCTGGGTCAAGGTTGACGGCGGCAGCGTTATTGGTGACACCCTGTGCGTTCAGGCCCACATTATCGTTCGCCTGAACATCGTTTAGGTTGATGGTCGTACCTTTGCGCGCAACAATTTTATTCGGTGCACTTGGGTTGAAGGTTGGCTTTTCGGTATCCTTGGCTGGAATATTATAGTTGATGGTCAGTGTACCGCTAAAGGTGGTGTTGTTGCCACCGTTGATTGGGAACTCTTTGCTCCAGGTAGCGGTGGTGCGGCCAGTGCCAGTCGCATCAATCAGCTTAAGGTACGCACCCTGCGGGTTCAGGTCACCGTTTTGGTTGGCGTTCTTGACCTTGGCGGTTTCTACTACTGGGATTGGGTTGCCATCAATATCCTTGACTGGGTTGGCGAACACTTCAGTGTCGGTCGTTATGCTGTGGGCTTGATCCATAAAGGTCGAGCGCTCATTCAGCTTACCAGCCGTTTTAAGTTGGCTGAGGTCTACAATGTTATTTTTGTTGGCAAATAGAATTTGCAGGTTTGGCAGTGATGCCAGCGATGCAATATTGCTGATACGGTTGCCGTTGCTGTTGATGTTAAGCAGGCGTAGCTTACTGTGGTTGAGCACTGGGCTAATATCCAGCGGGCCAGTGCCACGCATAGCTTCCATATGGAAGATCTCGAGGTTAGGCATGTTTTCCAGCGGTGCCAGGTTGGTGATATCGTTCACACCCACGCTCAGGTCGATCAGCTTGGCCATCCTAGCAAGTGGTGTGATATCCGAGATTTTGTTATTGGTCAGCACCAGGCTGGTGACCTTTGGCAGGTCCTCAAGTGGTGTTACATCGGTAATTTTGTTGCCAGATGCCTGGATAACGGTGGCGTTGGTCAGGTACTGGATACCTTCTAGGTTGGTAATGCCCTTGTTGTTGAGCGAGTTTGCTTCCGATACCTTTACGATCTTTTTGAGGTCGCCATATGTCAATGCATCAGTATCGTTACGGCTGGTACCTGTAGTAGTCGCGACGATCTTGTTTAGCGCTGCTTTTAGCTTTTCGTCTGGGAAGGTTACCTCGTAGTCGTCCTGGGCTGCAGATGGCGCGGTCGTATTAACGGTTGATGTGTAGGCACGGGCAATGTTGTGGAAGAGATTTGGTGTCTCGGCCACGTAGTACGCTCCCCCGCCGAGCACTGCCGCAGCGATAATAACCGCAGAAGGCAGTACTTTGGTACGGCTAATCTTCATGATTACGTAACTCCTTATTTATGTTTAACCTCGGACCCACAAAGCGGATCTTGGCATGATTGTACCACAAAGCTTAAATAATATACAATCTTTTTATGCTTAAAAAAATGTGTTCAAATAATACTCTCTACCCCTGTTACAAGGGCTTTTTACTGAAATTTATCTTAAATAATATAATAGCTGAGTGTAAACAATAACTGAAGTAAAACTTAAGTTATACCATACAATTGCTGCCTGGTAGGTGAGTGCTAGTGGCCCCTCCCCTACCCCCGCTACCAGCATATAAAAACTCCACGCGTCCTTGGGGTAAGGGCGTGGAGTTTGGGTTGTGGCCTAGTGTAAGGGGGCGATCAAGCGCTTACGAGGCGCTTGGTGGTTGCTGCCCAGCGGGCTTTTTGCGGCGACGGCGACGGCGACGCTTTTTGGCGCCAGATTCCTGGGCCTGATTACCCTGTGGGGCGGGCTGCGCTGCCTGTGACGCGCTAGGCTGTGGTCGGGCCTGTGTGGTGACCGGCTGCGGCTGGCGCGGAGCACTACGTAGCGGTGGTGCGGTTAGCTCTACGCCGTCAGAGGTCACACGGCGGTGGTTGATGCGGAGAATGCCATCATCGGCCATACGCGGGCTGCTGGCGGCTGGCTGGGCCGGTTTAGTCTGTAGCTTTGCTTCCAGGCCCGGCGGCAGGTTCTTGTTCTCGCCGGTAATAACAAAGGTTGGGCGGTTTGGCTGGTTGGGGCCGCCGTTGCCAAGTGGTGGCTGTGGCGGCCTATTAGGCCCGCTGTTGCCCTGCTGTGGCTGGCTCTGGCCGTTACTGCCAGGTGTAGGCTTTTTGGGGCGCTTGAGGTTCTCTGGTGGCTGAATAATTGAGTCGATCGACTCCGCTACATCCTCGCGGCGGCGGCCAAAGGTCTGGCGGGAGTGCTCGATAATCGCCTTGGAGTTATCCACTCCTGGTGGCGGTAGGTTCAGCGTGGTGGCGCTAAAGGCCGGTGTCTTTTCGCCCCGGATCACCATATTGATAATAAAGTGGCGGTTGTGCATTTGCAGTAGGTCAGCGGCTTCGAACTGGGGCGCGAACTGCTGAGCCAGCACCTGGGCGTCTTCTGCCGAAACACGGAAGGAAATCATGGTGCCAACATTACCAAATACTGCCCCGCGTACAGTGTCAGTCATCTGGGAGATGTACTGGTTGGCCACGGTGAGATTAAGGCCGTATTTGCGGGCCTCCGAGAGGATGGTGGCGAATGAATCAGTTGCAAAGTTTTGGAACTCATCCACGTAGAGGAAGAACGGCCGGCGGTCCTTGATATCGGGGATATCAGAGCGGCTCATAGCGGCAAGCTGGATCTTGGTAACCAGGAACGACCCCAAGATACCGGCGTTATCCTCGCCAATCAAGCCCTTGGAAAGGTTAACGACCAGGATTTTGCCCTCATCCATAATTTGGCGAATATTAAAGGTCGACTGAGGCTGGCCGATGATATTGCGGATGATCGGGTTGGCTGTAAAGGCCCCTACCTTATTCAGCACCGGCGCAATGGCCTCATTAACCTGCTTATCACCCCACTGGCCGAACTCTTGCTTCCAGAACTGTAGCACGACGGTATCTTGGCAGTAATCAAGCGTTTCTTTGCGGAACTTTTTATCCGTGAGCATGCGGGTAATATCAAGCATGGTTGTTTCTGGGCGGTCCAGGAGCGCTAGAATGGTGTAGCGCAGAATGTACTCCAGGCGCGGCCCCCAGGACTCGCCAAACATACGCTTAAGCACGCCAATCACCTCTGATGAGGTATTGCTCTTCATATCTGGATTGGTGATCTCGAGCGGGTTAAAACCAACTGGGTAGGCTACATCCGCCGGGTTAAAGTACACCACATCCTTGATACGGCTTGGCGGGATAAACTTCATGTTATTGATGGCAAAGTCACCGTGTGGGTCGATAATTGCGTAGCCTTGGTTATGGAAGATATCGCTCAGTGCAAACAGCTCCAGCAGCCCGGACTTACCTGCCCCGGTTTGGCCAATGATATACACATGGCGCGAGCGGTCGTAGCGTAGCATACCAAACTGATGGTTGATGCCGCGGAAGTTGGTGAGGCCAAAGGCGGATATCTCTTGGTCGCTGGTTTTATTACCAGTAATGACGGGCAGCTTAGCTGGTGGTTCGGCGGTCTTGGTACTGGCCCATACGATGTTAGGCGTCTCGACATTGGTGTGTGGCAGGTGGAAGACTGAGGCTAGCTCCTCGATATTCAGAATAAAGCCGTTATCGGTAAACAAACGGTTGCGGTACGCCCCCAGCGACTCCTTTTCGAACGAGGCGTTCTTCATCTTAAAGCCGTTGAGATTGGTGCTATTGTACTGCTTAAAGGTACCCACAATTGCTTGCATGCGCAGGCGGGCATTGGCGGTGCTTTCGCCAAGGTACGCCAGGCGGATTTTTACCTGGTAGCCAAGCTTGGCAGCCTTCTTTTCGGCCTCGGCAATGCGGGTTTTATTGCGTTCAGAGATCTCTGGCCCGCCGTCACCATCGCCGAGCTCTGGTGGTTTCCAGAGTGCTGCGAACATCGAACTCAGCCAGCTAACGTTAAACCCACTCAGTGGGTTAAGCCGGCCAGACTTAACTGCGGCAATCCATTTATCGCTTTCCTTGTGCCAGCTATCGGGAATGGGGCGCGCTAGTACCTGCACCCAGAGCTCTTCCTCGGTGTTTTCGAGCTTAGCCAGTGTACCGGTAATACCAGCCAGCGGGTCAACCTCAAAGCTCTGGAAGGTTTTAATCGGTAGATATTGGGTGTCGGTTAGTTCAATTTCGGCAGTGTGTATAACGCTGTGGTGCCGTTCGTGGGCAACATAGTCTTCGTCGGCTTCGTGAATCTGAACGCTGGGGTACTGCGAGTAGATCTGGCCCTCTACAAAGCTCTGCAGCGTCTTGGGTACCCAGGCGTAAAAGCGAATTTGGCCCCGTACCGAGGCTACCTCAAAGCTCAGGTGCTCCTGTATGCCGCCGCTCTTTTGCAGTTCGCGGCGGTCGCGCAGGATACCATGCAGGCTGGCAAATAGTTGCTCGGCGGCAAGCTCGGATTTATCGTTGGCTTTCGGGATTTCGATCACCAGCAGCGAGCTTTCGACTGCTTCAATCTCTTTAATTCGACGGTTATTGCGCCAGGTTAAGAAAACCAAAATCAACACCGTGGGCAGCCATACATACACGGAGGTGATCAGCTGGAAAAATTCTACAAAAAAACTCATAAGCTATGCCCTTTATTATACCATATCGTTCAGAAACCTCGGCAGGCGCATATGCAGTATGCCGGGGTGTATGTGGAGCACATGGGGGTGTCCTAACTACACGTGCTGTTGACGCACGCCAGCTGGCTCACTGTGTCTCTAGTGTCCGGTGGGTTAGGCAGGCTGTGGTTCAAAAGTGTAGGTAGCTTTGGCGACACGCTTGAACTGGGGCTTACTCTGTAGGTTAAGCAGCACAGTCGTTTCCTTCACTTGGCGGCTTTTGAGGACGCGGCGTACGATTTCGTCGCGGTGCAGCGGCTCACCAGCCTTTGTCAGCACATCGGCAATGGTATCAGCCACAGTGCCCTTGCTGTACCCCCAGCTGCTGAGGGCATAAATACCGCGGCCAATCAGCACAAAGCGCTTGTCTTTAATCAGCTCGTTGTGAATAGCCTGGGTAGTCACATCCTTGCGGTTAAAGTCACTATCGCGGATAGATTCGGCAATCTCGCTAAAATGTAGTGGCTTGCCTGCCCCCGTAAGAATCACAAAAATCTTATCACGAATATTCTTGGGGTTGACGGTTGGCCACTTGCTGAGCCCCCACATGTCCTTTAGGTGGGCCAGGTGCTTGGAAACACTTGCCAGTGCCTGCACGTGGTTGGGGTGCTCATAGGTGAGCTTATTATGCAGGTCCTCAATCGAAATCGGTTCCTTGTGGGCTTTGATGGTCTTAACGATATCATCCACCTTGCCGCGGATCGTCTTTTCGTCGCCATAATCAGCAATCCCCACACTATGGTGGTAATTATCGGTTTCGTGTACCACCGTTAGGTGTGGGGCTAGTTCTGCTAAAAAGGCAATGTGGGCGCGCTCACGGGCGTCGCTCTTGGTGCCAAGTAAGGTGTCGGTTAGGTCGTGTACTCGGGCAATGCGGCCAAGGTCGCTCAGGGTGCGGATAATGACCTTCTCGCTTGCGGCAACATCAGGCAGTTCGTTATTCTCGGCCATCATCTTAATACGAATCAGAATTGCCTTTTCGAGCTGGCGCACACGTTCGCGGGTAATGCCAAGCAGCTCACCAATCTGCTCCAGGGTCTCTTTGCGTTCGTATAGGCCAAACCGGCGGGTTATAATTTCGCGCTCACGCTCCTGGTCAATCGACTCAATAATAGCTGCCACCGCAGCCTTGATGTCGATAACTTGTTCGTTCGTTTGAGCGTCGCTCATTGTTATTGTGTTCCTCTCTTTGTCTTCTGGAAAATTACGGGCTTAAATTTATTATGTAGTTATGTTTTGATTATATAACAATTTATAGACGTGGTCAAATAAATCGCATATTCGTTTTATTATAGCACGTTTTATAGGTGGTATGTAAACAATATATTCACAAAAAATTATATACCCCAGCGTCGAGTGTTGTATATTTAGGAATTGATTTTGGCGCTTATGCTTGAATAACAGGGGTAGCAATGCAAAAACCCGGCATGAGCTGGGGTGTTTTGTGTAGTGTGAGCCTGTGGAAAACAGGCGCTTCTTACGTGACTTTTGTACCTCGTTTATTACTATACCAGCAGTTTGCATTCTTGGCAAGTATTTTTTATAAAAAAGTCAGCCAAAAAGCTAAAAATGGATAGATTTAAGCTTGTTTTAAGGTGTCGTCAAGCAATTTTTGGCAGTGCGCGCCCATAATCTGCGCCAAAATACGACAGTATTATGCAATAATATAGCCCTATAACGCAAACAGCCACCCGGCTATAGCGAGTGGCTGGTGGCTGCGGTATGGTACCCCGGCTGGTGCCGGGCAGCTAGGCGGCTTTGCGGGCCGTGCGGGTGGCGCGGCGGCGGCGCGGCGCTGGTGCCTCGGCGATCATAGTGGCGGCCTGCTCCTTGGTGATCGTGGCGGGGTCAGTGCCTTTTGGAATCTTGACGTTTTTGGTGCCGTTGGTCACGTAGGGCCCAAAGCGGCCGTTCAGCACCCGTAGGCCATCGCCAAAGTCAGCGATGTTTTTAGCAGCTTCGGCCGCCAGCTTTTGGGCGTACAGCGACCGGGCGGTTTCGAGGCTGATGGTGTGCGGATCCTCGGGTTTAATGCTGACGAAGAGCTTGCCAACCTGGATATAGGGCCCAAAGCGGCCGATATTGGCTTTAATATCCTGGCCGTCTTCTGTCTGGCCCACCAGGCGTGGTAGCTTGAACATATGCAGGGCTTCTTCGAGCGTAACGGTTTCGATTTTGGTGCCTGCTGGCAAGGGCGCAAACTGGGGCTTATCGTCGCTATCGGTACTGCCAAGCTGCAGCATCGGCCCAAAGCGGCCAAAGCGCGCAATGATTGGCTTGCCAGTCTTGGGGTCCTGGCCAACCTCGCGGTGGGCGCCAACTGTGCTGCGGTCAATGCTGCCAGATGCTTCAACTAGCTTATGGAAAGGCGTGTAGAAGCGCTCCAGCATGGTGTTGCGCGCCAGCGTATCGGCGGCGATGGCATCGAACTCTTCCTCCACATTGGCGGTAAAATCGTAATCCACCACCTGGGTAAAGTGCTTGGTAAGGAAATCAGCGATGAGTTCACCACTTGGGGTGGGTACAAGTTTACCCTTGGTGGCGCCCGTTTTTTCGGTGGCGGTGCTGCGCTCAATCTGGCCATCGGCTAGCGTCAGTACGGTAGCCTGGCGCTCCTGGCCTTCGCTTTCACCCCGCTCCACGTAGCCGCGTGTTTGGATGGTATCAATAATCGTTGCGTAGGTGCTCGGCCGGCCGATGCCAAGGTCTTCAAGCTTCTTTACCAGTGAGCCTTCGGTGTAGCGGGCGGGTGGCCGCGCGAATACCTGGCGGGCGTGAGCGGTGTGGAGCGTGAGGGCTTGGCCGCTGTGCATTGCTGGGAGCAGCGGGGCTTCCTTCTTGCTGCCACCATAGACCTTAAGGAAGCCATCGAAGATAACAACCTCGCCCTTGGCCTCAAACTGGAGCGTCAGCGGCTGGCCACTGGCCGAGGTAATGGCAATGGTAATGGTGGTGCGCTCTAGCTTGGCCGGTGCCATTTGGCTTGCCAGAGTGCGGCGGCGGATCAGATCGTAGAGCTTCTGGTCGTATTCGTTCTGGCTGGCGGTTACCAGGCTGATATCGGTTGGGCGAATGGCCTCGTGGGCTTCCTGGGCGCCAGCGGCTTTGGTGCGGAAGGCGCGTGAATGGGCATACTGCGAGCCATAGGTACTGGTAATGTAGCGCTCAGCACTGGCGCGGGCCTGACTGCTGAGGTTCACGCTATCCGTACGCATATAGGTAATTTTACCGTCCTGGTAGAGCTTCTGGGCGGTAGCCATGGTGGCCTTGCTGCCAAAGCCAAGCTTGGCATTGGCATCCTGCTGCAAGGTACTGGTGGTAAAGGGCGCACTTGGGCTACGCGAGCCAGGGGTGGTTTGGACATCGGTAATGGTAAAATGAGCGCCAATCAGCTGCTCTAAGAAGGCCTGCGCCTCGGCCTCGGTATCAAAACGCTGGCGCAGTTCGGCTGCGACCTCACTCCCCTGGTGGGCAAACAGAGCCGTCACCTTAAACTGGCTGCTGCCATTAAACGCGGCGATTTCGCGTTCACGCTCAACAAGCAGGCGCACTGCTGGGCTTTGCACACGGCCGGCACTTTTGCCACCTGGCACCTTTTGCCATACCACGGGGCTCAGCTCAAACCCTACCAGCCGGTCCAGAATCTGGCGGGCTTGCTGGGCCCGCACTAGGTTCATATCGACCGTGTGGGCATTGGCTAGGGCTGCCTCGACCGCTGCCCGCGAGATTTCGTGGTACGTAATGCGCTTGGTGGTGGCGGGGTCAAGGCCAAGCACTTCGCACAGGTGCCAGGCAATCGCCTCTCCTTCGCGGTCGGGGTCGGTCGCGAGGTAGACGGTATCGGCGGCCTTGGCAGCTTTCTTTAGCTCCGTGACAACCTTGCGCTTATCTGGGTCCACCTGGTACTGGGTGGCAAAGCCGTTCGTCACGTCAATTGGCGGCGTACCGTCCTTGGTTTTTTTTACAATGGAGCGAATATGCCCCACGCTAGAAAGCACGGTGTAATCCTTGCCGAGGTATTTTTCAATCGTTTTCGCCTTTGCGGGGCTCTCTACTATAACTAAATGTTTTGCCATACTACCTTACTGTAACTCAAAGTTTGCGTAGGGTTCAATACTAGCGCGTTTGCCAGCGTTTGTAAAGTGATGACTGTGGGCAAGTCCCCGTATGCCCCTGCGCGACTCCCCTGCCTAGCCTAGCGTGGGCGCTTACAAGAAAAGCCCCCGCCTGGTGCCCGGCGGGGGTGCGTACTTAGCAGCGGGGAGCGGCGAAGGCGACTAATTGGTCGTAGCTGGTGTCCTTCCCTACGTCAATGGGCAGGCCGTCCGGTGAATAGCGGTACGTCACCACGTGGGTGTGGCCGCTACTCCGGTGCACCTCTACTATAAAGGTGCAGGCGCCAATGGGGACGGTGTACGGCCAGTTGAGGCTATACTTCCCCTTCTTCCAAGACTGGCTATCAATATGATCGGCGTAGCCTGCATTATGCAGGGTATTATACACTTGGTCAGCCTCGGGCTGATCAGGCGAGATGGTCTGGGTGGCCGTACGGCTTAAGCCACCCGTGCTACTCGGGTCTTGGCCACACCCACTACAGAGGGCGGCTGCGGCGGCTAGGCCAGCCAGTGTAGCGGTAGCTTTGCCAAATAGGTGACGAATGGTGGCCATGGTGCCACTCCTTTCATGTAACCCCGCGCTTTTGGTACGCGGTTGCAACCCAGGTGCCAGGGCGGCTCCTGTACAAATTGCCTACCCCCTACTGTAACAGAAGGCTCCCGCTTGGGGCAATCCACCCTGGTATATAGTAAAAATACCCGCCCTTGGTGGGCGGTGCGCAGCCGCTACTTTACGCGCCGGGCGTATTCGATATTGCTAGCGGCGCTGAGGGCAATACCAACGGCAGCGACGCCAGTGCTGATGGCACGGAGGGTACGGTGGTGGTTACCATGTGGTGCGCGGCGTTCCATGGCGCTGGCATACAAATGCCCAAGCACGCCAATATTGCTGAGTGCCATGCCGTATTTGCCGGTTTTGGTGGGGCGGTAGGATTCGTGTGGATGGCGGATACCAGCTGCCGTGGTGAGGGCTGCACTGGCGGCGTTATTAGCAAAAATAGCCAGCGGCAGGGCTTTTGGCAGGGCCTCGGCCCTCAGGGCACTATGGGTGATGGCCAGCATGCCAAGTTTATCGCAGACCGTATCGGCTAGGGCGCCAGCATCGCTTTCTTGGTTGCAAGTGCGCGCCACGACACCATCCACAAGATCGAGCGCGCGGCCAGCGGTAATACGGTTGACGCCGCCCAGGGTGGTAATAGCGCCTGAGCCCTTTAGTACCATTGCCAGCCCCGCCATAGAAATAGCCGTGGGGACTTGGAAAAGATCGCGCACAGCCAGGTGCCGCTCGTGCGTTTGGCGTAGCGTCCGGGCAGTGGCCTTGGCGTGGTCGAAGGTGGCGGCTGTTTTGGCAACGTTGTGGTTGAGCGTGCGGCGAATCGTCATAACCCTAGCGTATAATAATTATAGCTATAGAGCAAGGGGCTACGGGGTGAATGTACTGCGTGGGCCGCCTGGTACGGCCTGGCAAAGAAAAGGCCCACCCCGGCCGACGCTGATTAATACAAGCGTGGGCCACGGTGGGCGACGGGTAGGAGTTAACGGGCCAGCCCGGCAAAGCGCCGGGCAATGGTCTCCGGTGGGAGGCCATCAGTGCTGGCAGCGGCGGCTGGGGCGGTAAAGCCCGCAGCGCCAAGCCCCACCCTATCGAAGACCTCTTGGGCCTCCTCCGGGGTGGGTGCTAGCCACTGCCATAATTCTTGCTTACCCATGGTGCTCACCTCCTTGTGGGGTGGTTGTATGGACTGGCGGATCCTTTTGCAGTGCGGCGGCGGCGAGCCACACTGCGCGCCAGGTGCGGTGATCAAGCAAATGCCACGGCGCGAGGCCGTAGCGCCGCATGATCTCAGCGGCGGCGTTCAGTGATCGCCACCACCGCCAGGTGGCCAGTAGCAGACTGCCGCCAACAAGCCCGGCAGCGACGCCCCCAGCCAGCAGGCCGGGGCTAACCTGTAGCTGTGATAATACAGTAGTTGGCTTCTTAACCATATAAAACTCCTTAAAGGAATGAGTAGGTACAACCACAGGCTGGATTACCAGTGGTAGCCATAGTATAGCGCGCGGCAGGCTGATTGCGCAATGGGCAGGCTATTTAAGCCGCCACTGGTTAGCACCCAGGCCAACAATACTGCCGTTAATTTCGAGCATGGTGAGCGCGCTGGTGAACTCGCTGGCGCTGGCGCCACTGGCTTTTTGCAGTTCATCGCCCTGGCGTATGCCGCTGGCAATCAGGTTAATGATGGCCGTTTCGAGTGGCGTACTACCAAGTGGCAGGGCTGCTTGGGTAGCTTGGGCGGGTGCGGGTGGCATAATGGCTTCGAGGATATCGGCGGCACTGGTGGCTGGGGCGGCACCTTGGCGTAGTAGGTGGTTGCAGCCTGCACTCAGGGGGCTGGTAATATTACCAGGCACCGCAAAGATATCCCGGCCCTGCGCCAGGGCATGCATAGCGGTATTAAGCGTGCCACTGCGGCTGGCGGCTTCTATAATCACAACGGCATCTGCCAGGCCACTAACCAGCCGGTTGCGCTGCAGAAAGTTGCTTGGGTATGGCTCGGTGCCTTCGGGGTATTCGCTGATGACTGCCCCACCCTCGTGAATAATCCGCTCGCCAAGCGCCCGGTTAGCTACAGGGTAGAGCCGGTGCAGGCCGTTGCCAAGCACCGCAATAGTTGTGCCGCCGCTATCCAGGCAGGCCCGGTGGGCGGTGGCATCGATACCCAGCGCCAAGCCACTCACAATGACCACGCCAGCCTGGGCAAGCTCCCTGGCAAAACGGCTGGCTACCTCGCGGCCATAGCTGGTGGGCTTGCGGGTGCCCACAATCGCGACGCTTGGTTGACGGCTGCTAGGTAATATACCCAAGTAATGCAATGTTTTGGGTGGCTGGTCAATATAATTGAGCGGCGAGGTGTATTCGTGTGCCTCTGGTGTTGTATGATTGATTTTCATAAAAAATGTGGATAAAAAGCGTTGACAGTAAATAATAACTATGCTAATATTAAAAACGATTGATTGAATCAGCAAAAAGAGACAATCAAATGCACCTTATACCCCCTATTCTAACTTAATTTGTTAGGTTGCGCATAGTGTGGTTGTTAAGTATTCTACCCTCCGCTTACAACTAAGTATAACATTATGCGCATACTAATCCCTTTAACTCCACCTCTTTCATAGGCAGGATCGGTTGAAGGGTAAAATGGCGCCAGGTGATGCCCACCCTTACCTGGCGCTTTTTTATTGAGTAATCAAGCACATGTAATATGGGCTGTGGCGGTGCCTATTGGGCCCGTGGCCCGGTAATGGTAAGTGGTATACTAGAAGGATATGAAGACGACACAACAGAATGCACACCCCCTACGGATTTTTTGGTTTGCGGGGCTTTTGACGATTATTATTGGTAGCTTGGTTGGCTGGTTTGAAGGCCTGGCTGGGCTATGGATTTTTATTATCCTGCTGGTGCTGGAGCTTACCTTTAGCTTTGATAACGCGGTGGTCAATAGCAAGGTGCTGGCGAGCCTGAGCCCGCTGTGGCAAAAGATTTTCCTGACGGTGGGGATCTTTATTGCGGTGTTTGTGGTGCGGTTTGTGCTGCCGATTGTGATTGTGATGATTGCCGCCCACCTGGGGTTTGGCGATGTGGTGCAGCTCGCTCTACACGACCC
>JABCON020000024.1 GCA_013333595.2 Candidatus Saccharimonadota bacterium
GGTCGAATGCTTGATGGCAAATCCACTCAGCATAATCGTCGACATACACAGCAAAATCGCCAGCAAAATCAGCGTTTTGAGTTTTTTCCTGGTGATATAGAGCCAGGCACGTTGCACAAATGACATAGATCTCCTTTCTTGGTTCTATGTCAGTGTAGCAAGGGTATGTGAAGGGAATGTGAAATGGGCGAGCTTATTTGGTTATTTTTCTCAAGCTCAGAAATTCGCTTCTTTAAATCATCCAGTTTGGCGCGGAGTTCGCTGGTACTTGCTACGGGGCTGCTTGATTCTGCCTTTTTAGCTTTAGAGTCTTTCTTCTTTCTGAGCTTTCCGTTCCTTGCCAGCTTCTACGGCAATATGCATAGAGATAGCGCTACTTGATACTACGATAATAATACCTATCATAGATACTATGTCTAGGGGCTTGATATTTATACATATTCCTTTGTTTATGATTTATTGTTAGGTTTATTTATCCACCAGCACGTCCTGGGCAAAGTTCTTAACTGCATCAAACGTATCATACTCATGCAGTAGTTCGTTTTTCGCCACCCATTGGACATTATAGACTTCCCTAGTTTGAGCGGTCAGCTCCGCATCGTCATCAGCCTCTAGTAGAAATACCATGTCCAGATGGATATGCTCGACATCCTTTTTACTCTCGGGGATAATTTGGTACATCAAGGCATACGGACGCGGAATTTGAGCTTCTGTGATATTCTTCAGTCGCAAATCATGTTCGTCTTCCATAACTGGCGCAGCGTTTATGCCTGTCTCTTCATAAACCTCGCGGATAGCTGCTTCGTGCGGCACTTCATTTTCATCAATATGTCCGCCTGGCGGCAGCCACTTGCCCAAACCCTTGTGGTGAATAAGTAGCATCTTAGTACGGTCTTTATTGACCGTATAACCGGTCGCTGTAAAGTGCTTTTTATGGTTTTTCGTGGTTTGGAAGATGGGCTGCATAACACTCCTTTACAATGTAATATTTTTTACAGTTTCAATAATCTTCTTAATATCAGCTTCCCTTAACCCTTCGTGCGTAGGCAACGTAATTATTCTATGTAGCAATCTTTCTGTATTTGGACAGCTAAAGGCAAAGTTACTAAAAGTCATAACTATCATTTAGCAGAGTCAGTAAGGCATAGTAGTTCGGTCTTGAGTTCCTCATAATAGGAGCTTGTTCTAGCATGGCGTACTAAAGAAACTCGCATCTCCGAAAGTTCCCATATACCTACCCTCAGCAATAGATCCATGACAATGAGAAACGTCTTCAATAAATGGTATGTCATGACGTCTTACCAGATCTCGTATTTCGCTAGAATTAATAGCATAGCCCCACATCAGCACCGAGACAATCATTTTAGTCTTATCTGTTATCTTATTCCTTAAGTCATCTATTGTTATGCATGCGTAATTTATGGTTATAGCTAGTTAAATTAGTGCAAACACAAACCGTAACCACTACTAAAGCGCGAGATATTCCGCTTCGCGCCTCATAGGCCACTCATTACTTTTGGGCGGTTTATGTTCCTTTGGTATCGGGGCGTTTTATATTGCCGCCAAATAATCTCTCAGCATCACAAATCCATCAACCGCCTCAATTGCCGCCAAATACTCTTTCCACTCCTCGTCATTCAGCTCTGCCAAGCTGCGACCAGGAAAGCTCGGGTGTCCATAAATATATAACAATTCCGTCCAGCCATGGAGATTATCGCCGCGCGGCTCATCAATGATAAACCCCTCTTCATCGGCCACGAAAATATGGTCTTTTTCATTGTCAAAATAGCCAACCGCGAAAGAAAAGATAGCTCTACGATCAGTTTCACCTTGCATTAACTTGATGATGCCGGGATAGCTAAAACTATCCAGTAACAATTTGACAAACGGCCCTGGAAATCCTTTCAGTGCTGGAATGAAAAAGCCGCGATCATCAACGATCAGGCGCTTGTTTGGAAAAGCTTTCTTAGCTTGCGCCAGTTTACTCTTGGCAATCGTTTGAATATCCAGCCCCCGCCCCTCGTCAAAATCATAGTCGAGCTGATGTAGATCAATACCGAGCGGCTGGAGGAGTTTCTGAAGGCTGGTGAACTTGCGCTGGTTGGAGGTGATGAAGTGAATCGTTTTACTCTTTGCCATGAATAATCCTTTCTATTAATGCTACAAAGTTTACCTTGTCTATTTCTAGCTTGCCAGATGGATCAAACGAGAAATCTGCCATAAATCCATCATCTACCATGGTAGCGTCAATAGCAATCCTGGACATGTCGCGTATAATATTTCTTTGACTCAATCTTTCTGCCGAAGTAGCTGGCGCGGTTTTGACATAGCTTGGATAGGACAGTTTTTTATATCATCAAGATAATATAAATTCGATCCCTACTACACCATGTAATTGCTGGTCTTCAATAGAGTAAAACTCACTAATCTGGTTCTCTAGCCATTCAATACTTTCGCCGCCAAATTTCTGCGGATCATTATGCGAAAATAAATCATGAAAGGTTGCGTAGCGCAGCAGACCAACCACTTTAGTAGTAGCAGTTTGGTCTGGACTATCTCTATTAGTAAAAACAATCTCGTCGCCAAGCTGTATCTTCTGGCGCTTGTCGTCGTATAGTCGCGATTCGATGGTTTTATTGCCAGAGGTAATAGCATTAAAGGGCTCAGTAGCTAATTTTAATTGATGTATAGTCATAATA
>JABCON020000025.1 GCA_013333595.2 Candidatus Saccharimonadota bacterium
CAAGACACACCAAGCGTATGATGCCATTCTGATCGACCTGGTCGACCCATCGAACGACCGCCTGGCCAAGCTCTACTCGCAGCAATTCTACCGCCAGGCCGCGCGCATCCTCAGCCCCACTGGCGTGATGATCACCCAAGCGACGTCGTCGTACTTCTCGCCACACGCCTTCGCAATGGTGGCTAGCACCGTCGCATCCGCCCAGCCCCAGCGGCATATCACGCCCTTTAGCATTAATGTGCCTTCCTTTGGCGAGTGGGGTTTTGTGCTCTCGACCAAGGATAAAGCTAGCCTACTGAGCCAGCCGCTGCCGCCTGGGCTCAGCTACACCGATACCAAACTGCTGGACTACGCCCTGCGCCAGCGCCCCGCTAGCCTACCCCCAGCCGGCATCTCGACCCTGCTAACGCCGCGGATCATCGACGTCTATAACCGTGATATGGCGCAGTGGCGGTATTAAAGTTGGTGCGGCGCCACACGCACATGCGCTACCACCTAACCCAGCCTTACCACTCTGGTGAGCTTGACTTTGGTTCCTTATATTGATATATATATCAGACTTTCACGCCTCATGTGCGAGTCTTGTACCTTAAGGGTACGTGGTTTTTCACTCCTACCAGAGAGGATTTGTTGTCATGTCTACCACCGTAACACGCCTGTACGGCGACACGTGGTTCCTGCAATCAAGCAAAAACTCCCCTACCACCAAGCTGTGGGGGAAGAAAAATTACACCATAGAGGGGCAAGATGCCCGGGTGCAAATGCTTAAGTTCCTGAAAAAGGAACAGCGCGTCTTGCGTTGGGATACTATCTGGGAGCAGCAACGCACCAGAATTATCCTGGGTGGCTTCTCCCTGGCCGTCCTTGGCGTTGTTGTAGGGATCATTGCATCTACTAACGAGATGCTCAAAGGAGTAGCCATGCTCCTTAGTGGTGTCATTGTCATCAGCGCTGTGATCATTGGCGCCACATTGCGGGCATGGCTCAACGATACGAGCCCGAAGCCCATACCATACCGGGCCAACCAAATCAAGAAGTACGAAAGGCTAATTCAGGATCTAAAAGATCCTGAAGGCAGCATCACGCTCACAAGGGATGATCTACCAGTAGCGCTGCTCACGAGCATGTTCGAAGATCATCAAGATTTTAACGACCATATCTTCTTACCACTTGAGAGCAGGCAGCTGCGGGACAAGGCCAAGGAAACAGCCCTTGGCCTCATTGGCGAGTATGTTGAACAGCTTGCCAGAGCAATGCTCAGCAGCAACTACAACCAAGTGGCAAATGGTGAGCTCAAGGAGCAGCTGCGAAACGCCTTCCTAAGCGCAATAGTCCTGCCAACCGCAGAGCTGCTGCAGGACAATGCAGCGCTCTACAAGCAGCTGGACGAAGATTTCAAGGAGGTGAATATCGATTCACATGAAATAGCCGCACGAGCCTACCTTGAGGCTCACGGCTTTGATGACCAATAAACCGTACCATTCCCGCCCTGATGCCATGTATATGTGGTATCAGGGCGATTCCCTTATTCCCCACTCATGGCAATAATTTCATCAAGTAGGTCACGTGCGGCAAGGCGGGCTTCGTCGTCTTTACGCGTGTAGATATCTGGCTTGAGGGCAATCTGGCGGGTGCTGCGTACAGCCTCGGCCAGGTCGTCGTTAATAATAAAGTGGTAGTACGGCAGCTCCAGAGCGTGCGTCAGCTCATCAATAGCGGTGCGGCGGCGCGCTGGCCACTCTGCCATAAAGGCCGTGTGGCTTGGATAGCGGTTGCGCAGGCGCTGCTGCCAAATGCTAAAGCTCGGCGGTAGAATAAACACCGCCACCACCCCTGGCGAAAGCTCTTTATATTCTGTGACGCCCTGCACATCGATATCAGTAATTGCGATTTTACCCTGGCGGTAGGCCTCTTCTACCTCGGCCACACTGGTGCCATACACCGTACCATGGACAAACTTAGCCTCAATAAAGGCCTGTTCACCGAGCATAGCCGCGGCCGTCTCTTCGGTGATAAAGTGGTAGTCACGGCCATTCACCTCGTGCGTGCCGTTATTAATACGCGGCTTGCGGGTTGTGTGCGAAATAATATCGCGAAAGAGTGGCTCTGCCAGCAGCTGGGTTTTGATGGTATCCTTACCAGCCCCCGTAATACCAACCAGTAGCACCAGTTTGGCATCCGCCACCAGCTGAGCCGCTGCCCGGCTGGGGGTATAGTTAGTAATCAGTTCCTGCAGTTGTGCCATCTGGTTCCCTTCTTTAATTATTAATCCCGCTTGAGCATCACCGTAAAGGCTTCGCTCGGGATATCTACCTTGCCAAAGCGTTTCATACGCTGCTTGCCCTTTGCCTGCTTGGCAAGGAGCTTTTTGCGCCGCGATACATCACCACCATACAGCTTGGCCGTCACATCTTTACGGTAGGCGCTTAAGTCTTCGCGGGCAATAAACTTACCGCCAATTGCTGCCTGCAAGCTTACCTGGAAACTCTGGCGCGGCACAACCTCTTTAAGCTTTTTAACTACCTGGCGGCCGAGCGCATGGGCTTCGGTGCGGTGGCACATAATACTCAGGGCATCCACCATTTCCCCCGCAACGTAGAAATCCACCCGCACCAGGTCCTCTGCTTGGTAGCCCTTAAGTTCATAATTAAACGAGCCGTAGCCGCTGGTAATACTCTTCAGCTGGTCGTAAAAATCCGTTAGCAAATTAGCCAGTGGCGCGGTGAACGACACCAGGGCGCGCTCATCGATATAGCTAATGTTGCTCTGCACGCCGCGCTTGGTGACAATCAGCTGAATCACCGCACCAATATACTCCTGCGGCACGACGATCTCGCCATTAATCCACGGTTCACGGATCTGGGTAATCTTAGTGATAGGCGGTAGGTCAGCAGCAGATTTAATATCCTGCTCGCTGCCATCTGTCATCGCCACCTTGTAGTCGGTGCTGGGGTTGGTGACAACTAAATCAAGTGCATACTCACGCTCGAGCCGCTCGCGAATAATGTCCATATGCAAGAGGCCAAGGAAGCCAATCCGCACGCCAAAGCCAAGCACCGGCGAATTCTCTGGCTCGAACTGCAGGGCGCTATCACTCAAGCTCAGCTTCTCGATCGCTTCTTTCAGGTCGTTGTAATCTTCGTTGCTCACCGGGAAAAACCCCGCATAGACAAAGGGCTGGACTTCTTTATAGCCAGGGAGGGGCTCAAGTGTAATGTGTGGCATATAGCTATAATAGCGTGTTTTGGCGGGGGTGTACAGCTACTCGTTACAACTGGTCAATCAGCCTCAGCAGTGTTTCCCACGCTGGCCGGTTAGTGTGATCGCTGTCGACAATACCAGCATAGTCGCACACTTTATACATAAGCGGGTGTCTTTCAGCGCTAATCCATACCTGCATGTCTAGTGGATACGCTAGCTGGTCCGACACACCAATAGCCGCGCTGTAGTCCGTGGTTAATACATCAATCCCGTCTGATCGAATCTGATCCGCCCAATACTTACAGTGTTCAACCGCTTGCCGGTATGTCATTTGTGGGTAACAAGCAACGTTATGATTTATCAAATAAGCAAACTTATTGATTATTTGCTGAAATATTTCTTGAGCCTCCCATTCATCATCCGCTGCTTTCAAGTCCACTGCTAGCTCGGCTATTTCACCTAAGAAAGGGTACTGGCGCTGGAGCTTATCCCAATCACGGCGCGGAGTTGTTACAAGAGCGATATGTTCACCCAACGCATTCAGCGGCAAACTATCCCTATTTTCAAGGATATCTGCTATCAGCTGCACGATGTAGCGCGTACTCTCATCCATATTGGTAAGCGCCGTTTTGTGTTTTAGATTCAAGTAGTGTTTGTTAATCACAAGATCAAAACCTCTTCATTAATAGCATACACCACATAGCTTTACTCATACACACATTACCTGTAGTAATTATTACGGAACATTTTATTTGACGCACCAGCAACCATGCTCTATGATATGAACCGGCACATAAGCGGAGGAACCACATGCAGCAGCACAGCAACGTCACCAGCAAAGCCCTACTCGAGCGCAATATCGTCAAATACTCGTGGTTCCGCATCTTTACCAAGCGCGTATACCTACCGCTTATAACGGTACAGCTGGTCAATGTTGGCAAAGTCAGCCTCGATGAGCTGGCCCTTATGGTTATTATTTCTTCTATTGTGCAGGCGCTGCTGCAAATGCCGGCTGGCTACGTGGCTGATACCTTTGGTAACCGCCGGGCAATCATTCTGGGTACAAGTATCGCGGTGACATCACCGCTTTTTTATGCCTTTCTGCCAACCTTCTGGGGCGGGCTACTAGCCTCGCTCTTATTCTTTGGTGGGTATGCCTTTTTATCGGGCGCAGTAGAAGCCTTTATGCACGATACCTTGGTGGCACTCGACCGCGGGCGCGACTATACCAAGGTGATGGGCCGCGCCCAAACTTATGGCCTGGTTGGCAACACAGTCCTGATTATCCTGATTCCTCTTACCTACCAAATCCACCATACGCTGCCCTTTATACTAGGGTTTCTATCGCTGGCGGCTACTGTGTGCTTAGCATTTAGCTTTGCCCACCCGCCACGCCAAGATGCAGGCAGCACAAAGCGCCCTATGGGGGCAGCTAAAGCCATCATCACGCCTCGTAATCTGGCGCTGTTTGTATTTGCTGGCTTCCTGGCTGGGGTTTCGAATAAGGGTACAGAATACCGCGAACTCCTCTTCCAGCACGTTGGTGTCGGCGTGGAGTGGTTTGGGGTTATTGCCGCCGTTGGCAGTATCGGTGGTGCACTGCTTGGCTGGTATGCGTACTGGTTCGATAAGCTCAAGCCTCTTGCCTTCTACTGGGTGGATGGGGTTATTATGGCTGCTAGTATTGCACTCATGGGGGCAAGCAGCTGGCCGCCAGTTGCCATCGCTGCAGTCGTGCTGTTTACTGCTTACACACGCGTGCGCTCAATTGTGCTGCAGGCCAAAATCCTCAGCACCACGAAACACGCCTACAAAGCCACGCTTATTTCTGCCCTGAATATGTTTACACTCCTTGGTGATGTGCTTGCCATTAGTCTCCTAACCCACTGCGTTAATACCCATGGCTACCTAGTTGGGCACCGCTGGTTTGGTGGTTTTGTGGGCCTAATTGCCTTTAGCCTGTGGCTGGTGATTGTGCTCGTGCATTATACTAGCCGCACCCAGAGCGCCCGGCCAGCTGCGGCGACCTAAATTACCAGCCTGGGGCTCCCCACATAGGCGGGGCCCAAGCGCTCTATACGCCTACAGGGCGTAGCTATCGCCGCTGACGTTATAGCCGTTAAACTCAGTGTCTTCGAACGGTACCGGGATGCGCTGCAGCTCGCGGCGCTCGGCACTCATATAGCCAAAGAGGGTTGGCCGGTTAGTCGCCGCTCCACCAATATGGTTATCAATCACAATAGCAGGCTTGGCACCAATCGCTTGGGCTTGCTGGCGCACGTAATCTGTTGCTGCCTGGTAAAAATCGCCCACATCTACCTTGTGAATATAGTTTTCGGTTGGGTTAAGGCCACGCATCAGCAGTACCTTTTCGCCCGTGGCGGTATCTTCGGTTTCAATCAGCATACCAGCGCCAACCACGCGTTCGTTCGCCTGGCCAGGGCGGGCTTTCATAATCACAGCGGTAAAGTTCGGTAGCGTTTCGGCAATCGATTGGTACTGATCCGCCCAGCAGGCATCAGCAATCTGGCCCGACATCTCCATAAGGAGCCCGCGGGTAGGAATAAACTGCAGCTTCGTTGTACCGGTACGGTCGGCTTGCTGCTGGTAGCGCTGCATGGCTTCTTCCAGCGCCTTGGTGCTGTTCATTTGCTTAAACTGCCCAGCCTGCTTTTTATTACTAAAGTAGTTGCTGTAGGTTTCTTGGTTAACGATATGCTCCACAAACTCACGCATGTTGCTCATAGAATCAAGCGTTGGTTCTGGGGAAAGATCACGCGCGATTTCCGCGTGGACCGGCTCTTTACGCATAGCCCAGGCAAACACCAAGCGGCGCAGCTGACCATGCAGTTCTTTATGAGGGTAAAGCTCGCTAAAGGCCCGCGTTGCATCGGCCGGCGATTCAAGCACAAACCGGCTGCCATCCACCCACTCATTATCATCCACCTGCTGCAAGTAGGCCGTTAGCTTGCCGAGGCGCTGCTCAAGATTCTGGCGCTTAAACTCTGCCTTGGGGTCATTTGCATCAGTTACCTCTAGCTGACTGGCGAGTCCATCGGCAACGCCATCAATCGCCTGGCGTAAATCTTCCATTGCCCAGCGAATCCCACCCTGCTGGCCCGCCATACGGGCTGCCTGTTGCATATCACTGTGCAGCAGCTGGTAGCGTTCGGTGGCATCTTGTGTCCAGGTAACACGCTCTTTCTTTGCCTTAACGGTGGTTAGTTCGTAGGTTGCGCTGACTGCGTAACCAGGCTTAAGCGGCGCAATCCGGCCGTCCTCGACCGCCCCGTTATGGTAGCTAATCTTCTGGCGCAGTCCGTCGCCGCTGCTACTCCCCCATGTGCTTTCCCGGTAGCCCGTCACACTCATAAGTGCCTCGCGTAGAATCGCTGACTTTTCAAGCTGATGGGCCCGCTCGGGGCTAATATCCCCAGCCTGGAACTCTGCCAGGAACTCGCTCACCTGCTGCTTCATTTGGTCAATACCAGCCAGGCCGCTCTCGGTAATACCAAGGCTCTTCATGTAATCGGTAGGGGCTTGGGCGTTCAGGATCATATTAGCAATGCGTGTCCCTGCCACACCCACCGTACCGAACACATCCCTGGCGTGTAGCATTGCCGGGGGTAAATCATCCCCAGCAATCGTCGCATAGCTACTCAGTAAGCCTTGGTCCTGGCTACGCAGAATCGCCTGGATATCGCTATCACGGTGCTCTGCTAGTACTTGGCGCACGGCCGGGCTATTCTTCAGCTGGCTCTGCATAGCACGCGGAATTTCATTCAAATACGTGATAGACTGGCCAAGCAGCTGGGCCGCAACCTTACCGTCTGGGTCATCAAATTTACGGAGCGCATAGGCTACTTCGTACCCATGCTCGGTTGCAAGGAGCTGCTCGGCTAAATCAACATTCAAGCTCCCATTCGGGAAATGAATCAAGTCCCCAAGTAGGCGCTGGGTATATCCTGCACTACAAGCCTGCTCGGCAATTGCCTGGTGGTCAATACCATCAAATCGATCAATCTGGCATAAAACGCCCATAATGTCACCGGCCTGAATCAAATAGCTCGCGATGCTGCTATCTATATGATTGCTGCTAATCTGCCACAAATTCATTGCCACGATCCCCGCACTCGATTCATCACGGTCAATAAGCTTCTTGATAAACTCATTCTGATCAACCTCTGGCATGTGGTGCTTGTAATATATCAACTCCTGAGTTGGTGTCCGCTGGTCATCAAATGCCCGATCGATAATTGCCTGCTTATCAATCATGTCTGGCGGGAAAACATCTGCTTGATCTAAGAGATTCGTGTAGCGGCCATCTTCTATCAGTTGGTCGGCCAGTTGTTGTTTGTCAAAATTATCATCAAACGCGCCGAACCGACAACCCCGCAATACGTCTGGGCTATGCCCATGCTGATATAATTGTTCAGCTATCTGCGGGCTTAAATCCCGAAAATGTGCAATACCACCGCTTAGAAAGTCTATACCTTGCTGGCCGCTATCCAGCAGTGACTGCGCCAGCTGCTCGTGGCTAACACCAGGTGCAAGCTCGTCCATATCAATTGGCTCAGATAGACGTGCAATCCTATCCGCCAAATCTAGCCCCTTTTGGTACTGATCAAGATACTGCCGTATTTCATCAAGATTTGGTATATGTGGGGTAGCCTCATCACGGGACTCCCGCGCCCCTGCCGGTAAGTCAAACGCGGAGCGCTGCGGTACAGCCACCGTGTGGCGGTCCGCATCTTCCCGAGCAGCAAGCTGGGGTTCGGTAGTTGGTGTATCAGGCTCACGCCTAATTGGTTCAATCGGATCCTGGTGGGACTCGCTCCTTGTAAGGCGCTGCAACATAGCGCGTAGTGCCGCCCGCCCATACTTACGCTTGGCAGCAGGCTGGGGTGGCTGGGCTTCAAAATTAGATCGGTCCGGCTCTTCCATTGGTGAAATAGGGGGTAAATCGTGGTGCGGCATATTGCCAATATACCATAAAAAGTATCTGCGTGCTACTTGTGCTGGTAGTCCTGGCTGAGTGTGATTGTATCACCCACCATGCCCATGGTAGGGATAATGGATATATTGGATGGTCTTCCCATTTGGTAGCTCTACTGCACCTGCTGCGACGGTGAGCCTGACCCTTTCTTAATGAAATTCATTTTTTCTTAACCCTAGGGATACGACGACGAGACAACACTGTAACCAGCCACAAACAGCCACTACATAAAACAAATCCGATTGTCGCAGGGGCAATCACCGCCAGACCAGCTTCACCAGAAAAAGTTATACTCCATAGTAATTTACCGGCAGCCATGAACGCCATGACTATCACACCTAGCCAGATATTTCGCCACCACAATGCCGCTGCTAAAGCAC
>JABCON020000026.1 GCA_013333595.2 Candidatus Saccharimonadota bacterium
ACCCAGCCGGCCACAGTGATGGTTTGGCCGGTGTAATCCGGCGTTTGGTTGGCAAGTATTCGTTGTGTCATATCGTATAAATTATACCATAATACCAGCAGGTGCCGTGTGCCGGCCAGGGCTCGCCTTCAACCCACCTGCCATAGTGGTGCCGCCATAGCACATGTACATGGCTACGCTTGGTAGCTGGCTACCGCCGTCTTGTCCTCTGGTGCAGGGGCAGAGCCTGGTAGTGTCGTTGGCTGGCCTAATGCATCTACTAGGTCACTCAGCGCCACAATGCCCACAGCCTGGCCATCGCTACCCAATACTACCAGCAACCGAGCATGGCCCGTTGCCAGCACCGCCAGCGCCTGGCAGCACGGCTGGTCCTGGTGCACATAATATACCCGCCGGTCCATAACACGGCTCGCTCGCCGCGAGCTTTTATCCGTCAAATCCAGCAGCTGGGTAATACTCAGAATCCCTACAATCTGCCCGTCCTTACCCACCACTGGGAAGCTACTATGGCCGGTTTTATGGAGCTCATCTAGGCGCACTGGGCCTAGGGTATCACTGGCGGCAACGGTATGTACTGTGGCCATTGGGGTCATAATGGTGCCGACTGGCTCAGCTGCAAATTGCACACTGGCCGCTACCTGCTGCTGCGTAATTGGCCGCAATCGCGCCGCCCGCCGCACAAGGTGCACGAGCTCCTCGGTAGAGTTGATTTTTAACTGAGGCTCACCTGGGCCAGCCAGCCACAGCCACCACTGCGGCGCCCAATTCGCTACCATAACCAGCAGAGGCTCACTCAAGCGGTAAAGCCACCGCGCCAGCCACGTTACCACAGTTTGTTTGCAAAACCCCGGTAGCAGCACCGCCGCCACACAGGTAATGACCGTACCCTGCACCCAACCATACAGGTGCAGGGTTGTCGCTACCGCCGCAACCACTACCAACCCACGGATTGCCGTCAGAACAGCATCCACCGGGCGGGCACGGAGCGCCCGGGTATAGGCGTGCTGGTACCGGGCGTTATGCTCGGCCCGGCGCTTTAGCTCAAACAGGCTACAGTGGCTACGGGGCACGCGCAGCGCACACGCCAGTATCGTTGCTATGTATAATCCAACCACCACCCCAAGTCGAAACAATTCCATGCGCTCATTGTAGCGTGTTTATTGCCCTGACGCTAGTTTTTTACTACAATTATGTATGAGTTTAAACGCCAATACTGGCAAGGAGTTGTATGAACAAAAAAACCTGGATTATCTTTATTGCGGTGGTGGTCGTCGTGTTTGCAGGCCTGGTTGTGTGGAGCCAGCGCAACCGAATCGATGTATCAAAGGTGGACCACACCAAGGTCACTACCAGCGAAACTGCCGAGCAGCAGCACGCTGGCCTGGCCGATAACACACTTGGCAGCAAGCAGCCCAAGCTTACCCTGATTGAATACGGTGACTATTCCTGCCCTGGCTGTGCTAATTTTGATGGTATCTTACGTTCCGTAATGCAAGAAGATAAGTACAAGAATAATGTGCAGTATGTCTTCCGCCACTTCCCTATTACCACCATTCACCCTAACTCACGTGCCGCTGCCGCCTACGCCGAAGCAGCTGGCCTGCAGGGTAAATACTGGCCTATGCACCACAAGCTCTTTAGCACCTACCGCACGTGGCTGGGTGTATCCAGCAGTGAACGCGATAAGCTCTTTACCAGCTACGCGAAGGAGCTCGGCCTTAATACCGACCAATTGGCTAAGGATATCACCAGCGATAAAATCAACCGCAAAATCACCCACGACCAGCAGGTTGGCAAGCAAAACGGCGTCAGTGGCACACCAAGCTTCTTCCTGAACGGCAAGAGCCTCGGTGCCGATAAGGTAGAGGATGCCAACGCCCTGCGCCAGGTACTTGATAAAGCAATCGCTGACGCGAAATAGCTACCCTAACCCATATAGCCAACCCGCGGCCATACCAATAGTGCCGCGGGTTTAGCGTTTTGTACGGCTAAGCACATCGACATGGGCACCAACCAGCAGTGCCGTGGCGCTAAGATTGCACCATAGCATCAGCGCAATCACACCAGCAAATAGGCTGTAGGTGGCACCAAAATGCGCCCAGTAGCGTGCATACAGCACAAACACCACTGTAGCCAGCAGCCACAAACCAGTTGCGCTCACCACGCCCCAGCCAAATAGCTTGGGGCGTTTTGCATGGTTAGGCCCAAACTGGTAGAGCCCCACAACCGCCAGGAGCATCACACCAATCACCCCTAGCCAGCGAGCCGTTAGAATAACCGGCACAATAGCCGCCGGCACACCAGATTCTACCAGCGCACCAGTATGGAGCATCAGTAGCCCGACGAGCACGTACACCAAGCCGAGCGCAAGCACGGTCAGCCCCATACTACGAACCTTAATACGCAGCGGGTGGCGGGTTTCGCGCAGGCCATATACAGCCCCAAGCGCCCGGGCGAGGTTTTCTATAAAGCCTGATGCCCAAAAAATTGCGAGAATAATTGCTACGACTGCAACGGCTATACTGCCACTTGGCTGGTTACTGGCAAGCTCAATCTGGGTCGTCAGGAGGCTGGCAATATCGCGTGGCACATAGTGGCCCAGACCGGCCGTCACAACATCGACATGCCCAGGGCCAATAATAAGGGCGGCAATCGCCACTGCTGCCGCCACTAGCGGGAAGAATGCCAGCACCGCAAAGTAGGCTGCCCCAGCTGCCAGCACGCCGGTGTTTTTGGTGTTCATATCATCAAGCAGCTGGCCCACCCACCGCGCGCTACGCCGCACATACCGACGCATTAGCGCCGCCGTAAAAAGTAGTGGCCAAGCAGCAGGCCTACTACAATACTAATGCCAATAATGCCGTAGAATGTCCACGGGTTGTTCTGCAGTGGTAACGGCACATTCATGCCGTAAATCCCCGCCAGCATGGTTGGAATGGTCATTGCTAAGGTAATAACGGTTAGCAAACGAATCGTTTCGTTTAGGCGGGTATCCATCACGGCGCGGTAAGAATCACGCGAATTGGTAATCGAGCGCAGCAAGCTTTTGCAGCGGGCCAGCAGCTGCTCCAGGTCCACCGAGAGGTCTTCTACTAAATCACGGTCATCCTCATACAGGCGCAGCACATTGCCACCAAGGGTCTTTTCGAGCGCTGTGTTGGTTGGGTCAAGCGCATCGGTGTAATCATTCAGCCGGCGCTCGTAATCAGCCAGCACAGCAATATCGCGCGAGGTCAGCTTATGGATATTGCCAGTCGTGGCGCGCATCTGCCGGTTAATAGCCGCCACGCGCGTTTGGTACTGCTTGGCAATTGCATCCAGCATCAGCAAAAATATCTTGTTCTTTTGCGTGGTCGGCACCAAGGTTTTATCGATAAACGGCCGCCACAAGCGCGATAGATCATCGCGGCTGATGGTAATAATATACTGGCTAGCAAGTACAAACAGAATCGGCGTGGTAAAATCATTAAAATCATCTTTAATATCCGGCAGCCGGGTAATAAAGTACGTATCGTGGTTTTGGAGCTCGACACGCGGCACCTCGTGTGGGTCCAGGGCGTCCAGCAGGATATCTTCGTCGATGCCAAGGCTCAATAGGTACTGCTTCTCTTCCTCGCTTGGGTTTTCACACCGAATCCAACACCCAGGCTGGAGCTCGGTGCGGACTTTAATACTCGGGCGGTAGTGGGTAGAGCGCAGAATCTCTATCATATCCTTCTATTAGACCATACTGTGGGTAAAATTACAATATACACGCACAGGGCGCCCAGGCCATGCCCTAGTGGCATCACACCCAAGCGCCCATACGCGTTCGGCATAACAAGCCAGCCTACGAGCTGGTGATACGTGTCCCAACCGTATCATCCATAATGCGGCTGGCGTTTTCGAGCGAGGTAATCACCGCCTGGCGGCCCGACTGCCGCGTCACGAATTCAAGCACGGCCTCTACCTTGGGCAGCATACTACCCTTGGCAAAATGCCCAGCCTGGGCTAGATCGGCTAGCTCCTGGGCGGTCGTGTGGCTTAGGGCACGCTCTTGGGGCGTATTAAAACCGACTTTGACACTATCGACCGCTGTAAGGATCGCCAGCATATCGGCTTTGAGCTCGTGGGCCAGCTGTGCGGCGCTAAAGTCTTTATCAATCACCGCTTCGACGCCGTGGTAGCTGCCATTATCAGATACAATCGGCACACCGCCACCACCAGCTGCCACCACCAGTACGTTACTGGCAACCAAGGTTTTGATAGCTTCTATCTCTACAATGCGGCGCGGCTTAGGCGATGGCACCACGCGGCGCCAGCCACGGCCAGCGTCTTCTTTAACGGTAAAGCCACGCTCGCCTGCCTGCACCTCGGCTTCGGCCTGGGTGTAGAACGGGCCAATTGGCTTGGTTGGATTTTGGAAGGCCGGGTCACTTGCGTCGACCTCTGTTTGTACCACCATCGATACTGTACTACGCACTAGGCTGGTGTGCTGTAGCTCGTTCAAAAAGGCTTGCTGCAGCCAGTATCCAATCAGCCCCTGGCTCATAGCACCACATGAGTCCACCGGCATACTCGGCACATCAGCCGTGTTAATCGCCTCTTCGTGCAGGATGATATTACCTACCTGCGGGCCGTTACCATGGACAATTACCAGCCGGTTGCCATCAATCAGTAGCTGCACTAGCTGCCGGGCGGTCTGCCGGGCCACTGCCTGCTGCTGGGCGGCTGTGGCCTCGCCTTGGCGCTGCAAGGCATTGCCCCCCAGCGCCACCACGATTGTTTTTGCTTGCTGCATAGGCTTTTGTTCCTCCTTCATTTACAGTAGCGAGAATATAGTTATGACGACGATGCTAATCAGCCCCAGCACAATCATAATCGGTAGGCTTCGTTTGAGCCAATCGCGGTACGATACACCAGCTAGTGCCAAGCCACCCATCAGCGATGCAATCGTTGGTGCCATCATGTTAACGAGGCCAGATGAGGTTGCAAAGGCCGATACCAGCACGCTCTTATTAATACCCACAATATCAGCGATTGGAGCAATAATTGGCATCGTGGCAGCTGCCAAGCCCGATGACGATGGAATAATAAACGACATAGGGATATAGAAGATAAAGGTCAGCACACCCACAATGCCCGATGGCATACTCCTTAGGGTATCTTCACCCAGGTGGATGATCGTATCCTGGATATTACCGTTTTCCATCACCACTGATACACCGGCCGCTACCGCAATAATCAAGGCAACTGGTACTAAATCAACCACCCCGCGTAGGAAGACATCCACTGGGTAGCTACCCTCGCGGCGGAACGCCTTGTAGTACATAGCAATGATAATAAAGGTTGCAAGCAGGAACAGGGCCGAAATTTCGTTAAAGTACCACTGGCCAAACGGCACGTTGTGCTCAGCACCCAGTAGCGGGCTCACAACGCTGAGGTTATGCGCTAGGACATCGTGCAAGCTACTGAAGATGGTGATGTTAAAATCTTCCCACGGAATCAGCGCCATAATCATCAGCACAAAAGTGGTGGCAAAGACAGCCAGGATCGCCTTGCGCACACCGGTAAAGGCTGGTAACTTGGCAAGATTAAGCTCACCAACGGCTGGCTTGTAGCGCACATCTTCTTTGTAGTGGCCGGCTTTTACCCGGGTAGCGTAGCGCATTGTAAAGGCGATTGAGGCAATCAACCCCAGCACCAAAATGATGGTTTGGATCCCAAGCATATCACCAAGCCGCACGCCGGCAGCTTCGGCCGCAATTGTCGTCGAGAATGGGTTGATGGTTGATGCAAGCACACCGGTCCCGGCGCCCAGCACAATCACCATCACGGCTGTCATGGCATTAAAGCCGGCTGCTACCATCATCGGCACAATCAGGGCGTAAAAAGCGACGGCCTCCTCTTGCATACCGTAGGTGGTACCACCAATGGCAAACAGCGTCATCAGCACCGGAATGAGCCAAATCTCGCGGCCTTTCATACGGCCAAGCAGTGCACCCAGCCCAGCGTCCAGCGCGCCAGTCTTCATAACGATACCGAGGAACCCACCAAGGATCAGCACGAACACAATCACATCGAGCTTGCTACTCATACCTTTAATCGGCGCTAGCAGTACGTCCCACGCGCCCTGGCGGACATCGGTTGTTTCTGGCTCACCCTTATCGTTTGGTGCCGTGGTAACCTTATCTACCCCATGGTAGGTGCCCTGCACGCGCACGGTTTTGCTGCTATCGTGCGGGTCAGGCACCGTTTGGTATTTACCAGATGGAATCACCCACGTCAGCGCTGCCATACCGGCAATAATTACCAGCAGGATAGTAAACGCTGACGGTGAGCGGAACTTTTCTTTTACCTTTTTCTTGATTTTTTCTGTCATGGTTGTGGCCTCCTTACCACATTAACGACTATAACGTCAGTGCCATCACCGCTTTGATACTATGCATGCGGTTTTCGGCTTGATCAAACACAATACTGTGCTTGCTACGGAAGACCTCGTCGGTTACTTCCATTTCGCTAAGGCCATACTGCTCGGCGATTTCCTTGCCAATCTTGGTTTCGGTGTCGTGGAAAGCTGGCAAGCAGTGCATAAACACGACCTCTGGGTTACCGGTGGCATCCAGCAGAGCCTGGTTTACCTGGAAGCCCCGCAGCTGCTCGATACGCTCAGCAAATTTGTCTTCCTCGCCCATCGATACCCATACATCGGTGTAGATGGCATCAACACCGCGCACACCATCGTATAGCTGGTCCGTAATGGTGATGGTGGCGCCCGTTTCGGCGGCAATAGCCTGGGCTTGCTCAACAAGCTGCTGCTCGGGGAACAGTGCCTGCGGCGCAACAATGCGCATATCCATACCCATCTTTGCCCCACCAATCATCAGGCTATTGGCCATGTTATTGCGGCCATCACCCACAAAGGCAAATTTCATACCCTTGAGCCGCCCAACGTGCTCCTCTAGCGTCATAAAATCAGCCAGGATTTGGGTTGGGTGGTAGGTATCGGTCAGACCGTTCCACACGGGTACACCAGCGTGCTTAGCCAGCAGCTCTACTGTTTGGTGCTGAAAGCCGCGGAACTCAAGACCATCAAACATACGGCCAAGTACTTTGGCGGTATCCTCGACACTTTCCTTTTTGCCCAGCTGAATATCACCCGCGCCCAAAAACTCTGGCGCAACACCCAGGTCGTTCGCAGCTACCGTAAAGGCGCAGCGGGTACGCGTACTAGCCTTTTCGAACAGCAGCGCAACGTTCTTGCCCTCATGAATACGGTGCGGCACACCAGCGTACTTAAGGCGCTTATACTCGTGTGCGCTATCAAGCAGCAAGCGGATCTCTGCCGGGGTAAAATCCAGCAGTTTTGTGAATGATCGTCCCTTTAAATTCTGCGCCATTATAGTACATCCTCCCGTACGAGCGGCATACTCATACAGCGTGGGCCGCCACGGCCACGGCCAAGCTCAGAGCCCGGTACCTCAAGCACGGTAATGCCAGCTTCGCGTAGTTTTTGGTTGGTAACGTAGTTGCGGTCGTAAGTAACAACTACACCTGGGGCAATCGCTAGGGTATTACTGCCATCGTTCCACTGTTCGCGGGCAGCCGCAATTGGGTCGCCACCGCCACATTCAATCAAGCGTACACGTGGCTTGCCTAGGGCAACACGCAGTACGTGCTCTAGGTCATCATGGTAGGTGATCTTCGGGAAGGGACTATGCGCCGACTTCTCGAGCACGTAAATATTAAGCTTACCACCACGGTCGCGAATCTCTGGGTGGATGGTAAAGGTATCCACATCAATCATTGTAAACACGGTATCAAGGTGCATAAAGGCATGTGACTTTGGAATCTCGATAGCGATAATCTTCTTAAAGTCTGACCCCTGGAAGAGCTTGACTGCCATAGCTTCAATTGCCTCCGGCGTGGTGCGTTGGCTAATACCAATTGCCATAGTGTCTTTGCTGATAACCAGCTCATCGCCGCCTTCCATCGAAAAGCGGTTGGCGCGGTCATACCACACTGGTGGCTGGGCTGTCTTAAAGCGTGGGTGGTTATTAATAATATACTCCATAAACAGCGATTCGCGGCGGCGGGCTGGGTAGTGCATTTTATTAATCGTCAGGCCTGCCCCAATCGCGGCCGCTGGGTCACGCGTAAAGTACAGATTTGGCATTGGATCCAGGTAGAATGGATAGCTTGTCTTTAGCTGGAACGCATGCGCCCCACCTTCTACAAGCTCGTGCAGCTGCTGCTTGTGGTGCTCTGGCGGTAGCTGGATCTCATCCTTACGTACACCAGCCATAATCTTGCGCACCATTTCGGGCGTGCTCATACCAAGCAGGTACTGGCGCAGGGAATCGCTCACGCGGTTATCCGACTGCTTAGAGGCAGCCAGGATATCGTGCACAAAGGCTACCCGCACAGCGTCTTCGCTGAGGGCTTCGCTTACCAGCTGGTCGAGGTACAGTACTTCGACGCCGTTATCACGCAGCACGTCGGTAAAGATATCGTGCTCCTTCTGGGCCAGAGCCAAGTATGGAATATCATCAAACAGCAAGTCTGTCAGATATTCCGGTGTTAAGTTTTCTAATTCGGCACCTGGACGGTGCACCAGAACGGTCTTTAGCTTACCAATTTCGGATGTAATATGAATTGGTTGCTCCATAGGTCCCTCCCCTATTCTACTAATGCTTTATAAGGCTTAGTATACGGCCATTGTAAGCAAAAAACAAGGGCTTACTCTGGTAAATAGCCAATTATCTTAGAATTACCTGAAGCAAAATTATGCTGTGGGCAGGTGCAAGATTGCCAGTGACTGCTCCACCTGCAAGCGGGCTGGGTGCTGGCGCAGCCACTCATCAACCGCGCGGGCCGCCCCTGGCAACGCTTCGCTGGCGTAATCATCCACCACAACGCGAGCACCCGGGGTAAGGCGTGGCCATACAAGCCGCAGTGAATCCATAATTGACTGGTAATAGTCACCATCCAAAAAGGCAAAACTAATACGCGCTGGCAATTGCCCTGGCTGAATATCCTGGAACCACGCTTTGGTAATCACCGGCATCGGCACACCAGCCCGGGCCATATTCGCCATAAACTGGCGCTTGGTGGCGGCTAATTCACCAGGCGTGAATTGCAAGCCTGCCGGGCTCGCATCTGGGGCGGTTTTGGGCGGCAAGCCAGCGAACGAATCATACACATATAGCTGCTTATGGGGACTGCTGGCGGCAAGCTCACGCGCCAGGAAAACACTGGTTGTACCCACATAGCAGCCAAATTCCACCACATCACCAGGCAGGCGTAGGGTTGGCTGTAGTTCACGCAAGATAATAGCGATTTCGCGCTGGCTAACTTGGTCCGATAGTAATGGCTCTTGCCGGGCCCGACGGGTTGCTGCCATGGCCTACTCTGCCGCGCGTGTGGTGCGTTTACTGCGCTTGACTGGCTGGGCCGAGCTTGTCCCATCACCAAGTGGCCGTTCTGTAAACGGCAGCAATACAATCACCGCTAGGAGCATTAAGCCAGAACTAAAGATAAACACCCGGTGCAAGGAGTCCGCAAAGGCCTGTAGCAGCTTGGTGCTAAATTCAGCCTGGCGCTGATTGAAACGCTCGGTAGCCTGGGTACGGGCCGGCTCTGGCAGGGTCGCAAAGCGGCTGGTGACATTCTGGCGGATTGTTTCCTTCTGGGCGTTCAGTTGCAGCAGTGTATCGGCCTGGACTTGGGTATTTTGGCCGGAGCCACGCACAGCCTGCACATAGGCCATCTTACTCACGTCACCAATATGCGCCATAATGCCACTGGTCAGCAAACCAGCAAAAATTGCCGTACCAATCGTAGAACCCAAGCTACGGAAAAGCTGCGTGCTGGCAGTTGCGACGCCAAGGTCCTTCTGGCTAAATTCGTTCTGCACTGCAATGGTCAGGATTGGCATCACCATCCCCATCCCTAGGCCAGCTACTGCCATAATCATCGCCTCTTGTAGATACGGTGAATGTGGCTGCAAACTCGTCAGTGCCAGCATACCAGCGGCTGTAATCGCAAGCCCGGCTATAAGAAAGCCCTTGTAGTGCCCGGTGCTACTGACCAAGCGCCCCGAAGTAATTGAGCTCACCATAATACCAGCCACCATCGGCAGCAGCATCAGGCCAGCTTGCGACGCAGTCGCGCCAAATACCTGCTGGTTAAACTGCGTCAGGTACAGAATCGCACCCAAGAAGGCCGCACCATAGAGCAGCGATGCTACCAGAATAAGGCTGTAGTTTTTACACGCAAAGAACGCTAGCGGCAAAATCGGCTGCTTAGCCCGGCGCTCTACCCACATAAAAACGCCAGCAGCAATCGCCGCCGTAACCCACAGTGCTACCTGCAGCGTAGCCAGTGGCACGCCCATATTGATCACTTCTTTAAAGACATTTTCGGTGTTATCAACCGCGAGTACGATTGCTGCTAAGGCGATCGTTATACACAATGCCCCTAGGTAATCTGGCTTTTGCGTACTGGCATGGGTAAGCCGTGGGCAGTAGCGAATAATCAGCCCCGCGGCAACAATACCAACTGGTACATTAATGAAGAACGTCCAGCGCCAATCAGTCGTCACACCAAACAGCCAGGCACCATCCGTTAGCCAGCCACCTAGCAGTGGCCCCGCTACCGAGCTAATCCCAAATACCGCCCCAATGATACCCTGCCACTTGCCGCGCTCCTTTGGCGGGAAGAGATCGCCCACAACCGTAAAAGCATTAGCAGTAATAATACCGCCGCCAATCCCCTGCAGTGCCCGCCATATAATCAGCCAATCAATACTCGGTGCCAGGCCGCTCAGCAGCGAGCCAAGTGTAAATACCGCTACACCTACAAGCAGCAGTGGTTTGCGGCCGTACATATCACTAAGCTTACCTGCCAGTGGCACCGTCACCGTTGTGGTGAGCAAATAAGCGGTAATAACAAACCCAAGCGACGAAAAGCTGCTAAATTCCGTCACAATAGCACCAAGTGCCGTCGAAATAATCGTCTGGTCGAGTGCCACCAAAAACAGCGCGCTCATAACCGCGCCCATCACAATTAATTTGCTGCGAATTGGTAGTTGCTGCAGCATATCTGACACCTCCTTATTCTTGTTATCTCGCTTGTAGATAGGCTCTACATATAATCGTGCTATTGTATACCTATACTGCAGGTCTGTCAAGCTGACGGGTCGAGTGAGCACTTGCCGTAGTAGACTGCGGTGGGTCAACATGCCACCAACGATCCACCAGGTGGTATGGCAATTGCCGGTGGCGGTGCCAGGTAATAGCGCCCAGCATAAACAGCAGGAGCGCCCCTACAGCAGTGCCCATAAGCAAGAGACAATCCAGCCGCGCCAGGTAGAATACCAGCCGGTGCAGCCACCCCCGCTCCCGGTCATCCAGGCAGGCACCCGTTACTCGCCCGCCAATCGTCATACCTCGCGCCACGAGCGGCATGATCAGCTGTACTACGGCCGTTACTCCTGCAACAACGCCCCAGCGCAGCAGCACAGCATCGCCTGGGCTCGGCCGGCAAGCCAGCTGTAGCACCACGCCAATCACGGTACTCATAGCTGTAATCGCCATGCCATCCACCGTGTAGGCCACCAGGCGGCGCACCAGCCCAGGGTTAGTAATAATAGCTTGGCCACGGTCCACCGCGCGAATATTTGGGAAGAACACCCCCAGGCCAAAACCAAGCAGCGCCCCAGTGGTATTAAGCAACAGGTCATCAACATCAAACAAACGGTAACTACAGGGGTAGAGCCCAAAAATCCCCGTCAGCTGGGACGTCTCTATCGCTAGCGATGCGCCAAGGCCAATCGCCGCTACCCAGTACCAACGCCAGCCATACATTGCCCGCAGGAATACACCAAGCGGCACAAAGAAGATGATATTCATCACCACCTGGAGTACAGCACGCAGGCCCTCGGTGGGGATATCCATAATTGAGCCCAGCGGCATAAGTTGAGCCTGCAGCTGATGGCTTGCACAAAAGCGTACTGCATCATCCGGCGCCGGGTAGAGCGTAAACAACCCCAGTGCCAGCAAGTATAGCGCCATGGCGTACACCATACCGGCCCGCCCCCTGGCTATCCGCCGGTAGCGAATGTAGTGTGCCAGCAGGAGTGGCAGCGTCAGCACCACAGCAGCAAACGGCCACAGCATAATGGCAAACATAAACGACTGCGAAAACGTACCAAAGAATCCAAGCATACTGCACGCTAGTGTGACATAGAAAACCGATGCATGTCAATAATGGGTATGGTAGCTTACACCACCGCGCGGCGCAGGAGCTGTGCATTTGCTGCAACAATGATCGTCGAAAGCGACATCACCACCGCACCGATCGCGGGCGAAATAACCACCCCGACTGGTGCAAGCACCCCAGCTGCGAGGGGAAGCATCAGCACATTATAGCCCGCTCCCCAGCAGAGGTTCTGCACCATTTTGCGGTAGGTCGCCTGGGCCAGCGTGATCACCCGGACAACCGCCTGTGGATCATCCCCAACCAGCATAATCCCAGCAGACGCTGCGGCAACATCAGTCCCCGTCCCAATCGCGACACCACTCTCGGCCTGGGCAAGCGCTGGTGCATCATTCACGCCATCACCAACAAAACACACCCGCTTCCCCTGCTGCTGGTACGCCATGACAATCGCCGCCTTCTTAGCTGGTGTTACCTCAGCGTGAACCTCAGTGATACCAACGAGGCGAGCAATCGC
>JABCON020000027.1 GCA_013333595.2 Candidatus Saccharimonadota bacterium
AGTAGTAGGCCACTATTCCGTAAGCTGCAGCCATATGACGAGGGTCGCTACTGTCATTAGAGGCTGCTTGCACTAGAGAATAAAATATAGCATCACCGTCATCAGTGTCTCTTCTTAAATCTTTATACTTTTGTACAAAAAATATCCTTAATTTTTCTGGATAGTCTTCGCTGGCATTTTTGTTTAAAAAATTATCAATCAGCGATACAGAAGCCATACCCATTTTTAACATTTGCTCTGTCTGTGGACTTAGGCTGTTTTTGCGCACTTTGTCCTTTATAGGTATCAGTCTAAAGTCTTCATTATCGTATTTCAAAGGAGGATTGTCTATTACGTGCCGAAGAGTTTCTTCGAGTTCTCTGAATGTGATTGTCGGCAAGCTCCTCTTTATGGCTCGCTCAATGCGCTCCTCATGTAAATATTTGATCTCATGAAGATAGTCAACAGAGTATTTTGCTGCACTCTTATCAATAATAGTGTGACATGTCGGACAGAGAAGAATAAGATTATTATAGGAATGACGTTCGATATCGCTCTGACTGTCGTCGTAGCGTGCAGAATCCGGCTTATGCCCCTTAATGTGAGCCATTTCTCCTACAGGGATTAGGGTGTCAGTTTGACGCTCAACTACTAGATCGTCGCACATTGCACAGCGACTGCCGCTTTTTGCCCACAGAATTTTCATACTTGATTGAGGAATACCCATTTGTCTATTATTGTATCACCAGATGTCGCTTATGCCCAGCTAAAGCCTCAGGCTTCATCTATCATCGGCTCCGCCTTAACCTGTGATTTTCCCTTTGTTGATTTGTTGGTTTTCGTAGCTTTTTTCGATACAGTCTTGCAAGAACTTTTTTGCTCAGAAACCTCTTCTTGCTTCTTGGCAAATTCCTTTCGTGAGTGTTTAACAATTTTATCTCACACCGTCTCATTACCTTCGTTTTCTAGCAGTAAAGTTTGCCCAGATAGCGGCTCTTGTGCGTGCACCGCCGCCAGTCGAGCGTAATAATTATACGCAGGCAAATTGCTGATCTCACCCGGCTCAATGTATGGACTAAACATCGGCAGCAAACGCTGCTCATCCTGCGGATTGCCGGTTCGGAAGCAGATGATCGTGCCGACATTTGCCAAGATTATATTTACCGTTTGCTGATCGCTTTGCTGCGAAGTGGACTGCTCAGCCATGATCATAAAGACGCGATATTTGCGGCTTTCAGACAGCATTTGCACAAATGACGTCGTGGCGAAATTCTGAAACTCATCGACATACAAATAAAACGTCCGCCGCTCCGCCTGCTTGAGACGGGCACGGCGGAGACTTGCGAGTTGGAGCTTCGCAAGTACGATGATTCCAAACAGCTCAGACGTGTCTTCGCCGAGCAAGCCTTTTGACAAATTACAAATCAGTATTTTTCCCGAGTTGATAATATCATCAAAATCAATTGTCGATTTTGGTTGCTCGAGAATTTGCCGAGCTGACGCCGAAAATAAAAACCGCCCAATTTTCGCCGTAATCCCCGCCGACATTTTTACTTTCTGCATATCGCCAGCTTTGCCAAACTCGTTTTTCCAGAAGTTTATCAAGTTTGTATCGTCAAGATTTTTAACAACACTGCGGCGATACTTAGGATCATTTAGCAAATCAAACACAGTAAAGAGCGTGAGGTTTTCCTGTGTGAGCGCAGTTTGAATGGTGTTGCGCAAAATGTATTCAATACGATGCCCACCCGAATCCTCGTCGCTAAAGATTTTTCGAAAAATCGACACGACCGACTCAGTGATAAGGTCTTTTTCACGCATCAGCTCGCTGCCATCTAGCCCAGGTGTTAGCTCCAATAAATTCAAACCAATCGGATAATCCAAATCATCAGGATTGAAATAAATTACATCGCCAAGGCGCTCTGGCGGAACGTGTCGCAAAATCGTCTCCGCCATATCGCCATGCGGGTCAATTACAGCCACGCCTTTGCCGCTATTAATATCTTGCACGATTTGATATTGCAACATCGTAGTTTTGCCGCTGCCCGTACCGCCAATGATGTACTGGTGGCGCTCACGCTCAGCCTCCGTCAAGCCAATCGGCGTCACCGTATTGTGATGATGATTTTCACCAATAAACACATCAAACTTTTCTGACTGCTTGAGTGAAATTGGCGCGGGCAGCGTGCGGCTGAGCGAAGTTATCAGATTGTCGGTTTTACTATGATAACTTGAAGGAAAATGAAACAAGCTAGCAAGTTCGCTTGAAGCGAAGATCATGGAGCTATTTTTATGCAGCGATGGCAGGCGCTTTATGGATGCAAGAATTAGCAGGTTATTCAAAATCGGCAGACGATACTTCGCCTTGAGTGATTGGTATGGCGGCGTACTAAAACCGTCCAGCGCAGATTTAAGCGAGGCGATATGCCTCTCTGGCTCTGGGCTATTTACCATGACGCGGAGGTTGACGCGAAATAGCGGGCGAGTCACTTTTTGGTGCATGGTCTCCATCAATCCCAACTCGAAAGCGCTGAGCACACGCGCCGGGCGATCGTCTCGTGGCACCTTGATTTGCTGCCGCGGGAGTGCGGTTTTTGAATTGTAATAATTGCGATGGCTAGTTGTCATACTCGTGTAAACCTCGCTGGCCAGGTCGGTTGTGCCAGAAGAAATTTTACCAAAGAAGCTAGCTAGTTTGCCAAGAATCGATAGATTTTTGCTGCTAACATACCGCAAGATATTTTCATTGCCGAGAATTTTATGCGACAAAATTTCTGCTTCACGCAAGCGAGTCGGTGTTGCTACGAGCTGCAAAATAATTTCCTCATCATCGTTTAGTCTAGTCATTGCGCCAATCACATAACTAAGAGGATCGCGCTGCTCTAGCGTCGAATTTGTGGCTAGCGGCAAGACATAATGCCCAGTTTCTCGAAATTCAACAACTTGGTAGCTATCACCATTCTTCCGTTTGACCACGCGAACTTTTGAGTCGGCAATGTACGATGTAATTGCTTTTTGTATGTTCGCAACGTGACGCTGTTCAATCTGCACCAAATACCGCACGCCGTACTTTTTAGTCGATGTGATTTCAAAACTCATGACAGGCGACCGGTCGAGCAATTTTTCTTTGAGCGAGCGCGCTGCTCTATGTCCATGAATCACCGAAAATAATTGTTCGGTTGCTGCGGGTGTTTTGGCGACTGTGGCGGGCGGTGTGATTTCTAGCCAAACCATGTCTCGCGTTCGTAAATATCGACGGTTCAAAACAAAACGAATCGCCAACCACAAAACGACCGCGCTAATCATAAACGCAATTACACACAAAACTATCGACCCAAAACGTAAGGCGATGGCGAGGTAATCGGCTGCGGATTCCACGGTTGTGCTCCTGGTTTATTATGAATAAATTTATACGCCTTGGCAGCTTCTTTAGAAAAAGTGCGCTGCGACACTATATTCAAACCGCGCGCATTCATTTCAGAAATTTTCCACTCGCCGCTGATTTGATTAACTTCTATCACATACGCAACATGACCATAATAGCCTTCGTCAGTCTGAAAAACTGCTCCAGCTGCTGGCGTATCGTTGACTATGTAGCCCTCGCGCTTGGCGTTGTCATCCCAGGTGTTGGCGTTGCCCCAAGTGTTCGGAATCGGACTGTTTGCCCACCGGCGCATCGCATACGCCCACCAAGTGCAGTTGCCCCAAGCGTAAGTATTTCCGGGCATCACGCCGCCGTTATAAAAGCCGCGTTCTTCCGCCGCTTTGGCGCTCGGTGTATTTGCCAAAAAACTCATTGCCGGCAAGCCAAGCGATGAAATAGCTAAAATCGGAAACATCAAAATAAGCAACAAGGTAGCGATGATTATGACCAGAATCTTCTTGATACTGAAGCCAAAGTTTGTAAACAAAACCGCTGCGCCATTCATGATGAATATAACTCCGCAGGGTTGGTAGTGATTAGTGGATGTTCTTTTTCGGCTGCCACAACTTTAACGGCAACATGGTTTTGGTCGGCGATAAGCAAAGCATCGCCTCGCTCGCACGTGAGCAGAAAACTTTGCTCATATTCACTGAGATTAAATTCGCTAACCACGCCTTTGATAGTCGTTGTGTCTTGACGCATTAAAATTCGCAGCGCACTTTGCGAAGCGATGGCGCGGCCGTACTCACTTTTGAGAAAGTCGTTGGCTTGCTGTGATATGATTGATACGCCAAGATAATATTTGCGAGCCCGACGCACTAGTCCTGCTACGAACCGCGCAGACTCTTCATGTTGTAGCAAAATCCAGCCTTCGTCAATAATCAGCAACCGTTTTTCTGGCTTAGCCATAACTTGATTTTTCACAAAATTAGAGATAATCAGCATCATAATTTGGCGCAAATTTTCTGGTAAATCTTTGATGTCGAAAATGACCAAGCGGTTGTCTAATTTAACATTAGTTTGCGCATTGAATACATCTGCCAGCGAGCCGGAAATATATTTTTCTAACTTTTCGCACAACTTTAGCTGACCCAATTTTCGAAGTTCCGCGTATAAATCTTCTAAAAGTGGCGACTTGGTTTTTGACTTTTTGTATATTTTCAAAACTACTTTGTCGATGGCGGCTTTTTCGCGCGCCGTTAGACTTTCAGCCATCAAACCGATTACATCCATCAAATCTTGCGTATGCTCAGATAGGTCACTAATTTCGTGAACAGTCGTCGCTAGGTCAAAAGGATTAATTTTCTGTTTGCTTTTGGCGGATAATTTTATGTACGTGCCTTTTACCGATTCGGCGAGGCGCTTGTATTCACGCTCTGGGTCGATGACGATGACGCGCGTGCCTTGCATGAGTTGGCGTAAAATTTCAACTTTGGTGGTGTAACTTTTGCCAGCGCCTGACTGCGCAAATGTGATTGAGTTAGCATTATGCAAACTAAACCTATCCAAAATAACCAGTGAATTGTTTGACTTATTGACGCCGTAAAGAATGCCCGATTCCTGTACCAATTCTGATGACATAAACGGAAAAGTCAGGGCGGCACTGGAACTGTCGAGATTGCGTTTTTGTGCCAGCTGGTCTTCGCCGCGCGGCAAAATTGATTGTAGTGCCTCCAGCTGCTGATAGCGCGCCACTTTTGAGTAAAACAACCGCGCCGACAGATTCGCCTCAAGCAGCTTGGTGGTTTTATCAAGTTCTTCTTTAGTCTCAGAGCGGATGCAAATGTATATCGCCATTTGGAATAATTTTTCTTGACCGCGCTGAATTTTATCACGCAAATCAATCGCCGATTCGAGCGGGTCGGTAATCTCCGAGCCGACAATCCGCCCTTCGCGCATCATCGCCCGCCGCGTGGACTCAAGTTCGGTAATTTTACGATTTAGTTTTGGCAGTGCCGCTTGTGCATCTACTTCGTGCAGATGATAACTAATATCAATATCGTGATTAAAATGAATCAAGCTATCCATCCAATCCGAACTTGCTACAAATGGATATCCAGAAATGAATAGCGTGCGCATGTACACACCGTCGATACAAAGGTAATCAACGTTTTCTTCCAGCCCAGCGTAGGACAAAATGTCCAGCGCGTCTTGCTCACCAAACGTGATATTGAGTTCTTTTTGCCGCTCTTCGCGCTGGCGGTCGCGGCGACGTTTCGGGGCGCTAATTGCGTCACTGATTCTTTTGATAAAGGTTGGTATGCGTGATTTTTTAGTCATTAATTTTACTCCCGTCCCGCATGAGCGCGGTGTAAATTGTCTGCAAAGCACGTTCAGTTAGCAGTTGAATTTTTGCTTGCACTGGGCTGTAAAAACTGTAGAACAAATCAAGCACCTCAAGGCTATCTAACTGGTCAGCGCGCATGCCGAGCCGCGCCATACCTTTGGCGATAATATCAATGCGGAGTTTGAGCTGTTCGCGAATTAAATCAAAATCAGCTTTGTTGTCAGTCGGTCGAAAAGGAATGATGATATAAAAATGTCGCGTCAAAATCTTGTTGTCGGTGATGAGCGAACGAATAAATTCATCGTAATTTTTCAGTTGAGTTTTATAGACAGGAATCGTCTCGTTCTGCAGTCGATGACTCAAATCTTCTAAATATCCGTCCATATCAATTTCGCGCGTACGTACTAAAATTTGAATCGGCCAACCAATCGAATTGAGAAAACTTTCGTAGGTATCAATAATTGCGTCTTGCTCATCCTCGCTACGCAGTTCAAAATTC
>JABCON020000028.1 GCA_013333595.2 Candidatus Saccharimonadota bacterium
GATTGAATCGCCCACCAGGTACGAGGCAGCCGTGCCCAGGATGAGCTCGTAGATGAGTCCGCCAATTGCCACCAGCAGCGCCGCCGCAAACAGCGCGATGTTTTCCTTGTTGGTGATGTGCTTGGTGCCCGGTGGCGTGCCGCGCGTATGTGCCATAGTGTCTTTCGTCTGCCTTTCGCGCCTAGGTTATTTGCCTACGCCGCCACTGCCACCGCCATAGACGCTGCGCCCGTGGTAGGTGCCGCTGCCGTGTGAATCATCGTGGCCAAAGAACTCATCATAAATGGCAAAGAGCAGTGCGCCAACAAAGCTGATGATCATCACCCAGCGCCAAAATAGTGGCCAGTTGCGTGGGCGAATAAGCCGGCCAAATAATTCCTTTTGCTGTGCGTCGGACAGGGGTGTTTTGCGGTAAACATCGTACTCACGCCGGTTGTATTTTTCGACCGTGTAGGTGGTGGTAGCGCCAGTTTCGGCGTCGGTGTAGTGCAGGCTGGCATAGGCCATTGGCTCGCCCTCGAAGACCTGGTAGGCGTTCTTGCCGCGGATAGCCATAATGGTGCCTTCGCCGGCTTCGGCAACGGTAATCGTCTGTGCGGTGCCGTCCTCCAATGTGATGGTAAACTCATTACCCGCAGCGAGTGTCTCTGGCTCAAGCCGCTGGGCAAACCGCACTGGCTCGTAGAGCGACACAACCTTGCTATCGTGGTCGTACTCCACCCAGCTATCATAATTTTCGAGGCCCGTCAGCTCCCACTCTTCCCAGTAGGAGGCTTGCTTGGTCTCGGGGTTGTCTTCTTTAAACAACAAGCAACCCACCGCGCGGAAGTTGGTTCGCGTGCCGCGTAGGACGTCATTGATTTTGAGGCGGGCTTTGGTGCGTTTGGTCATAAGATAAGTTTATTATAGCACCAATACGCATCCTACGCGAGGTATGTGCCGAACGGGCCGCTTACCTGATACACGGCTTTGGATTTCAGGCGGGAACCAGACTGGCACTCACATTGCACGAGTGCTAAATTCTTGCTATAATAGGGCCATGACAAACCGCCAAAAGCAGATTTTGATTGCGATTATAGAACAGTATGCTGAGGTTGCTGCACCAGTTGGTAGTGTAACACTGGCGAAGCTATTTGGCGTCAGCAGCGCCACGATTCGCAGCGAGATGGCCAAGCTAGAGCAATTTGGCTATATTACGCACCCACACACCAGTGCTGGGCGTATCCCTACCGATAAAGGCTACCGCTACTATGTTAATCAGATTACTGAGCAGACCTACCAGCCGCAACTGCCAGCCATGGAGCGTACAACCCGTGCGCTTGAAGCGCGGGTAGGCAGCAACCGCCATAGTGCTGATCAAGCGATTCGTAGCGCGGTTGATAGCCTGGTAGAGCTGACGCACAACCTTGGGATTGCCACGATTGACGGCCAACTCTATATGAGCGGGATTGGGAACCTCTTCAGCCAGCCAGAGTTTATTCACGGTGGCCAGGCGCCCCAGGCGGTGGCGCGTTTGCTTGATAATCTTGGCCCGTGGCTGAAGGAAGCGGCTCCGGCCGAGGCGATTAATGTCTATATTGGCGAAGAAAACCCGGTTGGCAAGCAGAGCGGCGCAAGCCTGATTATTAGTAAATTCCGCTCACCCTATAGTGACCAAAGCTATATTGGGGTACTGGGGCCAACCCGCCAGAGTTACGGCCGCGTGATGCGTTTAGTAAGCCAAGCTGCCGAGACATTGGAAGAGATGCTACAAGGCGAAAAGGAAGGGGACGATAATGCCAAAGAATGATACCAAGAACACAAAGACAACAGCTAGCCACGCACCGCGCACCGGGCGCCAAGCCACGCTACCGCCGCAGCCACGCCGCTCGAGCCCGCCGCCAGCCCGCCGTGCCCGCACTGCACAGCGCCAGGAGCCGGCTGCCACACGAGCGAGCAGTAGCGAGCTTGCGCAGCTAAAGGCTGACTACGAAGCCAAGTTAGCTGCGGCCACGACAGACCTGCAGCGTATGCGGGCTGATTTCGAAAACTACCAAAAGCGTGTCGCGAGCGAAAAGCGCCGTGTTAAGGAACAAGCCGAAACCGCCACCATCCTTAAGCTACTACCAGTAGTTGATATTATTGAGCGTGCGGCTAGCCATGTACCGAAAGAGCTGCAAAACTCAGCGCTTGGCAAAGGTCTGGCTGGGGTAGAAAAGAACCTGGTAAAAGCCCTAAAGAGCCTTGATATTGAGCGGATTGCGGCGGCCCCTGGTACGCCATTTGACCCTGCCTTGCACGACGCTGTGCAGATCAACGAGGATGCTACGGGTAATACCGAAGTTATTGAACTTGAGCTACAAGCTGGTTACCAGCGGGCTGGCACACCAATTCGCCACACGATGGTTAAAGTAACGCGCAAGTAGTATATTTGCACGCAAGCTATTGCTACCTTGCTTCATCATAGAATCGCGCGTACGTGCGCCAAAACCCACTCCGCCTCAGTAGGGGCGGAGTTTCGTATCTCAGCAAGCCGCTGGAGCGTTGGCAATGGTTGGGTTGGCAAGTGAATACTCCCTATACGCGGGTGTATAGGGAGTATCGGGCCATTATATATCGTGGTATATCGTGCGGTGGGTGAGGCAATAAGCCTACGGCACTGGGGTGGCTGCACCGCCGCCGTTACCACCAACTGGGCGTGGCTGCAGGATTGGCGCCAGGAAGTTGAAGGCGGGGTCGACGGCACGGGCATCATATCCCATGTGGATTGGGCCAGGCAGAATCATGACTTCGCCACGTTGGCCAATCTGGCGTAGGCGGTTCTGCATATCGTAGGCATCCTCTGGCGGCACAACCGTTTCTTCCTGGGCGTTCGACATAAACATCGGCGGTGTATTCGGGTCAGCAAAGATGGCTGGTGAAAGTTGGATCATATTATCCATACATTGGCCGAGCTTGCCCGCCAGTGTTTTTAGGCGTGGGTTGCTAACGCGCTTGGCAATCTGGGAAGATGCGATATTGGTTAGCCCGCTAGCGATCGATGCTAGGCTTTTGTCGCCCTGTAGGAGGTTGCTCATTTGGCCGATCAGCTCACCATTGGCTTGGTTGTTCTGCATAAAGCTATCAACTGCCATGATACCATTAGCGATCTTGCTCTGCTTTTCATCCGAAGCGGCTGTCATAGCAACAGGCAGGATACTGTCTTTATCGTACGTGCTATTCTTGGTCGAGCGGAAGGCGCTTGGGTTGCTGGCTTTTTGACCCTGCATATCCTTAGCGATATCGCGTAGACCGGCGCCTGGGCCCTTATCGGCCTTAAAGCTCTTGGTAATCTCGTCGATACTGCCGCTGATTTCGCCTACCTTCTGGAGGATCCCGACAACCTGCTCATTACCACCGTTTGCGCTAATAGTGCCTGCGAGGTTGGTGATAGCAGTCTGGATGGAGCCAACCTTGGTGCTCTTGCTGGCAGCGTTATCCAGTGATTGCGAGGTCATTTCTAGATCCTCTTTGATCTTTTGTGGTGTACTATTGCGGCTGTCTTTGTCGCTACTTGGGTTGTTCTTGTAGTTTTTAATGATGCGCTCCAAGCTATTCTTGGCCGATGGCAAGCTGTTGGTCACATCACGTACGTCTTCTGGGTCAATGCCCCAGCTCTTGAGCTCACTTTGCCAGTCGTAGCTGGTGATGTCGTTGAGGATAGTCGAGGCGTCGCCAAGCACACCCTGGGCAAAGGCAAACTGCTCTTGCGGGCTTTTACTCTGTAAGTCACGCAGGAAGCCCTGTGGATCCAGCGCAGCGCCAGCGTATTTATTGACCAAGGTAAAGCTACGGGTAAAGCCGGTGTCAATACAGGTAGAGTGGTCGATACCAATCGCGAGGGTTGGGAGGGATTTGGTTACGTCGCGGAAGGCGTTCATTGGGCCAGACATAGTGACGGCTGCTGCAAGACCAGAGCGGCCCGAGGCTGCCATACGTGCGGTCAAGCTGCCGCCGGCAGAGTCGCCCCACATGGCCATACGGTTCGGGTCGATACCAAACTTGGCAGCGTTATTGCGGACGTATTCGGTGGCGTTTTTGATGTCATTATAGATAGCATAGAGACCATTTGGCATCAGGCGGTAGCTAATATTCACCGCGACGTAGCCACGGGGTAGTGGGCCCTTCGGGTCGTCTTGGTTAATAAAGCGGTTTGGCCCCCAAGTACCAGCATCGGCTCGCCAGCCACCACCATTCACAAATAGGATAGCAGGGCGGTTTGATTGGTTATCTGGGCGGGTGATAGTGATCGCCTGGCGGTCACCGTTACCGTTGATATAGAAGCCGTCGGTACGGTTGCCATTGACGGTGAAGTCCTGTGGGCCAGGATTGTTTTTGCCAGCGCCCTTATTTTCGATGCCGTATTTGGCAATATAATCAGCGTTGGTTGGGCTGGTATTATTACGGTTGCCGCTGTTACCAGGTGTGTTGACATCAGTACGGGTATTGCCACCGTTACCACCAGCTGCGCCGTTGCTACTGCCGTTGGTGCCACCGGTTAGGCCACCGCCATCACCATTGGCGCCACCGTTTGCAGTTCCATTGTTACCACCATTGCGGCCGTTGGCAGTACCATTTGGCCCAGCGACGTTTGCAAAGTTAAAGCCAGCGTTGTTGCCAAAGTTTTGGCCGTTAACACCGGTGCCATTTGCATTTGCACCGTTATTGGCTAGGTGGTTGCCACCACCGTTACCGCCGGCGTTATTGCCGCTGCCATCGGTGTTCGATGGTTTGACGCCGGGCTGCTCGCCGATGGCAATAAACTGCTCGTAAAGCAAGTTACCTTCGGCTACGCCTTTATTACAGGCTTCAAGCACAGGGCCGTTTTTGGCGAATAGTTTAGTACAAACATCAGGGGAGTGGGGGAAGGAGTTGTTGTTGTCACCACCACGGGCAGCTTCGCGGCAGGCTTTGCCGGTTTCGCTGTCGGTGCCGAGGCCGTTACAGAGCTCATCGGTGCGGGCAATATAGGCAGCGTTGACAAAGTTACGGAACACATCGCGGAAGGCATTCTTGCCGGATTCTGCACCACGTTGGCAGGCGGTCTTTTCTTCGCCCTTGTAGTCGCTCCGGTCTTGGCAGGATGGTGCCGAGTGTGGGAAATACTGCAAGCCAGCATCACCAAGCCCACCATACAGACAGGCAGCTGGTAGATCTGGGTTATTACTATTCATATATTGCTGGCATCCCTGGACAACGCGCTGCTTGTAATCGTTATTGGCGACTTCGCTGGCGTGTAGTGGCATAGTAAAGAAAAGCAAACCAGCCCCGATGCTGACCAGTGCTGCTGCTAAAATGTTCTGTAGTTTCATATTTTTCCCCAATAACATTGTTTTCCACAACCCCTTATATACATATACAATTGCTTAAAGCTATAGTACCCTATTCGTATTATAAATACAAGCAAAAGCGTGTTGTAGAATCCATGCGGACTTTGCTACCGAGTGATATTGACACTGCGCCAGCTAAACTGCGTGCGGCGCTGGAGCCACCACAGCATAGCACCAAGCCCAAGGTAGAGACCTATAATGGCGCTAATTGGCAGGCGAAGCTCGAGCGTGGCCCAGGGTACACTGGCTAGCTGATAGACAACCATAACCACGTAGCTTAGCAGCCAGTGGGCTGGTGCCATCACTAGCGGGCCCAGCAGGCCACCGATCGCACTCAGCAGCATAATCAGTGGTATGAAGGGGAGTACGAGCAGGTTGGCAATCAGCGCTACGATACTCACACTACCAAACACATACAGAGTAATGGGCAGTGTAAAGATCTGGGCCGAGAACGTTTCGGTCATGATTTGCGGTATAAGCTGAGGCCGCTGCTGACCATAAAAGTAATGCTGGAGCAGTGGGGCCAGGAACATAACACCGCCAAAGGCTGCGAAGCTCAGTAGCCAGCCCAGGTCGCCCCATATATAGCGTGGCTGAATCAATACAGAGGCAGCAGCGCAGACAATCAGCAAGGTGAGCGGGTGGACCTCACGGCCGTAAAACCATGCCGCCATACTCAGCGCCGCTACCATACCAGCCCGCACCATGCTTGGGCTAGCACCAGTAATAGCAATAAACCCAGCCACTAGGCTAAGCCCCGCTATCAGTGCAATTTTACGGGAGTGGCGTGCGAATAGTCGCCGCCCAAGCCGCACTAGAATGGTAAGATTATAGCCACTCGCTACGACGATATGAGTCAGGCCAACAGTACGCATTGCTTCATCGAGTTGGTTGGATAGGGCGGTTTTATGCCCCAGCAAAAACCCCGCAGCAAGGGCGGCTTCATCATTCGGTAGCCAGGTGAACAAGCGCCCTGCAAACCAATCTCGCATTGGTAAAAAGATATCCCCTTGCGGGGCTGTGGCCTGTATAATGCGCGCTCGATACATAGCACCAGCAAAGACGCCAAACCCAGGGCTTAGCTTGCCGCGCACCACGACGTGGCTGCCGCGCTGTAAACGGGCATGGGTATGCGTTGTGAGCCAGATGTGACCCCCGGCTGGCTGGTTCTGGATCGTTGCTACCGCTAGCTGCACAGTCTGCCCGCCGCTGCGGTTGGCCGACGGGTCACCATTAATACGGCCATGAATTGTGACGGTTTGGCCGCTGTAGTGGCTGGTGGTGATTTCTGGCAGACGCACTGCAGTGCCGCGGCACAGCCCCGCGAGTAGTCCGCATACACAAGCCAGTGCAATAAGCCACCGCCTTTGCTGCCACAAGCTCAGCAGTAAGCCGCCCGCACTAACCACTAGCCATAAGGGGTCAGCGAGCGCTGGCAGTGGCACAAACCGTGCAGCGAGTACGCCAGCTAAGCAGCCAGCCGACCAAGCCAGCACACTGTAGAGCGGGTGTGCGGGTTTCATGCCTGGTATGGTAGCACGGTGCCTAGGTAGCCCGCAAATAATATATTGACATAACAGAGGTAATGTGTAGATGTAGATCAAAAAACAACGGAACTTGGTTGCTGGCAATGTTACAATGGCCTTAGGAACTAGGTTAAGCAGGTGTGCATACGCCCCGGTAAATAAGGAGCAGCAGCATGAAGCAAATGGTACGAATAATAGTAGCGCTAGGGGTTGCAATTGGTATTGCTTTACCACTACCTACCGCGGCTGCGCTACCCCCGGTAACGCACACGAACCACACTAGACACCATGCTGCCCGGCCCGCTTTTAGCGAGGCTTTTTTGTTTGCAACGGTTGCCCCGGCTGGCGCGGGTAGCGAGGGGCCTCTAATTGGTAGTATGCAAACGGGTGGCGGGTCGGCGAATGAGTTCGTGGGCATCTATAACCCAACTGACCAGCCGATGCAGCTTAGTGACGAGTGGCGCTTGGTTGCCCGTGGCAATACCGACCGCCAACACCAAGTATTTACTTTTAGCGGGCAGACTGTACCGGCCCGGAGCCAGCTATTTGTTCGCCACGATGCCCTAGCAGGTGCAAGCCAGGCCGTGCAGGCGAGTGATTTGATTTTTAACCACAATGGCACTGCCTACACTGCAGGCCGCTTGCCAGCCACGGGCTCGCTGCAGCTTATGCGCGCAGAGCATGCGGTTGATACCGTACGCTGGGCACCAAAGCCAAGTGGGGATGAGCTGGCGGATAGCAAAACGGCTACGTGGCAGCGCTGCTTAGCAGATGGGGCAGTGCAGGGCTTTATACAAAACCCAGCGGTAGAGGCCGGTTTGCCAAACTGTAGCAGCGCCCAGCAAACGCCACCAGCTGACACTGCGCCGGAGCCGCCCACTGGGGATGCATCGCACGAGCCAGCCCGCGTAGCTGATGGGTCGAAGGATGCCGGCAAGAACCACAACCACCATACCGATGGGGCTAGCCAGGATAAACAGCAGCCCCAACACCAGACGACATCCACGGCCTGTGAGCAGATTGCCATTACCGAGGTAGGCGCCCCGCTGGCTGCGGCTGACCAGTTTATTGAGCTACAAAATACCGGCTCGTCACCAATCTCGCTTAAAGGCTGCTGGCTGCAAACCAACCGTAGTAAATCTGCTAAGGTAGAGCTTGGTGATAGCACCTTAGACCCTGGGCAGTACCACTTGGTGCAGCTTGCCCGCGCGCCAATTACTCTGACAAAAACCAAAGCTGGCCGTGTGTATATAATAGATGCCAATCAGCAAGAAACCGCCCAAGTTGACTACCCGGCCTTACCGGCTGGCACCACCTGGGCGCTTGATGATAGCGAGGCCTGGCAGGCAACCTACACGCCTACGCCAGGCGCAGATAATGTTATCAGTGCGCACTCACTGTGCCCAAGCCAGCGGCAGTGGGATGAGACCGCACAGCGTTGCCGCGGGCCAGTCGGTGCAGATATCAGCTGCCCAAGCGGTTACCACCATCAGGCTGCAACCGGGAGCTGCCGCTGGGGTGCAGCAGAAACCACCCAGGCGACGCCCTGTGCCGCCGGCTACGAGCGCTCGCCTGGTACCAACCGTTGCCGCAAGCAGACTAAGGTAGCCAAGCGTACTGCAGAGCCTTGCCAAGCTGGCTGGTACCGCAACCCAGCCACTAAGCGCTGTAATAAAATCATCAGTGGCCATACCGGGGCATCAGCACTCAAGAAAGCCACGGCGCACCGGGGCACGACCGGTGCCAAGCGCGCCACGGGCGCGGGCAAAGCTCGCACTGGCGTAGCAGCTAGCACATGCAAACCTGGCCAGGTGCGTAATCCAGCTACCGGCCGTTGTAAGGCCGCCATCACTGCTAGTAGCAAAAAAGCCGCCGCCACCACTGCCTGTAAGCCAGGCCAAGTCCGCAACCCAGCGACGGGCCGATGCAAAAACATGGCACAATCAAACCAGCCAAAGCCTTGCAAACCAGGCTACGAGCGTAACCCAGCTACCAACCGCTGCCGCAAGGTAGCCAGTAAAGCCACCACTGGGCAGGCTGGATACGCACCGCAGACAACTACGGACCAATCAAGTGGCAATATCGCATCCTGGGTGGCGCTAGGCGGACTAGGCGCAGTGGCGCTTGGTTACGCGGGTTGGGAATGGCGGCATGAAATTGCCCTTGGCGTGCGCCGACTATTTGGCCGGTAAGTAGCACAAGGCTTAGCGGGGCACCCACGCGGTTTTATCCTCGGCCCCGCGTGTAGCATACGGCCCAGGTGGTATAATGGCTCTAGTATGGCGACGACGCGTATCATTGGCATTGACCCTGGCACCGGTATCCTTGGGTTTGGGGTGATTGATGCCCAGGGTGGCCGCACACGGTTGGTAGATGCAGGTGTTATCACGACCCCGGCACATACGCCGCTGCCAGAGCGCCTTGAAGAAATCTACACTGGCCTCACGAGTATTATCGCCAGCACAAAGCCCCAGTATATGGCGATCGAAAAACTGTTCTTTAATCAGAACGTTACCACCGCTATGAGCGTTGCCCAGGCTCGCGGTGTGGCTATGCTTACTGGCCAGCAGGCGGGACTTACGATTACCGAATACACACCGCTCCAAATCAAACAGAGCCTTACCGGCTATGGCCGGGCTAGTAAAGCCCAGGTGCAAGAGATGGTGCGCATGCAGCTACAATTAACCGAGCCACCGCGGCCAGATGACTGCGCCGATGCCTTGGCAGCCGCAATTATGTGCGCTTTTATGAATCGGCAGTAAAAAGTGGTATAATAGGGGATATGCGAAGAGTTGGACGCTACACCAAAGAACGCCGTGTTCGGTCCGCCTGGTACGGCACGAATAAATACATACTATGGTTCCGTAATTTAAACCGCTGGCAAAAGGCTGCCGTCATCTTGATTCCGATCTTTACGGTGATGCTGCTTATCCCGCTCTTAACCTATGCTTACTTTGCGCGTGATATTGCCAATGTAGAGCGGCTGATGAACCGCAACAATACCGGTATCGTTATTAGTGCCAAAAACGGTGAGGTTCTCTACCGCAGCGGCAAGGCCAAGCACCGTGACGTTGTCCCGCTGAACAATATCAATAAGCACGTTGTGGATGCTCTGATTTCTAGTGAGGACAAGGATTTTTATAAGCATAAAGGCTTTAACCCAGTCAGTATTTTGCGTGCAGCAGTCACGCGCCATGGTGGTGGCTCGACGATTACACAGCAACTTGCCAAGAATACGTTGCTCAGTAGCGAGCAGACCTTCATGCGTAAGTACCAGGAGCTGTTTGTTTCGATTGCGATTGAAAATCACTACAAAAAGGATGAGATCCTGGCAATGTACCTTAACTCCGTTTACTACGGCGAGGATGCCTTTGGTATTGAGGACGCGGCTCAAATTTACTTTGGCAAAAAGCCGGCGGATCTTACCCTGGCCGAAAGCGCTATGCTGATTGGTGTCCTGCCAGCACCAACCAAGTACTCGCCAATTAGTGGTAGCAAGGAGTATGCCAAGGAGCGCCAGAAGGTCGTGCTTGAGCGTATGGTTAAAAACGGCAAGATTACAAACGAGCAGAAGGTGGCCGCCGCTGGCGAAGAGCTTGCCTACGCCTCGAAAGAAGAGAGCAGTGGTATTAAAAAGGCGCCCCACTTTGTGCAGCAGGTTATTCGTGAGCTTAAGCAGCGCTACGGTGAAGAAAAGGTGGCCCGCAGTGGTTACCAAGTCACTACCACGCTTGACCCAAATATCCAGAGCGTGCTAGAAAACCAAATCAATACCAATATGGCAAGTATCCGTGCCCAGGGCGGCTCCAACGCTGGTGCTATCGCTATTGAGCCATCCAGTGGTGAAGTCCAGGGTTACGTTGGTAGCTATGATTACAACGATAAAGACTTTGGTAACGTTGATATGGTCCAGGCGACCCGCCAGCCAGGTTCAAGCTTTAAGCCAATTTACTATGCCGGGGCACTGGCTGATGGTACCATTACGCCAGCGACTATTTTTGAAGACAAGGCCACGACCTTCCCTGGTGGCTACCAGCCAAAGAATGCCCTGCGTACCTACAATGGTGACGTGACCGTGCGCCGCGCTCTGGCTTGGTCGCTCAATATTCCAGCTGTAAAAATCATGGAAAAATACGGTGTTGGTAAGGCAGTGCGGACGGCACAGGATCTTGGTATTACAACCTTGTCGCGTGGTACAGATTATGGCTTGTCACTTGCCTTGGGTTCGGGCGAAGCTCGCCTGCAAGAGATGACTGGTGCCTACGCAGTGTTTGCCAATGGTGGTAAGAAGAACGATGTCACCAAGGTGATAGAAATCAAAGATAAGTACGATAAGTATGTGCAGCGCAAAACAACGCCTAAGAATGCTCCCGTCATAAGCGAGCAAGGCGCGTACCTGATTAGCAATATCCTATCGGATAACGAAGCCCGTTCTGGTATGTTTGGCCGCACCCTGAGCCTCAACGGCAAAAAGGCCGCAGTAAAAACCGGTACCACCGATAGCCAGCGTGATGCCTGGACAATCGGCTACACGCCAGATATAGCCATTGGTGTATGGGTTGGTAATAACGATAACTCGGTTATGAACAACGGTGGCGGTGGCCTGGCTGGGCCAATCTGGCGTGGGGCCATGAATAGTCTGGCTGGGGCGCAATCTGGCGAAGTCTTTAAGCAGCCGGGCGGTATTGTGACGCGTGATGTCTGCCGTGGCGATGGTAAGCTAGCACAGCAAGCCGGCGCCAATACCTATAAAGAAGTCTTCTTATCGACGGCACTGCCGGATGGTGGCTGTAACGCAACCAAAAAGGAAGAGAAGAAGGAAGAGACGCCAACGCAGCAGCAATCAAACACGACGGATAATAGCGCAACTGACCGAGCTAATTCAGCCCTGCGCAACCTCCGCGACCGCCTAAATAACGCTACTAATAATAACGGCGGCACCAATGGTACAACCGGCAATGACGGTACTAACGGTACCGGCAACACAGGCACTGGTACGGGCGATGGCACGACTGGTAACACTGGTACTGGCAATAGCGGTAATACTGGCAATACTGGTGGTAACACAACACCAGCACCAACCCCGCCGCCGGTTGATAATGATCGCGTGAGGCAAGGCGCCCAAGATAGTTACAATGCCCTCCGGCGGGCTATAGGTCAGTAAACTACACACTATGATTGCACATATTCGCGGAACCGTAACCGAAAAGATAGCTGGCACCATTGTGGTTGATGTGCAGGGTGTGGGCTATGAGCTAAGCGTGCCGCTGGGCGATTTTGAAGCCGCCCAGAATGGCCAGGAGGCAACCTTCTACACCTACCATCATATTCGCGAGCAAGCCGAGGAGCTGTTCGGCTTTGGGAGCCTTGCCGCCAAAAAGCTCTTCCAAATTCTGATAGCGGTGCAGGGGGTTGGCCCCAAGGCAGCGCTGGCTATTCTGAGCCTGGGTAGTAGCGAGCAGGTGCGTAACGCGCTTGCCCAGGGGGACGTAGGGTTTGTTCAAAAGGCAGCTGGTGTTGGCAAAAAGACCGCCGAGCGCATTATTGTGGATGTGCGTGATAAGGTTGGCGTGCCGACCCAGTTTGGCGCTACTGAGCCTACCTTGACGGCTCCTACACTAAGCGAGCAGCCGGATGAAGCCCGCGAGGCACTGATGGCCCTGGGCTACACCCTGGCCGATGCAACCAAGGCGCTTGAAGGCATTGCCCAGGACTTGCCAACTGCGGAGCGCGTCCGCTTGGCGCTTAAGGGGTAGCGCTATGCAGATGGGTGGTAGCGGCGGCACCCGCGTTGCACGGCCTATATTAGCTGGTGCAAATGGTATAATGGACATATGGCAATTGAGCGAATTGTAGATACCAGTACCCATCAGGACGACGCGGCCGAGCAGGCCGTAGAGGTAACGCTGCGCCCGCAAACCTTTGCGGATTACATTGGCCAAGATAGGCTGAAGAAGAATATTCGGCTGGCGATTGCTGCTGCTAAAAAACGCGGTGAGCCGATTGACCACGTGCTGCTCTATGGGCCGCCCGGCCTTGGCAAGACAACCATGGCGAGCGTGATTGCAAACGAAATGGGTACCAACCTGCGCATTACAGCTGGGCCAGCCATTGAGCGGGCTGGTGATTTAGCAAGTATCCTGACTAATCTACAGGATGGCGACATTCTTTTTATTGATGAAATCCACCGCTTGAGCCGCACGGTTGAGGAAGTGCTCTATAGCGCTATGGAGGATTACAAGCTTGACATTGTGATTGGTAAGGGGCCGGCTGCGCGTAGTGTACGGCTGGATCTACCTAAATTTACCGTGATTGGCGCCACCACGCGGACGGGTAGTCTTGCGGCGCCGCTGCGTGACCGTTTTGGGCTGGTGCACCGGCTTGAATTCTACACGCCAGCCCAGGTTGAGGCGATTATTACCCGGGCGGCAGCCATCCTCGAGCGGCCTATTCATGCGGAATCCGCCGCGATGCTTAGTACACGAGCCCGCTTGACGCCGCGTATTGCCAACCGTTTGCTTAAGCGGGTGCGCGACTATGCCGATGTGAATGGTGATGGCATTATAGATGTCGCTACCACCACAGCCGCGTTGGCACTGCTGGAGGTCGACGAGCTTGGTCTTGACCCGGCAGACCGCCACTTGCTCACGAGCATTACCGAGGCCTATGGCGATAGCCCGGTTGGGCTGACGACAATCGCAGCCCTGACTGGGGATGAAGCGACCACAATTGAGGATTTCTACGAGCCCTACCTGCTACAAATCGGCTTTATCGAGCGCACTCCCCGCGGCCGCCGTGTTACCCCGCGTGCCCGCAAGCATCTTGGGCTGGAGCACTAAGGTTCAGCGGGGCAGGGATCTGCTGTTTGGATGCTAATATCTTTGGGGGCTCGCCGAAATTTGGTATAATAAGGTCATGAATCAAGGTGACATGCCAGTCGGCGAAACGCCGCCACCATATGAAGGCCCAAGTCGTGCAACCCAGTCGTGGAGTGACTCCGGCCAAAAAGTGGTGCAAACCCAATCACACGTAACTATTCAGCCTGGCATGCAGCCTGGCCAGAATTATGACCCGCGCATTCGTTCGCAGTATGCCAACGAGCCGGGCGTTATTCACACCACTCGGCCGTATAATCCAGTGGTGGGTGAGCCAAGCGCCGAAGCTATGCGCCGCCACCAGGAGTCGCGCGAGCGGTATCCCTTCCTGAACCTATCTGCCGGGGAATACGTCATCCTCGAAGTCCACCGCCACCCAATTGGTATGCTGGCGCAGATTTTTATCTCTATTATTGCAATCATCTTGCTGCTATCGTTGATGATTCTGTACCCATCTATTGCAGAAACTGTGGTAGAGGCCGATATGCCATCGCAGGCGGTGGTCGTGCCGGCAATCTTGGGTCTGTGTGGTATTATTGCCGTGATTTCATACATTGCAGCCTGGGTGTATATGCGCAATACGTTCTTCTTGACCAACGAAAGCGTGATTCAGGAGCTACAGTTTAGCCTGTTATCCCATAAGGAGCAGACAGTCAGTCTTGGCAGTATCGAGGACGTAAGCTACCGCCGCCAGGGGTTGCTGCAGGTGATGTTCGATTACGGCTCAATCCGCCTCAGCACAGAGGGCGAGGAAAGTACCTATCGTTTCCACTACGTTGCTAGCCCCAAGCAGCAGACAGCAATCCTATCGAACGCGGTAGAGGCCTTCAAGAATGGCCGCCCGGTGGATGATTAATTAAGCAGGCGGCGAGTCGCCAGTGTTACAACCGCCATATAAAAACTGCACCCTACTGAGTGGGTGCAGTTTTTGTGTACTGGGCTTCGCGCTCAAGGGTGGCGGTCAGGCTAAAGCCTTTGCAGGCACCGGTTTGCTGGTTGCAGCCGGTTGGCTGGTAGCGGTAGCTTGCTTGGCCAAGTAGGGCGCCGAGGTTTTGGTCGCTGCCAGTAGCATTGATGCGTACGCCATTCGGGTCCTTAAAGGTATCGGGTGGTACCGCTGGTAGGGCCTTCTCTGTCAGGTCCTTGGGGTATGATTTGTGCTCTGGGTAGTACACCTTGGTGAGGTTGTGGTACAGCGTGTTGATATCGGTTTTACGCTGCGTATCGCGCGCACTGGCTTGGATGGTGTTGCTCTGGTAAAAGAACAAAATACCGGCACCAAGCAGCACTGCAATCACAACGATAAGCTCTATAACAGTAAAGCCATGATCTTTATTCATACCACTTAGTATAGCAAATCTAGCCCTACTTGGATATGGTATAATAGAGAAAAGCTAATGGGAGGAGAGCGCAGATGGCAAAGAAAGCGGATGCAGTAACACCGGTGGATGATGGTAAGCAAAAGGCCTTAAGCTTGGCGATGGACCAGATCACCAAGCAATTTGGTGATGGCTCAATTATGAAACTTGGTGAAGCCAAAAAAGTCGATGTAGAATTGCTGCCAAGTGGTGCGCTGAGTCTTGATCTAGCCCTGGGTGGTGGCTACCCGAAGGGGCGCATCATCGAAATTTACGGCCCAGAAAGTAGCGGTAAAACAACGCTGACGCTCCACGCTATTGCCGAAATCCAAAAGCAAGGTGGTACGGCCGCCTTCATTGATGCCGAGCATGCTCTGGACCCAAGCTACGCCAAAAAGCTCGGGGTCGATACCGAAAACCTGCTGGTTTCGCAGCCAGATAACGGTGAGCAGGCGCTCGAAATTGCCGAAACACTGGTGCGCTCTAACGCCGTGGATCTAATTGTAGTAGACAGCGTGGCAGCGCTGACGCCCCAGGCCGAGATTGACGGCGATATGGGTGATTCGCACATGGGGCTGCAGGCTCGCCTGATGAGCCAGGCCTTGCGTAAGCTCACCGGGATTATTAATAAAAGCAAGGCCACTGTTATCTTCATTAATCAAATCCGTATGAAGATTGGCGTGATGTTTGGCAACCCCGAAACCACAACTGGCGGTAATGCCCTCAAGTTCTACGCAAGTGTGCGCATGGATATCCGCCGCACTGGCCAAATTAAAGTTGGTGATGACATATTAGGTAACCGCACCAAGGTGAAGGTGGTAAAGAATAAGATTGCCCCGCCCTTCCGGATCGCAGAGTTTGATATTATGTACAACGAAGGCATTAGCAAGACGGGTGACATCCTCGACCTGGCGGTGCAGCATGGTATTGTGGCAAAGTCCGGCGCCTTTTACAAGTATAACGATGAAACCATTGGCCAGGGCCGCGATAAAACCAAGGAGTTCCTTAAGCAAAACCCTGAGCTACTAGCCGAAATTGACGGTAAAGTCCGCGCCCAAGTGAAGGAAGCCAGCGAGTAGCGGCAGCTTTATAACAAGCGCGTCGTTAAGACGGCGCAGTAACGTACTTGCCAAGGTATGTATCCAAATAGAAACCCACCCCGTGTTCCAGGGGTGGGTTGGTTTTATGGGTTTATACACTCCTTTGCATCGGCAATGACCGCGATAGTGGGGTTTTCCTCGATGGAGCTAGTCGCGGGCATTATCAGGTAAATGAGGTTATTGCCATCACAGAATTTTTGCACCGAGTAATCCTTGTATCTCCTTTCGACGGACCTCACTACTTTCAGATCACTCGGCCCTTGCGGGGCTGGCGTGTCTGCTGGTGCGTCGGCCTTTAGACTGCCGCAACCAGCTGCACTGAGCAAGGCTAGTGTGGTGGCAACGGTAAGTGCAGATCGACGTATAGAGTACATAATTCCTCCTAAGGAACGGGCTCCGACCGGGTGTAAGAGCGATGGGGTTAGTATAGCACCGGGGGGGGCTTTTACAAGCCGGCGCTAACGCCTTACGAGTAAACCGCGGTATACTAAAGGTATGACCATCACCGCGATTACCCAGCAAGTGCAGAATAAAGACCGCGTCAATATTATGGTAGATGGGCACTACCGCCTGAGCCTGGATATTTTCCAGGTGGGGCAGCTGGGTCTGAAGATCGGGCAGGAGCTGACGGAGGCTGATATTGCCCAGCTAGAGCAAGAAAGCCAGTTCGGTAAGCTCTACGTGCGGGCGGTAGACTATTGCCTAGCCCGGCCCCATAGCAGCAAAGAAATACAGGATTATTTATATAAAAAAACCCGCCCTCAGCCGCGTAAAAATCGCCGCACAGGGGAGATCTACCAGCAGCCAGGCGTCAGCCCAGCTGTGGCGGAGCGGGTATACGCCCGCCTCCAGGCTAAGGGTTATATTGATGATGCGGCCTTTGCTCGTTGGTGGGCTACTGGCCGTAAGCAGCGCACTGGTGTGAGCCAGCGGGTGCTGCAGTTAGAGCTACGCCAGAAGGGCGTGCCAGCTGATATAATTGATGATGCGCTTGCTGGCAGCGGCCGTAGTGACCAGGCGGAACTTGCCAAGGTGATTGCCAAAAAGGCTCACCGCTACCCAGATAGAGCTAAGTTAATTGCCTACCTGCAGCGCCAGGGGTTTGGCTATAGTGATATTATAGCGCAGCTTGATGAGAGTTCATGACGCCCCCTAATACAGGCCTGGGGTAAATTTGTGGCTACTATAGATTACCCCTTGGCGAGTTACTGTGAGTCGCTGCTATCTGGCTGGGCACGGAAGGGATTAACGAAGTCAGTTTGGCTGGCTGGTACAAGCGCAGTGCGCTGAGTAGGCACGGTCGGCGCCTTCACAACAATATTGTCGTCGTTAATGCTGACAATTTGGTGGCGGCTAATCAGGAGCTCATCTTGCGTCAAGCGCTGAAAGAGTGGTCGCCGTACGCTTAGCTGGGTAATTACAAACATATTGCTATCAATCACACTGTCGTTTACCTTACCAAGCTTATGCTGTGCGGTATCGATAACCGGCATGCTAATCAGGTCAAAGTCAAGCTCATAGACTTGCTTAATTTTTACCACATCACTGGGGGCAATACATTCGTCGCTAGAATCAATAATAAACCCGATCGAACTAAGCTCGCGGATATCCTCAATCCGCAGGAGCGACGGGGACTGGTCAAGCCGACTACCGCTGAGCTCAAACGCCAGCACCGTGAGGTCGCTAGGGTCGACAATTAAGCGGTCAACCTGGGCAATTTGATCGCCCGTTTGCAGGCTTAATACCGGCATATTGATAAATTGTGACGATCGAATGAGCATATGCCTCTAGTATACGCGTTATGGGTGGTTTTCTCAATATTACTCTACAAAGGGACTGAGACGGCCACCCGGTAGATTTGGTACGGTGGCTTGGTCGCTGGTGTGGAGCTCATCAATACGCCGTGCGGTCGGCTGGTCAAAGTTAATATTGACCTCCTGCGGGATATCTGACTGGCTGATATCGGTTGCGCCGGTATAGACTTGGTAGCAGAGGAAGATCGATATGCCAGTGATGACGGCTGCCAGCGTAAAGAAGATAACAATATTGTAGCGGTTAAAGAACCCTTCAACCGAGGTTATATGCTTGGTCATTTGTTTAAATACACCTCCAAGGTTAGGCTTTCCAGATTAACGGGCCGGCCTGCATCGCCGCTGTGTTCGTTGCGTGCCAGGCTCAGTTCGCTTAGGTAAATTTGCGGCAGCGACGTATTGAGCAGCTTCAGGAATTTGAGCAGTGAATCGTAGGCGATGGGGGAATCAACTGCAAGCACAACACGGGCACTGGATGGGCCGCTACTGCTTGGCTTGGCGGGCGCTGCGGCGCTACTGCTACTTGCGCTGCTTGGGCTTTTCGCGTTACTCGCAGCAGATGATTCCTCAAAAGTATAGCCCTTGACCGAAATCCCAGCCTTCTGGGCGTAGAGGTTAATATCGTTAATCACTTGCTGCTGGTAGGCAGTTTGCACGTCGGATGCCACTAGCTGCTTGGATTTTTGGTAGCTGCTATCGTGCGTTTTGAGCCGCTCCTTAGCTTGCTGCAGAAGGCTTAGCAATTGGCTGCTAGCTTTTTCTGCTTTGACGGCTTCGGTAACGCTGCTGGAGTTTTCCTTCAGGACGCTTTGGCCCATTACCACAGTACCGATACTGGCGCCAATCGTCAGCACTAGGCATAGCACCAGGATGATGCGCAGGCGGGTTGCGGTAATGATATCTTTGCGGGCTTTGGTTGGTTTACGAGCCATTAGGCATCTCCCTTCGGGCGCAGTAGTTTATCGGTAAAGGTGACATTAATCACAACGCTAAGCGGGTAGTCACCAGCCTGGGCACCTTGGACACTGCCATCGGTATTGATAGAAGCAATGCTGACATCCTTAGCGATATTTGAGCGGTTCAGTTGATTTTTAAGGTTAATGGCTGCCTGGTAGGATTTGGCCCGTGCGTTAAGCGTTGTGGGCGATGATGTAATGGCGGGGCTCAGCGTAATTGACTCGAGCAGGACGCCCTCTGGCAGTGTCTTGGCAAGCCCAATCACGACATCGGCGTAGGGCACATTGCGGTCAAACATTTGCTTCGCAAGTGCTAGGTTTTTGGTATATTCCTCGGCCTGCTGGCGTACATTTGCATAGTCGGCCACGCGGGCATTGTTATCATCGGCGCTGCGGCGAGCTGAGTTTTCCGTTGTTTTCATTACAATAAAGGTGCCGATATTAATCACTAGCACCAGGCCCAGCACAATCAGCGTAGCGATAACGTAGCGCAGTAGCAGTGTATTCTGGCGCATCGCATGCAGCTCTTTACGTTTTTTAGGCGGAATTAAGTTGATCATTGCCATACCTCCTCGTTGGTCACACTACCGAGGCCAGCGACGGTTAGGTAGCGCGGCCGGAACTGCTTAGTGGGTGGTTGCAAGCTACCAAAGTCAAATTTTTGCCATGGGCTGGCCACGCGGGCCGGCATCACGAGTTCGTTGGTAAAGTATTCACCAATACCAGGCACGTTGCTACCACCACCGACAATCAAGACTTGCTCGAGCTTGCGGCCGTTTTCGATACGCTCGTTATAGTAGCGCAGAACACGGCGGATTTCCGTCACAATGCGCTGCAGGCTTGGTTTCATCGCGCCAACGATTTTTGCCTGGCGTGGCCCTGGGTTAAGGCCGTGGAGTACCTTAAGCTGGTGTGCGTTTTCGAGCGGGAGATCAAGCTTTTTAGCAATATCGAGCGTAAAGGTATTACCACCAATGGCTGTGCCACCGGTTACGCGGATGGTGCCATCGAGCACAGCAATGTCGGTGTTAGCAGGGCTGATGTCGACGATGAGTGTGGCTAGGTTATCGCCGTTTTCGGTAGCTTTTACAAGCCGAGCAATTGCATTAATGCCTGGTTCAATTGCTACCACGGTAAGCCCAGCGCTATCGCAGGCTTCGATGGCGTTATCGATGGCATTACGCGGCACAGCCGATGCCACCACGGAAAGCTCTTCTTTGGTGCGGCTGATGACTTCGTAATCCACATACAACATAGAAAGTGGCACGGGCACGTATTGGCTGACCTCAAGTTCTACCGCCTCGGTCAGGTGCTTTTCGGCACTAGCTGGGATACTAAAGGCGCGCGAATAGGTGCGCGAGGTAGGCATGCCGAGCACGACATTCTTGCTTGGCATAATACCAACGATTTTTTCGCCCAGCAGCTTTTTGGTTGCCTCGGTAAGGTAGTCACTTTTTTCTTCGAGTGCTAGCTTCATCTGCTTGGGGTCAACATCGACTGCGCCGTAGCCAAGAATCGACCAGCGGCGGGGGTCAATCGACATGATCTTCATGTCGGTGGTGTTTATTTCGAACCCAATGAGGGGCGTGTCTTTATAGAATAATTTTTTCATACCTACCCTTGTTGTGTTTCTATTGTAACGTACATGCGCGCTTATTACTACTATTTTGCTTAAGATTATATTAAATTTTACTTAATGTTTTGTGAAATACTTGCGATTGGCCCCATCACGCTGGCGGCAATCAAACCAACCATGCTACCCATCAGCACAATCATGACCGGCTCGATGATAGAGCTAATACCGTCAATCGCCACGTCGACTTCCTCTTCGTAAAAATCCGCCACCTTAATCAGCACAGTATCGGTCTGGCCGGTTTCTTCGCCCACGGCAAGCATCTGCGCCAAAATAGACGGGTAGAGGACTTTGTTTTCGGCCACAACGGTGGAAAGCTGTTCGCCATTCTTGACCCGTTCGATTGCCTCGGTTAGATGGGTTTCGTATACGGTGTTGCCAATTGCGCGTGAGGTTACGCTCAGGGCTTCAACCACTGGCACACCAGCGCCAATCAGCGATGAGTACGTGCGTGCCATGCGGGCTACCGCCACCTTTTTAATAATGCCACCAACGGCCGGAACCTTCAGTACAACCTTATGGAAAACAATCTTGCCCTGGGGAGTTTTGATATAGCGCAGCAGAGCCATAACGCCACCACCAAAGGCAGGCAGCACAATATACCAAAAGTTGACCATAAAGCCACTAATGCCGAGCATCACTTGGGTTAGCATTGGCAATTTGGCATCTGGGCCGCCAAGATCGAGGATGATTTTACCAATCTGCGGAATCACAAACAGCATCAGGCCAAAGAAGGCAATAATTGTAATAAATAGCAGCACCATTGGGTAGCTCATGGCGCTTTTGATCTTTTTGCGGATACTGGATGATTTCTCTTGCTGCATAGCCAGGCGCTTTAAAATATCATCCAAAATACCTGCGGTTTCGCCGGCGCGCACCATATTGACATAGACGTCGCTAAAGACGCTGGGGTGGTGAGCCAGTGTATCGCCAAAGCCGCTACCAGCCTGAATGTCTTCGACACAGGCGGATAGCACCTTTTTAAAGGCCGGGTTTTCGGCTTGGTCTGCCAGGGAGCTCAGTGAGCGAGTCAGCGACACGCCAGCGCCGATCATAGCGCTGAGCTGGCGCGTAAAGATGACGATTTCGTCTGCCTTGACGCTCTTTTTACTAAAGAAGCGTTCTAGAAAGTCCGACTCAGAACTGCCTTGCTTAATACTAAGTGGCGATAGCCGTTGCCGGCCAAGGCTCGCGATAACATCATCGCGGCTGCTGGCTTCCATTTCGCCTTCAATAATCTGCGATGGGTTTTTTGCTGATATTGCGGTGTATGTGTATTTTGCCATAATTCCCCCTGTTATTCCCTGGTAACGCGCAGGACTTCCTCTACCGTTGTATCGCCGCGCAGGGCTTTAATAATACCATCGCTCTGCATGGTGAGCATTCCCTCGGTGATGGCTTGCTTTTGAATATCATCGCTGGTGGCATTGGCAGTAATTAGTTTTTGCATTTGTACAGAAAGGCCGAGGACTTCGTAAATCCCCACGCGGCCCTTAAACCCACCTTGGGCACCATCGTCGTTGTCATCCTGCTTGGGCTTCCATACGAATAAGATATCATCTGGTGTAGTTGCCAATGGGGCATTGCCACCAATACCCATGGCGGCGGCTTGCTTTTCTAGCTCGTGCACGCGTGCAAATGATTCACCTGGCTGAATATCGAGCAGGCGCCGGATTTGCTCCTTTTCTTTATCTGTCGGCACATACTGCAGCCGTGTTTCGTGACGTAGGCGGCGCACCAGGCGCTGGCCCACCACAGCCTTCACGGTGCTGGCGATAAGGAAGGGCTCGATCCCCATATCCAGCAGGCGCGGCAAGCAGGTAGCAGCGTTGTTAGTGTGGAGCGTACTAAATACCAAGTGGCCGGTTAGAGCGGCCTGCACACCAAGGTTGGCCGTTTCGCCATCGCGGATCTCACCCACCATAATGATATTTGGGTCTTGGCGCAGTAGGGCACGCAGGCCGCTGGCAAAGGTCATGCCGGCTTTGTTATTAGTCTGAGTTTGGTTAACGCCGGGGATTTTATACTCCACCGGGTCCTCGATGGTTGATATATTGACGTCTGGGGTGTTAAGGCGTGATAGAACGCTAAAGAGGCTGGTTGATTTACCACTCCCGGTTGGCCCTGTCACCAGGATCATGCCGTTTGGCTCTGCCAGCGCGTGGTTAATGGTATCAAGCGAGCGCCCCCAGTAGCCAAGCTTTTCGAGCGGCAGGGCTTCGTTAGACTCATTCAGAATACGCATCACGATCTTTTCGCCGTCGGTGATTGGTAGGGTACTCACACGGAAGGCGTAGCGCCGCCCGCCAAGCTTAATTTTAAAGCGGCCATCCTGCGGCACGCGGCGTTCGTCAATCTTCAGGTTCGCCAAAATCTTGACGCGACTAGCCAGGGCATTGGCAATGTTTTTCGGCAGCTGGTTAGCTTCCTTGAGCAGACCATCGATGCGGTAGCGAACTTGAATAAACGTTTCGCGTGGCTCAATATGAATATCACTTGCGCCCGAGCGAATAGCGTATTCAAGCAGCAGGTTGACAGTTTTTGCAATCGGCGAGTTTTCTGCCACATCCTCTTCGCGCACTACCGTTTCTTTGGTGTTCTGGGCTTGGTCGTTAACAACCTGTTCGATCTCTTTATCAACATCACCGCGGTAGGCTTCGAGCGCCGTCAGCATCGTATCGTGCGTGGCCACGTACACGCGCATGCTTGGGCCAATTAGCTTTTGCAGAAAACTGAGTGCTTCTACATCATCGGGGTCCTCAATCGCAAGATGCACCAGGCCAGTTTCATCATCAATCTTAAATACAATAGCGTTATACTGGCGGGCGATACGCTCGGGGATTTTATCGAGCGCGGCTTGGGTGATTTCCTTTGGGTCGATGGTGGTGTAGGGGATATCGGCGTATTCCGAAAACAACTTCGTAAGCGTTTCTTCGCTCAACAGGTGCTTTTTGATCGCCACCGATTGCAGGGGCGCGCGCGTGTTTTCGCTTTCCTGTTGAATATCAGCAAGCTGAGCTGCATCAAGCGTATTGTGCAGCTGCATCATCGCAATAAACGTTCTATCTGATATTCGCATAACTCTTACGGCTAGTATATAGTGATTAGCTATAAAACTCTAGACTTGTAAATAGCTTAAAAAGTGGTGATTTATAACTGAAATTAAAAATTATTAATTAGCACTCTTGACTTGAGAGTGCCAACTCGTGTATAGTAAAGCTACTAGCACTCCACACCAATGAGTGCTAAAATAGAACATGATACACTAAACATAAGGGATAACCAAAGCGAGTAGAAAGGAGTAAGCTTGCCTGTGGGTCGGTGCCGTGCACTACCTGGCAGCGCAAGAAAGATGATTATGGGTAAAATAATAGGTATTGATCTTGGGACAACCAACAGCGCCTTTGCATATATGCTGGCTGGCAAGCCAGAGGTAATTGCCAATGCAGAAGGTAACCGCACAACCCCAAGTGTCGTAGCAGTGAATAAATCAGGTGATCGCCTGGTTGGCCAAGTGGCACAGCGCCAGCGCGTTACTAACCCCAAGAATACGATTTACGGCGTTAAGCGCTTAATTGGCCGTAAGTGGGGCGATAAAGAAGTCCAGAACGACCACGATATTATGCCGTTCGAGATTGTCAAAAAGGGCGATGGCGTGGCAGTTAAGCTAGGCGATAAAGAATATACACCAGAGGCAGTGAGTGCTATGATCTTGAGCAAGATCAAATCTGACGCCGAAGCCTTCTTGGGTGAGCCTGTGACCGAGGCGGTTATTACGGTGCCGGCATACTTTGATGACAGCCAGCGCCAGGCTACTAAGGATGCTGGTAAGATTGCTGGCCTTGAGGTTAAGCGCATTATTAACGAGCCAACTGCAGCTGCCCTGGCCTACGGCCTTGAGGGCAATAAGGACGAGAAGATTGCCGTTTTTGACCTTGGTGGTGGTACATTTGATGTGTCTATTCTGGAACTGGGCGACGGCGTATTTGAGGTTCGCTCAACCAATGGTGATACCCACCTTGGTGGTGAGGACTTTGATAACCGCATCGTCAACTTCTTCCTAGAGGTATTTAAGAAGGAAGAGGGCGTTGACCTAAAGGGCGACAAGGCTGCAATGCAGCGCTTGAAGGACGAAGCCGAAAAGGCCAAGAAGGAACTTTCAACCACAAATTCGTACGAGGTAAACCTGCCGTTCATCACCGCTGACGCTGACGGCCCAAAGCACTTTGAGTACACGCTGACCCGTGCCAAGCTCGAGGAGCTGGTGGGTGATCTAATCGACCGCTTAGCAGGGCCAGTCCAAAAGGCGCTTGCTGATGCTGACTTAAAGCCGAGCCAAATTGACCAGGTAGTGCTGGTGGGTGGTATGACCCGTATGCCAGCTGTGGTCGCTAAGGTAAAGGATATCTTTGGTAAGGATCCGCTTAAGGGCGTTAACCCAGATGAAGTTGTAGCTGTTGGCGCGGCTATCCAGGGTGGTGTTTTGGCAGGCGATGTAAAGGACGTGCTGCTGCTAGATGTAACACCACTGACACTGGGTATCGAGACAGCTGGTGGCGTGCGCACCGCTATGATTGACCGCAATACTACCGTGCCAACCAGCAAGAGCCAGGTGTTTTCTACCTATGCTGATAATCAGTCGCAGGTGGAAATTCATGTGCTACAGGGCGAGCGCGAAATGGCAGCCGATAATAAAAGCCTCGGTACGTTTGTGCTGGACGGCATTGCCCCAGCCCCACGTGGCGTGCCGCAGATTGAAGTCACCTTTAGTCTAGACGCGAACGGCATTCTGAACGTTGGCGCTAAGGACAAGGGCACTGGCAAGGAGCAGTCGATTACAATTCAGGACAGCGGCAACATGAGCAAAGAGGATATCGAGCAAGCTCAGAAGGAAGCCGAACTGCATGCTGACGAAGACAAGAAAAAGCGTGAGTCAGTCGAGGCGCGCAACGTGCTTGAAAACAGCATATACCAGGCAGAGAAAATGCCAAGCGAATATAAAGACAAGATCACAGCCGACGATAAAAAGGCGATCGAGACAGCCGTTGCCGCTGCCAAGAAGGTGAAAGAGGACGATAAGGCTGGTAAAGACGAGCTTGAAAAAGCCGCCAAGGAACTGCAAGAGGCAATTATGCCAATCGGTGCCAAGCTCTACCAGGCCGCCCAGTCAGACGAAAAGGCAGATGCTAAAAAGCCGGGCAGCGCAAAATCACGCAAAAAGGACGACGGCCCAGTTGAAGGCGAAATCGTCGGTAGCGACAAAAAGGGCAAAAAGTAAGCTTGGTTTAGGCAAACGTAACTACTACATAGCAGTAGGGCAGGGCGAGTGTTACAGCCTTGCCCTACGTATGTGTAAGGCAAAATTTGCCAAACAGCCAGGTAATGTTTTATAATTAACCACTATGAGCGTACAAAGCAAGGCCGTCATCGGCCGCAACACACGCATTAGTTTTGTGAAACACAGTGCTGGCGTTCCAGCCAAAATTGATACAGGCGCTGATAGCTCCGCTGTGTGGGCAAGTAATATACGGGTTGGGAAGGATGGCCTACTGCGCTTTAGCCTATTTGGTGAAGGTTCGCCGTATTACAGTGGTAAAATACTCAAACGCAAGGATTTTACAGTGGCGCGAGTGCGGAGTGCTTCTGGCCACGACCATATTCGGTATTTTACCCATCTTACGATCTACCTTGCGGGTAGGCGCATGCGCGTGCTGTTTGGCTTATCGGACCGCTCGGTGCATAGCTTCCCGGTGCTGATTGGCCGCCGCACCTTGCAGGGTAAGTTTGTCGTCGATGTTGGCCATGGTGAAGTTGATGTGAGCCCCTCGGGCAAAACACTGCGGCTTAAGCGGGAGCTCCGCCGTGATCCGCACCAGTTCCACCAGAAATATCATGGCCAAACGAGCTAATTCTTAGAATAAAATGAAGTCATTTGGCAAAATCCTTGGCAAGTGCCTATAGTATGCTGTATACTGAAACCATAACCATGACGAGGACGAGGTATGAATAAAAAAACAGTTACTATTATAATAGGGAGCTGCATTGGTATTCTGCTGCTTGTTGGCGCTATCCTTATTATTGTCAACCAGCAGTCGTCCCCAGCCAGTAGCCAGAGCGCTTACCGCTACGATACAAAGCAGCATATTGGTGTGGGTTCGGTACTGGCGGAGCGCGATGTAACAGCAGCGCTTGGCTCGCTGGGTAAGGATGTGCAGGGGCCGGAACTAAGTGGTACCGCCTATGTGGCCAATAACCGCGCCGAAACTGCTACCTACACCTTTAATACCACCAGTCAAAAGAAGGTAAAACTGCAGATTGATGCTATGGTGTATACATCTGCCAACGCGCTTAAGAGTGCCGAAGTTTTCCGCGGTGCCCAAGCCGAAAAAATCAGTGGTGTTGGTGATGGAGCCCACTTCGTCTTCCCGGCTGATGACCCATCACGTAATGAGCGCGAGTACGCCTTAGTAGCTGTGAAGGGGCTAAAGTCGTATGTATTTATGATTACCGTCTCTACCGAAGGCCAGCTGCCGCTGACACGCGCTGCTGCCAAGGATGTACTGATTGCGCTTGGCCGCAAGGCTCAGCTCGATAGCGTCCGCTAAGTAATTAGTAATAAAACCACATGCATGTTAGCACTCTTGCCAATTGAGTGCTAATTTTGCTATAATAAAGCCCTAATGAATAAGCAAGATTATTATGATGTGCTGGGTGTGAGCCGGGACGCCAGCGCCGATGAAATTAAAAAGGCATTCCGCAAGCTGGCCGTACGCTACCACCCAGATAAAGAGGGTGGCGATGAAGCCAAGTTTAAAGAGATTAACGAAGCCTACGAGGTACTGAAAGATCAGCAAAAACGCCAGCGTTATGACCAGTTTGGCCATGCTGGTGTGGGTGGCCCGGGCGGTGGTGCTGGCCCATTTGAAGGGGTTGATTTTAGTAACTTTGCTGGCGCCGGTGGGCCCAACATGAGCTTTGATTTTGGTGGTGGCCTTGGCGATATTTTTGGCCAGTTCTTTGGTGGTAATGCTGCCCAGGCTGGCCCACAACGGGGGAGCGATGTCGAAACGAATATCACCCTTAGCTTTAAAGAGGCCGTATTTGGGGCCGAAAAAGATATTAGCCTGACGATGGATGACGAGTGTTCGCACTGCCATGGTACGACTGCCGAGCCTGGCCACGAGCTGATCACCTGCAAAGAATGTGATGGCAGCGGCCAAATTGCCCGTGTTATGAACACGATGTTTGGGCAGATTCAGCAATCGGTGGTGTGCCCTACCTGCCATGGCCGTGGCAAGGTGCCCGAAAAGCCGTGCACCGTTTGCCACGGGAGTGGTACCGAACGCCGCAAGCAGACGCTGACTATAAAGGTGCCAGCTGGTATTGATGATGGGGCTATCATCCGCCTGCGTGAGCGTGGCGAGGCAACCCCGGGTGGCAGTAAAGGTGATTTATATGTACATATTCGCGTTACGGCCGATAAGGATTTCACGCGCGAAGGTGATTTAATCTTAAGCCACGAAACTATTGATATGGTGGATGCTGCCCTTGGCGCAGAGATAGATGTAAATACTGTTGATGGTGTTGTGCGCATGAAGGTGCCGGCGGGCACGCAAAGCGGCACGGACTTTAAGCTGAGTGGCCATGGTGTCGCCTATGCTAATCGGTCTGGCCGCGGTGACCATATCGTGACGATCCACGTCCGCACACCGCAAAAGCTTAGCAAAAAGCAGAAAGAGCTGCTTGAGCAGTTTAAAGCGCACAAAAAGCGTTCGCTATTCTAGTGATACCGACAGGTGATGCAGAATAAGCATAATAACTTGCTATTAGTGCAAAAGGGCGTATAGTGAATGGAGTGATGCGAGCGTTACAAAGTATAAGCATGCATACTAATTGACCGCTACGCAAAATCATGATAATATACAAGACATTATTATGCGGGTTTCGGGTTCATTACTACCATTTGCACTAACGCGTATGAGCCGGTGGGTCGTAGCAGTCGCTGCTGTATGCCTAACGGCTCTTTTCGGTGCGCTGGCTAGTGACGTGCCACTCGTGTACGCTGCCGATGCTACCTGGAGCGCCAATGGCGTTGAGTATAATGGCCGGACGTACGAAGGCCCCAAAACGGCCACGGCTAGCCAGCCCCCTGGGATTGGTGAAGGTAAAAAGTACTACGAAAATCTGACTGATGGCCAATCGTCGGTTATATATTTTGAAAACGACGATGTCGCGAATGCTGACCGTGCCCGCGTGGTCGAGTACCAGATTAGCAATGGTGAGTATAACCAGCCCAGTACCTATACGCCTATTAGTATTGACCGGCAGTCTGCCTCCCAGGCGGCGAATGGCAATGGTGGCGAGGACGAGAAGGAAATTACCTCGTGTGTGGTCAATGGTATTGGTTATATTCTGTGCCCAATTATTAACTTTTTGGCCGATGCTACCGATAACGTATTTAAATACCTCGAAACATCGCTGCTGCGGGTAGAAACGCTCGCCACCGATGACCAAGGTGTGATGTATAAAGCCTGGTCAATTATGCGTCAAATTGCCAACGTGATGTTTATTGCGGTGTTTATTGCGATTATTTACTCGCACCTGACAAACACGGGGCTTAGTAATTATAACCTGAAGCGTATGTTGCCGCGCTTGATTCTGGCAATTGTGGCGGTGAACCTCAGCTACTATATATGTGCGCTGCTGATTGATGTATCGAATATTGTGGGCTCGGGGCTGAATGGTTTGCTGATTGAGACACTGCGTGTGGTGGGCGAAGGAGCTGGGCGTAATAGTTTGGATGTACCAAGCTGGGGCGAGGCGGCGGCGTACTTGCTTTCTGGTGGGACGCTTGCGGTCGCGGGGTTGACATCGGCCACAGCGGCCAGTGTTGCCGCCATGGGCCCAGGAGTGCTCTATCTATTGGTATTTGCGCTGGTGCCGGTTGCGACTATTATGATCGTTACCTTTGCGGTGCTTGCGGCGCGCCAAGCAATTATTGTGGTTATGGTGGTGATTTCGCCGATCGCCTTTGTGCTCTATATTTTGCCCGGTACTAGTAAGTGGTTTGATCGGTGGCAAGAGATATTTTCTACTATGCTCGTGATGTACCCTATGTTTGCGCTGCTGTTTGGTGGGTCGCACCTGGCAAGTTACTTAATTGCCCAGACCAATAACCGCTGGGAAACACTGCTGATTGCCCTATTTGTACAGGCAGTACCACTGGTGATTACACCGTTCCTAATTCGCTTTAGCGGCCGGCTGCTGGGGCGCTTTGCTGGTATGATTAATAACCCGACCCGCGGCGTGGGCGACAAAGCCAAAATTTGGGCCAACCGCGAAGCTAACTTGGCCAAGGGCCGCCGTATGGCTGCTGGTGCCCTGGGTACGAGCTTTGCCAAGTGGCACGATAACCGCACACTCGAGAAAGAAGATCGCCTGAAATCCTATGACGATGCGCGTATGCGCCGCTACCGCCGCACCACCCGTGGCCAGCGCTATGCAATTGACCGCCTGATGAGTCAAGAAGCCATGAGCGCTATAGAAAACCAAGCCGGTGCCCTGTACGAGGACCGCAAGCGCTTTGACCCCACCACGCGCCAAATGGCTATGGGTAACCGCCTAGCGAGTGATAATTACGAGCGTGCCAAGCAGGGCACGGCGGCCTTTATGGCTCAGATTGCTACCGATGCTGGCACAACCGGCCTGAGCGAGCAGGAAAGTACCTTGGCAAGCCAAATCCGCAGCACCAGCCATGAAAAGGACCTCCTAGCCATGAGCACGACGATGGCGCAGAAGGAGTACAAGTCTGAATTTGCGAATTTGCTGGATGATAGCGGTAAAAGTGGCGCTGCCCTAGCAGAGGCTCAGCGCCGCCAGGCTATCGCAGCTGGTACTACCGGGGAAATTGGTGCGCGCAAGGTAAAAGCTGGTGCACTGAGCGATATCGCTAAGGCAAACCGCGAGGACGTCGACGCTATTCAGCTAACGTCTGATGTGCGTGCTGGTGATGTTACCGCCATGGGGCAGCGGCTGCATGAATCCATCACCAAGGGCGATATGGCCTCGATGCGGGCCTATACCGATATGCTGGCGCAATCGGCTAACCCTGGCATTCAGCAGCTCCGTGATGTGATAACTGACCGCTCGAACGATCTTAACGCTATGCCGGATATCGAGCTGTTCAAGCACCATATCAATAGCAATAGCACAATTAATACCAAGGCAGAGGATATTGGCGTCTGGGCACGCAACTACCAGAATGACAAGACGCTTGCGCAGGTTACGGCCGATAGCGCCACCTATAAAACCATGGCACCATCAGCTTGGCTGAACATGGCAGCCTCCAGCCAGCACAAATCGCTTGATACAGGCTTTATGACGCCAGAGTTTGCCCAGCGCGTGCTTGAGGGTAATAAGGTGAGCCAAGTGCTGAAAGGCCCGCCACTAGAGCGCATCAAAGGTATTGCCGACCCAACCTACATGAAGATCGACAAGTCATAGCACCATATTGCTATAGTCGCAACTGATGGTACACTATAAATGGACTCGTTCGCTACCTAGGGAGGTGCAACATGAGTGGTAAAGACGAGTTTTGGCTGAGGGTTGGCTGGCACCAGCCGGCCGTATTGGTGGTGCGTATCATTGCCTCCATCCTATGGGTAGTTGGTGTAGCAATGATCACCTATGGTATTTTCATAGGTGGCATCGCTTGGCCGGCTGTTTACGGCTTTGGTATTTGCGTCATCACTATTCCGGTGATGGCACTGGGCGCGTACATCCACGAGCAAGTGGAGGACCGCGCCTGGGACGACTCCAACCAAATGGTTGAGCAATCCCGGATCGAAGCCCATAGCCTGGCTGCCGATAGCGAGGCGGCCCAGGCTGACGGCCGCCACCATGAATAACCCCGCCGCCCCCGTAGCCTACCAGCTATACGCCACACAGCAGGTAGGCACGGGGTTTCCCTATGCCTGGGCGCGCGTATTGCCATAGCATAAGGGGTGTGTGGTGTATTGACACTCACCGCAAAAATGATACAATTATAGTAACTATGAAAATCGCCATATTATCAAATGGGCCGGGGAATTATTCCACGCGGCGCTTGAAGGAAGTTGCACGCTTGCGGGGGCACACGGTGCGGGTTATTAAGTATAAGGAGTGCTACGCCTCGATTGAGCAGAGCCACCCGGTAATTAGCTACCGTGGCGAAGACCTAGCCGGCTACGATGCGGTGATCCCGCGCATCGCCAGCAACATGACGCGCTACGGCACTGCTATGGTGCGGCAACTGGAATCAAGCGGTGTATATTCGCTATCGAGCTCGATTGCTATTAGCCGCTCGCGTGATAAACTGCGCAGTTTACAGCTGCTGGCGCGAGCCGGGGTCGGGATTCCGAAGACGGTGGTGTCGCGTAATGCAACTGATATTGATGCCCTGCTCGATAAACTTGGCGGCACACCAGTTATTATTAAGCTGGCCCGTGGTACACACGGCAACGGCGTGGTGCTTGCAGAAACCAAAAAGGCAGCTAAGTCTGTATTGCAGGCGTTTTACCTAACCAATGAAGACGGCACCAACGTCATGCTACAGGAATTTGTGAAAGAGTCGGCCGGTACGGATATTCGTGCCTTTGTGGTAGGTGGCCGCGTGGTGGCTAGCATGAAACGCCAGAGCCTGGATGATGACTTTCGTTCGAATCTGCATAAGGGCGGCGAAGGTACAATCGCTAAGCTGACGGTAGAAGAACGCAAGATGGTTATCAAGGCTGCCAAGGCAATGGGGCTGAATGTTGCCGGCGTTGACGTGATGCGCTCGAACCGTGGCCCGCTTGTGCTTGAAGTTAATGCCAGCCCTGGCTTTGGTATAGAGAAAGTAACTGGCCGCGATGTTGCAACACCAATCATCAAATACGTTGAGCTCCACGCTCGGCGGTCCCACCGTCGCGACCGTGTTGGTATTTAGGGAAGGTCAACCCCTGCGCACTCAGCTAGTGACCGTGGTATAATACGAGCTATGAAGATACGTACGATCCTCCTGCGTTGGGTCTTGCCGCTGGCTGCCGTGGCTGCAGTGGTTGTGTTGGCACTGTGGTATATGCCAGGCTATCTACGCCGAACCGTTGAGGTTGGTGTTGGCAAGGAAGATTTTGCTGTGTGGATTGCCAAAACGCCGGAGCAGCTTACCAAAGGCCTGGGCGGTGTGCGACACCTGCCAGCACATGGTGGCATGCTGTTTGATTTTGGCCGCGACGACACCTGGCGTATTTGGATGAAGGATATGCACATTCCGATTGATGTCTTGTGGCTTGATAGGGAAGGGCGCGTCATCCATATGGTGCGCGATATGCAGCCGGCTTCGTACCCAAAGCACTACTTCCCGTATAAAAAGGCTCGCTATGTGCTGGAGCTCCCGGCTGGTGCTGCCGCGCGAGCAGGTGTCGAGCAGGGGAGTAGCATCCGTCTCCCGCAGGAGTTATAATTATGCAAGTTTTGCTTATGCTGGCTGGTATGGCGCTTGTGCTGGGCCTTGTGGCGTTTGCGACCCGTCGCCGTTTTGGCGTGCTGGGTTTGGCGCTCTGTGCTGGCTACGTATTGCACCAATTGTGGAGCGCATGGCTGAGTACCTACGCCAGCCAACTGCCGCCCTTGGCTGGTGGGTGGGTGTCGAACATTACGGTGCTCCAGCTCCTGGTGATTCTGCTGCCATCACTCGTGCTGCTTGTACGTGGGCCGGTGTATGGCCGCTTGCGTGGGCGTGTCTGTGGTGCGGTGCTATACGCGCTACTGGCGATGGTGTTTAGCTTGGGGGCGCTTGCCAGTTCGCTGGTGCTGATGGGCCCAGAACGAGCAGTGTTCGAGGCTATACTCAGCCAGCGCGATACGATTATGACGGTGGCTGTTGCAATTGCAGTGGTTGATATTGCCTTTGCCTACGCCGCGCCAGCTAAGCCTACCAAATCTAGCAAAGCCAAAAAGGCTAAAAAAACGAAAGACTAGGCCTGCAGAGTGTGTGGCGCGCGATGCGCCCCATCAGCCTATGACACATAATAAAACCGCCCAGGCTGTTCTAGCTGCCGGGGCGGTTTGTGATTATACCTGGTGAGGCCACTGGGTCTCGAACCCAGGACACCCTGCTTAAAAGGCAGGTGCTCTAACCAACTGAGCTATGGCCTCGCATTGTATCTTGGCCAAGTGTAGCACAGCGCGCGCGGGGGTGTCAAGGCGGGGCCTGAGGCGAGCCCCGTACCAGTTTGTAAGCAGTGGGCAGGGGATCGGCGGCTTAGGCGGGCAGGTCAGCATTTGTGTGGACGTTGACAACGTCAGCCAGGTCGTCCACCGCATCTAGTAGCTTTAAGAGCTTAGCCTGGGTTTCTTCATCATCAACGGGGACGAGATTTTTGCCGATATAGCGGAGCTCGGCATCAGCCACAGGTAGGCCAGCGGCAATAATGCTGGTGCGTACTTTGGCAAGGTCCTTCTGGCTGGTATACACAATAATCTCGCCGTCTTCCTCGTTCGCATCTTCTGCGCCAGCATCAAGCACAGTTAGTAGGGCATCCTCGCCAGTTGCTTGCACGGTAATAACGCCTTTGTGGTCAAACTGGAACAAGACGCTGCCGGCATCGGCAATCGTGCCGCCGTTCTTAGAAAGGGCGTTTTTTACCTCTGGCAGGGTGCGGTTACGGTTATCCGTTGCTGTTTCAATGATAATCCCCACACCACCAGGGCCGTAGGCTTCGTAGGTGATTTCTTCAAGCGCGGCTGCGTTTTTATCGTTAATGCGGTCGATGGCGCGCTGGATATTGGCGTTTGGCATATTAGCTGCCTTGGCCTTTTCGATTGCTAGCGCCAGGGCAGAGTTCATACTTGGGTCGGTACCGCCACGTGCTGCGACGGCAATTTGGTTACCAAGCCGCGTAAAGATTGCGCCGCGTTTTGCATCGTTTGCGCCTTTATCGCGCTTAATTTTTGCCCATTTGCTATGGCCTGCCACGGTAGTTCCTCCTCGTGTTGTTTGGTTGGTATAATTACTTATTACTTGCCTTTAGTATAGCACATAGCAGCCATGCTTGCCCCTGGGCCAGGGGGTGGTATATGATAGAGGCATGAAGATAGCGAGTGACCAGGCGATGAGTGCTCTTGGCACACAGATTGCCGCCCAGCTGCATGGCGGCCAGGTGATTGAGCTGATTGGTGACGTTGGTGCTGGTAAGACCACCTTTACCAAGGGCCTTGCACGCGGCCTTGGTATTACAGAAGCGGTGCAGAGCCCAACCTTTACCATTAGCCGCCGCTACCAAGGCAAGCGGTGGCACTTAGCGCACTACGATTTTTATCGCCTGGACGACGCTGGTATTATGCAGGACGAGCTAGCCGAAACATTGGCAGACCGTGATACAATTACGGTGATTGAATGGGCTGGTAGTGTGGCGGGTATACTACCAGCTGACCATATTACTATTACCATTACTGCTGATGCGGCCGATGCGAATGCTCGCTACGTGCATATACAGGGAATTAACATATGATACTACTACTCCAAACAGACACCGGCACCTGCCACTTGGGTATATACGACCCCGCTACGGGTACAACGCACCAGTATGCGTGGCAGGCCGACCGTCAGCTTGCCCGGGGGTTATTAGCGTTTATACACAGTAGCCTGGCCCGCCACCAAGCGGATTGGCCGGATGTGACTGGTATTGGCGTGCTACGTGGGCCAGGGAGCTTTACTGGCCTGCGTATTGGCGTGGCCACAGCGAATGCGCTTGCGTATAGTCTGGATGTGCCAGTCGTGGGTGTGTGTGGTGATGATTGGCAGGCAGAATCCATCGCTCGCCTCGCATCACACCAAAACGATGGCATCGTGGTGCCAGTCTATGGCCGCCCAGCACGCATTACGGCACCGCGCAAATAAGATAACTTGTAAAAGGCTTGCCTAAATGTTCTAAAAAGCGCTACAATGGAAGTAGCTTATTGTAATGAAAGCTTTGATGATACTAGTTTGATGATAATGGCGCTCGGCACCAGGCGCAGTGATACCTACAGTAGTTTTATAACCGGGCCACGCTGCTAAGCGCCAAACAGAAAGGATAAACCATGACTATCGTCGCTGTGATTATTGGCTTGGTCTGTGGTGTTGCTGGCACATATGCGTATAGCCAATACCGGCGCGCAACCAGTCGCCACCAGAGCGAGCAGACGGTTGCTGCTGCCAAGAATAAAGCCCGCGCCGTGGTGCTGGCCGCTAAGGATAAAGCACTAAAAATAACCGATGATGCCAAGCGCGAAGAAGCCGAACTGCGCAAAGGGCTTAAGAAGACGGAAGAGCGCCTTGCAGAGCGCGAAACACACCTTGATAAAAAGCTCGACGAGCTGGATACTCGGAGTGAAAAGCTCCGCCAGGCCGAGAGTGAAGTCGAAGAGCTAAAGAACGAGATTCGCCAGATTCGGACCCGCCAGCAAGAGAAGCTTGAGCGTATTGCGAAGCTGACCAAGACACAGGCGGCTGAAAAGCTGCTGACAATGACCGAAAATGATATTAAGGCTGATCTGACAGAGCTGGTTGCTAAGCTGCAGCGCGATGCAATGGACGACGCTGAAGACCGTGCACAGACGATCCTGCTAACCGCTATGGAGCGTATGAGCAGCGAGGTAACAGCCGAACGTACTGTCACCGCCCTCAAGCTAACAGATGATGAAATGAAGGGCAGGATTATTGGTAAGGAAGGCCGCAATATCCAGGCTATTCAGCGCGAAACTGGTGTGGATGTGCTGGTGGATGATACCCCTGGCATGGTGGTGCTATCAAGCTTTGACCCGGTGCGCCGCCAGGTGGCACGCTTAACGCTCGAGATGCTGATGAAAGATGGGCGCATTCACCCAGGCCGTGTTGAAGAGGTCGTAGCAAAGGCTAAAAAGCAGATTGATAAAGAGGTCCGTCAAGCTGGTGAGGATGCTATGCGCGAAACCGGTGTAGTTGGTATCCCTAAGGAAATGGTGCGTATGCTGGGTGAGCTTAAGTTCCGTACGAGTTATGGCCAGAATGTCCTTAAGCATAGTGTAGAAATGACACAAATTGCTGGTATGATTGCTGAAGAAGTGGGCGCTAATGTACGCGTTGCAAAAATTGCTACGCTGCTGCACGATGTCGGTAAAGCGGTTTCGCATAAAATGGAAGGCAAGCACCACCATATTGGTGC
>JABCON020000029.1 GCA_013333595.2 Candidatus Saccharimonadota bacterium
GAGGCACTAAGGGCAGAATAAGGAGAAGGATATGATTGAACTACGGCATATTACCAAAACCTACGGCAAAAAGCACAACCAATTTACGGCGCTGAGTGACATCAACCTCACTATCCCCGAGGGCGCCAGCGTGGCTATCCTGGGCAAATCCGGCTCGGGTAAATCCACCCTGATGCACGCTATCTCTGGCCTCGACCGGCCGCAGACGGGGCAGGTGCTGATCGGCGGGCAGGACATTTTGCAGATGAAGCCGCGGCAGGTTGATGCCTTCCGGGCACGCACGATTGGCTTTATCTTCCAGAGTTTCTTTGTGGAGGGTAGCGACAGCGTGGTGAGCAACGTGATGCTACCGCTGGAGATCGCTGGCGTGCCGCGGTCGCAGCGCAGTGCCAAGGTGAGCCAGGCGCTCGAGGCGGTCGGCCTGGCCAGCAAAAAGCACAACAAGGCCAAGGATCTATCCGGTGGGCAGAAGCAGCGCCTGGCCATCGCCCGGGCGATTGTGGGCGAGCCGAAGATCCTGTTTGCCGATGAGCCAACCGGCAACCTGGATAGCGAGACGGGCGCCCAGATCGAAGCGCTGCTCTTTGGCCAGCAGCGCGAGCACGGCACAACGCTCATCATCGTAACGCACGATGCGGATCTAGCGGCCAAGTGTGATTACCAGGTTACCATCAAAGACGGCCGCGTGGAGCAATCAACCATACCAGAAAGGAGGAACCATGGACGCCACCAAGTACGCCACTAATATGGCGACCCAGCTGCGCAAGGGCTTTTTGGCCTACTGCGTGCTAAAAATCTGCACCAATCAACCACGCTACACCAGCGATATCATCGAACGGCTGCGCAGTGCGCAGCTGGTGGTGGTGGAGGGGACAATCTACCCCTTGCTGAGCCGCCTGCAAAAGGATGGCCTGCTGCAATACGAATGGCAGGAAAGCGAGCAGGGCCCACCGCGCAAGTACTACCAAACCACCGAGCATGGCCAGGCTGTTGCCAGTGCCGTGCAAAAGAATATTACCCAGCTAAATGCAGCCCTAAAAAAGTTATAAAGGAGCCATTGTATGAAGGAAATAACCCGTATTCATATAGCCGGCGTGCCGTTCAATAGCGAGCTGGCCGCCAAACGCGAGCTAGAAGCCTACCTGGCAGCCATTCACACGCAGCCAGATGTGACCGACGAAGTGGTGAGCGAAATCGAGGGCCGCATGGTAGAACTGCTGGCCGAACATGATATTAAAAAGGACGGCGTGATTACCGACCAGCACGTCACCCAGCTGAAGCAGCAGCTTGGCGAGCCGCAGGATTTTACCACTGGTGAGCCCCACCCTGATGCCCCGGCCGTGCCACAGGCTAGTAGCAAAGTGCTGATGCGCGACCGACGCCACGGCTGGCTGGGCGGCGTGCTGGCAGGGATCGCGACCTATACCAATGTGAACGTGGTGCTGCTGCGCCTGGTGGTGCTGATTCTGCTGACTCCATCGTTTGGGACGATTGTGTTTATTTACTTCTTGCTGTGGCTACTGATGCCTGCTGCCCGTACGGCGGCCGATGAGCTGCTGATGCAGGGCGAGCCTGTGACGCTGGGTGCCATTGCCGAAAAGGCCCGGAGTGCACAGGATACCCCAGCCGAAGGCACCAAGCCCGCCGTGATTGCCCTGCGTATCGTGGCTGGCGTGGCGCTGGCGGTGATGGCACTTGGGGCGCTGTTTGCCACCATCTTTGGTGGGGTGAGCGGCTTTTCCCATATGCCCGAGATGATGCATACTAGCCAGCTCAGCTGGCTGGGGCCGGTGGCGCTGGTATGCGCCATCATTGCCGGCTTACTCCTGGCGGTGCTGTGTGGCCTCACGGCGGCGCTGGTGCTACTGTGGCGCTTTAGCCGCCGCTGGCTGGTGATTCTAGCCAGCATCACCCTGGCGGGTATTGTGGCCTTTACCGTCTGTATGAGCCTGATGATTGTCGAAGCCAACAGCAGCTGGCAGCACAACCAGCGTGTGTCTTCCAGCGGGCCGGATGCGGATGTACGCCGGGACTGGCGCCAGATGCCGCAGCTGGCTGGGGCAACCAGCCTGCGGGTAGCGGCTAGCAAGGTTGATATCTACTACACGGCACGCCCGCACGGCCAAACTCGGCTGAGGGTAATTGCCAAAAACGGTGACCCAGCAGCGGTCAAAACAACCATGACGCGTAGTGGTAACGAAGCCCAGCTGGCGGTTGATACCAGCGCCCTAGCCTGCCACCAGCAGGGCGACTGCGATGACGACGTGACGATCCTGGTGGAGGGCCCAGCCCTGAAGACACTCGATGCGCGCGGCGGCGATACCGTTACCTACCGCAACCAGGCAGCCCGGCCCCAGGCCATGCTCGACCTGCAGCTGAGCCACCAGAGCAATGTGTACATCAATAGCGATGTGACCGACCTACACGTCACGACTCCCGAGCAGTGCCAGGCTGACGACACGCCAGACCTGCACCACAAGCAGGTGCGTACGCTGACGGTCAACGGCGGGCCAGCTGATCGCGCCACTGCAGCGGGCTGTATCGAGATTAATTCGTAGCCTGCGCTCCGGGGGCTAGTGCGCGGGGGCGGCTACTGATACCCGCTGGATTAACAGGGCTATACCACAGGCAAAGCCACAGGGGTAGTAACCCCGGTGGCTTTTGCGCTCACGGCTATAATTTGCTATAGTGTAGAGGTAATTGTAAAGGAGACACAAGGCACACTATGGAGTGGTGGCACGCGATAATTCTGGGCGTTATAGAAGGCATTACTGAGTTTTTACCGATATCGAGCACCGGGCATTTAACCATTACCGAAAAGCTGCTGGGTTACCAGCTGAACGACCCCAGTATGACGGCGTTTACGGCCATCATCCAGACTGGGGCTGTGATTGCCACTGTGGTGTACTTTTGGCATGATATTATGCGCGTGGCTGGGGCCTGGCTAGCTGGTATGGTGAATATCCGTGCCCGCAAAAAGCCTGATTACGCCTACGGCTGGGCAATCATTATTGGTTCTATCCCGATTGCCGTGGTCGGCCTGCTGTTCCAGGATGAGATCGAAACCATTCTGCGCAGCCTGTGGTGGGTAGCCGGGGCGCTGATTGTGTGGAGCGGTGTGATGTGGTGGGCCGATAAAACCGCCCAGCAAAAACGCACCGAAAGCCAAGCGACCTGGCGCGATACGCTGGCGATTGGCTGTGCCCAGTGCTTGGCGCTTATCCCTGGGGTATCGCGCAGCGGTGCTACCATGAGCGCTGGCTTGTTGCGTGGTTTTGACCGCCTGACGGTCACACGCCTAAGCTTCTTCCTTAGTATCCCAGCGCTACTGGCGGCAAGTATGCTGCAGCTTGTTACCAAATTCCACGTGATTGAAACTGGTGTGGGCTGGGGGCCAACCATCCTGGGGATGATGGTATCGTTCCTGGTGGGTTATGCGGCGGTGGCCTGGCTGCTGAAGTTTATTGCCGGGCATGATTATAGCGTGTTTATTTGGTACCGTTTGGGCCTGGGTGTGCTGCTGGTTGGGCTGCTAGCAACTGGGGTGATTCAATCGGTATAGGTAGTACATAGGGCCTACTATAGGCAGATAAGGAGCAAGCGGTATAATGATAGAAGTCACTCATCTTACCAAAACCTACGGCAAAAAGCAGAATGTATTTACAGCGCTAGATGACATAAGCCTGCGCATTCCCCGTAATGCCAGTGTCGCGATAGTGGGCAAATCCGGCTCGGGTAAGTCCACCTTGATGCATGCTATCTCTGGCCTGGACCGGCCGCAAACGGGGCAGGTACTGATTGATGGCGAGGACATCCTGCGCCTGTCGCGCCGCCGTATGGATGCCTTCCGCGCCCACACCATGGGTTTTATCTTCCAGAGCTTTTTTGTCGAAGCCGGCGAGACGTGCTATAACAACGTCAGTCTGTCGCTAGAAACGGCAGGTGTACCCCGCCGCCAGCGCAAGCAGCGTATTACCGCTGCGCTAGAGGCCGTGGGGCTTGATGACAAGGTGCATAGTAAGGCCGGTAATCTATCTGGCGGGCAGAAGCAGCGCCTGGCTATAGCCCGAGCCATCGCTGGTGAGCCCAAGCTGCTATTTGCCGATGAGCCAACCGGCAACCTGGATTCTGGGACTTCCCAGGTGGTAGAAGACATGCTGTTTGCCTACCAAAAGCAGCACCAGGCAACGATGATTATTGTGACGCACGACGAGGACTTAGCCCAGCGCTGCGATATGCAAATCCATATCAAGGACGGCCGGGTTGCGCGTATTACCCCCGAAAAGCACGCCCCGCCGCGCCGCCGGGTGCAGCATAGCAGCCAGGGCGTAGGTAGCGCCCAGCACACACCAGCCACGCAGCGCCATACAACTGCCGCCGCCCAAGCGGCTACCCATAAACACCACAAGGAGAACGCCTCATGAAGACACTCGATATTGCCCGCCGCGCCGGCCGTAATCTTGGCCGGGCCAAGCTGCGCACCTTCCTTACCAGCGTCGCCATCGCCGTTGGTGGCTTTGCAATTATGGCCAGTGTGATGGCCGGGGAGGGCGCCCGCCAGTATATCGACCGCATTATTAGCGGCAATGTTAACCCAAACGGCATTATGATCACCAAGGATAAAAAGCTCACTGGCATGCAGGCCGGGGCAGGGCAGAGCGATATTCGTGAATATAACCCCAACTCGCTCAACCAATACGGCAAGGATTACCAAGCCCTGACGGCGGATGATATCGCGGCGCTAAAGGCCCGCAGTGATATAAAGGACGTTGTGCCGCTCTACCAGCTGCAGCCAAAGTACCTTGCGTTTCGCGCGGTGGAGGGCAAGCAGTACGTAGCCAGCGTAATGATGCGCGATCCGTCCCTGAGCCTGAACGTAGCCGCCGGCCGCAGCTTTGGTCCGGGCAATGGCCTGGCTGCCGATGAAGCCATCGTACCAGAAAGCTACCTGGCTGCCCTGGGTAAAAACCCAAGCCAAGTGGTTGGTACTAAGCTGGCCATCACCGTTACCCAGCCGCCGCAAAAGGTGGACCAAGCCACACTGGCGCGCGTGATGCAGCAGCAGGGCGAGGCCGGTGTGCGCCAGCTGCTAGAAGATAAAACGCTTACAAAGGAGTTTACCATTGTAGCGGTAGCCAAAAAGTCACCAGACCAAATGGCCGTGCCATCCAGCATTTATGTCAGCGCTGCCGCAGCGAGGGAGCTGAGTGATTTTAGCACCGCCGGCACGGATATGCACCAAAAGTACCTTGTGGCAACGGGGGTGGCTCATGGCAAAACGCCCGAGGAGGTTAAGCGCGCCCTTGAAGGCAGTAGCTTCCACGCAGTGACCAGCCGCGATTTGCAGGGTCTGCTGTTTAATTTCGTCAATACTTTGCAGATGATTGTGTTTGGCTTTGGCGGGCTAGCGCTGATTGTCAGTATTTTTGGCATTGTTAACACGCAGTACATTTCGGTGTTGGAGCGGACGCAGCAGATTGGCCTGATGAAGGCACTCGGTGCCAGCCGGCGCGATATTGGCCGCTTGTTCCGCTACGAGGCCGCCTGGGTTGGCCTACTGGGTGGGGCGCTGGGTGTGCTGGGCGCGTGGGGCGCTGGCGTGGCGCTCAACCCGGCGATTAGCCAGCAGCTCAATCTTGGCCAGCACTCCCTGCTGGTATTCGTCCCCGAAGCTGCCGGCCTGGTGGTACTGGGCCTAATGCTGGTGGCTATCCTGGCAGGCTTTTTGCCAAGCCGCAAAGCTGCCAAGCTTGACCCAATCGAAGCCCTGCGCACCGAGTAGTCTGCCGTTTACGCCAGGTAAGCGTGGGCTTGTGCACCTGCGATCTGGTGCTCGGCATAGTGCTTATCATAAAGAAACCCCACTCGTTATGAGTGGGGAGGGGGAGTGCTAGAAAACTCCGTTTAGGTCGGAACGCCCTCTGGCACGCCCCATCTTGCCTGTTTGATTGATTTTGAGCGTTTGCCCGTCTGGGCTCAGCTCAAAACGAATTGGCCAACATTTATTGGCGGGGTGCTCTATATAGAAGCGCCACCACACCAATGGGTGTTGGCCACCAGCATCTCCGGCTCGGCGTAATGTGCCGGGCACACGCAAAAAGCGTATATGGTAATTGCTCTTTAAGGTGATGCTCTCGCTCCCTTTATACGGGAGTGTGAACTCCTCTCCTAAGTACAGTGACCCGGCGTGAAACCGAGTCGATATGGTATTTAGAAAGCTTTGGATCTCTGGAACAACAGGTACGATTGGCATAAAAGCCTACCTTTCAGGCTGGAATTAACACGCCAGGCGGGCGTGTGGCGTATGCGGGATTGCACACAGCTGCCCCGTATTATACCCTACTGGGGCCGGGCCGCCAAGCCCCGAGTGTAGGGCCCCTTTCGCCGATGCTCAGCTACCTACGCTACCACTGCTATGCTTAGCCACCGTGGTATAATAAACCGTATGTTAGATATTCGCTTTATTCGCAACAACGCCGAGCGCGTGCAGGCGGCCGCTACTAGCAAGGGCTACGAGGTATCGATCGCCGAAATTTTAGCTTTTGATGAGCAGCGCCGCCAGCAGCAGCAGCAGGTTGATGGCCTGCGCGCTGAACGCAACCAGTTTAATGCCCGCATGAAACAGGGCAAACCAAGCCCCGAGATTCTGGCCCAGGCCAAGCAGCTCAAAACCCGCCTGAGCGAGCGCGAAGCCGCCCTCAAAGCCACCGATGAGCGCCTCAACCACCTGCTGGCCGCTGTGCCCAATATCACCATGCCGGATGTGCCGCCTGGGGGCGAGGCCGATGCGGTCGAGGTCAAGCGCTGGGGTAAGCAAACCACCGGGGCAGTTGACCACCTCGACTACGCAACCAAGCGCGGCTGGGTTGATTTTGAGCGTGGCGCCCGCGTGGCTGGGGCCAAGTTCTACTACCTTAAGGGCGACTTAGCGCTGCTGGAAAATGCCATCACCCAGTTTGCGCTGAACTTTTTGCTGGGCAAGGGCTTTACCTACCTGACGGTGCCGCATATGGTTAATTCGCGCACCGCGGCCGGGGCCGGCTTTGCCCCAAAAGGTGCCAGTAGCGATGACCAGTATTTTGTCGAGGGTGAGGACTTAACGCTGATTGGCACTGCCGAAATGCCCCTAACGGGCTACCACACCGGCGAAATTATCAACGAAACCGACTTGCCGCTACTCTACGCGGGCTACAGCCCCTGCTACCGCAAAGAGGCCGGCACCTATGGTAAGCATGCCCGGGGGCTGTTCCGGGTGCACCAGTTTAATAAGTTAGAAATGTATGCCTTCTGCGTGCCAGAGCAATCCGCCCAGCTGCACGAACGGCTATTGGCACTTGAAGAGGAACTATGGCAAGCCCTGGGGATTCCATACCATGTGGTTAATATTGCCGCTGGTGACCTCGGTGCACCAGCCGCCAAGAAGTACGATATTGAATATTGGTCGCCCGTTGATGGCACCTACCGCGAGCTTACCAGCTGTAGCAACTGCACCGATTTCCAGGCCCGTAATCTGGGTATTCGTGTGCGCCGCACGGATGGCAGCATCGAAACGCTCCATACGCTCAATGGTACCGCTGTGAGCCTAGCCCGCGCGCTGGTGGCCATTATCGAAAACTGCCAGAACCCTGATGGCAGCCTGCAGATACCAAAGGTGCTGCGGCCGTACATGCAAAAGCGCACCCAGTTATAGCCTAGGCCCATTGGTAGCCGCAGGGTAGAGGGCGGTATTCTAACGCGCATATGCTATACTATAGGTGTAATATAACATGCATCAGCAAGGAGGAACCCATGATTACCCCGGTAACAATTACAGGAATTAAGCTTGATGTGGACGAAAAAACCAAAACCTACGTCGAAAAAAAGATCGGTGCGCTTGATCGGTACTTGCCCCGCCATGCCCGCAAGAGCGCTAAGGCTGCCGTTAAGCTCGAGCAGATTGACCAAAAGGATGGCAATAAGTACCGCGCCGAAGTTGTGCTCACGGTGCCCGATAAGGTAATTAAGGCCGAGGACTCTACCGTCAATGTGCTGGCTGCCATTGATATCGTAGAGCAAAAGCTAGCTGGCCAGCTGCGTAAGTATAAGCAGGCCCGCATTCCACACGTTGGCCGGCAGGGGATTCTATCGCGCTTTAAGCGTGGCTTTGACCGCGAGCAGCAGTAAACGTGCTACCTAGCGGGTGCCTACCCGCCCGCTTGCTGGGGCCCGGCAGTCTGAGTGCTGTGGGGCCCCTCGTGTGGCTGCTGGGGCCACGTGGCCTGTAAATCCGCCTGGGCCACCTCTTTTAAAATTGCCTGTACCCGCGTATAATAAAAGGGATAGTTTTACAGAATTGATTCAGGAGAAGCGAGGGATTCTTACATGGTAAACAGGCAAAAAGTACTGACCAAAGTTTTCGGCGACCCCCAAAAGCGCATTATTAAAGCGCTCCGCAAGCGGGTGGATGCCATTAACGCATTAGCACCAACCTATAAAGATATGGACGAGGCCACGCTGCAAAAGCAGACGGCCGTGCTCAAAAAGCGCCTGACTGGCAAAAAGAAGGCCACGCTGGACGATATCTTGCCCGATGCCTTTGCGCTGGTGCGCGAGGCCAGCAGCCGCGTGCTGGGTATGCGCCACTTTGATGTGCAGCTGATTGGCGGCATGGTGCTCCACGAGGGCAACGTAGCCGAAATGAAAACTGGTGAAGGTAAAACCCTGGTAGCCACGCTGCCAGTGTATTTGAACGCCCTGGAAGGCAAAGGCGTGCACGTGGTGACGGTGAACGATTACCTGGCCCAGCGCGATGCTAGCTGGATGGGCGAGCTGTACCACTTCCTTGGCCTGAGCACTGGAGTAATTATCAACGATGCATCATTCATCTACGACCCAGAGTACGATAACCAATCCCACGAAGATCCCAAAATGCGCAAGCTCCGCCCGGTTGGCCGCAAGGAAGCCTACGCTGCCGATATCACCTACGGTACCAATAACGAGTTTGGCTTTGACTACCTGCGCGATAACATGGTGAATGATGCGGACTTACTGCGCCAGCGCGAGCTTAACTTTGCTATTGTGGACGAAGTTGACTCGATTCTGATTGACGAAGCCCGCACGCCGCTTATCATTAGCGCGCCGGCTGCCGATAACCCCGATAACTACTATAACTTTGCTAAAATCGCTAGCCACCTGGTGCCAAGCGATTACGTGCTGGATGAAAAGCACCGCACCGTGGCCCTGAGCGATAGCGGGGTGGTTAAGGTCCAAAAAATGCTGGGTATTAAGAACCTATACGTGCCGGAGCATGTGCGGTCCGTCTACCACATGGACCAAGCCTTGCGAGCACAAACATTATTCAAGCGCGATAAAGACTACGTGGTAACGAACGATGGCGAAGTGATTATCGTGGATGAACACACTGGCCGTTTGATGCATGGCCGCCGCTACTCTGAAGGGCTCCACCAGGCAATTGAAGCCAAAGAAAAGGTGACGGTGCAAACAGAAAGCATGACGCTGGCGACTATTTCGTTCCAGAATTTCTTCCGCCTCTATACCAAGCTGAGTGGTATGACCGGTACGGCCTTTACTGAGGCAGAGGAGTTCCAGCAGATCTACAGCCTGGATGTAGTGCAGATCCCGCCGAACAAACCAATTGCACGCGTCGATAAAGAAGACCTGATTTTTAAAACCGAAACCGCTAAGCTAAAGGCCGTGGCTGAGGCAATCAAAACCTACCATAAGCAGGGCCGGCCGGTGCTGGTGGGCTCAGGCTCAATCGTCAAGAACGAGCTGATTGCCCAGTGGCTGGATAAAGAAGGTATTCAGTACCAGATTCTGAACGCCAAGAATAACGAGCACGAAGCTGCCATTGTAGCCAAAGCCGGCGAAAAGGGCGCTATTACCCTAGCAACGAATATTGCGGGGCGTGGTACCGATATTAAGCTTGGCGAGGGCGTACGTGAGCTTGGTGGCTTGGTGGTGATTGGCAGTGAGCGGCATGAGTCGCGCCGGATCGATAACCAGCTGCGTGGCCGTGGTGGCCGCCAGGGTGACCCGGGCGAGACGCAGTTCTACGTTTCGACCGAGGATGACTTGATGCGCATCTTCCAGGGTGAGCGAGTTGCCGGCCTACTGGACCGCCTGGGTGTGGATGACGATACGCCAATCCAGCACAAGGCAATTACCCGCACGCTCGAGGCTGCCCAAAAGCGCGTGGAAGGCTTCCACTTTGATACGCGCAAGAACGTGGTGCAGTACGATAATGTTATCAACCGCCACCGCCGCGTGGTCTACACAGTGCGCCGCAAGATCCTTGATGGTGATAATATTCGCCCCGAGATCGAGCGCCTCATCCGTGAGGAACTGAACCAGCTCGTCAGCCTGCCGGCTAAAAATAACCCTAAGTTTGCCGAGGAGTTTAAGGCCATCTTCCCGCTGGACGATGATACCATCAAGACAATCGGTGCCGAGGGTAACGATAAAAAGCGCCATAAACTTGCCTACGAAGCTGTACAAACATTGTATGCAGAGCAAGAAGAAGCCATTGGCAAGGATACACTGCGTAAGGTAGAGCGTGAAGTTTACATGGAAGTATTGGACCAGCTATGGATGCAGCATCTAGAAAATATGCAGCACCTGCGCGAGGGTATCCACTGGCGCAGCGTGGGCCAGCGCGACCCACTGGTAGAGTACCGCGTGGAGTCACAAAAGTTGTTCGATGGCTTGCAGCGCGCCCTGCGTAGTGAGGTACTACGCATTGTGCTATCGATTCAGCCAAGTGCCATCACCCCGCAAAATAGCGATGATGAGTACGAAACCAGCCTGACGCGCCTGGCGGAATCCGCTGTGGAGCAAGGTGTGAACGAAGCCACAACAGTCGAGCATGTTGGTGATGGTGACTTTGGCGCCTCGGTGAAGAAGGCCACCAGCGCTAACCACATGAACCGGGCCAAGAACCAGGCTCGCAAGAAGAAGAAAGCTCAGCGCCAAAACCGCAAAAAGAACCGCAAATAACCATAAACAGGGTGGCGAAAGGAGATTATGAGACACACTGTCGAGACGGTGCGCTTAGGTAATGGGGCAGAAGGCCTACTGATTGATGTACCCGACGCAACCGTTATGAGCTTTGAATTCCAGTTTCGGGCTGGTAACCGCTACGTGCGCAGTAAAGATATCTACGAAACCGCCCACATTATGGAGCACATGGCCTTTGGCGCCAATGCCGAGTACGCCACCGAGCATGATTTTGAAGCCGAATTTACCAAAAACGGCGCCTACCATAATGCCTACACCAGCGACCACAGTATGGTATATATGGCTGATTGCGCTGATTTTGAGTGGCAACGTATATTTGAGTTGCAGCGGTTATCGATCTGTACGCCGCGCTTTAACCAAACAGAGCTCACGGCCGAAAAGGGTAATGTTAAGAGTGAGCTAACGGGCTACCTGAATAACCACGCTCGACTGCTGTGGCCTAAAGTACAACAGGTACTTGGCGAGGATGTGCTTACTATGAGCGAGCGCCTGGCAACGATTGACGCTGTAACGCTGGATGATATTAAAGAGCACCATGCCCGTACCCATACGGCGGATAATATGCGCTTTGTAATTGCGGGTAAACTGCGTGGGCGCAAGGCTGCAATTAAGCGCCAGCTAGAGGAATGGCCACTGCCGCGCGGCGAGCGCTTTCAGCTGCCGCACGATACACTGGCCGGTACCAGCCCGGTACTGATCCACCGCAAGGAAGCCTCGAATATTACCTTTGGCCTATCGATTGTGCTGGGCCGCCGCCTGACCGACCCAGAGCTTGACGCAATGGGCTGCCTCAACCACTTGCTGACGGGGACGATGCACTCGCGTATGTTCGGGGCTGCCCGCAAGGCTGGCCTGGCTTACGGTATGTTTAGCGATGTGGGCACCGGCCTCTACGAAAGCAGCTGGGACTTTGGCGGCCAAGCCAACCGCGAAACAATAAAAGATTTGTTCGGTATAATTGTTACTCAGCTGCAGGCGGTGCTGGCTGGTGAGCTAACGGTGGCAGAGCTAGAAGCAGCTCAGTCCTATGCGCTGGGCCGCCACCAAATGGGCGCCCAAACGGTCGCCCAGGTGATTAGTTTTTACAACGCCCGTTACTTTAACGAAGGCGTGGTGCAGCAATACGACCGTGTACCAGAGGACATCAACCAGATTACCCTGGAGCGTATGGTCGAGGTAGCCCGGGAGTTTGCCCACAGTGGCACCTGGCAGCTAGCGGCCGTGAGCCCGGGCACACAAGCCCAGATTGATAAACTTGGTGCCATGCTGGCACCAGTACTAACCACACAGCAGGAGGACGTATGAAGGTAGCAGTAGCCGGGTACGGCGTAGAAGGCAAAGCCAACGATGAGTACTGGCGGCATATGGGCCACGACGTAACGATTTTGGACGAGCGCCCAGAACTAACCGACACACCGGATGGCGTGCCGGTGATAACTGGCCCAGAGGCCTTTACCCACGCTGGTGAGTTCGATATGGTGGTGCGCTCTGCCGGGGTTGCGCGGCATAAGCTGGCGGGTGCCGCAAAGCTGTGGTCGGGCACGAATGAGTTCTTTGCCCGCTGCCCAGCGCCAATCATTGGTGTGACGGGGAGTAAGGGCAAGGGGACAACCTGTAGTCTTATTACTAGTATTCTGCGGGCGGCTGGCTATACGGTGCACCTGGTGGGTAATATTGGTGTGCCTGGTTTGGCGCAGCTGCCGCATATTAAGCCGAGCGATGTTGTGGTGTATGAGCTGAGTAGTTTCCAGCTGTGGGATGTCGAGCGGAGCCCGCATATTGCTGTGGTGGTGCATATCGAGCCAGACCACCTGGATGTGCATGCTGATATGGCCGAGTACCTGGGGGCTAAGGCCAATATTGCCCGGCACCAAACCCAGGATGATGTGCTGATTTACCACCCCACAAACCACGACGCTGCGGCGATTGCCCAGGCGAGCCCCTACGCAGCGACCCGTGCGGTACGCTATGGGGATGTGGCTGGTGGCGTGGCTGGCATCGCTAGTGTGTATGTAAGCCCGGACGGCCAGAACTTTATGGCTCGCGTAAGTGGTACTGACACGGTACTTGCCCCGGTAAGTGCGCTTAAGCTCCCCGGCGCACACAACCAAGATAACGCCTGTGCGGCTATAACCGCGTGCCTGGCTTTTGCGCCCGATATCCACCCGCAGGCTATTGCCCAGGGCTTAGCTGCCTTTACCGGCCTGGACCACCGGCTACACTACGTGGCAACAGTTGGGGGTGTGCGCTACTACGATGATAGTATCGCGACCACCCCTGGCAGCGCCATTGCTGCGCTGAAGGCGTTTGGCCAGCCCAAGCTGCTGATTGTCGGTGGCTCTAGCAAGGGTGCTAGCTACCAGGAGCTCGCACAGACGATTGCCCATGCCAATGTGCGCCACATTATCGCCATTGGCCAAACTGGCCCAGCTATTACCCAAGCGCTGGACAACGAGGCGCCGCATGTGCGCTACACGCTACTGCCGGTAGAAGGCACCACCATGCAGGCGATCGTGGCAGCAGCCCACGCCCACGCCCAGCCTGGTGATGTGGTTATTCTGAGCCCGGCCGCCGCAAGCTTTGGTATGTTTAAAAATTATAAGGACCGTGGTGAACAATTTGTTGCTGCAGTGCACACGCTACCAGCCGCACCACATATCCAAAAAGAGGACTAAGCATCGATGACACGTCTTAAGCAGAAGTCACCTGAACAATTTATCGGCTCATCGTCGGTGGGCGAGCGTATCGCAGGCGATGTGTTCAAGCGCCATTTGGCTGAGGGCGCCCTGCGTGTGGTGCAGGTGAATGGCGAGGCCCAAGAGCATAATAAGCTTGGCAATAAAGAAGAGAAAACCGCCGAAGTTATTAACAGTGGCTACTACGGTATTACGCATATTAACTCAGACTTTATTGCGCGTGAGATACAGGACCTAGTAATCACCCAGGATAATATACCGGATGGCTACTTTGCTTTGCAGCAGCGTATCGCCCGCGAGCGCGGCTATGGTAATATCACACTTACTCCAGAGGCTCAGGCCGAAGCAGCAGCGACGCTGCGCCATGATCAAGTCGAAAGCCTAGAAGAGTGGGCGCAGTATTTGCGTAGCGATACCAACGGTCATGTATACCCCGATTGGTTTAAGGTCTATACGTGGGAATCGCTCAAAAAAATGGGTGAGTTTGATAAAGCAAAAGGCGAGTTTAAAAAACGCACCAAAACCACCACGGCGCCGTGGCCAGAGCTCAATGCCGAGGCATTGGCCTATGTATACGATGCGGTGGATAAAAATGTGATTCAGCGTGGTGCCCAGCAGGGTGCAGAGCCGGGCACCACCAGCCAAGAACTAGAACGCCGGCTTACAAGCGGTAATTTTGCCCGCCTGTATGCCTACGCCATCGAGCACGCTCATGTGGGTGGCATAACGCCAGAGCTACGTGCCATTACCGACGGTGAATGGGTTAAGTACGACCGTATTGTGGGTGATTACCAGCCAAATTACGACATGCATGATGGCCAGTACGATGATGATACCTTGGTAGATAATCCAACAGCTATGCTTCTGGCGGGGTCGCTGCGGGGCAAGGAGACTGGCTGGTGCACAGCCGGTACGCGTACTGCAGCTCACCAGTTGACGGGCGGTGATTTTTATGTGTACTACACACACGATAGTAACGGCCAGAGCACTATGCCGCGCATCGCAGTCCGTATGGAGCAGGGCCAGGTGGCCGAAGTGCGTGGCATTAGTCAGTTCCAAGGGCTCGAATCAAACATGGCTGACATTGCTGCCGAAAAGCTCACCCAGCTGCCCGGGGGCGATAAGTATGAGCAGCGCCTGGCGAATACACACCGCGTTACGGCGATAGAAAACGCGATGCACGCAGGCGAGGAGTTAACCGCAGCTGATATTCGGTTTTTGCAGTTTAGCGGCCGTATAGAAGGCTTTGACTGGAATCGGGAAGACCCGCGAGTGCGCGCACTGCGACGCAAGCGTGATATGGCGCGAGATATTGTAGATTGTATGCAGGCCTACGGCGCGGATGTCGTTGATTCCATTGATGGCGAGGTGCTGGCCGAGCAGATGCCAAAAATGCGGCAATATGGTTTAGCGCCCGATTTGCTAAGCACAACGTTTGATACAATCCTTACTAAGCATCATCAGGCATCTCACAATAGTGATACTGGTAGGTGGCTAGATGACTACGACCATATAAGCGCGGCGCTTGCTGCTGGCAAAACCACTGACTGGATTTTTGGACACATAGATAGAAGAATACTCATGTACGCTGATGAGTGCAAACAGTACGGCCAGCCGCTTGCACCGGAGCTGATCGATAGTATCCTAACGAGTAGCGATCCAGAAGACCAAGCCTTTATTGCGAGTAATGGTCTAGATTTGGTTGATGCTGGTATAGATGTATCGAAGCTCGCGGATGCGTATGATAGGCTTTCCCTGTGGGTTAAGGCAGACCATAGATGGGATTATGAATACGTTATGAAGCAAGCTGGCAGGGAAATAGAAGATCTAGATGCCATCAATCAGCTGAATAAGCCACTGCCTCGTCGGCGCCTAAAATTGCCAAAGAGGTAGCCTAAGTGCAACCGCTCAAAAAGCGCCTGACGCGCCTCACCACTAGCACCAATCACGCCTATAGCAGCCTGCAGATTGATGAGCGGGCTGCTGAGCTGGCTGAGCTCGAGCAGCAGGCGGCCCAGCCAGAGATATGGCATAACCCAACCCAGGCGGCTGCCCTGCATAAAAAGGTTGCCCATATGGCCAGCCTGGTGGAGCCGTGGCAAACACTGCGTGCCCAGCTGGCTGATTTAGCCGAACTAATGGAGCTTGGCGATGAGAGCCTAGCCCCAGAGTTTGACGGGCAAATCACCGCCCTGGAGGCAGAGTACCAGCGCCTGCACCGCCAGTTGCTCTTTACTGGGCCCTACGATACCTACGCCGCCGTACTGCGCATTACCGCTGGCGTGGGCGGGGTGGATGCCCAGGATTTTGCGGCTATGCTAGAGCGTATGTACCTGCGCTGGGCGGAGCAGCATGATATCACCACGGCCATGATCACGCGCTCGGCAGGGGAGGAAGCCGGCATCAAAACCAGTGTGGTTGAGCTAGAGGGTGCCTATGCCTACGGCCAACTAAAGGGCGAGCACGGTGTGCACCGCCTAGTGCGCCTGAGCCCCTTTAACGCCGATAATTTACGCCAAACCAGCTTTGCCCTGGTAGAGGTGTTACCCCGTATCGAAACGCCAGATGAAGTCACCATTACCCCAAGCGACCTGAAGATTGATGTCTACCGTAGTGGTGGCAATGGTGGCCAGGGCGTTAATACTACCGATAGCGCCGTGCGGGTCACCCACATCCCTACGGGGATAACGGTGGCGATTCAGAACGAGCGTTCCCAGCTCCAGAATAAGGATGTTGCCCTGCGTATTCTCCGCTCCAAACTGCTGGCTATGCAGCTGGAGCAGCACGCCGAAACCTTAGCTGACCTACGGGCCGGCGAAAGCGCTGGCTGGGGCGCGCAGATCCGCAACTATGTGCTCCCCCCCTATACGCTCGTGAAGGATACGCGTACCAAGCACGAACAAAAGAACGCCACCGCAGTGCTGGGTGGCGATCTAGATGGGTTTATAGCGGCCTACTTAGAGCAGCACGCTGGCGCAGCCTAGCTACGGCTTGCGTTTACGCGGCTTGGGTGGTGTGGTTGCTGGTGCCTGCGTGACTGCTGGTGTTGAGTCATCGGTGCTGGCGTCTGCGCGGGCGGCCTGTTTGCGCTGGGCCCGGCGGTGGCTGAGCTGCGTCCCAACCACCAGTACGATAAAGCTAATGGTATATAGGATGACTATCAGTATAAAAGGCAGAGCGAGCATGGCCATGTAACTATAGACCTCTTGCAGGGGGTAGTGGTTCCGGATTACGTCACCAACTGGGTCGCGGATGAGACCACCGGCTATGTACAGGGCTGCCCCGGCGCCGAGCACAGCTGTGAGGTAGTAGCAGCCGCGCAGCCAGCGCTTGGTCTGGACTGGCCGGAACATACTCAGCGCATAGAGCGGCAGACCAACGCTTGCCGCGACGAGCAAAACGAGTGTCGAGTACGCCATGCTGTTGTAGGTGACTTTTTTGATATGCTCCCAGGCAGGTGTATCGGTGAATCTTTCAGGACGCTCTGGTATATGATCGGGGAGGCCATCCGGGCCACGGTGCGCACTGCGGATCGTGGATTGCTCTACTGCGCGTTGGGACTCGTAGTTGCCGATCGTCAGCATGGTAATGCCACTAATCGTATTAATGATTGCCATAACCAGCCACAGGTAGGTGAGTGCCAGCACACCGCGGCGCAGGATTTTCGTTGCCCTGCGTGGTGGTGTGGGCGGTGTATCTGCATCTGCCGGCTGGCCTGTAGGCGTCGTGCGGCGCATAGTGCGCAGCAGCATGATATTCGCTATCATGCCAGCCAGGAGCAGCCCGGTACCGGCAATAAATAGCGGCCAGCGCCAGGGGTTGAGGGTGTAAAAGGTTGGCGGGGAGCCTGCCGTCCAGCTAATTTCTGGCCGGGCTGGGTTATAGGTATTTGGTAGGAAGCTCGCCGCACTGGCGCTGATAGCAACCAGGATGATGCCGAGCAAGCTGGCGGCCATAGCAGCCACCGCCCAGCGAGTATTTGGGCTAAGCTTTAGCATGGGTTGTTGCTCCACTTGTGGTTGCTGTGTGTTTTGTGCGGTGTGCAAGCTGGCGGCCGATGATCAGCAGCATCAAGGCGAGTACGGCAGCGGCTGGTGTCAGCGCCAGGTACGGCCAGATATCACCGGGGGCTACCTGGGCGATTGGCAAATGATCGGCAACAGCACTCGATACTTGTGTGTTGGGTTCTATGCCCGTAGCGAGGACCAGCGTTGCTGGCGCGGCCAGTACCGCCAGGCTGTAGTAACCGTACGTCATCCAGCGTGGTAGTGGTGCTGTGCGGTGTGCACTCAGGGCGTAGAGCGGTACACCAAGAGCGATAGCTACCAGTATGGTATTTGAAACAACATAGAGCAGCGACTGTGTGCTGATTGGTACGGCTAGTTTCGTTTTGATCAGGATAGCCAAGACTACTACAACGGCACAGGCAGCCCACCCGAGCACTCGCGTTGCCCGCCATGCAGTGCGCGTTAGGCGCCCCGTAGTGAGCTGCCCGGCGGCTGCTTGGCGACTGCGCGCTCGCCACAGTAGTATGTTAGCGGTAGCGCCAACCAGCAGCATCAGCATGCCAGCTATAGAAAGCGGTCCACGCCAGGGGTGTAGGGTTTGTGGTTCGGGCTCCATGCTCCCAACCTGCCAAGTCTGCGCGGGTCGGCTGGCATCATAGGTATTGGCCAGGAAGCCAGCGTTGCTGACGCTGAGCGCTGTGAGGCCAATCCCCACCACGGTGGTAGCGATAGCCACCCCTGCCCATAGGGCGTTCGTTCGTTCCATCATATCATTCCTCCTTGTGCCCTTAGTAATACACGTAGTATGCCTATGTGTCAAGCTGCGGCTGCCCTGGGCCCTTTTGCGAAACCGCTAAAGCTGTTATACTAAAAATAATGATTTTATTAGATAGGGTTACCAAAATATACGATAAAAGCACTAAGCCGGCGATTAACCGGGTTAGCTTGCACATAGAACCAAAGGAATTTGTGATTTTAGTGGGCACCAGTGGGGCAGGTAAGAGCACCTTGCTGAAGATGCTCACCCGCGAAGAAAAGCCCACCAGCGGCAAAATTGTGGTTGGTGGTATCGACTACGACACACTCAAGGATAAGCACATCCCACTGCTGCGCCGCAAGATTGGCGTGGTGTTCCAGGATTTTAAGCTCCTGCCGCAGCGCACCGTGTTCGAAAACGTGGCCTTTGCGCTCGAGATCGCCGGTATGACCAACCGCGAAATTAAATCAACCGTACCTAAGGTAGTAGAGCTGGTGGGCCTGAAGGGCAAGGAAGGCTCCTTCCCGCATCAGCTGAGTGGCGGTGAGCGCCAGCGCGTGGCGATTGCCCGCGCCATCGTGCGCCAGCCCAAGATCCTGATTGCCGACGAGCCAACTGGTAACCTGGACCCCAAGCACAGTTGGGATATCGTCAAGCTACTCGAGAAGATTAATAAGTACGGCACCACCGTTCTGCTGACGACTCATAACGTCGATATTGTGAATAAACTAAAACGCCGCGTGATTACACTAGACCATGGCAAAATCACCAGCGACCAAGTACAGGGGAGTTACCGGCAATAATGAAGCACACCAACCGTAAAAAGACTGACGCTAAAACCTATTCGCTTAAGCGCCGCAAGCGCCGCCAGACACTGGCCTTTATCCGCATGTGCCGCTACGGCATTAATAACTTTAGCCGCAATACCTGGCTGACGCTTGCAGCCACCGCTATGATGACGCTGACGCTGTTTGTGATCTTTGTATCGGTCGCGGCACGCAATGTGCTGGTCGATAGTGTGGCCCAAATCCGCAAGCAAGTTGATATGTCACTGTATGTGAAGAGTGACACGCCACGCTCGGCGATTGCTGCGATGGAAAAAACCCTCAAGCAGACCCCTGGCGTTGCTAGCGTGCGCTACCGCACGCCTACCCAGGCCCGCGATGATTACCGCGATAGCAACCGCAACGACGTGCGCGCGCTGGAAGCCCTGGCGATTGCTGATTTAACCTTCCCGGGCGTCTTCCACGTCAACCTCGAGGATACGAATAATATCGGCCCGCTAAATGACTACGCCGATAAAAACCAAACCTACCGCCGCTATGCCCACCCAGATCTCAAGCCATCGTTCGATCAATCTAACCGCGGCCGGGCTATCCAAACAATTGGCCGCTGGGCCGGCTTTGCCGAAAAGCTTGGTATGGTGGCGAGTGTGACACTGGTAATTATTGCCTCGCTGATCGTGTTTAACACCATCCGTATGGCTATCTTTAACCGTAGGGATGAGATCGAGATGATGAAACTGATTGGCGCTGATAAAAGCTTTATCCGCGGGCCGTTTGTGGTCGAAGCTGTGGTGTATGGCTTTATTGCCGCCATTATTGCTACGGTGCTTGGGGTGACGCTGCTAGTGATGGCCGAGCCAAAGCTCAGTACATACGGCATTGCTGTGCAGCCAACCCTGCATATTGTCAGCGTCTACGGCATATTGGTCGTGCTGGTGATGGTAGCAGTTGGTGCCCTGATTGGCATCGTATCGTCACTGCTTGCCACACAGCGATATTTAAAGATTTAGAAAGCCTGGGCAAAAGCCTTGCATGCAGGGTTTTGCTTATGGTATGATGGGAGTAATGATGAAACATAGGTCCACCACACCGGTTTCGGAATCGTCGTTCACAGCTAAGGCAGCTACGGTTGCTTGCGCTGTGCTGATGGCGGTTTCTATGCCGTTACAACTTGGCAAAACTGCTTTTGCCACCAACTACGACAGTCAAATTCAAGCCGCTCAGAACGAAGCCAGCCAGAACCAGAACCAGGCCGATAACCTGGCTAAGATGGCTGATTCCTACCAGGCCGAGCTAAAGCAGTTAGAGTCACAAACCAAAGCCCTGCAGGAGCAAATCAAGCGCTCCGAAGCCGAGCACACCCGCCTCGAGGGCGAGATTGCCAAGAACAAGGAGCGTATCGAAACCAATAAGAAGGCTTTGCGCACAACTGTACTTGGCCTTTACACCGAGTCGCAAACTTCAACGCTCGAGATGGTAGCAAGCAGTAAAAACATCAGTGAGTTCGCCGATAAGCAGGCCCAGCAGTCTGCCGTCCAGAATAAGCTGAACGATACGATTACCGAGATTAACAAGCTCAAGAAGCAGCTTGAAGATCAGCAGCAAAAGGTCAAGCAAGTCCTGAAGGATCAAAAGAGCCAACGTGCCCAGCTGAACGCCAAAGAAGCCGAAAAGAAGAAGCTGATTGACGAAACTAAGGGCGAGGAAAACGCCTACCGTGAGCGCGCCGCCCAGAACAACGCCCGCGTGCAGCAGCTGCGTGCTGCCCAGGCAGAAGAAAACCGCCGCGCTGCCGCCGCTGCCGTCCGTGGCAATGGCGGTGGGGCAGGTAGTATCCCAGCTGGCTCTGCTGCTGGTGGTGGCTATCCCGATATGTGGGCCAATGCACCGCTTGATGCCTACGTCGATAACTGGGGTCTCTACACCCGCGAGTGTGTTAGCTACGTGGCCTGGAAGGTCGCCAGCACTGGCCGCCACGTGCCGCACTTTGGCGGTGCTGGTAATGCCAACCAGTGGCCATCAACCCTGGCTCAGCACGGTATCCAGAGTGGTTCCAACCCAGTGGCGGGCTCGGCTGCCATGCTGCCAATTGGCGCCTACGGCCACGTCATGTACGTCGAAAGCGTGAATGGTGACGGTACTATTACCGTTAGCGACTACAACCTACAGTGGGATGGCTTGTACCGCAAGTACACCCGCTCGGCAGCCGGCCTGACCTACATCTACTTCTAGGCTTGCTACAGCCAGGCACCCGCCGGGGCACTATTGTAAAAAAGGTTATACTTATAGCGTACTCGCCAGGAGTGCGCTATAATTAATGGAGGAATAATCGGGAGAAACTACGTCAGGTGAGTACCACACACAATACAACCAGTCAGGCTAATGATCAGACCGAGCACGGGCCCCGTGCCCCGCAAAAGCGCTTTACAAGCGGTTTTTTGTTTGGGGCTGTGATGATTGCTGGCATTGTGGCCTTTGTAGCAGGGGCGCATAGTGCCGATATTATGGCCGTTATTGGCCCGCGCCTGGGGATACGCCAGGCCAGCGCACCGCTTAATATGGGCACCGCTCAGCAGGTGTACCAGCACTTGGTGACTGCGTTTGATGGCGAGCTTGACCGCGGCAAGCTATCCCAGCAGGCGGCGAAGGGTGTGGCCAGCGCTACCGGCGACCCCTATACCGAATACTACACTGCCGATGAGGCCAAAAAGCTGCGCGATGATCTTGAGGGCAAGATTGGCGGCGGGATTGGTGCTCAGCTTGGCAAGCGCGATGGTAAGATTACGATTGTGCGTCCGCTGAAGGATACGCCGGCGGCCCAGGCTGGCTTGCAAGTGGGGGACACCGTCCTGGCAATTAACGGCCAGTCGACGGATGGTATATCGACGGACAAGGCCGTGTCGCAAATTCGTGGCGAGGTTGGTAGCACCGTCAAACTAACCATCGAGCGCGGCGGCGAGTCAAAGGACTATACCATCACCCGCGCCGAGATTGTAGCCCCAGATGTCGAGAGCCAGAACAAAGACGGCATCGGCGTTATTACGCTGAACCGTTTTGCCCGTGATAGTGGCTCCAAAGTGCGCCAGGCAGCCACGGACTTGACCCGGCAAGGCGTGAAGGGCATTGTGCTGGATCTACGCGGTAATAGCGGTGGCTTTTTAGAGGCCGGTGTGGAAGTCGCCAGCCTATGGGTGCCAGAAGGCCAAGCTGTGGTGCACGAAAAGGGCAAGCAGCATGGTGATTCTACCCGTAAGGCCACGGGTAGTGATATCCTTAGTAAAACTCCAACCGTTGTGCTGATTAACAGCGCGAGTGCCAGCGCGAGCGAAATTGTAGCCGGCGCCCTCAAGGACCATAGCAAGGCGACTATTATGGGTACGCAGTCCTACGGCAAGGGGAGCGTGCAGGAGCTGGTAGAGCTGGGCGATGGTATGCTGAAGGTGACGGTTGCGAAGTGGTACACGCCGCACCAGCATAGTATTTCTAAGCAGGGCATTACCCCGCAAAAGAAGGTAGAACTCACCAGCGACGACGCCAAGGCTGGCCGTGACCCACAGCTAGACGCTGCCCTGGCTAGCCTGCGCGGCGAATAGCCACCGCGCCCGAAATAAGCGCTACAATGCAAACCCCCATCAGGTTACCTGATGGGGGTGGTGTGTATGCTCAGTGCGTGTGCGGTAGCTCTGGCTAGCTACTTAACGCATACGCGGGTGCGGCGCGCTGTTTTGCCAGTAAAGAGGCTCTTCTTGGTGCGCTCAAAGCTTACCACACCGTCTTTGGCGGCATGAATGGTAAAGTTACGGCTGATGTAGGTGCCTTCACCAGCGATCTTCGTAGCGCCTGTTTGGCGGACGAGTACTTCGCCGGCGCGTACTTTTTGGCCACCAAAGCGCTTAACACCAAGGCGCTGGCCAGGGTTATTGTGGATGTTCTTACTTGAACCACCTGCTTTAACCTTCGACATTCCAGTATTACTCCTTAAATTCTATATAAACAATCCCTACCATTGTACGGCAAAAGCCGCGCTGCGTCAAGCGCTTTGGCAGGCTGGCTGGGCCGTGTATGGCAGGCCACAGGGTGGTGAAGCTTGACGTTTGCTGAAAGACCAGGTACCATAAAGGAAACAAAGGGAAGGGTATATGAACACAGACAACCAACCAGGGGGTGCTGGTGCTGGGCGCCAGGCTTTCCCGCAAAACAGCATTAATGATGATGGCAACCTAGAAGCCGAGCTCGTGCGGGTCGAGAGTATTGAGGTAGGCGCTGGCGATGGGGTGGATAGCCTGGCCGAACCAGAAGGCAGCTACAATGGCGGCCAGGATGACAGTATTGCTATAGCGGTGAACACCACGCAGGCTACAGCGGGCAGCACTAGCCAAGTGAGTGGCGCGGCTGCCACAGAGGACGATAGCACCACCGCCGAGGCCCGCCTGGAGGCGGAGCTTGGGGCGGTAGCCCTGGGCGCTGGTGGGGCTGGTAGTAGCGGCGCGGCTCGTTCGCTGGGCGGCCCCAGCACGATGAGCGCCGATGCTAAGGCAGCTGCCTGGCGCAAGGCCCGCCGGGGGGCGCACGCGCGGGGCATGAATAACCACCCGGTGAGCACATTTTTTATCCTGGTTATTATACTAGGGTTAATGGGCCTGGCAAGCTGGTTCTTCTACCAGCATATGCAGGCGCAAGCCGAGTTAGGGGCTGCCCAGCAGCAATTGCAGCAAGCCCAGGCTGCGGCTGCCCGGGCCACCGCTACCAAGGCGGCAACTGCTGCGCCCGCCCCTGACACTAAAGAGGCCAAGCCCGCCGCGGTGGAGTACACTAAGCTACCGGGCTGGCCTGTGCGCTACAAAGCGAGCGTGGTTAAACTGCCGGCCGGGCAGGAGTTTATCTTCCACTACCAGGTAGCGGCGGACGGCCAACAGCAGCTGCTGGTAACCACCACCCAGCTTGCGAACACAAAATTACCCCAGGCCACACCCCAAGCCAGCGCAGCAAACCCATACCCCTGTGGCGCTGGAGCAGTGGGGACGATCATTATGCTGAGCCCAGCCCAGCGCCAGCAGCGGCTTACCCAGTACAAGGCCAGCCCTAAGGATGCGGCCCCGTACCAGGATATGAAGGAGGTTGGCGGCGCCTTTTACGGCTTGCTACCAGCGCCCGCTAGCTGCGTGCCAGACGCCGCAAAGCACCCGGCCCCGTACCAGGATTTACAGCAAGCTCGCCAAGCACTGGTGGATCTGTATAAACAATTTGAACAAGCCCCGCCTGCCAAGCAGTGAACACATTCTGTGTGAGCAGTGATTGTGCTCATGCTTATATACTAGCTTGTATGCCGTGCGCCGGTTGATGCTGGAGGGGCCGCCCAGTGCCTTGCCAGGGCGCACCAAGGCTTAACCATAGTTTGACGGGCTATGCAACTATCTGCTATACATAGGGCAGCCCCAGAAGAGTTCTGGGGTAGAACCTACGTGGAAGGAAGTGATTCTAGTGCTATACCTGGACCAAACACAGGAGTGCAGCACGCGGGTGCTACACACACCTAACCCAGGCCAAAAAACAGCGGGGCGACTTGGCTGGCTTGAGGCTACAAGCCTTGAGCGGGTGCGCACCAATTTGGCCGCGCACAGCCTCCTACAGGCTGTGCTGCTGTGGCTCAGTTTTGCCATGGCTGTGATATGGAAGGGGCAGGACAGCGGCCCAGTAACCACCTTAAACGGGTGGTTTGTGGGCCTGGCGGCTGGCGGCGTGGTAACTGCGGCCACTGCTGGGGCGGTGGTTGTTATAATTTTTTTAGTTGCCATCATCATCGACATAGTATTGTCTGATAACGGTGATGATGAAGTCAACCGGCCCCTTGGCCATAAGGCCTTTATCAATAGCTGCCAGCCGCTAGCAATATGGTGCGTGGCTGCTGCATGGCTCTATGCACCAATCAAGCTTGGTTTGCTGGCCGCCGCAATGTGGCCATATCAGGCTATGCTTGCGGCCATTTGGTTACTACCGGCACTGCACAGCCTAAAGTACACCTACGCCGTATGGCTACGGGTGTACTGGCTGAAGCGCCAGGCTAAGCAGGGTAGTATCCAGGCTTATGACCTGGATACCTTGCCGCCACAGCTTACTTACGCTGAAATTCCGTATAATGGCCATACGGAACTTATCGAGAGCCTAATCTTGGCTGGCAACTATCAGCAGGCGATTGAAGCCGCTGGTGCTACTGGTCAGCAAATCGATAATCTGGTCACGGAGCTACTGGCGCAGCTGGCCGATGCTGATGCTGTGGCAACCGACCACCTGGAAGGCGATATAGCCACCCAGGTGGAACGCCGCCGCGAAGCGATTATCAACCACTATGTGGCTGGTATCGAGGCCGCGACGGATGCCTTCGTGCAGGGCGAAACGGCCGTACGCGATGATGAGCGCGCCGCACAGTCCGCCAAGGATGAGTTTATCCTCAGCCAGGATAGGCTTATCGCCGGAATGAACGCTCGGGCGTTCCTAGATGAAACCGAGCGCTTTGCCGGTGCGCCGGCTGCATCCGGCAAAATCCGCCGGGCGCTGGCGTTCGTTCGGTCATTGTCTAGACAACAACGAAAGGAGTAGTATTTAGCTAACTTCCCACACCCGCCCTTTGGCTACACGCCGGGGGCGGGCTTTACTTTTTAATAAGGGCGTAGATATCGCGCGCTACAATTTGGTCTGCCCGGTAGTAGAGCAGCGGCTGGGTGGTATGTAGCTGGTAGCCAAGCTGGGCAAGGTGCCGCGCTAGGGGGAGGCGCTCGGTGTGGCCAGTGGCAGGGGTGCGCCAGGCCGGCACAGCGATACACAGCCCCGTGCCAGGGGTAAGCTGCGGGGCAAGGTTAGCCAAAAAGGCTCGCGTAATCCCCAGGCAGGTAGCGTGGACCTGGCGCAGTTTGGCGGGGGATGGTGGTGCGCTAAAGGGCTGGCCAAGGTAGGTTTCGCATACCACGGCCGAAAGGCGCGGTGCGTAGGGCCAGGTGTGGCTGGTGGCATCACCAGCGGTAATGCTGCCAACTGTGCCAGTGGCGTGGCTGTGGGTGCGGCTAAGCCACTGCAGGTTTTGCTGGCTGTAATCAACCATTTTGGGGTTAAGATCGGTGCCGTACACTGTACAGCCGCGCAGGTAGGCCTCTTGCAGCACCACGCCGGTGCCGCAGAATGGGTCCAGCACGGCGGGCGCGGCGTGGTTGGCAGATGCACTTGGAACAGGGGCGGACGTGCGCGAGGATACACCAGCCAGGCCCAGGCCGATATTAACCATCATCAGGGCGAGCTTGGGTGGCAGCATACCAACAAAGGCATCGCGCTTGGGCCGGCCTTGGTCGCGCCGAGCCAGGGCGGTGATGTTCTGAGCGCCGCAGCTTTCGGCAATGATGATAGTGCCGCCGTGTTGCACCAGCAGCAGTTCGTGCTTGGTAGGGGAGAGGCCAAGCTTATTGTGGTGGCTAATGGCAGTATTAAGCGAGGCAGCTGGCTGCGGCACGAGGCGCAGGCTACCACCGGCTTTGGCGTGCTGCTGCTTTACCATCAGGCCAAGCTGGCGTAGCTTAGCAGGCCTGAACGTGGTGCCATAGGCGCTGATGCCCAGGGTGTGTTTACCCGGAGTGCGCTGCAAGAGTGGCAGGTAGGTGTGGTGGATAAAGCTGGTGATATCACCCCACGTGGCGTGGGGGAGGCGGGCCAGGACACGGCCGGCTTTTTGGGTGCCACCCAGTGCCTGCACATCGCAGCTGGTGGCGCCTGGCACCAGGGCAGCCTGGGGGCCAAACGGGGTAACGCGGCCGTACACGTGGCTGAGTTCATAGCGGCCAAGCTCCGGTTGCCGGCCCAGAATGCAAACTATCATTCCTTTATTATAGCCTAAGCCCGCCCAAGTAGCGTATAATGGGTACTATGCGACATAAAATTTCTGGGAGAACGTGGCTCAGTATTACGACGATTATCATTCTGGCGGTGGTGTTATATACCGCCCGCCATGATATTTTGCAGGCCTGGCAACTCATGCAGCGGGTCAATATTTGGCTGCTGATTGGTTTGCTGATTCCGCTGCAGTTCTTTTCGTACTATTCACTGGGCGAAACGCTATTTGCCTACCTACGCTCGCAGGGTAGCACCAGTGGCCTGGGTGGGTTGCAGTTGGCGCGGCTATCGCTAGAAATGAACTTTGTCAACCACGTGCTGCCGAGCGCCGGTGTCAGTGGTATTTCGTACATGGGGTGGCGGCTGCGGCATTTTGGCATACCCGTTGCAAAATCAACCACAGCGCAGCTGGTGCGGATTGTGGCTGGCTTTGCTGGTTATGCCATTGTGCTGGTTGTGGCGGCCCTGTGGATGCTGCTGGATGGTTCGCTGAACCGCTGGGTTACTCTGGCAACGGCCGTGCTGGTGTGTTTGCTGCTGGGCTCGATTGCGCTGATTATTATCACTTTTAGCCACCAACACCGTATGGAAGCCCTCGCTAAGGCACTGGTGCGCCTGGCGAATGGTGGGGTGCGCCTGGCGACATTCGGCCGCCGCACGCGAATCTTTACGGCCCCACCTGTGGTGCGGTTTTTGACGAGTATTAGTGGTGACTACCAGCACATCCGGGCTAATAAGCACGTGATGCTAGTGCCGCTGCTGTGGGGTGTGCTACTGAGCCTGAGCGAAATTGGGCTCTACTATGTATCCTTTTTGGTGCTGGGCTCGCCAATTAACCCAGCGCCGCTAGTAGTAGCTTATGGTATTGCAGCGCTAGCTGGACTAGTGATGATCACCCCTGGTGGCGCGGGCCTGTACGAGGCAATTATGGTTGGCTTTTTGGCGCTGGTGGGCGTCAACCCCACGGTAGGGATTGCGGGGATTGTGCTTACGCGTGTGCTGCTGATTGTGGGTACGATTGTGGGTGGCTACCCCTTCTACCAAGCGGCACTGGTCAAACATGGCCGCCGCCCCCAGGGGCCGCGTGAGTAACCCGCTGCCACCAAGCCCCGGCGAGCCGCTGCTGGCACCGGGTGATTTTGTGGCTATTACCAACCAAGTGCTGGAGCGGGCCTACCCCAGTGTGCTGGTGCGTGGCGAGGTGGATTCGTTCACCGTCAGCCATAATAAATACGTTTTCTTTACCCTAAAGGATACCGAGGCGGCCATTAATTGCTTTATGATGGTCTACGCCCTGCGTGTACCGGTGGAAGACGGCATGACGGTGGTGGTGCGGGCCCGGCCCAAGCTAACGGCGTGGGGTAAGTTTAGCCTAACGATTGATAGTATTCGCCCCTGTGGCGAGGGTGCACTGCGCCGCAGCCAGGAGCTGCTGAAAGCCCGGCTGGATGCCGAGGGTTTATTCGCTCCGGAGCGTAAGCGCCCGTTGCCAGCTATGCCACGCCGGGTGGCCATCATTAGTAGTCAGCAGGCTGCTGGCTATACGGACTTTATGCGGATTGCTGATGAGCGCTGGGGCGGGGTGGCCTTTACCCTGTACCACACCCCCGTCCAGGGTGAAGCTGCCGCTGGGGCAATGGTGCAGGCTATTAAACGTGCTAACCAGCAGGAGCCGTTGCCAGACTGCTTGGTGCTGGTGCGTGGCGGTGGCAGTGCGGATGACCTGGCGTGCTTTAACGACGAAGCCCTGGTACGAGCAATTGCCGCCAGCCGGGTGCCGACCCTGGTAGGGGTTGGGCACGAGGTAGATACAACCCTGGCGGACTTAGCAGCTGATGTGCGAGCCGCCACGCCAACCCACGCTGCAACCATGCTCCTGCCAGATAGGCACCAGGTGGCCCAGCACGTGGCGGCCCTGGTGGCGCGGCCGGCCCCGCAGGTGCTGCAGGCAATTACTAGCGTGCAGGCACATGTACAGGCAGGCGTGTCGCAGGCTGCCCAGAGCTTGCAGCGGCGCGTACAGCAGGCAGGTGAGCGGGTGACGGCGCTGGAGCGCCTGGCTAGCTCGTACGACCCCCAAGCGGTACTGGCACGGGGCTATGCTATTATTCGGGGGCCGGCGGCGGGGGCCATTACCCCAGGTGCGACCATCCATATCCGCACATACACAAGCAATATAACAGCAAAGGTACTACGCTATGACGAGCAAGAATAAGACGATAGAAGAGCGCATTGCCGCCCTGGAACAGGCTGTGGCGTGGTTTGAAAGTGATGAATTTACACTGGGCGAAGCAGTGGAGCGCTACCAGCAGGTGCAGCAGCAGGCGGCAACTATCCAGACGGAGCTTGCCGAGCTCAGGCACACCATTACCGTTGCCACGGCCCAGGATACTCAGGGCGCTCAGGGTGAGGCCGGCGCGGCAGACGGAGCCGCCTAAATGGCCTGGCTGTGGCTTGGGCTTATGGTGCTGGCTGGCTTGTTCCTAGCGGTCAGCCTAACGGGTGCGCCCTACGTGCCGTCGCACCGCCGGTCGGTGGTGGAGGCCTTTACAGAGCTGCGGCCACTCACCAGCAGTGATACGCTGGTTGATATCGGCAGCGGCGATGGCATCGTGTGCCTAGTGGCGGCGCAGCAGGGTGCCCGAGTGTATGGCTACGAAATCAACCCGCTACTGGTGCTGATTGCGCGCCTACGCCTACGCCGTTACTGCACGCAGGCTACGGTGCTGTGCCGCAATTTATGGCAGGTGGATTTCCCGGCTGGCACGAGTGTGGTCTATACCTTTGGTACCAGCCACCACATAGGCCGTATGTATGCTAAGGTGCAGCAGCAGGCCGCCCGCCTGGGCCACCCAATCGACCTTGTGAGCTACGGCTTTGCAGTGCCCGGCGTGCCACCAGTCGCGCGCCATGGGGCGCATGTGCTCTACCACGTGGCGCCGTAGCTGTCAGGCTTTACACTCGGCACAAGCGTAAGTATAATGGGAGTATGAATAATTACTATAAGCAACAATCGGGCAATGTTGTATATATTGCAATAATTGTCGTTGTGTCGGTGCTGATGGTGGTGTTTGGTGGCCTGGCAATTTGGGCGTACAGCAATTACCAATCTGCCAGTAACGACGTCGAGGGCCAAAAATCCCGGGCCGTGGCCGAAGCCCAAAAGAAGCAAATTGAGCAAGACGAAGAGAAGTTTGCCCAGCGCGAAAAGGAGCCAAACCGTGACTTTGTTGGCCCTGACGACTACGGGCGGCTCACCTTTAAGTACCCCAAAACCTGGAGTGCATACGAAGCCAAGGATATCGCCCGTGGTGGTAACTACGAGGCCTACCTGAATCCTGGCGTGGTGCCACCAGTGACGCAAACGCAGCAATTTGGCCTGCGCGTGCTGATCGAAAACAAGGATTACGATACCGTGGTTGCCCAGTACGAAAGCCTGATTAAAAAGGGTGATTTGCGTAGCGGCGCCACCAGTGCCCACGGCAACACCGGCGTGCGGCTCGATGGTAACTTTACCAAGGATATTCGTGGTTCGGCTGTTATCTACAAGCTGCGCGATAAAACCGTCACGCTGCGGACTGATGCCGATAACTTTAAGCCAGATTTTGAAAAGATCATCCAAACGATTTCGTTTAACCAGTAGGTGAGTGGAGTGGCGCTACGCCCCGCGCACGTATGATGCATACACCGATAGTTGCGCTGTGGCCACCGGTGTATCAATAAGCATAAGCAATACCGCCCTGGCCCCCGGCATGGTACAATGGGACTATGAATCAGGGGAGTGACCACCAGGCGCACCACGGCCCGTTTACAAGCGGGTCGTTTGGTGTTTTGGCTGCTGCCCACGAGCTGAAGGCGCCGGTATCGCTCATCCGCCAGTTGGCGCTTGAGCTTGGTGATACGGCCCTGACGGCAAGCCAAAAGCAGCTGGTGGAACGAGTGGTGCTGACCAGCGAACGCTCCCTGCGCCTGACGGAAGGCTTATCCAAACTAGCCCGGCTGGATGATAGCCTGCTGGCCGATGCCTTCCCCACAGAGCCGGTCAACCCGCTGCTGCTGTGCCAGGAGGTTGCGCGCGAGCTTGCGCCGCTATACCAGGCTAGCAACCGCACCCTGACCGTACGGCCGCGCCGCACGGTGCCTATGGTGGTAGCCCACCGGGATTTGCTGCGCCGTATTTTGCTTGGGTTTGCGGATAATGCACTGCACTATGCTCATAGCAACACAGCCGTGACCTTTACGGTGCGGCAGGTGGGCGGGGCGGTGCGCATTAGCCTGCGCGACCAAGGCCCGGTCCTGACCCGGCGTATGCTCCGCCAGGCTGCCGCCGTTGCCCATGTGGCTGGCCGGCCCCAGGGGAGTGGGCTGGGGCTGGTGCTAGCAGAGCGCTTTGCCCGCGCCATGAACGGCCACACCGGCACAATTTGCCACCGCGGGATAGGGGGTGGTATGACCTTTTACGTAACTATGCAGCCATCCGTGCAGCTGCCGCTATTGTAGGGTATATGGCGCAGCAACCGCACGTGTTAGTGATAGAAGATGACCCCTGGCAGGCGGATGTGCACACCCGCCGGCTGCAGGCAGCTGGTTATAGCGTGGCGGTGGCCCACAGCCCGGTGCACGCTATGCAAGCCGCACTGCAGCATACGCCGCAGGTGATTGTGGCTGATGTGCTGCTGAGTGGTAATACCATTCTGCTACTCCTAAATGAGCTTCAGTCCGACCGCGCCCTGGGGGCTATCCCCGTGGTGCTTTGTACCAACCAAGCCGAGCTTGTACCACCAGGTAGCCTTGCGGCGTACGGTGTGGTGCAGGTGCTTAGTAAAACCACCATTCACCCTGGTGATGTGGTGCGGGCGGTCAAGAGGGCGCAGGGATGAGCAGCCTGACGCAGCCCCCGGCCGGTGGTGCAGCACGTAGCCAGGCCCCAGAGCGCCTCATGGCTATTATTGTGCGCCGGACGGATTACGGCGAGGCGGACCGAATCATCCAGTGCATAACGCCGCGGGGGCAGCGCAGCGCTATTGCCAAGGGCGCGCGCCGGCCGCGCTCTAAGCTGGCTGGGGGGATTGAGCCACTGGCAACGAATGAGCTGATTCTGCGCCGCGGCAAGGGGCAGTTGCAGGTAGTGGGCTCGGCCCGGATGCAGGTGTATTACCGGCGCATACTAGCCGATTACGACCGCCTCAGCTTTGCCTACGAGGCACTGGCTTTGGTGCGCCGCGGGGTAGCTATGGTGGATGAGCCGGTGTGGTTCGGCCTTACCCAGCAGCTACTAGTGGCGCTAGATGACGGGGTGCCCCTGGCGCTAGCCAAGGCCTGGTTCTACGTGCGCTACATGGTGGCGCTGGGCCAGGAGCTGAGTGCGTGGCATGATGTGAATGGCCAGGCTCTGCAGCCACACCAGCACTACCGCTACAGCGCCCAGGAGCGCGGCCTGGCACCAAGCCCCCATGGCAGCATCGGTGCGGGGCATATTAAGCTGCTGCGCCTTATGGGCCAGTACGATATAGCGGCGGTGGCCCAGGTAGGCGGCACAGAAGACTACCTGGCAGATGTGCTTGCCCTCGCGCAGCACCATGCGGCTACGGTGTAGACGCGCCAGGGCTCAGGGCAAGAAAAAGCACCCAGCTTACGGTGTGGGTGCAGTCACCGGGGGCGAACATGTCGCCGCGCGTCTAGAAGGTACTAGCTTTACGCCAGTGCGACCTCAATAAGGTCACCAAAGGGGTCGTACGACCCTGCCTCGTTGCTGAGGTTACCAACCAAGACATCATACATATCCTGGTTGGCTGATGCCCGATGCAAGACGTATCCTACGACCAACATACGAGCGCATGTTGTATCATAACTATCGACATCATCGGCCTGCCGGGTGGCGAGTGTCGCCACCAGAGGCAAAACCACCTCCTTTCGTTTCCCGTCGGGAAGGTCAAAGAGAGCGTTTGATACGCTCTCCGCAACTCCGCCGCGGGGGTAGGTTTCAGTCAGGACATTGGCCGATAATTTAGTTATTCGGCCGATTTCTTCCCAGCTGACTGGGAGGCTTTTTTCTCTGATCATTTTGGCCACAAGGGCCTGTGTGACCAGGAGGGAAGAGGCCACTACCTCTTTCCCGGCATAGTTTCGGCCCTCACGCGTTTGCGTGGGGCGGTAGGTTGCCAGGCCTATCAGTCCGCCGCGCAGGGCGGACTTGGTCTCGGGGGAGCGCGGCTTCTGCCGCAGCTCCTCTTTAGTTTGGAGGATCAGTGACCCGGTTTGCACCGGGTCACTGACCGTAACGCCGGCATTGATGCCAGCGAGACGAAGCATATTAAAGCTTGTATCTTTCAACATGATAACCCTTTCAGGGTAGTAGGGATGCGAACAAACCTATATATACACCCATCCACGCTAAAAGTCAAGCTATGGTATACTATAAGCAATATGAGTAAGCAACCAACACAACACACAATGGAGGCGCTGGTGTCCCTGGCCAAGCGTCGAGGCTTTATTTACCAGGGGTCGGACGTGTACGGTGGCCTGAGTGGCACGTGGGATTATGGCCCGCTGGGCGTGGCGCTCAAGCGTAATATTATGCAGCTGTGGTGGCAGCATTTTGTGGATGGGCGCGACGATATGTATGGCGTCGATGCAGCTATCATCATGAACCCGAAGGTGTGGCAGGCCAGTGGGCATGTCGATACCTTTGTCGATCCGCTGTGCGAAGACACGGTTAATCACCGCCGCTACCGCACCGACCACATCTTAAAGGATAACGGCGTCGACCCAGAGGGCATGACGATGCAGCAGATGGATAAGGCCATCAAAAAGCATGGTATCAAAAGCCCGGACGGCAACCCGCTCAGCAAATCCCGCACCTTTAATATGATGTTCAAAACCCACGTGGGCGCGACGGAAAGTGAGGATAGCATTAGCTACCTGCGCCCCGAAACCGCCCAGGGGATTTTTACCAATTACAAAAACGTGGTGGATGCTTTTTATCCTAATCTACCGTTTGGTATCGCTCAGCAGGGTAAGGCCTTCCGTAACGAAATCGCGCCGCGCGACTTTGTGTTCCGGGCCCGCGAGTTTGAGCAGATGGAGATTGAATATTTTGTCGATCCTGAGCACTGGCAGGCGGCCTTTGACGAGCTGCTGGCCAGCACGCACGAGTTCTTGGCTAAGCTGGGCCTTGCCAAGGAACATATCCACGAGCTGGACGTACCGGCCGAGGATCGAGCCCACTACAGCAAGAAGACGATCGATATTGAATACGACTTTGCAATTGGCCGCGAGGAGCTGATGGGCATTGCCTACCGCACCGACTTTGACCTGATGAATATCCAAAAGATGAGCGGCAAAAGCATGGAATACCGCATGAAGGGCACGAACGAAAAGGTTGTGCCGCATGTGATTGAGCCGAGCTTTGGTGTGGAGCGCGCC
>JABCON020000030.1 GCA_013333595.2 Candidatus Saccharimonadota bacterium
CAGGTGAGCAGTCGCCGTGCGACTCACCCCACTCGCATCATCCTGCGGGTTAATAGCAACCGCAGTAAAAAACACCCCATTAAGCAACTTCTTCATACTCGGCGTTGCCTGCATATACAAGCGAAAGCAATCTTCCAGCAGATCCAGCACATACCCAAGGTGCGTCTGGACTACGTGGGACTCGAGGCTCAGCGCAGCACGCTGCTGCTCAATACTCGCCAGCTGCGCTGCAATCTGGTCCTGCTCTTGCTTCAGTAGATCCAGCGGAATGGCATCAGCGTAGTGAGCATCAAGCAGCTTTTGGCGCTTGCGTAGCAGGCTACGGCTCTGCTGCTCAAGCTGGCGACCATGTTCCGCCCGACTAGCATAGATACGCTCCAGTTCCCGCTGGGCTAGCGCTGCAATCCGCTTGCGCTGAGCTGGGGTTATACGGATCGTGCGGTAAAGCTCTGCTACCCTCGCTTCCACCTCATCAATGAGCACCGCTTTGAAGCGGCACCCATCACGCTGACGCTGCCGGTATGAGCAGACAAAGTATGGGTACACAACCCCACGCTTGTTCTTAGTGTTCTGGATAATGAGGCGGCTACCGCACTGACCACAACACACCGTGGTCTTAAGGTGGTGATGATGAACCCGCCGACGTTCGCCGTTGTAGTGGGCACTCAGGACGGTTTGGACCTTATACCAGGTCTCATCGTCAACCAGGGCCTGGTGGCGGCCGGGGTACTCAACGCCCTGGTAGCTCACAACCCCACGGTAGTATGGATTGTGCAGCACATCGATCAGCCGTGACTGCGTCATAGGCCGCTCTGGGTAGCGACTGGTCGCTGGCTGGGTCAACCCCCGAGCGGTCAGGTGCTCGGTTAGGTGTTTGGCAGTCCATGTATCCGTGGCGTATTCACGGAAGGCCTCAGCGATGAGCGGGCCACGCACCGGGTCAACTTCCACCCAGCTATGGCGCTTACCATGCTCATTTTTGCCCTGTTTATTCACATATCCCAGCGGAGCCTTGCCAATGGTACCGCCATGTTTTGCCTTCTCACTCATGCCTTTTGATACTTCGGCCGCAAGGTTACGGCTATAGAATTCGGCGATGGAAGACATAATGCCATGGAGCAACATACCGCCAGGCGTTTGATCAATATTTTCGCTGGTCGAGACAAGGCGAACATTGTGCTGTTCGAGCACACGGTTAATATCGACGTCATCAGCCCGGTTACGTGCCAGGCGGTCAAGTTTGTGCACAATAACGTAGTCAATATCGTTGTGTTCGGTAATGTAGGCTAGCATCTTTTGCAGTTCTGGACGCTTGGCATTGCGAGCAGATTCACCCCGATCAATAAATTCCTTGACGATGAAGGCACCAAGCGCCGCTGCCTTATTTTTATTGGCCTCTCGCTGGGCCGGAATAGAGAAGCCTTCGGCAGCATCACCACGCGCAGCTTGGCCTTTGGTAGAGACACGGATATAGCTAATGGCTCGCTTAGGTGTTAGATCTGCAGCCATAGCCGCAAGCGGATTGGCTGGGGGCGTGGTGCTCATGGGTCTCGCTCCTTATGCGTTCGTTTATGTTGTTTACCTTGCCGGATACTGTCGGTGGTGGTCAGACTGGCCTACTTCTATTGACGCTCGTTTTGCACTAAGAGTCCAGTCCTTTTGCCTGAAAATATGATGTAGAATTCACGTCACGCAGCGGATGCCGTACTGGCAAGCAGGCTGGGCCAATCATTGAGGGCGGCGACCTGGAACATGCCAGCGGGCAGATCGGTGCGAGTGCTAAAGATGTTGACCAGCTGCTCGGCCCGCTGGAGTGTGGAGGCAACCCATACAACGACCGGGAAGACGCCACGGCGTCGCTGCTCTACTCCACTAGTGAGATGGCGCAGGTAGGCATCGGTTTTACGGTTAATGCGTATTGGTCGTTCAGTGCCCATATCTAACTCACACCACCAGTTGTATTCGTAGCCAACACAAGCGGTAACAAGGCCAAGGTCTGGTTTAACCCATTCGGGCTGGCCATATGGGCCAAGGTGTTTGGCCCAGCAGGTTGGTTCCGGCTCAGCTTTGACAAGTTCTATTTCGCATCTACGGCATGTTTCTTCGCTGACGAGTCGAAGCTCAGTTACTGCCAACGTATGAGCAAGAAACGTCCAAGAAGGTTCAGTGATGCGCCGCCGTGATACTGGCCGTGTAGTAGCACTGTCTTGGAGGCTGCATAACTCATCGAGCCGGTAGCCAGCTTCGCTGAGGTGCCATACATAACTGCTCGATCCAGCACGAGCACCGCCAACTCGCCGCTGAAGTGTTTTGACAAGTGCGCTGTCTTGGAGCGTTCCCATCAAGCGATTGGTTTGGCGTAAAGCCGAAGCGTCACTCTGGAAAGCGGGCCTTAGAAAGCGTGCAAGCTGGCGAGTGGTAGCGAAACGTTGATCGGAAAGTATCCGGGTAACGGTGTGTGCATGATCGCTTAGCCGACTGGCGAGCCATGCCAGGCGCGACCGAGTAATGCGATGAGTCATATTTATGCTCCTACTTCCTCATTAGTTGATGAGATAACCAAGGGCTTAGGTGGGTAACCGAACGGTCAACGGGCTGTTTGGACAGATAGGGTGTGCCCCGGTGCGTAACTCAGTGTGGCTGCTACGAAGAGGCAGACAGTCACATCCCTTATTGGCCAAAATTATGCGACTTAGCGGGGTATATACGGACTAGCTCGTATACGCGACAGGTCTTGCGATTGGTCATTAGGAAGCCACGTATGTGAGTACTTTTTTCTGCGTGGATTAGGGCGATTTGGTCGTGCGGCCAAAGTGTGTTTGGACTGATGATGTCCCAGATATGCCACTATTACGTGGCGTGGTCTGGTGAACCGTCGGGGTGTCCCACCCCAGGGCGTGGCGTAGCTCTGCCTCAACCTGTTCGGTGGGTTGGCCATAGCGGGCACAACTAGCAGCTGCTATGGCGAGTGGATCGCTGCATATACTTGGTGGCGGCAACGTTGTGCCGGACAGCCAACCAGTTTTAGCGCCCTCGCACCAATAACTGGCATAAATATGAAACCGCGATAGCAGCATAAAATCTGCCGGAACAAGGTGTGACGCTGCCATGGCTGCCATGTCCTTTGCATCCGCGCCCGAAAGTTCAAAGCAAATCTTGTTCCGGGCATTAGCATCAATGGCGCGCTGCATCGCAAGGCTCAGTTGACTGCGGTACTGGTGGGCCATCGTAAAGCCCACACCAAGTGACCGGCTTTGCGCTAAGGCATCAGCCAAATCGCCAGGAATACCCTGGATAAAATCGTGAACCTCATCGATGTAGATGCTGGTAATAGCACGCCGGGTGGGTGGATCGTTCGCGCGGCCAAGTATAAGTGGCCACAGTTGCCCCATTACCAGCGAGCCAAGCAGGCGCGCAGCTTCTGCACCTAAAGTGCCCTTATTGAGGCGGATGAGCACAATTTTACGTTTGGTAAACAGCTCATCCAGCTGAAAGTATGGAGCGGTTTGACCAAGTACGGCACGCATATGTGGACGCACTACTAATTGCTGCAGTTTGTTTAAGACTGGTGCAATGACTTGGCGCTGCTGCTCAGGGCTCCAGCTATCGAACTTAGCCCAGAAAGAAGACACACCTAGAGGGTCGTCAATCTTACTAGTAATACGGCAGCGTAACTCGGGATTAGTAAGCAAACTTGGGATAGCAACCAACGTCGCCACGCCGGGTAGGGATTGGCTAACGCGCGCTAAGGTCAGCAAGCAGGCTGCTAAGACTTCTTCTGTACGCACACCCCAGCTTTCAGCAAATATGCTTTTGAAACTAGCTAGCAGACTATCCGCAACCAAGTCAGGCTGCTGGCGAGCAGCCTGCGACACCAGCGGATTGAGGCCGACTACCTGGGGCATAGTTGGATCAAGCAGTACCACGTCCTTATGGCGGCTGGGTGGGATGCGTTCAAGCAGGCTCGTCACGAGGTCAGACTTGGGATCAATCACTAGCACACCGCGCCCGGCCCGTATATCTGCCAGAATAAGGCGTAGCATAGCGGTCGATTTACCAACTCCAGTCGGGCCAAGTAACACGGTGTGGAGCAGACTATCGGCTGGCGAAATGCCCAAAGAAGTATCCGTATGCCCCGGCGCGTTACTTACCCCAAATACTCGGCCAGCCAGATTGGATTGTGTGCTGCTCAGCCAGTGCGGGGGTGGCATGACCCGAGGCGAGATAGGCCCTAGCACAGGCAATTCACTATCACCGATTGGCCAGCCGGTTAAAAGAGCAATTTCGCTTGCAGCCAGTAGGCTCGTTGTATAGAAGGGATACCACGGTACACTCGCTTGGTTAAGCCGCGTTGCTGATTCTGGGGTGAGCCGGAGACGAGTATGACTGGTCTCCACGCTGCGCATAGCACCAAATATGTTGAGCAGCTGCTGGCGAGCACGGGCGTGGCTCATTCCAGCAACCCCAATACGCACACTTACCTGCACGCAGTGGTACTGGCAGCGATCGGTTTTGTCTAGACGTGTATTCGCAGGTGGCCGATAGCCGTGCATCAGCACATCCCACCATGACTGATACGGCACACTACGCGGCGGTCTACGCCGCCCCAACTGAACCTGCACGGTTACACACTCGCCAGGTGAGAGTTCACTACACGCAGCCAGCAGTCTGCGCGTTGCAGCTTCCACCTGCGAAACCGCCAAGAGGCGTTCGCTACGGTTGGTCGTAATCCGGGCCGCCTTGTCCATGCGCGGGCGAAGATTAGCTAGTGAAGTAGCTTCACCAGAGTCAGCAGGTTGTTCCGTACTGTCCGTATACTGCACGCCTGGCACGAGTTCACGAACAATGTGCGCGATAGTGTCACGCTGGCTTGAACGTACTCCCAGTAAGAAAACAAGACCTTTGGCATGTGCCCTGGTTTCAAACACAAGCCGCCCACTATGCGGGTCAGCCACAAGACGCTGAAGGAGCTCACTCACCGTCTGGGTGCTTAACGGTCGTGGCCAAAAAAGCTGCAGCCACACTAACTCTTGGGAGTATGGCATAGGTCGTCTCCTTCATGTTGATTTACGACATACAGCGCCAGCACACGAGCAAGTTCCAGCTCAGCGATTGGCTTCCAGCAGGGCACAGCCCGTACATCACAGGAGCGTGCACGGCGGCTTGTTTTGCCTGTATGTGGGAATTGTTTTGATGATGCTTGCTTCGGTTTCTTTGACATAATTTCTCCTTAGTTATTATTTGTTAGCTATATCCAGGGCATTTAGCATTACCAATACCGCAGTTCGAGCATCCAACAAACCAGCCTTCGCACAGCGGGAATGAGCAGGATAAGCACAAAGATGACTAGCAATTTGATCCAAACAGCCGTAAGCAGCATGGCGGCTACGTGGAGACACACACTGGCAAGCAGCAATGTGGCAGCTACTCGTAAACAACGAGTGGGGAGAGACGTTGGCGTCGGGCGCATAGCAGCACCTTTCTGTCGTGTTGGTGAGGTGATGGCGTAGCTGGATCATTGTTTTTCCTCCAGCCGCTGCTGTGGTACTGGGTAGCCAGGAATAGCAATGTCTGACTTGACCTCGTTACCCCAAATTGACCAATCGGCATTTGATTCGGGTCGCCTGCGGGCAAATAACTCTAAGTATGGCCCGGGTGAAATCCGCTCAATAATGGCGAACTGTTCAGCTGGCTTACGGGAATGCTCCTGCACTGGCGCGTTAAACCAGGTCGGCTGGGAGCGATAACGCACTGGTGCTTTACCACGAGTGCAGAACAGTAATTGCTCGGTAGCGTTGCGAAGCTGGTACTGGCTCGCTAACCCAAGGCGGAACTTAACCCAGGTAAGCGGGCTGCGGACAGTAAAACCCCACGCTGCTGCGACTGCGTAGGCGTCAACCAAGAGGGCATTTGTTGTCCAAAGCCACAGGTGAGCATTTGGCGTAGCCAAGGCAGAAACTGGTATAGCCGCAATGCGGTCTAAGCTCATGGTGGCGTAGTGCCGCTCACCGCTTTGGCCAGGCCATGGCGGGTCAGCCAAAATAGTACAAAAGCGCTGTGTGGCTACAGATTCTGTGTGTATATCGCCATTTTGTTTAGGCATAACACGTCTCCTTATCCTTTGTTACATAGCGCTTTAGTGGGAAGGTTTTATCGAAAAATATTCATCCCGCTTACCTTCATTACGGCTCATTTATTTCCATACGTAAACCGTCTAGGCAGCAAGACAGGTGAGCGGTAAGACATTGCCAAACGGTGGTTAAATGGCCTGTTGTGGCACTATATTTCGGCGCTGTGGTTTTTGCATCAGTTTGGAAATTGACTCTTTATTTACATCAGCCACAGTCCCGCACTGCCGCTCATTACTTCCTAACTCTCCACATCAAACCCATGTTGAGCCTTCTGTAGCTGCACCATCGCCTGTTGAAAGGCTGCTTGGTCAGCTGCGAGAGCTGTATCGAGTTTTGTAGCTTGCTCAGCCAATGGGATGGTTTGGATCAGTCTCCCTTGGCTATACATGTAGCCATGAGGTTGCAGGAGGTAAGAGCTGTTACGCTGGCAGCGCCACACCGCATATATGATGCGCATGCGCCGCACCACTTCACGCATTCCACCAGCTACGTACACGTCGCCCATTACAAGGGTGAAAAGTACAGCTGTACACACCCAGCAAAGAAAAGCGTGGCCAATGTTTGTGTATATGGCGGCCCATATGCCGAGCATAAAGCTAGCTATGCCGGCGCAGCCGCCGCATGCTATGTTCCTCATAAATCCGCCACCCGCCGGGCTGCGCCACTGGCGTAGGCCGCCACAATCTGGGCGTAGTAACCAGTCCCAGCGGGTGCAGCTTTGGTGCACGCCGCGGCTTGCTGCACCAAAGCCAACGTATTACCAAGTGCCTGAGAGGTGAGCGCAGCCCGAGCCTGTTCACTAGCGGTGGCTAGGTCTGCCTGTGCCGCCAGGTGGCGGTGATGCGCACGCTCCTCATAGGTATGCAGCACCGCCTGTACCGTGCGGCCAAAACTGGTGCTCATTATCCCATTAGCATTGGTACGTTCAGGCAGATAGCGCGCCCCTTGTGGTGGGTATGTCATCCCACGCTCCTTTCTGGTTATGCCAGGTAGTCCCTGTTGCCAACCCGGCTAACTCTGACGATATGAGCACCGTCATGGTGATTGGGAAAGATGGAAAAAAGTTGGCATAGTGAGCAAAAATGGAACAACCAGGCATGACAAAACTCCAGGAAGATCTGGGGCACTGTGGTAGTACATGAAACCAGGTTTTGGAGGGAACAAAAATGCACCAACAGCCTCTCAGCAGCGAAGACCTCCTGACCGACCTGATGTATCTACGTAAAGGTGAGGGGATGATTCCCCGTAGACTTTCCCACGCGGGGTTAGTGGACCAAGTACTGCGCAGCTCGGCAGAAGATAGCTACGAACTCAAAAAGCAGCGGTTGATTTCGGCCATTCAGTCGCTGCACGAACCCGACGCCGACATACTGATGGCCGCCTTTGGGCTCGATAGCAGCACAGCTGGGCTTAGCAGCCTCAAGCAGCGCCGAGTCGTCTATGGTCAGCGCATTGAGCGCGGATTGGATACGGTTGCGGCGCGTGAAGCCCAGGCCCTCGAACAACTACGCTTCCAGCTTTTAACTGGCTGGTACCCAGCCTCTCCCCCAGGTAAACAACTGCCAGAACTACATAACGGTGCCATCCACGAATCCGCTAGCCTCACCACCGTATTTAGTGATGGTTGCTGGCAACAAACTCGGCATCACTACCGGCTGCTGGCGCTGTTCGACGAGGTGGACTACTACGCTATTACCAGTCTTTTTCCAGCCCCGCCTATGCCACATGGCAGCTGGCGCACTACCACCCAACCCATCGAAGGCGGCTACGAACATCGCTTCTTCCTGCCCGAGCCACTGCGGCGTGGCCAGAGCTACGACCTAGCGTTTACCCTTGCACCTAATACGCCAGAGGTAGCAGATTACGCCCAACCTCGCTGTATTTGGGAAGAGTGCTTAGCCTTCCACGAGCGCACCCTACAAGCTCGTTTTGAAGCCATCTTTATTGGCGAAAAGCCGCAGCAAATCTGGCAATTTTCTGGCCTGACCCACCTACAGCGCCCCGGGCAACCCACCAACCAAAACCAACTGGACCTTACTACCAGCTCAGCCGTTCAAGCACACTTCACCGACCTGTATGGCGGGTTGTTTGCGGGCTTGGCCTGGGAGTGGTGAGAGATGACAAGCTATAAAACAAAGCAGCTATATACCCTAGGATGAACCATTCACACTGAACTTTACCCCGTCATTAATAGCACTCAATTGATCAATAAGGTGACGCTGTAGAGATCTCGACCGCCGTATAGACAACAGCAAAAAGACTATCATGAAAACTATGGCAAAAAACAAAGCCATCCAGGGCTCATAACCAAATGGTTCAACCACGTTAGACACTAAACGTCTCGACGTCTCATCAGAGCTAGATGATGGATCATCCGAAACCTTCACTAGATGGCTAAAGAATCCACATCCACCGGTAAGACAGATAGCTACTAGGAGACCAATTATCACCCGGCCACGTCGCAACGCGCCCAAAGTGAAGTCATGTTCCTTATATCGCCTAAATAGAAAAGGTAGCGCAACAAAAAATGCTGCTGATGTTAATGAAAAAGTCGCAAGATCCGGACCTTGCCAAATTACATACCTAACCAAAAACAGATAAAGAATAAGCATGTAGCAGCATATTAGCAAGGGGAATTTGAAACGCCCATTAGGCTCCATACCAATTCTAAGATGATAACTTTTCCCATTTCCCCCTGGCTGCATTTTTGTCAGGTCATGAATCTCAAGAGAAGTTGACGTATGGGCAAATTGGCAATTAAGTGAATCAACTTTTTCGCAGGCTTTACAATAACATGCACCTCGCGCATATTTTTCATGTATATAGGTCGGCTGTTCTACATAGACAGAAGAAAGATCGTTGTCACCTTCATATATATTTAGCGAGGAGATCTCAAGTCCATCAGGGACATGAAATTTAAGATGGTAGCGCTCTTCGAACCCAGTACCCAGTTGACCTCCTGTGATATCGAAAGGTATGTCTTGAAATCTTGGCAAAAATAATTTTTTGCCCGCTGGGATAATAGTTCTTACAAAAAATATCCCGGCGGGAGCAATAGCGCCTTTTATTTTGGTCCAAGCTTTATTGAACCTAGAGGGTTGTTGATTGACATCGTTATTGTCACCCTGGGGCTCTTCTAAACCTTCCTCAAGCACTGAAGAGTCAGATAGTTCAAGCTTTCCGATGCTACTGTACATAGTTGAAAATTCACACGTGAGTTTCGCATTCTCATGATCTTGCAGTCGATCAAGATGAATCACGACAACAAAACTATCTCTGAGTTTTGACCAGCGCCTCAAGCCCCAAGCGGAGGTAGGGATTTCACTATTATCTATGATCTTACTTGATATCAGTCTAATTGCTTGGGTAGCCTTTTTACTATCGCGATCCAACAGCCACTCATAGAATGGAGGATATAGAATACTGAGTGTTTCCTCTGAATGATCTACGTTTAATTGATCGAGCACGTCGTTTATACAAATACAACTTGCTATGCTTGCACTTGATGATGACCCTGCAAGAGACTGCGATTTGCCGTTTAAATCTATATTAACATCAACCATAGGCATCCTTGGCTGAATAAACAAAGGAACGGCTATTCTCTCACTGTTGCTAATATTGTGCTCATTCGCAATTTCATTAAGCTTTTTAATGTTAAGATCAAACGTACTCTTAGTCTTAGTTGCACCTGCCGAAATTATTTTAACTTCATCTACCCGTCGATTAATCCATGAGCGATCGTGCCATAAATCGTAGTAAAGTCTATGGCATTTTGGTGGCAAAAATGACATAACCGCACGAATTTAAATAGATGAGATTGCTGCATTGGCAATAAGGACGAGCCGATAATCACGTACCATATTCTTTTCGCGTTCAATTTTAGCCAGACGGTTCTCTTCTGCTGTATTCATTATATCGATGAAAGCATCAGCAACTCCGGAGCCAGTGCTTTCGCTTTGTCGGGATTCTGTATTCGTTGACATAGCTCCTTCTTGCCCACTTTCAGAAAGTGTATTTGCTGCGGTGTATTCTGCGCTTTCGGCAACAGCCTTTGCGACCCTGGTGTAACGTTCCGACATAATGTATCTAGTCTACTACACATTGGTTGACTTGTCAACGAGTATATAGTAAGCTAATATGTCCAAACGATTTAATAATGCAACAAGAATAGATCATATAAGTTGATCTGTCAAAGCCCTAATAGAAGTCGCTCGAAGCAGTGCAGAAATAGGCGAGAGCGCTTGATTACAGTAATCAAGCGGGTCCATCATCAGCAGCCCAGCCTCGCCATGCTGAGATGAAGCAGAGGACGTGCAGCGGGCATTCCGCAGAACTTGGCGCTTCCCCATGCTGCAGACGCCGTAACCCAACATCCTCCACTAGGGTCACACAGGGACACATCTTGCTGTTTGTAGCCAACCTTTTCTGAAATGTTAGCCTGGTTATATCAACACTATACGGAGGTGCTTTGTATGGCAGGGTGCGTTGGCCACCCAAGCCGGGTTCGCTTAGGCATACTCCTGCTCCATGACTCAAGCTGGCCCGGCTCACCCCAGCTCGCAGTAACTTTTAGCTATGTCTTACGCCAGCAGGATTCATGGATAGTTAGGTACTACATTCTCACAGGTAACTTCCCTTGCAACTTTGCATACCTATAAGTAGCATGCAGTCTTGCCCCGGCTCACAGAAAGAAGACTGCCATGACCGCCACTATCCATGCCTTGGCCCAGGCACATATTCCCCAAATTCTGGCTGCGTGTACAGACTGGCACGAGCTAGCGCAGCATGGCCCACCATACTGGCGGCCCCGCAGCCAAGCTGAACTTGAACGCAAACTCGCCGCTAGCGCTGGGCCACAGTTGGCTACGGAATATAACTTTGTGCTGACGGAGGGTTCCGCTGTGGATGTCCAAGCGGCTACGGGTATCAATCGGGAGAGTCAACTAGATGCTCGTACTGCTGGCTACGCGGATCTGCCTTCAGAGGAGCCTAAAACACCTCGCCTGGTTGGTGAATGCTCACTACACACCATCGATTGGCGTAACCGTGTTGCCCAGGTAGGCGTCTGCATCTGGAATCCAAATGATCGCCACCA